>JBOHFR010000010.1:0-92392 GCA_050699715.1 Pseudonocardiaceae bacterium
GGTGAGAACGCTTCAAAAATCCCGAAGTTACGTCACCGGGCAGCAAAGCACCCGATGGAAGAAGAACCCCTGGCCAGGAGTACAGACCCTCATCGGGGCTCAGGGGAACTCACGGGATGTCGCACAGTCGGCCAGCGCGGCGGCGATCGAATCCTGAAAATAAAATCCCGAGGGCAACTCCCGGCGGGGATCGGGTCCGGCCCGGCGGCAGGGGTCACACCACGCCTGCCCACGCAGTCGAGCCCGGCGCAGCGCAGCCCCACACCGCGTACAGCAGCCCCCGCCCACTGATCGTCACCCGCACATCCCCCCTAGTCATGGCGCCAGCACCGCGATCGCTGTCGTGTCTGTGCTGATCGGGCTGATCACCGAGCTCATACAGCAATGATGATCATAAATTACCCAGCGAGATGAAGTACACTAATGATCATCAACAGCAAGATCAGGAGGCGGGCTGTCGCTCGAGTGGCCAGTGCGGTTCACGGCGAGGTGGGTATGAGCACTGTCGAGTAGTCAACTGTATGGCTGCGCATCCTCATCGGACACTGCTAAGCGGGCTACATACAAGACGTTTCCGCATGTCATAGTGCTGATTACGATCCGTGGTCACGAACTGCTGGCAGGTCGGTAGCCTAGGCGTAGAAGCTCCGGCAAGTACCTAGTAGGAGGAACTACCGTGCCCGACATGCCCACTGGGCAGCTCATCCGGCTGTACCGCATCGACCGCAAGAAGAGCACGGTCAACATCGCGACCCATGCGGGTATCACCGCACGCTACCTGGAGATGATCGAAGCTGGCACAAAGACACCATCCCTGTCGGTGCTGCGCAAAATCGCTAAGGTTCTCGGTGTTCGCACTTCAGCCCTCATTGGCGAAGCGCCAAGCGAAGATCACGAGGGTCCGGTGAACCCCCGACTAGCCGAGGTTGAACAAGCCCTGTTTACCTATCGGTCACTGACGCCCGCCAGTGCTGACACCCCTGAGCTTGCGGAGCTAGCCGGACAGGTTGAGGCCGCCTGGGACGCTTGGTTTACCTCGCCGAATAAATACAGTGACGTCCTGCGAGTCCTACCCCGTCTGATTATTCATAGCGAACAAGCAGTACGCGAGCGCGAACGATCACCAGAAGCATGTCGGGTAGCGTGTGAGGTCTATCAACTGGCCCGGCCGGTGCTGAAACATCTGGGACGTGTTGACTTGGGTGGCTTAGTGGCTGATCGCACGATGCGCTACGCAGAGGAAATTGAGGATCCACTGCTCATCGGGGCCGCAGCATGGAGCCTTGGTCAGGCGATATTGACTGATGATATGACATCCGGCGCGCTTGACGTCGCGATGAGGGCCAGCGAGTCGATTGAACCGCTGCTGGCAGATGGAACAGCTGAAACATTCTCGGTCTATGGTGGCTTGTTGCAGTTAGCAGCCATCGCTTCAGAACGAAACGGTGATCCCTGGCGTGCTCGTGAGTTGCTTCGAGGACCCGCCCGTAAGGCAGCGGCGCGCGTCGGTGAAGGCAGGAGCGACTATCATATATTCTTCGGTCCTACCAATGTGGCGATACACGCTACTACTATCGAGATTGAAGTTGGAGAGATTGCCGAAGGGTTACGACTCGCTGACGATGTGGATATCACCAACATCGCGTCGCTCGAACGCAAGACCGCTCACTTGTATCACGTAGCACGGGCCTATGAGTGCAAGGGTAATGATGCGGCGGTGTTCGTGCACTTAAAGATGGCTGAGCGTATCTGTCCAGAAGATTTCTTACGGAAACAAGTTCCGCGTAATATGGTAGCTACCCTAGTCAGGCGAGCTAAGCCGTCATATGCCTCTGAAGTACGAGAGTTCGCTAACCGCATTGGCCTGCTTAACTGACAGTTCAAAGATCAATGAACCCGTAGTTCGGTAGGCCCTGCGGTTCGACTCCGCTGCCTGTCTGCCCGTTACTGTTCCTCCCTGTGACGAAGCCGAGCCAATGGTCGTACCGGTGGTGCAGTCGCCTACGTGTTGGCCGTAAAGGTGAGACCCGCTTCACCTCTTCTGGTCTGAGTGACGTCTGTGCAGGTCACAACGTGACATATGAACATGGCTTGACCGACGCCGGACACACCAGACACGCGCAACTCCAGAACGCGCTGCGGCGGGCGGTGCTGCCGGTTCCCGAGCCCCAGTTTCCACCGAGACCTCGGCTGGCCGCCGGTCAGCTGCCCCGCACCGCTTCCTCCTGGCGGCCAGCCGGATCCCCGCCGTTCGGGCGGGGCGTCGGGTGTGGGGGCAGCTGCTGTGAGCGCGCTGCCCCGACGAGGGACGCCCGCACCTGTGGGCACCCGCCGACGAGGTCATGCCCGTGGCGCGGAGGGGCAGTGCCTGGCCGCGCCACCGGCGACCACCACGGAAGGACACCATGACGGAGACGGGCAGCGGTGTGGCGACACCACCGCAGGCGGACATTCACTGCGGGCAACTCAGGGACACAGCGCCGGGCGCGGACGCTGCGCTGGTGGGGCACCGGGTCAGCGACGACTGGGTCGATCTGATTCGCCTCGAGGGATTCAGTCGGGACTGCTCCGCCTGGCGTGAGTGGACATCCTCGCTGATCATCTCCCCGGACGAACTCGGGCAGCGCCAACACCGGGTGCAGGGCAGCGCGGTTCAGGTGCTCAACGAGGTCCTGACCGGGGAGCCCTCACCGTGACCACGTATTCCGGGCCTCCGGTTGACAACTCCTAGGAGAACGCTCGTGAAACGCACAGGCCTGCCTCGCACGAGGAAGAAAAGCAGGGGGCTGGTTGCCAGGAGAATTGTGTATACGAGCACCATGCGCCCGGCGACATGTCAGCTGGAGGGGGGTCCGGTGGAGGCCACCAACCTGGTGGTGAGCAAGCGTGGCGGGACGATCGTGCTCGATCCTCAAGTCGTTGGCTCGTGCGTGATCTCCCTCGATGAGGAAGAGGCCACGACGCTGGGCAACCTGCTGAGCGTGTGGCTGGGGTGACCGGGGATAGTGACCACGCCCTCAAGACCGGCATCGGGGCGGGTGCCGCCAACAGAGCCGCCAGCCCCGATGCCTTCCACCACCGTTGTCCACACAAGTCCACGAAATGGGGTATCAGCTGATGCTGGTGGCAGCCAGAGTAACCGACAACGCCACAGCGGAGATCATCCTAGACACCGGAAAGCTACTGACAATCAGCATTCCCGCCGGACTGCTGCCAGTGCATCTGATCGTGGACCCCCCGGGGGCGGCGCGACTGGTGCGACTGCTAGCTGGGTACGCGGAGAAAGCAAGAACGCCAGCTTAAGGATCGGAAATGAAAGCCTAGCTGCCCACGCGCCGAGGGTCATCGGGTCATCCGGACCCATCCGGATGACCCGATGACCCGCCCAGGCCGAATCCGTCCACAATGTCATCGCAAGCTCGCCCGCCTCCACCGTCCTTTACCGCACCTGGCCTATTGTGTAGGCATGTCCTGCGCTGCTGCCGTGACCGACAGCCCGGTCCTGCCGCCGTTGCCGCTGCCGGGTGCCAAGCCCAGCGAGATCCGAGCTGCCCTGCATCCGGAGTACCGTGACGAGTTCGACCGAAACTACCGAGCCGCGCTAGCCGAGGCTGGTCGGTCGCTAGACTTGGACGGCAGCCACGACACGCTGGAGCACTGGCGGATGCGCTCGTGGATCACGCGGGACAAGCAGGAACACCGGCGAGTCGTCCGACGCGCCGTCGAGCTGCTCACCGGGCACGAGCCGCCCCCCGAGGAGTCGATCGCTGTCACCGAGGCGAGGCTGTAAGCGCGCAGTTGTACACCGTCGAGATCGACGGCCCGGCGGCGGCAAGGGTTGAGCTGGGATCAGCCGGGCCAGCGGCCGGTGGTGCGGAGCTCGTAGCGACGCTGGGCGTAGGCCAGGTCGTCACGCCACAGCCGGGCGGCCGCCCAGCGCATCACCGGGCGCATCACCGGCGCTGCGCGCTGAGCAAGCGCAAACCCCTGGCGGGATGAGCTGGCGATAGTGGCCTCGATCACTGCGGTGCGGGGATGACCGGCATCGTCGAGACCTAAAGGCACAGCGTGCGTCTCGACCACGCTCCCGGCGCCCTCCCCCTCCAGGATGTCCATCACCACCGTCCTCGGCTCGGGGCAGCTGAACGACGCTCGCACCGGAACCCCGATCCGCCGGGTGAGCCGGAAGGCGACCTCCACCACAAACCGGTCGACGTCCTCGCTCGGCTCCTCCACAACGCGCAGCCCAACAAAGGAATAGGGGTGAAACCAGCTGCCGTGCCACGGGTCAAGCCGGTTGGCGACCACGTCCTCGGGCTCGCAGCGCCCGATCCCGGTGTACACCGCGTCCAGGCTGATCTCCGGGTCAGGGCGGCGCGGCAGCACCGGTGCGGGCAGAGCATCCTCTCCACCAACGGAGTCCAGCCGCACCCAGGCCAGCACCCCGTCGTCGTGGGCTGGGAACGGGTCCCACCCCGGCACCCCGCGGGCCCCGATCGCCAGACCGTGCCAACGGCACACCAGCTTCCCGCTCGCCACCGCCGCTTGGCACAATGGCGCGCCGAGGTGCGGGCACTCGCCGGGGCCGGCGTGCAGCGCGCCGTCGGAGGTGCGCCAGGCCACCACCTCGACACCCGCGATGGTGCGCCCGAAAGGCCGATCAGCACGGACCTCCCGGCTCGCGGCGAGCACGTACCAGTTGCCCGAGGGCCGAGCCTGCGCCCGTTTTAGCGCCGCCTCAATCAGGCCGGGCCGGGCGTCGCGCCAGGTAGGCTGCTGCCCGGCCCAGGTCCAGGCCGGCAGCCGCCGCAGCGGCACTTCACCTTCAACCATGTGGTCCCCACCCCTTCACGAACAGCCCACCGACCAAGCTACGCGAACCCCCATCTTTTGCGCCGCCGGGCCCGGACCGGTACGACTGTAATGATGGAAGGGGTCCCACGCACCGGTGAGGCGATGTTGCCCGACGGCTACTTGGTGGAACCGCAGGCCGGCGACTTCGAGCACGCCACAGCCGCTCCGACCGACCCGCACTGGTACAAGCGAGCGGTCTTCTACGAGGTGCTGGTTCGGGCGTTTCACGACCACGACGACAATGGCGCCGGCGACCTGGTCGGTCTCACCCGCAAGTTGGACTACCTGGAGTGGCTGGGCATAGACTGTCTGTGGCTGCCGCCGTTCTATGCCTCCCCCTTGCGCGACGGCGGTTACGACATCGCCGACTTCCGGACCGTGTTACCCGAATTCGGCACCGTGGAGGATTTCGTGGTGCTGCTCGACGAGGCGCATAAGCGGGGCATCCGAGTGATCACCGACCTGGTCATGAACCACACTTCTGACCAGCATCTCTGGTTCCAGGAATCTCGCCGCGATCCGCACGGGCCCTACGGCAACTTCTACGTGTGGAGCGACAAGAACACCGCCTATCCGGAAGCCCGGATCATCTTCATCGACGCTGAGACGTCGAACTGGACGTATGACCCGGTACGCGGGCAGTTCTACTGGCACCGGTTCTTCTCCCACCAGCCCGACCTCAACTACGAGAACTCCGAAGTCGGCGAGGCGATGCTCGATGTGCTGCGATTCTGGCTGGACCTGGGCATCGATGGCTTCCGGCTGGACGCGGTGCCCTACCTGTTCGAGGAGGAAGGGACCAACTGCGAGAACCTGCCACGCACCCATGAGTTCCTCAAGCGCTGCCGCACGGTGGTCGACGAGTATCCCGGACGGGTGCTGCTGGCCGAGGCCAACCAGTGGCCCGCTGACGTGGTGAAGTACTTCGGCGACCCCGCGACGGGCGGCGACGAATGCCATATGGCGTTTCACTTCCCGCTGATGCCGCGCATCTTCATGGCGGTACGCCGGGAGTCCCGGTTCCCGATCTCGGAGATCCTGGCCCAGACTCCACCCATCCCTTCCGGCACCCAATGGGGGATCTTCCTGCGCAACCACGACGAGCTGACCCTGGAGATGGTCACCGACGAGGAGCGCGACTACATGTACAACGAGTACGTCAAGGATCCCCGGATGCGGGCGAATATCGGTATCCGTCGGCGGCTGGCGCCGCTGCTGGACAACGACCGCAACCAGCTAGAATTGTTCACCGCGCTGCTGCTGTCGCTACCCGGCTCTCCCGTGCTCTACTACGGTGACGAGATCGGGATGGGGGACAACATCTGGCTGGGCGACCGGGACTCGGTGCGCACGCCGATGCAGTGGACCCCGGACCGCAACGCGGGATTCTCCAGCTGTGATCCGGGCCGCATCTACCTACCGGTGATCATGGACCCGGTGTACGGCTACCAGGCGGTCAACGTCGAGGCGCAGTCGGGGTCGTCGCAGTCGCTGCTGAACTGGACCCGGCGGATGATCCAGGTGCGCCGCGAGCACTCGGCCTTCGGGCTGGGCGGCTTCACCGAGCTCGGCTCGTCCAACCCCAGCGTGCTGGCCTATCGCCACCATCACCGTGACGACGCGGTCATCTGCGTGAACAACCTGTCCCGCTTCCCGCAGCCCGTGGAGCTCGACTTGTCCGAGCACGAAGGCGGCGTCCTGGTCGAACTGACCGGCGGCGTGCGCTTCCCGCCGATCGGGGAGCTGCCCTACCTGCTCACACTGCCCGGTCACGGCTTCTACTGGTTCCAGATCGTCCTTGCCGACCCCGGGCGTGAACCGTGATCAGTGCCGCTGAGCTGCTCGCGAAGATCGCCGACGCGCTGGCGGCGTGGCTGCCCGAGCAACGCTGGTTCGCCGGCAAGGGCCACCCGGTGCACGCGGTCATCCCGGTGCGCGCCACTGACCTCGCCGGGGCCGATCCCCGGCTGGTGCACGCGGTCATCGAAGTAGACCAGGGTGAGCAGCATCGGGATCGCTACCAATTGCTGCTCGGGGTGCGCAGCGAGCTACCCGAGACCCTCGGGCACGCCTGGGTGACCGCATGCGGGGACCACGCAGTGTACGAGGCGACGCACGACCCTGAGCTCACCGCCGTGCTGCTGGACCTGATGGCCCAGGGTAGCGAGGTGGATGGGCTGCGCTTCGCCACCGAGCCGGGCGTCACGCTGGACACCGCGCAGCGCTCCCGCCCGATCGGGGCGGAGCAGTCCAACACCTCGCTGGTCTACGGGCAGAGCTCTATCCTCAAGCTGTTCCGCAAGCTGGCTACGGGCTCCAACCCGGACCTGGAGCTGCACCGCGCGTTGGCCGCCGTGGGCTGCCCGCACATCGCGGCGCCGCTGGGCAGCATCGACGGTGAACACCAGAGCACTGCGGTCACCTACGGCATGCTCACCGAATACCTGCGAAGCGCCGCCGATGGCTGGGCGATGGCGACGGCGAGCGTGCGGGACCTGCTGGCGGAGAGCCTGCTCATCGAGGGCGCACCAGGCCCGGTGGAGCACATCCATCCCGCGGACGCCGGCGGCGATTTCGCCTCCGAGGCGCACCGGCTCGGCCACGCGGTGGCCACCGTGCACACCGACTTAGCTACCGCGCTGGGCAGCTCCCCCGCTCCCGCCGGATATCTCGACGCGGTGGCCGACGGCATGCACCACAGGCTGGACGGCGTGCTCGGACAGGTGCCTGAGCTCGCCCCGCACGAGGACGCGCTGCGGGCGGCCTTCGACGCGGTGCGCGGTCTCGACGGGCCGGTGCCGGTGCAGCGGGTGCACGGCGACCTGCACCTTGGTCAGGTGCTGCGCAGTGTCACCGGCTGGGTGCTGATCGACTTCGAGGGCGAGCCGATGCTGCCGCTGGCTGCCCGCATCGCTCCCGCGTCCGCGCTGCGCGACGTCGCGGGGATGCTGCGCTCCTTCGACTACGCCGCCAACTACCTGCCGCTGGGCGACTCCGACCCCGAGCAGCGCGCCGCGGTGGCACTGGCCTGGGTCACCCGCAACCAGGACGCGTTCTGCGACGGCTACGCGCACGCCGCACCCGACCCTCGCAAGCACGCCGTCCTGCTGCGCGCCTTCGAGCTGGACAAGGCCATCTACGAGGTCAACTACGAGCACAACCACCGCCCCCACTGGCTCCCGATCCCCCTGACCGCCATCACCCGCCTCACCACCCCCTGACCCTGACCTCGCCCTCGCGCTCCCGTCGAGTCGAAGCGGGCGGCCCGGGGAGCCGTCGGCCGAACCAGGTCTGCAAGGCGCAACGGAGCGGGTATCGGCACCGGACATGAGGTCGCAAATGTGGCGGACGTTCTCCGGCGAACGCAGCAGCTCCTCCAAGACCTGGCGCAGCGCGGTGATGTTCGGGCCGGGCGCGAGCAGGGCGATCTGGGCGCGGCTTTGCATAATCGCGCGTTCACCGACCGGGTGCCGTTCGGTGTGGTAGCTGTCGAGCAGCCCGGGCGGGGCCCACCCGTGCACCGCGACGCCAAGCTCCCGCGCCCGCTCGGCGAGCAGCTCCTCGATGCGCCGCTGTGGTGTCAGCAGTGCATGAAGGGCATGGCGGTGGATTCAGGCGAAGAGATCACCATCGCCTGACGCGGCGGCTACGTGACCACCCCCACGACGTGCAGTGCCGCGCCGACAGACTCCTCCCCCGTCGCCTGGGCCGCTCGCGCGATGCGACGCCGACCGTGGGATTGAGCACATACGTCCCGGAGAGTCTCGTGACTCCTCAGGCAGAGAGTCACCGGCACGCAGGATCAGCGGGGAGGGCGGTGTCCGGCTGTGCCGCAGCGGCGGCCTCGAGCTCGTGGAGAGCGCTGGTGAACTCCGTGACGCAGCGGCGCAGACCGGCCTCGCTGGTCTGCATTACCAGCCCGTCCCGACCACCCAGGGTGAACTCGACGACGTCGTGGTCCGGATAGATCTGGTAGCTGATGGCGCTCTCGCCGTCCACCCCCACCCACGCGCTGACCAGTACCGACGAGCTGCTGAGGTACGACATGTCACTCCTCCCCGTGCCGTCAAGCCGCGTATCATCGCGGCGCTACATCCTTCCGTACAGCGACAGCATAAACTACGCACGCAGTTCATGGAAGCGGAGGTGTGTGATGGGCCAGCGACAGGTGAACACCGAGCGGGTGCAGGTCGCGGCGACGCTGCGCCGGATGCGCGAGGAGGCCGGCCTGACCCGGGAGCAGGCCGCCAAGGTGCTCAGCTGCACCACTTCGAAGATCGGCGACCTGGAGACCGGCCGCTCCGGCGCGAAACCCATCGAGCTGGCCGCGCTGCTGGACCGCTACGGCATCACCGGCGACGACCGCGACGACCTGATCGAGTTCGCCCGCGAGTCACAAAGCCGCCGACCCCGAGGCGGTCACTGGGCCACGATTCCCGGCAGTCATCGCCGCTTCCTCGACCTGGAACGTCAAGCCGCCTCGGCGATCTTCTACTCCGGCGAGATCATCCACGGCATGCTGCAGACCGAGGACTACGCCCAGGCGCTGCTGCGCTGGAACAGACTGCACCCGCCGGAGGTGCTGGACCGAATGCTGAAACTGCGGATGGGACGCAGCGCCGCCTTGAGCCGCACCGACCGGCCGCCGCTGCGGTTGTGGTGCATCCTCGGTGAGGCTGCGCTGCGCTCCGGCGTCGGTGGAGCGGCGGTGATGCGCGAGCAACTGGAGCACCTGATCACCATGACCACCCTGCACGACAACGTGGTGGTGCAGGTGCTGCCGCTGGGCTCCGGGGTGCACGCTTACATCGGGCTGACCGCGACGCTCTACGACTTCCCGCCGCCCGCGCCGCGGATGTTGCATTTCGACGGCAGCGCGTACAGCACCTTTCAGGACAACGAAGCCGAGGTCGCCCCCGCCGCACATAGAATGGACCTGCTGCGAGCCAAGGCATTGGGTCACGAGGCGAGCAGTGAGTTCATCCAGGCCGTCCTCAGCGAGCTGGAGGAGAGGTAACGCCATGCCCCGCGTCACCGGCGAGTGGTTCCTGCCGCGGCGATCGCACAACGGCGTCGATTGCGTGCAGACCAAGTTTACCAAAGACGCAGTCTACGTGCGCAACAATCTGCGCCCGGACGCGGGAACCGCCGTGTTCGACCACGCCGAGTGGGCCGTGTTCATCGCCAGCGTCAAAGACGGTGACTACGACTTGTAGAGTCGGCCCATGGTCACCGGAGGCGACGACTACCAGGCATGTCTGGAGGCGGTGGCGTCGCTGGGCAAGCACGACCCCGACGCCGCTGTCGCGGCCCTCGAGCCGCTGCTCACCCAGCCTGGCTGCCGCTGCCTGGGGGAGGCGGCGTTCCTGCTCGGCGTGGCCCGGCTGGGCCAGTTCCAGCCCGACGGGATCCGCAGGCGGGCCGCCGCCGAGGCGTTCGCAATCGCTGCGGACCAGGACCACTCGGTCTACGCGCCGGCCGCCGCCTACCGCTACGCCACGCTGTTCGACAGCATCGACGGTACGGCCATCCGCGCCGTGTGGCAGCGGGTCGCTGACACCAGCCGGCACGCCTACGGCCCGGTCGCGCACTTCGTGATTGGGCACAGCCTGCACCGGGACGGCCTCGATGCCGAGCAGCCGATGACGGAGGCCTTCACCAGCGGTGATCGGGAGTACGCGCCCAAAGCCGCGATCTGGCTGCTGGAGCAGGCCGCCCGCGCCGGGCACGGGGAGCGTGCCGAGCGCATCGCGGGTGTGATCAATCTTGAGTTCGGGCCCTTTTTCATCCACAACGACTTCGACCACCGCGAGTGGCTGGTGCCGCTGTTACGACGGCAGCTGCTCGATCACTTGTCCCCGATCGTCGTGCTGCGCGCGACGCACGCGCTCGCCCAGATCGATGGCGCTACCGGCTCCCCCACAGTAGCGACGATGCTGCGAGATCACCTCCGCGCCCAGGACACCGGTAAGGAGGACGCCGCGCCCAGCTCCGATGAGACGACGCACCGACCCTGGTGGACCAGCACCGTCGCCGCTCACCAGAACCAGGGCACTCTGCCCGAACTGGCCAACGACCTGTTCTGGGTGATCCACCAGCTTTACTTCCAGCCCGCCTTCGCGCACGCCGAAGGCGAGGTCGAAGAGCCGAAAGCCCTGGTGCGCGACATCGTGCACACCGTGGACGACTTCAGTTGGGGCCCGCTGCTGCACGAGGACTTCCGGCAGCGGATCAACCTCGTGCTGCAGGAGGAGGCCCTGCCACCAGGCTGGCCATACGAGGACAACGGAACACCAGCGGAGCAGCCGTGAGACGCCAACGCCGTGGACACAGCGCACCATAGTGGTGGTACCGAAGTACTACCACCCTGCTAAGCTGGCCCTATGGCGGTCAAGAAGATCAGTATCTCGCTCGACTCTGAGGTCTTTGAGCGAGCGAAGCGGGCTGCGGGCGCGCAGGGAGTCTCACTCTCGACCTGGCTGTGCCAGGCGGCAGAAGAAGCGGCCGGACTGGCCGAGGCCCGCGCCGCACTTGCGGAGTACCTCGAAGTTTATGGCGCGCCCGATGAGGCCGCCATGGCGCAGACCCGCACCCGGCTCGACAAGGCCGGTGTCGGGCAGTGGGAGACTGCCGACGAAGCGGCTGCCCGGATGTCCGCCCTAGCCCGGTTGCGGGGCGAGCTTCCTGTCGAGCCCCAACGACGAGCCGAATGAGCCCTCAGCGCCGACTTCTCCTCGACGCCGGTGCGCTCATCGACATCGAGACGGATCCTCGAGGTGAGACGTTCCGCAGTTGCGTGAAAGCTTTCGAGGACGGGTACCGCCCCTATCTGCCGAGCGTGGTGCTCGCCCAAGTCTGGCGAAACCGTAACCGGCAACATCCGTTGTGGATGGTGCGTCGGCTGTGCATCGTGCTGCCCTTCACCGAACATACCGCCGAGGACGTCGGGCGCCTCCTGGCCCGAAACCGGACATCCGACGTCGTCGACGCGGCCGTGATCGTCGCGGCCATCGAGCACAACGCCGCAGTTCTCACCTCCGACCCCAAGGATCTCGCGAAACTCGCCAGCGCCGCCGAGTACCCGGTCCGCCTGCTCACCGTCTGAACGCGGTTGGCGTAACACGGCGGGTTAGGCTCCGGCCATGTCCAAGCCGGCCCTGCTCACCCCGCAGAGCACCGACTTCCCCCGCTGGTACCAGGACGTCGTCGCCCGCGCCGAGCTGGCTGACAACGGCCCGGTGCGCGGCACGATGGTGATCAGGCCGACGGGGTACGCGCTGTGGGAACGAATGCAGCGCGAGCTCGACGACCGGATCAAGGCCGTCGGTGGGCAAAACGCCTACTTCCCACTGTTCATCCCCGAGTCTTACCTCAAGCGTGAGGCCGAGCACGTCGAGGGATTCAGCCCCGAGCTGGCCGTAGTGACCCACGCCGGGGGCAAGCAGCTGGAGGAGCCGGTGGTGGTCCGGCCGACCAGCGAGACGATCATCAACACCTGGCCGCCTCCGGCCAACGCGACGACGCCGAGTACGCTGTGACCGTCCGCTGCCTCACTCGCCCCGACGGCAGCCTGCCGGAGCGCGGCGGCGAACCAGATCTCATCGCCTGGATCGGCCGCTCGTATTGAGGGGTCCCGGGGACGGTCACCGGGAGGTGAACGGGTTGTGTAGTCGCGCTCCGGTACCCACAACGTCACTGATGTTGCGGGTCACGAGCGTCCAGTCATGCACCTTGGCGGTCGCGGCCAGCAGCCCGTCGACGACGGGGACCGGATCGGGGACGTTGAGCCTGCCCCATTCCTCGGCCACCTGCGCGGTGACCGGGACGACACGATCGGAGTAGGCGCGCAACAGACCCGCGAGCCACTGGTCGAAGACCGCCGCCTGCGCCCGGTCACGCCGTTGCAGCCGGCAGATTCCCTGCCGAATCTCCCCCACGGTGAGCACGCTGAGATGCAGCTGCCGGGAGTCGACCGAGTCGAACCAGGCGGCTACCCCACTGTCGGGGGTACGTCGGCGCAGCTCTGACAGGACGTTGGTGTCGAGCAGAAAAGTCACGATTGGTCAACAAGATCGACCAGCGGAGCGGGTTCACGCGGTCGGACGATCTCCAGCGCGTCGAAGTCCGGCGCTGACCGGAGGTAGTCCTTGAAGGTGGCGTCAGCGCCGGTCATCCTGCGGTACTCGGCAATGTCGAGCACAACAACGACCTCCTCGCCATGCCGGGTGACAAACTGCGCGCCCTCGGCTTGCGCAGCTCGCACGACCTCACTAAAGCGCTGCTTAGCTTCTTGGAGCTGCCACTCCATCGCGTCCTCCTAGTCTGTCTAGACAGAGCAGAATACCACGAAGCAGGTCAACTCATGGCGGCAGCGCTCGGTGCCGCCACTGACGGACGTCCGCAGCAAGTCAACCCGGTCGGGTATAATTGGCCCACGTGTCGCGTAACTCGCGTTGCACCCTGCGGCCCCACGACGTGAACGAGAAGCTGTAGTGGGTCCCCAGGTACGCCATGAACCCGTCCTCAGTCGCCGGGCAGTCGAGCAGCGTGTCGGTCCGGCAGGTGGCCAGCTGGGCAGTGTCGAGGCCCAGCGCGTTAAACCAGTCCGCATCGGTGACATCGACGTCCACCAGCGACGCACCGTCGAATCTCGCGTTCCTGATCCTACAGTTCACGAAACTCGCGCGGTCCAGGATCGTGCCACGGAAATCGCATTCGATAGCGAAGGAACCGGAGAAATCGGTGCCGGTCAGGTCGGCACCGCGAAAGTCGAACAGCGCGAGGTCGATACCCTGTAGCCCACCTACGGTCAAAAAGTCGCCCAACCGGCCGTCGGTCAACCGAACCAGCATTCGCACGACGTCCGCGCGGAAGAGCCGCTCACCACGGGGATAGGTCCTGGACGTGTCCAGCGCGCGGATATAGCTGACCAGGTGGAGGACCACGGCATCCCACATCGCCGTGACACCCGCAGCTTTTTTCGACCCAGCAGCCGCGCGCTGTCCGGGTGGAAGACCGGGGAGTGACGGCCCAGGTCACGCCACCTGCTCGGCGAACACTTTTGATCCCACTCAGCGGATCCGCGCGCGAGCCGACACACTGGAAGCACGACAAACCCGGGGAGGACGTGACCGTGCACGCGGCAGACCACGCCACGTCGGCGCCACCGGCCGACGAACTGCGCCGGCTACTGACCGGCGAGCACCACGACCCGCATTCGGTGCTCGGGGCGCACCCGCGCCCTGAGGGCACCGTGGTCCGGGTGCTGCGCCCGCATGCCGATGAGGTGACGGTGCTCACCGACGGCGCGGAGTACCCGCTGGAGCACTGCGCTGGGGGGCTCTTCCACGGTGTGACACCCGGCAATGGCGACTACCGGCTGCGAGTGCGCTACGGCGACCACACCGAGATCACCGATGACCCGTACCGCTGGCTGCCCACGCTGGGTGAGGTCGACCTACACCTGATCGGGGAGGGCCGCCACGAACGGCTGTGGCAGGTGCTCGGGGCGCACCTGCGGACCTATCCCACGCCGGGTGGCCTGGTCGAGGGAACCTCGTTCGCGGTGTGGGCACCGCACGCCCGAGGAGTGCGTGTGTGCGGAGACTTCGACGGCTGGTCCGGGGTGGCCACCCCGCTGCGCTCGCTGGGCTCGTCGGGGGTATGGGAGATCTTCCTGCCCGGCGTCGGTGCCGGCGCCCGCTACAAGTTCCGCCTGCTGGGCCCCGACGGGAACTGGCATGAGCGGGCCGACCCGATGGCCCGCGCCACCGAAGTCCCCCCGAACACGGCCTCGGTGGTAGCTGGGGCGTCGACCCACGAGTGGAGCGACGCCCCGTGGCTCGCCGACCGGGCAAAGGGCCAGCTGATCACCATGCCGATGAGTATCTATGAGGTACACCTAGGCTCCTGGAAGCAGGGTCTCGGATACCGTGAGCTGGCCCATCAACTGGTCGAACACCTCCAAGCGACCGGATTCACCCACGTCGAGCTGCTGCCGGTGGCCGAGCACCCCTTCGGCGGTTCCTGGGGTTACCAGATCACCTCCTATTACGCGCCGACGGCGCGCTACGGCTCCCCCGACGACTTCCGGTATTTCGTCGACACGCTGCATGCGGCTGGGATCGGGGTGCTCGTGGACTGGGTGCCCGCGCACTTCCCGCGCGACGAGTGGGCGCTGGCTCGCTTTGACGGCACACCCTGCTACGAACACCCTGATCCGCAGCGTGCGGCGCACCCGGAGTGGGGGACCTTGATCTTCGATTACGGGCGCAACGAGGTCCGCAATTTCCTGGTGGCCAACGCGCTGTACTGGCTCGAGGAGTTCCACCTCGACGGGCTCCGGGTGGACGCCGTGGCCTCAATGCTCTATCTCGACTACTCGCGCCAGCCCGGTGAATGGTCACCCAATGAGCACGGCGGGCGGGAGAACCTGGACGCGGTGGCATTCTTACAGGAGATGAATGCCACCGTCTACAAGCGACACCCCGGGGTCGTGACGATTGCCGAGGAGTCCACCGCCTGGCCCGGTGTGACCCGGCCGACGCATGCGGGTGGCCTGGGCTTCGGCTTCAAATGGAATATGGGCTGGATGCACGACACCCTCGACTACGTCAGCCACGATCCGGTGCACCGCAGTTATCACCACAACGAGGTGACCTTCTCGCTGATGTACGCCTGGAGCGAGAACTTCGTGCTGCCGCTCTCGCACGACGAGGTGGTGCACGGCAAGGGCTCGCTGTGGAACCGGATGCCCGGCGACGACTGGAATAAGGCCGCCAACCTGCGGTGCCTGCTGGCCTACATGTGGGCCCACCCCGGCAAGCAGTTGCTGTTCATGGGCGGCGAACTCGGACAGCCCGCCGAGTGGGCGGAGAACCGGTCACTGGACTGGAACCTGCGCCACCACCCGCTGCACGGCGGGTTGCTGCGGTTGGTCGGCGACCTCAACACCACCTACCGGTCACACCGCGCGCTGTACAGCCAGGACACCAACCCGACCGGTTTCGAGTGGATCGACGCCAACGACGCTTGGGGTAACGTCGTGAGCTTCTTGCGGTGGGGCGATGATGGATCGGTGCTGGCCTGCCTGGCGAACTTCGGCAGAAACCCGCACGAGGAGTACCGGGTGGGGCTGCCCCGTCCGGGACGCTGGCGCGAGGTGCTCAATACCGACGCCGAGAGCTACGGTGGCTCCGGCGTCGGAAACCTCGGCGAGGTGATCGCCAACGAGACGCCGTGGCACGGACGGCCCTACTCCGCGATACTCCGACTGCCGCCAGCCGGAGCGCTCTGGCTCACCCCCACCGAGCAACGCTGAAGTATCGAGCGGATTGAGTCGGTACTCCACGCAGAGTCAGTCAAATGGCCCCGAGTGCCAGCGCCCCCGCGACGGTAAGGTGAGATGCGGATCGGGGTTGTTGATCGGTGGGTCAGCCAAGGTGGGACAGGACCACACGGAGATACCCGATGACCAAGGCCGTTCCTCCCCGTCATCGGCGGTGCTCGCCCAGAAATGGGCCCTGGCTATGGCCACCAGCTCCTACCTGCCAATGTCGTTTCCTCAGGCCAGGGACTACCTGCGTGATCTCGCCGAGCAACTGGTAGCCGCGCTGTCCGGTCCTTCGGTCGACACCCAGGCCGCGTCCCAGGTAGGCGCTCGGCTCGTCGCCGGGGGATTCACTGGCGCGCAGAGCCTGTCTCTGACGTTCGACGTGCTCGGCCGGGGCTTGCCCCCGCCGCCGCACTGTGGCCGAATCATCACATTGCTCGGTGCGCTGGCCGGTGGCTACACCTGGGCGCTGCGCAACCACGTCGTCGACCAGCAGGAAGAGGTCAAGCGGGCGCCCCGGCACGTCGTCACGACGGTCGAGGACATCACCGACCTGCATCTGCTCGAGCAGCGACTACATCACCAGGCGCTGCATGACCCGCAGACCGGCCTGCCGAATCGGCAGTATTTCGTGACCCATCTGGAGAAGGTACTCGCGCAAGTTGAGCCCTCGGCCGTGGTCACGCTGATGCACCTCGATCTGGATGGCTTCTCAGCGATCAATGACGGGCTAGGGCACCACGCCGGTGACCGGCTACTGGATGTGGTAGCCAGGCGGCTGGAAGGAGTAGTCGCGGATCAGCGGGCGATGGTTGCCCGGCTCGGAGCCGACGAGTACGCGATCCTGATCGAACCTGGAGACTCGGTACCGGACGCCGGCATCTTTGCCGAGATCATCAACACCGAGCTCGCCGAGCCGTGCTACATCGACGGAATCGGGGTGGCGGCCAGCTGGCAGTGACATACCAGCCGGTGGTCATGCTCGATGGTGGTCGGCTGGTGGGCATCGAGGCGGCACTGAGCTGGCAACATCCACAGTTCGGCATGCTGTCCAACGACCAATGCGTGCGAGCCGCAGAGCGGACCGGTGTCATGCATGAGGCCGGTCAGTGGTTGCTGCGCACCGCCGCCAAGCAGGCCATCTCCTGGTGGCAGCGGATCGGTGCCGGCGTGCCGCCGATGGTGGTCAACCTCAGCCCGTCCCAGGCGCAGGATCGTGACCTGGCGGCGAGGGTCAGAGCGGTTCTGGACGAGACCGGCCTGCCGCCCACTGAGTTGGAGCTGCGGGCGCCGGTGGCAGCGATCCGCACGGTCACCGGTGAGCTCGCCGGTGTTGGTGGCGGTCACGCCGAGGACAACGTGGGGGCGCTGACCGAACTGGGCGTGCGCGGCGGGCTCTACGATTTCGGTGGCGGCATCGGCGGCCTGCGCTGCGTGGCAGATCTCCCAATACGCACGGTACGCATCGCCCAGCCGGTCTCCCAGCAGGTGGCTGCCGATCCGTCCCGGATCCTGTCCCAGGCGGCGCAGGCATTGGTGCACATTGTCCGCAGTGCAGGGATCGACGTGGTCGCCTTCCCCGTGGACAGCGCCGAGCAGGCCGCGTGCTGGCCATGGATCGGCGCCAACTGGGCCCTCGGCGCGCTGTACGGCAAACCAGGCCCACCCCAGGACATCGAGTCGCGGCTGCGCCACCCGTGAGTGGCGATACGAGCTGTGGGTCGTATCGCCACTCACGGGTCTAGAACAGCGCTCGGGCCAGCGCTCGGCGCGCCGAGGTGACCCGGGGGTCATCAGGCGGGAAGAGCGCGAACAGCCCGACCAGGTGTGCTCTTGCTCGGTCGCAGTCTTCTCCGGTCAGCCGTCGCACGGCGCTGACCAGGCGCTCGAAGGCCCGCTCTGGCACCTCGGTGGCCACCTCGGCATCAGCTGCGGCGATCTGCGCGTCGACGTCGTCGGGTGCGGCATCAGCCTTGGCCACCGCCGAGGGATCGGTGGCTTGCGCCCGCGCCTGGAAACAAACCTGGGCCAGCGCGGCGCTGGCCTGCTCGTTAGCCGGCTCGGTGGCCAGGATCTGCTGGTAGGCGGCTTCAGCAGCAGCGTAGTCACCGGCTTCCAGGGCGGCTTCAGCGGCGCTGAACCGGGGATCCTCGGGCTCGGCGTCCAGCACGTGCTCCCCGGTGCCCGGCGTGGCCCGCTCGGCGGCCCGGATACCGGGCAGTTGATCGCGCAGCTCATCGAGCAGCGCGGTGATCCACTGCTTGACCTCCGGCTCGGGCTGGGCGCCAGCGAAGGCGTTGACCGGCTGGCCGCCGGCGATGGCGATGACGGTGGGAATGGACTGGACGCCGAAGAGCTGGAGGATCTGCGGGCTGGCGTCGACGTCGATCTTGGCCAGCACCCACGCACCATCGGAGGCCGCAGCAAGCCGTTCGAGCACCGGGGACAGTTGCTTGCACGGACCACACCAGCTCGCCCAGAGGTCGACCACCACAGGTACCTGCATGGACCGCTCGATGACATCGGTCTGGAAGCTGTGCTCGGTGACGTCCAGGACCCAGGGGCGCTCCCCGCCGGCCGAGGGCGCACCGGTGGCGTCGCGCCGACTCGCCGAGTCGGCGCGTGCTTTGAGGGCAGACAGGTCGACGGCGCCGGACATGGCGATGGCTTGCTGGGCTTGCTGCGGACGGGGCCTGCTCACACTGTCTATCCTGGCATGGCTCCCAGAACGTCAGAACCGGGCCGGCTCCCGGTACTCACCCCACTGAGCTTTGAGCGCCCCGCAGATCTCGCCGAGGGTGGCTTGCGCCCGCGCCGCGTCGAGTATCGGCTCGATGAGGTTGCCCACACCACCCGCTGCCGTGACCATGGCCGTGAGAGCCCGGTCGACAGCGCTCTGGTCACGACCGGCGCGGAGCGCCGCCAGCACCCGGTTCTGCTCGCGTTCCACCTCGTGGCTGACCCGGAGAGTCTCCAGCTCATCGGTGACCGATCCGGTCAGCGTGTTCACGCCGACGATTTTCTTGTCACCCTTCTCCAGCGCGCGCTGGTAGGCGAACGCCGCGTCGGCGATCTCGCCGGTGAACCACCCGTCCTCGATACCGCGCAGGATGCCGGAGGTCATCTCGCCGATCGGGTGCGTGCCCGAGGGCACCGCGGCCGCGGCCATGTCCTTGATCCGGGTGAAGATCCGCTCGGCGTCCGCCTCGATCCGGTCGGTCAGCGCCTCGACATACCAGGAGCCACCCAGCGGATCGACCACATTGGCCACCCCGGACTCTTCCATGATCACCTGCTGGGTACGCAGGGCGATCTCCGCGGCGCGCTCCGAGGGCAGCGCCAAGGTCTCGTCCAAGGAATTGGTGTGCATCGAGTTGGTACCGCCCAACACCCCGGCGAGCGCCTCGATCGTGGTGCGCACGACGTTGTTGTAGGGCTGCTGCGCGGTGAGCGAGACGCCCGCGGTCTGGGTGTGAAAGCGCATCCACAACGCCTTGTCGCTGGTGGCACCGTAGACGTCGCGCATCCATCGGGCCCAGATCCGCCGGGCGGCGCGGAATTTCGCGATCTCCTCGAAGAAATCCACCTGCGCGTCGAAGAAGAAGGTCAGGCCGCTGGCGAAACGGTCGACGTCGAGCCCGAGGGAGCGGCCCAGCTCCACGTACCCGAAGCCATCGGCCAGGGTGAATGCCAGCTCCTGCGCAGCCGTCGCGCCAGCTTCCCTGATGTGGTATCCGGAGATCGACAGCGGCTTGTACGCTGGAGTCCGCTCCGTGCAGAACTCCATCAGGTCGCCGATGAGCCGCAAGTGCGGTTCCGGAGTGAACAGCCACTCCTTCTGGGCGATGTACTCCTTAAAGATATCGGTCTGCAGGGTGCCGTTGAGCTTGGTGATATCCGCACCCTGCCTTTCCGCGGCGACCAGATACATGCAGAACATCGGCACCGCCGGGCCCGAGATCGTCATGGACACGGTGACCCGCTCCAACGGGATACCGCCGAACAGCACGTCCAGATCGTCGGCACTGTCAATCGCCACGCCGCAGTGCCCGACCTCGCCGAGACAGCGCGGATCGTCAGAGTCGCGACCCATCAGGGTCGGCATGTCAAAGGCCACCGACAGCCCGCCCCCACCATTGCGCAATATCTGCTGGTAACGCTCATTGGTCTGCTGGGCGCTACCGAATCCAGCGAACTGGCGGATGGTCCAGGTGCGTCCCCGGTAGCCGGTGGAGTGCACACCGCGCGTGAACGGGTACTCGCCCGGCCAGCCGATCCGCTCGAATCCCTCGACCGTGTCGCCCTGGCGCGGCCCATACACCGGGTCGACCTCGGCTCCGGACAGGGTGGTGAAGTCCGCGTCACGGAGCCGTCCCGCCGCCTGAGCCCGTTCGTACCGGCGCCACCAGCGCTCCCGGCCGGCCCGCGGATCTGCGTGCTGGGCGTCGTAGGGCGTCATGCGCGCCTCCCCACAAGATGGTTTGTCGTCCAATAGTAGTCAAACCACCTGACCGCCACTCGGTTGGGTGACCCCGACCGGTTCGACCTCCAGCGCACCAGAGCTGGAGTGAAACGGCTACCGGTGCTCGTCGGGTGCCGAGGAGAGGTACTCCTGGACCCGGTCGACCTTGGCGCGCAGCTGGCCGGTGTAGCCGGGTCGGATGTCGGCCTTGAGCACCAGGCTGGTTCGGGTAGCGCCGACGCTAGCGGCCTCAACCGCCCGCCGCACCACGTCCATCACCTCGTCCCACTCCCCCTCGACGAGGGTGAACATGGCGTTGAGCTCGTAAGGCAGCCCTGAGTCCGCGACCACTCGGAGGGCCTGCGCCACGGCGGCGCTGATACTGTCGGATCCGACTGCGGTGGGGGCGACGCTGAATGCCACGATCATTTTCCTAGCCTGCCCTATCCGGGCCCATGCGGGGCGCCACGATGCTTTACGGTTCATCCATGGCGTCACAGCACCCGCTACCGTTCGACCCGATCGAGCGAGCCGCGCAGATATGGCAGGATCGCATCGGACCGGCCGCGACGATGGCTGCGGTGACCAATGTGATGCGCGTGCAGCAGATCCTGCAGTCCGCCGTGGATGCCGCGCTGCGCCCGCACGGCCTGACCTTCGCCCGTTACGAGGCGCTGGCGCTGCTGGTGTTCTCCCGCCAGGGCAGCCTGCCGATGAGCGTGATGGGCCAACGGCTTCAGCTGCACCCGACCAGCGTAACCAACATCGTGGACCGGCTGCAGGCCGATCACCTGGTGGAGCGCAACGGCCACCCCACCGATCGGCGCACCACCCTGGTCACGATCACTGAGTCCGGCCGGCAGCGCCAGAAGACGGCCACCAGCTCGCTCACCGACATCGCATTCGGCCTCGTCGGGCTGGACGACGCCCAGACCGAGCAGCTCACCGCGCTGCTCACCCAGGTACGCCGCGCTGCGGGCGATTTCACCAACGCCGAGTGACCCGCGGGTTCAGGCGCCCAGCCCGGCGATCAGCTCGTCGGCAGCTCGATAGACGTCCAGCTCGCCCACGACGACTCGCTTGGCCAGCCCGTACAGCGCCCCAGCCGTGTCATTGCCCCGCAGAACGTCGCCGAGCTTGCCACGCAGCTGCGCGAGCGCGATCGCCTCGACCTCGGCCTCGGCCCGACGTTGCCGGCGGGCATCCAGCTCGCCGTGGGCAAGCGTCCACGCCCGGTGCTCCTCGATCGCCCTGAGAAGATCCTCGACGCCCTCGGCCCGGGTAGCCACCGTGGCGACGATCGGCGGCCGCCAGCTCGGACCCGCCGTGCCCCGCCGGCCGAGTGAGATCATGTACTTGAGGTCTCGGACGGTCTGATCGCAGCCTTCCCGGTCGGCCTTGTTGACCACGAAGACGTCGGCGACCTCGAGGATTCCCGCCTTGGCCGCCTGAACCCCGTCACCCATCCCCGGCGCCAGCAGCACCACGGTCGTGTCGGCCAACGCGACGACCTCTACCTCGGACTGGCCAACACCCACGGTCTCCACCAGCACAACGTCACAGCCAGCGGCATCAAGCACCCGCACCGCCTGCGGAGTCGCCCAGGCGATGCCACCCAGGTGCCCCCGAGTGGCCATGGAGCGGATGAAGACACCGCCATCGGTGGCATGGTCCTGCATCCGTACCCGGTCACCGAGCAGAGCGCCCCCCGAGAACGGCGAGGACGGGTCGATGGCGAGCACACCGACCTTCTTTCCGGCCGCCCGCAGCGCGGTGACCAGCACGCTGACCGAGGTCGACTTGCCCACCCCGGGCGCGCCGGTGATGCCGAGGACCTGGGCCCGCCCGGTGTAGCGGGCCAGCGCAGCGGCCACCTCGCGCAGCTCCGGGGCGCCATCCTCGACCAGCGAGATCAGCTGGGCGACCGCCCTGGCCTGGCCTTGCCGCGCGTGGCAGACCAGGTCGTCGATATCACGGCGGCGCGAGCTCACGCTGCGTCGTTGCCTGACACCCGCAGGATCAGCGCGTCGCCCTGGCCACCGCCTCCGCACAGCGACACCGCGCCCACACCGCCACCGCGCCGCTGGAGCTCCATCGCCAGGTGCAGCGCCAACCGGGCGCCGGACGCGCCGATCGGGTGTCCCAGCGCGATCGCCCCGCCGTTGGGGTTGACCCGCGCCGGGTCGATGCCGAGCTTACGGGTGGACACCACGCCCACCGCGGCGAACGCCTCGTTGATCTCGACGATGTCGAGATCGCTCACCTCGATGCCCTCCTTGGCGCAGGCCGCCAGGATCGCATTGGCGGGCTGCTCGTGCAGGCTGGAGTCGTCGGGCCCGGCCACCATGGCGTGCGCCCCGATCTCGGCCAGCCAGCTCAGGCCAAGCTCGGCGGCCTTGGCCTTGCTCATCACCACAACCGCAGCGGCCCCGTCAGTGATCGGGGACGACGACCCGGCGGTGATGGTGCCGTCGGCGGCGAACGCCGGGCGCAGCGTGCCCAGGCCCTCGGCGGTGGTCTCCGGCCGAATGCCCTCGTCGGCCGCCACCACGATCGGGGCACCCTTGCGTTGCGGCACGGTCACCGGGGTGATCTCCTGCGCGAACAGCCCATTCGCCACGGCGCGACCGGCCCGCTGGTGCGACCGCGCGGCGAACTCATCCTGCTCGGCCCGGGTCAGCTGGTGGCGGGTGTTGTGCTTCTCGGTGGAGGCACCCATCGAGACCTGGTCGAACGAGTCGTGCAGGCCGTCGTAGGCCATATGGTCGATCATGGTGACATCACCGTACTTGAACCCGGACCGCGACTTGGGCAGCAGGTGCGGCGCCTGGGTCATCGACTCCTGCCCGCCGGCCACGATGATGTCAAGCTCCCCGGCCCGGATCAGCTGATCGGCCAGCGCGATCGCGTTCAGTCCCGACAGGCATACCTTGTTGACGGTCAGCGCCGGCACGTCCATGCCGATGCCAGCATGGACGGCCGCCTGCCGCGCGGGGATCTGACCAGCACCCGCCGTGAGCACTTGGCCCATGATCACGTATTGCACCTGCTCGGGTCCCACACCGGCGCGTTCCAGTGCGCTCTTGATGGCGAACCCACCGAGCTGGGCGGCCGAGAAGTCCTTGAGCTGACCGAGCAGCCGCCCCATCGGGGTGCGGGCTCCGGCCACAATAACGGAACCGCCTATACCGGGCATGGATTTACCTCCGGCTAGAATTCGATCAGGGCTGTCCTTCGACCCTACCGCGCGTAACAGCCATCGCACCGCGATGACGACGAGCGCAACCCGACCGGGCCGTACGCTGCATTACATGACGGCACTGCATTCCATGACGGCACTGGGGTCTTTCGTCACAGCAATTGATCATGTCGGAATCGCGGTGCCTGATTTCGATGCGGCCGTTGAGTTCCACCGCGTGACATTCGGGCTGGAACTGGTTCACGAGGAGGTCAACGAGGAGCAGGGGGTGCGCGAGGGCATGCTGCGCGCTCCCGGCGATCCCGGCACGGGTGCCGCAGTGCAGCTGCTCGCTCCGCTGGGTCCCACCTCCACCATCGCCAAGTTCCTGGACCGCAGCGGCCCCGGGCTACAGCAGCTGGCCTACCGGGTCACCGACATCGAGTCGGCCATGACAGCGCTGCGGGCCGCCGGCCTGCGGTTGCTCTACGACACCCCGCGCCACGGCACCGCCGGTTCCCGAGTCAACTTCGTGCACCCCAAAGACGCCGGCGGCGTGCTGGTCGAGCTGGTGGAGCCGGCCCCAGCCGAGCACGCCCCGGTATGATCGCAGGTCCCGAGCTTCGGGGGAAGCGTGTCATGCTGGTGCCCGTCCGAGCAGCGCTTGAAGGGCAGCCCGCTGCTCAGCCGCGATGACCGGAACCACCCAGTTCGCTAGGTCAAGTCGATTCGCTGACCTTCGGGTGTGACGGTGAATCGCCATTGGTCGACGGGTGGGCTGCCGTGCTCGATCCACCATCGGTGTGCGGTCTCGGCTTCGTCCCACAGCTGACGGGGCCCGAACTGGCGTACCTCGAACTCGTCGTCGCTGGCGTTGGGAGTGGCGTAGGTCAGGCTGGCCCAGGAACCAGACCAGTAGTCCAGTAGCCACAGGATCCCTTCCTGTTCGTCCTGGTCGTAGGGCGGGTAGCGCCACCGGCATTTCGGGACTCGCTGGCTGATCGTGAACTGTGCGTCGTAGTCACCGGCGATGTCGTGGGGATGCAGTGTGGTGGTACTGACGGTGGCGTGGTCCCAGCCGTCGGCGGTGCGAATGGGGGACGCGCCGGGGTGTCGGGCGCGTTGCTGGCGCAGCCACATGAAACTGCTGGGGCCGATCATGGTGCCGGCGGCCGTGCCGTCGTCGTTGACGTGCAGAGCGACCAGGCCGCCGTCGAAGTAGGAGTTCTCCCATGGAATGAGGACCAGGCCGCCCGGTTTGGTCTGCGCCACCCACGGGTAGGGGATGTTCTCGCAGGCGGCGGTGCAGATCACCCGGTCATAGGGGGCGGCGGGCGGGTACCCGAGCTCGCCATCCCCGGTGACCACGGTGACCGCGCCGAACCCGATATCGGACAGCGCCCTGCTCGCCTGAGCCGCCACCTGGGGATCGATCTCCATGGTGGTCACCTGCTCGGCTTCGAGCCGGTGGGCCAGCAGCGCGGCGTTGTAGCCAGTGCCGGTGCCGATCTCCAGCACCCGCTGCCCCTCCTGAGCGTCGAGCGCGGCCAGCATCACCGCGACGATGCTCGGGCACGACGCCGAACTGCTCGGCGCTTCGCCGACCAGGCCGGGCCCGGCCGGGTGCCCGTCGTCGACCTGGGTGATCACGGAGTCGTCGGCGTAGGTCAGGTCGAGCCAACGCCGCGGATCGTCGGTCCGGTGCAGCGGGACCAGCCCGGCGCCGTTCTGGACCCACACCATGTCGGGAATCAGAGCATGCCGAGGTACCGCCAGGAACGCTGAACGCCACGGCAGAAATGCCTGCCAGTGCGGGATCACATAGTCATTCGTCGCCAGCTCATCAACCATTCGCCACCGGAGTTCGGCAGGATCGGCGCGCACTGGGGTCACTTCTTCTCGTGCTTGTCCGGATCAGGTTTCTTCTCGTGTTTGCCTGGGTCAGGCTGCGGTCCCAGCGGTCCCGGCTTATGGCCGTCGCGGGACGGGTCGGGCTTCGGTTGTTCTTCCTCGTGCTTATTACTCATCCCTCGTCCTCCTCTGGCTGTCCTCTGGCCGAGCGATTGTGTCATGCTCGCTCATGTCCGGTATTCCCCAGCGCGACGCTTCCGTCGCCGCGAGGTGATCACCTTCGCCGGGGTCACGCCGACGTGAGCCCGCCGTGCCGACTGTCGGCCGTTGCCTTCTGTTGCCTTCTGTTCTCCCTATGTCACCTTTGTGGCCCAGATAGATCTACGGTGGTCGGACCAATCAGAGGGGAGCAAGTGGGATGATGGAGCAGGAGCCGCCCCGGACGCGGCTGGAGCAGCTACTGCGGCAGCGACACGTCACACTGGAGGAGTTCCGAAAAAACTACCAGCGGGCCGCCAAGACCGAACTCAGCGAACGGCAGGCGTACCGGTGGGTCGCCGGCGAGTTAAGCACGCTGTCCTACCCAGCGGCGCAGGGCACACTGGAGAAGATGTTCGGCGAGCCGGTGGCCCGACTGTTCGGCCCGCCCTACGGCATCCAGGCCCTGCGGCCAGGCCGCTGCCAGGACGGATCGGCGCTGGCGCGGGGCACCGCGCGGACGGACCGGGAAGGACAGGTGATCGCCATGAGCGCCGACCGCGCTCGAGACTTCCTCACCCGCATCGAAGCCTCCAACGTCGGAGCCGAGACACTCGACCAGCTCATCGACGACGTGCGCCGGCTGGTCATCGCCTGTCAGCAACAGCCGTTGCCCACGCTTCTCGGTGATCTGGTGGATACCCAGGAGCGCGCGTTCACACTGCTGGAAGGGCGCCAACGCCCAGAGCAGAGCCGCGATCTGTACCTAGTCGCCGGGATCGCCTGCGGGCTGATGGCCGATGCCTCACAAGGCCTAGGTGCCTTCCATGACGCGATGACGCAGGCCCGCGCGGGTTACGCGTGCGCGGACAACGCCGGACACGACGGGCTGCGGGCTTGGATCCGTGGCCTGCAGGCAGCCTTCACCTATTGGTCAGGGCGGCTGGAGGACTCGCTTCGCTACACCCAGCTCGGCACCGAGGTCGCAGCCCGCAGCCGGGGCACCGCCGAGGTGTGGCTGGCCAGCGCCGAGGCCCGCGCGCTGGCCGCACTGAACCGTCCAGAGGAGGCCCACACCGCCCTGGCCCGGGCCGCCGACCTGCGGGACCGGGTGCAGCCCGACGAGCTGGACGGCCTCGGCGGGATGTGCACCTTCAGCCGGCCCCGCCAGCTCTACTTCGCCGCCGAAGCACTCTCCTGGGGCGGCCAGCCAGAGGCGACCCGCGCCGAGCGCCTCGCCCTCGACGCCCTAGACACCTACGCCACAGCACCGGCCCAGGACCGCTCCGTCGGCCACGAAGCGGGCACCCGCAGCGCTCTGGCCATCGCCCGCGTCTTTCACGGCGAGGTCGACGGCGCGGCGGAAGCCCTCGTCCCGGTGCTGGAACTCCCCTCACCCCAGCGCTGCCACGGCATCGTGACCGCAGTGGAGCGAGTGCGCACCGCGCTGAGCGCCCTCCAAGACCCCGGCCGAGACGCCATCGAGCTGGCCGGCGCCATCGAAGCCTTCACCTCCCAGCGCCTGACCCGCGCCCGGTAGCCGGCCGTAGCCACAAGCGGGTCCGTCCCGATCTCGATGCCTGCTCGGCGTTCGGCGAAACCCCCGAGCAGGCAGTTTCCGAGGTGCTGCGCGCCAAGGAAGCCTGGCTAGCCGTGGCCACCGACGCAGGCCACACCATCCCCGAGCCGCGCTACCGACCGGCCAGCTACGTCCGCTGAGGGAATCTTCGTACCAGGAGTAGCACCGCCCTGCTAGCCTGGAAGCATGACCGTCACCAAGATCTCGGTGTCGCTGGAGGAGGAGACACTCGCCGCAGCGCGCATCGCCGCCGAGGAGGCGGGGCTCAGCCTGTCGGCGTGGCTGTCCCAAGCCGCGCAGCACGCCGCAAAGCTGGCCGCCGGGCTGGCAGCCGTCCGCGAGTACGAGGCCGAGACCGGCGCCTTCACCCAGCAGGAGATCGACCATGCCGACGAGATCCTCAACGAGCTGGGCGTTCGACCCGCTGCGTGGTGATCCTCGTCTACGACACCGGTGCATTGCTCGCCGCCGAACGTGGCGACCGGACCATGTGGGCAGTGCACCGTCGTGGCCTCGACCGGGCCGGTCAGGCCGTCGTCCCCGCCGTGGTGCTGGGGCAGGCATGGCGAGGTGGGCCGCAGCCGCAGCTCTCCCGCCTACTGAAGGGCTGTGTCATTGAGTCTTTCGACGAGAACGCCGGGCGCGCGATCGGCCGCCTGCTCCGCGATACCGGAACCTCTGATGTGGTCGATGCGCACGTCGTGCTCACCGCGCTGCGGTACCGGGCCGCAGTGCTCACCTCAGACCCTGACGATCTGCAGCGACTCGCCGCCGCGTCGAAGGTCCGACTTCAGCTGCACCAGGTGTAGCGGACCTGCCCGTCAGTTGTTCATGATCTGTCCCGGCTGGAGGTTGTCCGCTCACGCGCTGGAGGCTTAGACCCGCGTCTCCGACAGCGTCGCGCAGCAGGTGGGCTCCGTCGGCGGCGGCGAAGCGCCGGGCCACCCGAACGAGTTCGACAGCCGTATGATCGCCGAGTCGGTACAGAGAGCGGCTGACCACTGAAAGCGATACTGAGGGTTCCCGCTCCCTCCATAATAGTAATCGACAGCCCTGAGGCTGGTGTGTCGTGAACTCGACGCGACGGACCTCCCGAGCCACGGTGGACGTCGGTGGTGTCGAGTTCACGACGCGCACCGGGCAGGCCTTCCTTCGGCCTGCCCGCGGCGTGGTGCGATGAGGGGATGACGGCGGCCCCGAGGCCCTCATGGGGGCGCGAGCTCGGGGCCACCGTCGCGCAAGGCCAATCGCCGCAGAAAGGACGACTGGCGACCGCCAAGCTAGCGGGCCGTCGGCTGCCGTGTCATACCTCGCTGCCCTCCCGTCGTCCAGCGTGGCGGTGCCGCCACACGTGGTGGCGCGGTGATGTGCCCACTGTCGCGGTGATCCGCCGACGTGAGCAGGCCAGACCGGCTGCCGTCTGTTGCCGGCTGTTTCCCTCTGTTCTCCCAGTGTCACCTTTTCGGTCCAGCGGGATCTACGGTGGGCCGACCAACCAGAGGGGAACGAACACGATGGCCGAACAAGAACCGCCCCGGACCCGGCTGGCGCAGCTCCTGCGGCAGCAACATGTCACACTGGAGGAGTTCCGGAAGAACTACCAACGGGCCGCCAACGGAACCGTGCTCAGCGAACGGCAGGCATACCGCTGGGTAGCGGGAGAGCTACACGGACTGCCCTACCCGCAAGCGCAGGCCACCCTAGAGGAGATGTTCGGCGAGCCAGTGGCCCGGCTGTTCGGCCCGCCCTACGGCCTCGGGGCGCTTGCACCGACCCGATGCCACCACGGGACGGTGCCGCAGCGGGGTACCGCGCGGACGGACTGGGAAGGGCAGGTAATCGCGATGAGCGCCGACCGGGCTCGCGATGTCCTCACCCGTATCCAGGCGTCCAACGTCGGCGCCGAGACGCTGGCCCAGCTCTTCGACGACCTGCGCCGCTTGGTCATCGCCTACGAGCACCAGCCACTGCCCACCCTGCTCGGTGATCTGGTGGACACCCAGAACCGCGCGTTCGTGCTGCTGGAGGGGCACCAGCACCCGGAGCAGACCCGCGACCTTTATCTGGTCGCCGGGATCGCCTGCGGGCTGATGGCCAAGGCATCGCACGATCTCGGTGCCACCCATGACGCGATGACCCAGGCCCGCACCGGCTACGCCTGCGCGGACAACGCCGGCCACGACGGGCTGCGGGCCTGGACTCGTGGCCTGCAGACACTGATCGCCTACTGGTCCGGGCGGCTGGAGGACTCGGTGCGCTACGCCCAGTCCGGCGCCGAGGCAGCCGCGCGCAGCCACGGCACCGCCGGAGTCTGGCTGGCCAGTAACGAAGCACGGGCGCTGGCCGCGCTGCACCGGCCCGACGACGCGCACGCCGCCCTGGCGCGCGCCGCCGACGCCCGGGACCGCGTGCAGCCCGACGAGCTGGACAGCCTCGGCGGGCTGTGCACCTTCAGCCGGCCGCGCCAGCTTTACTACGCCGCCGACGCGCTGTCCTGGGGCGGCCGGGCCGGTGCTCAAGCTCCCGGTCGCCCAGCGCATTCACGGGATCGTGACCTCGGTGGAGCACGTCCACACCGCGTTGCGTTCCGTCGAGAACCCCGGCCGTGAAGTAACCGAGCTGGCCGGCGCCATCGAGGGCTGGGCAGCCCAGCGCCTGACGCCCCCACAATGACCGAAACCAGGGCAACTCCGTCCTCCTCAGCGAACTAGAGTGCATCCGACTCCGTCACCGCTCACCGTGAGCGTCCAGGACGTGAACGAACACCGAACTGGCGGAGCGCTATGACCTGGCCCTGCCATGGCTGGAGGTTGTCGGGTGTTGGCGATCCGTGGCACGCGGAGTGACAGGGGAACTCATTTGAGCGGGTACGAAGCAAACATCGAACAGTTACGACGGTCAGCGGTTGCCGCCACCTCGGTCGGCGAGCAGGCAAGCAAGATCGATCTCGGTGGGGGTGTGAACCATGTCGCAGCCGGGCTCCCGGGATCGGAGTCGGCGGCCGCAGCAGTGAAGCTGGCCGGTGCGTGGGAGCAGCGGCTGAGCACCTGGGCTGCTGACATCCGCAGTTTCGGGGGAGCGGTCTCGGCGGCGGCCAGCGACTATGCAGCCAGCGACAAGGCGGCTGAGGAGGCCTTCGGTGGGAGTCTGTGGGAACAGCCACAGTCATGGTTTTGACCTATGGGGCTGTCCGCAATGGGGATGCGCACGCGGTGGACGAGGCTGGCAACTCCGACAGCGGCGCCACCTCGCTCGCCGCAGCAGACGTCACCCGGGTCACCGAGGACGGGCACTACAAGATTGGCGACCCTGAGAGATCATATATTAAACGCGATGATGGTTTCACGTACAATTCGAAAGACTCAAACTGGCATGATGAACTCGCCAAGTGGAAATGGCTGGCAATACTACACGGCGCCCAGGCGCTCGTCCACCTACCCGACGCCACGGCAATGTATGAGCACTACTGGAAGAACACCGGAGAGCCGAAGGAGTTCAACTATGAGAATTCGAGCCCTGGGCAACATGAGATAGTTTTGGGTGGTACGCAGGTGACCGAGCTGGCCATAGTGAGGTCGCTCAGGCTTGTCGTGCAGGATCTGACGCTCAGCTTGCTCGGTTCAGTTTCCGCACCCCGGGATGGGCAGCGGCCAGGATGGCCCATCAGCGGGGTCACTGAGCCAGATGGTGTGGTGCTCGGGAGTCGCGGTGAGCCCAAACTGCGACCATGCCGGGCAGCCGTACCGGGTCCACTGTTGCCAGGCGGTGTGCACCTCGTCCCAGAGTGGTTCGGGGCCGCCGAAAACGAGCTGATAACTGCCGTCGGGGCCGGGATCACGATCAACCTCGCACCAGGAGCCATCGGGTGTGACCAGGCAGGTCGCGATCGGCCGGGTGAAATCAGGACTTGGGGTCAGGGATTGCACAGTGCCACCGGGTAGGAAGAGCTGGGCCAGGAAGCGGAACTCGGTGTCGAGTTCCGCTGGGTCCACAGCGGTGGTAGCGGACTGGGGCTCTCCAGGGGCGCGGCGAGGCCGGGGAGCGCCCACGGTCGGCCCAGCCTGCGGCCGCAGCCGCATGAATCGGCCCCACCAGGGCAGGAATCGGCCTTTCAGTACCGGCACAGCTGACGGTTTGTGCAGCATGACCAGGTTGCCCGCACCCAGTGGACCTTCCACGTCGGCCAGGATCCGCCCACCGGGTGTCAGTTGCTCGATCCAGGCGGGGGGGATGGCCGGTACCGAGCAGGTCGCGATGATCCGGTCATAGGGCGCGTGCTCGGCCAAGCCCGCTGCGCCGTCCACCGCCGCGAGCGTGGGGTGATAGCCTAGCCGGGCCAGCCGCGGCCGGGCAGTGGCCATGAGGGCGGGGTCCACATCGACAGAGAACACGTTGCGCGAGCCCAGCCGGTGGCAAAGTAGGGCGGCGTTGTAGCCGGTGCCGGTGCCGATCTCCAGCACGCGGTCACCGTCGGTGACATCGAGTTCCTCCAGCATGCGCACCATCAGGTCTGGCTTGGACGAGGAAGAGACGGGGATCTGCACGCCACGCTCGACGTAGCTGGCCACCGCAGTGATCAGGGTGGTATCGGAGTAGACGAGATCCAGCCATGCCTGGACCTCGGAGGGATCGCTGGGCACGACGCGCTGCCAGGTGGCTGGCCGGGTGCTGGTGTCGTGCCGGTAGTAGTGTGGGACAAACTCGTGTCGCGGTACTGCGCAGACTGCGGACTTCCACTGTAGGCTGTGCAGATCACCGTCCGCGACTAGTTTCTCGGCCAACCGCCGTGCCCGAGCCGGCCAGTCCACGACGGTGATCGTGGTCATCGGGCTCCGCCCGCCAGGAGATCGACCAACGCGTCCGTGATGGGCACGCCGGTGTGGTATTCCAGCCAGCCGTAAACACCACCGGGGTTAACCTCCAGGAACCACCAGTGGCCGTCGTGGTCGATGGCGAAATCGAATGCTCCGTAGGCCAAACCGAGCTGCGTCATGACACCCCGGACTCCCTTGACAACCGGCTCTGGAGGTTCGACGACCTGATAGGAAAGCGCCGGGTAATCGCTGCGCCAGTCGATGCGCGACGCCTCGCTACCGGCGTGTATCGCCACCGCGAAAACACGATCGCCGACCACCACGACACGGCACTCTTCCCGCTTGTTCACCCACACCTGCTGCTGGTGAGCAGTGACGTCAATACCTCGGAGGTCGGCCAGGTCGCTTGTGGTCAACCGACGGGTGTAGCCCAACTTATAGTGGTCATCTTCGTAGACCAGCGTCGTACCCAACGCCTTGGTGACGATCCCGCCGTCACCCGCCGTCGCCGCAAACCGCCGAACGGCCTCCGCTCGATTGGTGATCTGAGTATCGGGCACCGCGAGCCCGCAACCTGCTGCGACACCGAGCTGTAGTGGTTTGTACACCGCCCGGGCGCAATTGTGGGGGTCATTCACCGCGAGCACTGGCAACGCGGTCAGCACGCCGCCCAGACCGAGTTTGCCCTCGCGGCGAGCATACTGCCGTTCAGCCGAAGACATCCCCTCCGGGAGCTCGAACGTGGTAGGGCTGCGATACCAGATCGCCCGCAGCTCATCGAGCGCGACAGTCCGCGAGCACGTGCGAAGCTCGCCGACCCAGTGACCATGAGCGAACTCGGCGTCCAGGGTCAGCCGCTGCGGGAACCAGCTAGTGTCGATCCTGGCCACGTCGACACCTCGTGCGCACAGGCCCCGGACGACCCCGTTGGCAGTGCGATCACCCTCACCGGCCACGATAAGCACCGTCATCAGCATTTACTCCGGGTCATCGTCGTCGGGAACGGTCTCCCATGCGTAGTCCTTCGCAGGCCCCTCGTCTCCATCGCAATGGGTGACTGTCGTCCAGTCCAGTTTGTCCACGATGCCGGGCAGTTCCCTGCCATCATCTCCGGTAGTCAACTGCCGTGCATGACAATACCGATACGACGGTAGGCTGGGTGAACCCATCACCCGAAGAACGCGCAAGCCAAACGGACGGATGTCGGGCGCGGACGGTTCCCCGCCCTCGCCCGGCTCAGCAGTTCCCGGCCAAGCAAGCGGAAACCGCTCACTGACACTGGCCAACGGATCACCGATGAAGCGCGTCCAGAGATCGTTTGCCGCCACGGTCACATTGTGCAGGGCGCCGTCCTGCACCGGCAACCTTCTCGGTGTCACCTCCTGATCAGGCGACACCGAGATGATCAGTGGTGGCCCGCCATGCCGGGGTAGGCGGTGGTCACGAATGGGACAGAGCGGTCTGCTCACTCAGTCGGAGCCGCAGCGCTTGATATACTGATCGATATCCTCAGCGTAGCCGGATATCCCGAGCGGGAAGCGGGCACAGCGAAGGGACGACCGTGCAAAAGATCCTCGATGCCATCCTCAACGACGATGCCGACGCGATCAGTTCACTGCCGGTGCCAGAAAGCTACCGGGGAATCACGGTCCGCGCCAACGAGACCGACATGTTCGCCGGAATGCCCAGCCGAGACAAGGACCCACGCCGGTCCCTGCACCTGGACGAGGTCCCGGTGCCGGAGCTGGGTCCAGGCGAGGCGCTGGTCGCCGTGATGGCCAGCGCTGTCAACTACAACACCGTCTGGACGTCGATCTTCGAACCGCTGCCCACCTTCGGATTTCTCAAGCGTTACGGCCGCACCTCCCCGTTGGCCTCCCGGCACGACCTGCCCTACCACGTGGTCGGGTCGGACCTGGCTGGCGTGGTGCTGCGGACCGGCGCCGGGGTGAACGCCTGGCGCCCGGGCGAGGAGGTGGTGGCGCACTGCCTGTCCGTTGAGTTGGAACATCCCGACGGGCACAACGACACCATGCTTGACCCCGAGCAACGTATCTGGGGTTTCGAGACAAACTTCGGCGGCCTGGCCGAGCTCGCATTGGTCAAGTCCAACCAGCTGATGCCCAAACCGGCGCACCTGACCTGGGAGGAAGCCGCAAGCCCGGGTTTGGTCAACTCCACCGCCTACCGGCAGCTGGTCTCCCGCAATGGCGCGGACATGAAGCAGGGTGACACCGTGCTCATCTGGGGCGCCTCGGGCGGGCTGGGCTCTTACGCCACCCAGATGGCACTCGGTGGCGGCGCCATTCCAGTATGCGTGGTCTCCAGCCCCGAGAAGGCCGAGATCTGCCTGCGGATGGGCGCCGATTTGGTCATCGACCGCAACGCTGAGGGCTACAAGTTCTGGAAGGACGAGCACAACCAGGATCCGTTGGAGTGGAAGCGGTTCGGCACCAAGATCCGCGAGCTCACCGGTGGTGACGATCCTGACATCGTGTTCGAGCACCCGGGGCGGGAGACCTTCGGCGCCAGCGTCTACGTCGCCAAGCGGGGCGGCACGATCGTCACCTGTGCCTCCACCTCCGGCTTCACGCACGTGTACGACAACCGCTACCTCTGGATGAACCTCAAGCGGATCGTGGGCTCGCATTTCGCCAATTACCGCGAGGCGTGGGAGGCCAACCGCTTGATCATCAAGGGAAAGGTGCACCCGACGCTGTCCCGGGTCTACCCGCTGGAGCTGACCGGGCAGGCCGCCCATGACATGCACCGCAACGTCCACCAAGGCAAGGTCGGTGTGCTGTGTCTGGCCCCCGAAGAGGGTTTGGGGGTGCGCAACCCCGAGCTTCGCGAGGTCCATCTGGCCGATATCAACCGCTTCCGGGGGATCTGACACCCGCCGATCGAGTCACCTGGAGTCACCAGCACCCGAGTAACGTGGACCTATGGGCTCAGTCGACGATCGTGATCTGCTTCCGATGAGGTCCATGTTGGACATCGTTCGCCGGGGATACGACTGCGCGCAGGTGGACTACCAGCTCGAGCAGCTGCGGGCTGATCTGCGGATCGCGGTGGCGGATCGGGATGCCGGGGTCGCGCAGGCCGCGGGGCTCGCTCAGGCGCTGGAGGCGGCTCACGGGGAGATCGATGACCTGCGCGCCCAGCTGAAGCGACTCGCCGCGCCACCCACCAGCGTCGAGGGCATGAGCGAGCGCGTGGTACGGATGCTGCGGATGGCCCAGAAGGAGGCCGCGGAGATCACCGCCAAGGCCACCACCGCCGCGGTCGCGATCAGGGCCGATGTCGAGCGTGAGGCGGCTGCCCTGCGCGCTCGCTACGAACAGATGATCGCCGACGCGCAGCGGCAACGATCATCGATGGAGGCCGAGAACAAGCGAGCCATCGTCGACGCGCGGCGCCGGAGCGAGGAGATCGTGGCGCTGGCAGCGCAGCAAGCCATGCAACTCGACGCCGAGTCGGCCGCCCGTCGGCAGCAGGTCGAGGAAGACTTCGACATCACCATGTCAGCCCGGCGCCGGGACACGACACGCGAGCTGGCGCAGGAGGAGGCGAGCAGCAAGGCCGAGGCGAAGCGGCGCATCGGCGAGGCCACCGACGTGGCCCGCCGGCTGGTGACCGAGGCTGACCAGACGGCCGTCGCCAGGGTGCGGGAGGCCACCCGGCGGGTGGAGGAGCTGCGCACCCTGCGCCGCCAGCTCACCGGCCAGCTACAGTCAGTGAGCTCGAAGCTGGACGAGGCCTTGCGGCAGCTCTCGCCCGCACCGGAGGAAGATGACGTGCTCGCCGCAGAGCTGGCCCGGCGGGGCTGACCTCACCGCCGCACCAGTGTCACCGCCTCATCGATGTCGCCGTCTCACCAGTGCTTGCGGGTGGGCGCCCGGCGCGTGCGAGCGGCCCAGCAGCCGGTGTGCCAGTGCCGCCGATCCGCTGCGGATCCCTGCTCTCCCGCCGGCCAGGCCACCACGTGCACCGTGCCGGCCCCGATCTCGTGGTCACAGCCGGGGCAGCGGTAGCTCTTGAGCGCCTGCTCGCCGGGAACCGTCCGGACCACCCACTCCCCGTCCGTGCCGCTCTCCGGGTGCGCCCAGCCCGCCCCACCCACCACCGGAGGTGGGACGGCGCTGCGAGCGCGGCGCGGGAGGTTGCGGCGAGGCATGGGAACCGCTCAGGAGTACTCGCGGAAGCCCTTGCCGGCTTTACGGCCTAGCCGGCCAGCCGTGACCAGGTGCTCCAGCAAGGGTGCCGGGGCGAACCCCGGCTCGCGGAACTCCCGGTAGAGGCTGCGCTGGATAGCCAGAGCAACGTCCAGGCCCACCACGTCGAGCAGCGCGAAGGGGCCCATCGGCAGCGCGGCGCCGACCTGCATCGCGGTGTCGATGTCCTCCGCGCCAGCGTAGTGCGCCTCCAGCATCCGCACCGCGTCGTTGAGGTAGGGAAACAGCAAGGCGTTGACAATGAAACCCGCGCGGTCGCCGCAGGTCACCGGCACCTTACCCAAGGAAAGGCCGAGCTGGCGGGCAGTGGCCGCCACCTCGGCCGAGGTGGCGATGGTCGCCACCACCTCGATCAGCTTCATCACCGGGGCGGGGTTGAAGAAGTGCATCCCCACCACATCGCCCGGGCGGGCGGTGGCGGCCGCACACTCGACCACCGGTAGCGACGAGGTGGTGGTGGCCAGGATCGCGCCCGGTTTGCACACCTCATCCAGGGTGGCGAAAATCCCGCGCTTGACATCCAGCTCCTCGGCCACCGCTTCTATGACCAGGTCGACGGTGGAGAAGTCGTCCAGCGAGGTGGTGGTGGAGATCCGCCGCAGCGCCGCGTCGCGGTCAGGCTCGGCGAGCTTGCCGCGGTTGACGGCCTTGTCCAGCGAGCGCGTGATCGCCGCGACCGCCGCGTCAGTCCGGCTGCCGCCGCGACCGCGGACGATCACCTCGTGCCCGCCCTTGACCAGCACTTCCACGATGCCGGTGGCCATCGTCCCGGTGCCCACCACGCCCACCGTGCCGATCGGGCGGGTCTGGGCGGCGGATTCCCCGTCAGGCGGGGTGGCGGCGTCGGGTACCACCGCCGAGGAGTCCTGTCCCGCGTAGGTGTAGAAGCCGCGACCCGACTTCCGGCCGAGCAGCCCGGCGGTGATCATCTGCTTGAGCACCGGTACCGGCGCGTGCAGCCGGTCGGCGGACTGGCGGTACAGCGCGTCCAGGATCTCGTAGGCGGTGTCCAGGCCGATCAGATCGAGCAGCGCCAGCGGTCCCATCGGGTACCCGCAGCCGTAGCGCATCGCGGCGTCGAGATCCTCCCGGGTCGCATAGCGCTGCTCGAACATGCGTGCCGCGTGGTTGAGGTAGCCGAACAGCAACCCGTTGGCGATGAATCCGGCCCGGTCCCCGACCACCACTGGGGTCTTGCCCAGCGCGTGCGCGAGTGCGGTGACGTCGCTGATGACGTCGGGATCGGTGACCACGGTGCGCACCACCTCGACCAGCTTGAGCACCGGGGCCGGGTTGAAGAAATGCATCCCGACGACCCGGTCCGGCCGCTTGGTCTGCACCGCGAGCTGGGTGATCGACAGGCTCGACGTGTTGGAGGCCAGCGCGACGTCGCCGCGCACGGTCTCGTCCAACGCAGCGAAGATCCGGCTCTTGAGATCCAGGCGCTCTGGCACGGCCTCGATGACAAAGTCGGCGCCGGCCAGATCAGCCAGCCGGGTCGTGAACCTGATCCGGTCGAGCAACTCGCGGCGGGCGCTCTCGTCGAGCTTTCCGCGCTCCAGGGCGCGCGCGGTGGAGTGCTCAAGATGTCCCTGGCCCCGGGCCACGCCGTGGGCGTCGGCGTCAACTGCCACCACGTCGAGCCCGGTGCGGGCCAGCACCTCGGCGATGCCGGCACCCATCGTGCCCATGCCCACCACGCCAACCGTCTTGATCGGTGTTGCCATCCTGTGCCTCCCGCGAGGTGGCCGCCGGCGCCGTGCTCAGCGACCGTAACGCACCCGGACGATCCGCAGCAGCAACCGAATCGCCCAGGCCGGGCGGGCGAAGGTGAGCACCTGCACCGCGGGGCGAAACCGGCGGCGGGTGACCGCCTTGGCGCGGGTGAACTCGCGCAGGCCGTCGGCACCGTGGACGCGCCCGAATCCAGAGTCGCCGACCCCGCCGAAGGGCAGCGCGGGCACCGCGGCATAGGAGATCACGCTGTTGACCGAGACCATCCCGCACCGCAGCCGCCCGGCCATCTCCGCGCCACGGCGCCCGGAGAACACCGCGGCGCCCAGCCCGTAACGACCGGCGTTGACCCGCGCCACCGCGTCGTCCAGGTTCGCGACCCGGTGCACCGTGAGAGTCGGGCCGAAGGTCTCCTCGGTCACCACGATCGAGGTTTCCGGGACGTCAGTGAGCACGACCGGCTCCACATAGGGCGGGCGAATCGATTCCGCACCACCGACCACCGCGGTGCCGCCACGGGCGAGCGCGTCGGCAAGGTGATCGCGAATCACCTCGATCTGGGCCGGCCTGGTGATCGGGCCCAGATCAGCACTGGGCTCACCGCCGGTCCGCAGCCGCCGCGTCTGGGCGACGACCCGATCGGTGAACTCCTGGGCAACGTCATCGACGACATACACCCGCTCCACCCCGACGCAGGTCTGCCCCGCATTGGTCATCGCGCCCCAGACCGCGGCATCGGCGGCCGCAGTGAGGTTTGCGTCGGCGTCGACCAGCAGCGCGTCCTTGCCCCCGCACTCCAGCACGACCGGCGTGAGCGTCTCGGCGCAGGTCGCCATTACCTTCTTCGCGGTGCTCGCGGACCCGGTGAACGCCAGCTTGTCCACCCCGGCCCGGCACAGCGCCGCACCGGTCTCACCGAAACCGGTGACGACCTGCAGCAGCGGGCACTCGGGCACCACGTTGGCCAGGCTCTCGGCCAGCGCCCGGCCCACTCCGGGGGTCAGCTCGCTGGGCTTAAACACCACGGCGTTGCCGGCGGCGAGCGCGTAGCCGATCGACCCCATTGGGGTGTGGGCGGGATAGTTCCACGGTCCGATCACGCCAATCACCCCGTAGGGCTGGTACTCCACCGTGGCGGCCTCCTGAAGCATCAACAGGCCCGATCCCACCCGACGGCGCCGCAGCACCCGCTCGGCGTGGCGCGCGGCCCAGTCCAGGTGCGCGACCACGAGCACGCACTCCAGCCGGGCGTCATCTCGCGGCTTGCCGGTCTCAGCGCTGATCAGCTCAGCCAGCTCATCAATCCCCCGGGTCAGCGCCGAGCACCAGGACAGCAGCCGGCGGCGGCGCTGCGCGAACCCGAGCCCGCCCCACCACGCGGCCGCCTCCCGGGCGCGAACAACGGCCGCCCGCACCGCCGCCTCGTCATCCACCTGGTGATACCCGATGACCTCGCCGGTTCGCGGGTCCACCGACGCGAAGCTGGTGTCCCCCTCGCGGGTCTGCTGGCTGCTGTCCACGGTCTGAGCCATCGTCGTCCTCTCCCCCTCATCGCCGTATACCCATAAGGGTACGGCCGCCGCACTGCCGCCCAGCATATGCACGTGCATACGGGTGATGGTTCGCGCGCCGGACGTACGCCGGTTCAGGTCGAGTCCTACACTTCGTCCTGGTACCGGCGGGCTTCTTCGGCAGCCCACGTCAGCCGTGTCGCGATAGACCATGACAGTCATAGTTACCTTCGCACCCTGCCGACCCTTGACCCATAGTCTCCGCTGCATCGTTTTCAGCCAAGGCTTCATGCGGTGGCCAGAATCCCGCCGACAGGGGTCACGTCGCTGCCTCTCCCAAGTCCGAAGGGTTGAACAGGGTTCGCCGTCCACCGGGCAGAGTAAGGCCAAAAGACTCGAATGAACAGAAAGTTTCTCGATGTTTCTAGCAACCATCGGAGGTTGAGGCTGACTGGAAATCACTCGCCATCCTCCGGCGCCTCCGGCGCAAGATCGTCGATCACGCGCATGATGATTGCCCGAGCGGACCGGCCGTAACTGGCAACGGCCGCGAACTGGTCAAAGATGTTGCTGTACAGCTCAATTTCCTGCGGCTGGGCAAGGTGCAGCTTGGCCGAGAAGGTCTCGACCGTCACCCGGTCGGTGTCGCGTAGCGAGAAGCCGTGCCAGGGGCCGATGACGTAGTGCGTGTCGAAGCCGATAACGCCAAGCCGGACGTTCGGCAACGCCGACAGTGAGACCAGGCGGTCAAGCTGGCCGAGCATAGCTTCGGATGAACACAGACGAAGGCGCAACGCCGCCTCCGTGATGACGAAGTGGAATCGCTTGTCCGGCCGGTACAGCAGCTCTTGGCGCTTCAACCGAGCTTGTACCGCTTCGTTGATGTCGTTGCGCACCTTGAACATGACGATCCCCTGCGCAAGGCGAGCCCTGGCATACTCAGCAGTGTGGAGCAGTCCCGGAATGACCGTCGCCTCGAACATGCGGAACAACCGAGTCCTGGCATCCAGCTCGGCGATCTCGTTCTGAAGTGGCCGCAGCCCCGTACGGAGTATCCGCTGCCACTCGGCGTGCTGCACTTCAAGCGTGCGCAAGGAGGCAAGTAGCGCTTCCGTGTGAGCCTCGCTGTCCGTGGCACGAGTCCAAGCCTGTATGTCGCCATCGCTTGGCGCCTGACGCCCGTTCTCAAGCTTCGAGATTTTCGACGGTGGCCATGACAAAGACTCCGCGAGCTGCCTACCACTCAAGTCGGCTTGTTGGCGAAGCTCGCGGAGCCGTTTGCCGAGCGCGTTGCGCGCCTCGTGGACGTTAGACGCGCCGGAGGTGCTCTTCGGCGGCAAAGTCGTCCCGTCTCACGGCGTGGTGCCAGGCGACGTCACGCCAGTAGTTGTGCTGCACGATCTCGGCGGGCTCTTCGACAATCTCGCCGCCAAGGAAGACGTCGGCGTCATCGAAGCGCATCCGTACCAGCGTACGCGAGTCGAACAACCAGTAGTCGTGGTTGGGCATCTCGGCGGCTTGCGCCTGGTCGCGGGCGAGGTAGCGAATGTCCTCACCAGCCGCATTGTTGTGCTGCGCAACGGCGTAGCCCCAGCGGTTGTAGTCGGTGAGCGGCAGACTCACCACGCGGACACGGGCGATGCGGCGCCCCTCGCTCGTTGCCTCGCGGATCATGGTCAGCCAGTCCTGCATCCACGGCAGATCGTCCGGCTCACCAGCCAGAAACTTCCGGAAAGACTCCCGTTCGTACGATGGGGAGTAACGATCCCTGACCTCCAGGCGGAAGGCCGTGTGCTCGAACGTGTGAAAGAGCTGCCCGAACTCGGGTCCGGGTTGGATGAGTTGGCTCAGCGGTCCTCCCCCTTGTTGCGCTGGTAAAACTTCAAGACATCCTCGGGGATCTCGATGATGGCTTCGCCCTCGGGTACCGGCCCGACGTCAGCCAGCGTCTGAGGGTCTGTGACGACCCAGCCCTGAGCGATGTACGTCTTACGGTCGGCGCGGTCGGTCGCGAACAGGGTCGATGATTCGTCAACGTTGGACTCAGGGTCTTTGCCGAGGAACCGGGCGTGCATCGGGCCTCCCTGCGAGAAATTTGGTGAAGCGTTCTCCAAATTATGGTGCACCCAGGCTGTCCGTGAACTCGACGTCAGCGACGTTTTTTGGCCGTTTTACGTCGGTATTGTCGAGTTCACGGCTCTGGGGCTCGCCGCGCCTGTCCCGGTCCCGCGTGGTCAGCGTCCTCCACCGCGCATCGCGAAGAGGGCCGCGCTGATGTGGCAGCGGTACCTGGCGGGCAAGTCAGGCGCTGTCAAGCCCTGCCCAGGCAAGAGCTGCGGAAACTCTCAGCACTGGGGATTCAGCCAAGACCCGGCGGGGCGTGATTCCCCAGAGCAAAATCGATGCGACTTCCGTGCGGAGATGTGGCGGAGGAAGGATTGACCTGCGTGAACGCATCTGCGCTCCGGCTAGTTGGCGCACATCGTTGTGGGAGGATGGCGCGATGGCGAAGCGGGAGGGGTTCGCGCGAACTCGTCGGGCAGCGGGTTACACACAGGAGTCGTTCGCGGAAGCGCTGGGGGTGGACCGGTCGACCGTGGTGCGCTGGGAAGCCGGAGACCACGAGCCGTTGCCATATCTCCAGCCGAAGATTGCCCGCCTGTTGGGTGTCTCACAAGACGGGCTGATCGAGCTGCTGCAGTTCCACGCGTCAGTGCACGTCGGTCAGGTGGTGCCCACGGTGGGGTCCGGTGAGCCCGGCGATCACCTGGCATCGCCCGGTGGCCTGCTACTGCCCGTGATGATCGACGGCCGTCCGGTGTTCCTTCCGCTCGATGCCAGCGCACTGCTCGAGGCACGAGGCCACCGGCGGTCCCCGACCCAAGACCACGGCTGGTCATCGGCGGATGACACCGTGCGCTATGTGGAACGATTGGACGATACGCTCCACACGATCGTCGAGTTGTCGGAAGAGGACGTGAAGCGAAGAGATCTTTTACTCGAGGTTGCCTGCACCACACCGATCTTCACCGAGCCAGCGCTGCACTCGCTGAGCACGCCACCAGTCGCCAACGTGGCACGGAATGCGGGCGGCAGACGCATCGGCATGACCGATGTGGCCATCCTGACCGACGACGTCGAGCATCTGCGGCGGATGGACTTTCGCTACGGGGCGGGCCGGATACGGGAAAAAGTGGTGCGGCTGCTACGCCACGAGGCGGCCACGCTGCTCTGCGGGAGCTACTCGGACTCGACCGGCAGAGCGTTGCTGACGGCGGTGGCACTGGCTGCTCTGCGGGCCGGGTCGATGGCCGCTGACGTGGGACGGCACGCCCTGGCTCAGCGCTACTACAGCCAGGCCCTCGATCTGGCGATGCACGCGGGCGACCGGCAGTTCGCCGCACACATACTCGGCAGCATGAGCCGGTTGACAATCCAGAACGCGACCGGGCGACGCTGTGCCCGTCAGGCGGTGGCGCTGGCCCGAGCGGGGAAGGCGGTGGCCGGGAAGCCAACTCCGGCCTCGGCGGCCGAGCTGAGTGCCATAGAGGCGCGGGCACACGCGTTGTGCCAGGACACCGGGGCCGCTCGCACCGCCGTACTGCAAGCCGAGCAGCACTACCAACGGGTCCGCCCCGACGGCGAACCAGCGTGGCTAAGCTGGTACACCGAAGCCGAACTGGGCGCTGACCTGGGGCGGGCACTGCGGGATAGCGGTGAGCCAGCACACGCCACTCGGCTGTTGACCCGCACGTTGGACAACTACGAACCGTGGCGGGTGCGAAGCCACTGCTTTGTGCAGACCGATCTCGCCGCCGCCTACCTGATCGACGGTGAGCACGAACACGCCGCAGTGCTGGCCCGCGATGCGCTGACCACAGCGAGCCAGGTCAGCTCCAGCCGAACCATCAGCCGCATCCGGGCACTCCAGCAGCAGATCCAGCCACTGCGCTCGGCTGGCCTGAGCGAGCTGGACGAGGAGATCACGGCCTTCCTGCGCCGCGCCCACGACAACGAGGTCATCACGACATGACGAGCGATGCCATCGACCTCGACGGCATCGACATCCCCGGGGCCCGCGTCTACGCCATCCCCCTGACGACCCGGTTCCGGGGGATCACGATCCGGGAGGGGATGCTGATTGAAGGGCCGGCCGGGTGGGGCGATTTCTGCCCGTTCCGGGAGTATGACGACCGCGAGGCGGCGGGCTGGCTGGCCACCGCGGTCGAGGCCGCGACGGTCGGCTGGCCTGAGCCGGTCCGGGACCGGATCCCGATCAACTGCATCGTTGCGGTGGTGGGCCCGCAGCGCGCCCACGAGATCGTGTCCGCCTCCGGGTGCGCCACGGCGAAGGTCAAAGTCGCCGACCATCCTGGTTCACTCGGTGACGATCTCGCCCGCGTCGAGGCGGTCCGCGATGCCCTCGGCCCGCACGGCCGCATCCGGGTGGACGCCAACGGAGGGTGGGACACCGACACCGCCGTGACGGTGATCCCGCAGCTCGACAAGGCCGCCGGTGGGCTGGAGTACGTGGAACAGCCGTGCCGCACCATCGACGAGCTCGCCATCGTCCGCCGAAAGGTCGCCGTGCGCATCGCCGCTGATGAGTCCATCCGCCGCGCCGAAGACCCGCTGCGGGTCGCGGTCGCCGGCGCGGCCGATATTGCGGTGATCAAGTGCACGCCGCTGGGCGGGGTGCGCCGCTCGTTGCGGGTGGCCGAGGCCGCCGGGCTGCCGTGCGTGGTGTCCTCCGCACTGGAGACCAGCATCGGGCTGGCCGCCCAACTCGCGTTGGCCGGCGCGCTGCCGGAGCTGGATCTCGCCTGTGGCCTGGGCACCCTGTCCCTGCTGCACGGCGATGTCGTGCCCGACGCCGACTCACTTCGACCTGCCAGCGGCTACCTGCCGGTTCCGCGCACCCCACCCGCACCCGATCCCGCACTGTTGGACGTCTACGAGGTGACCGACCCGAAGCGGGTGGCGTGGTGGCGGGAACGTCTGCACCGGGTAGCCGAAGCTCAGAAAAGCCGGAACTCCTCGGAATCGGCACCGCGCAGGGCGTCGTAGTCCAGCACGACGCAGCGGATGCCCCGGTCCTCGGCCAGGGTACGGGCCTGCGGCTTGACCTGCTGAGCGGCGAACACCCCCCGCACGGGAGCCAGCAGCGAGTCGCGGTTGAGCAACTCCAGGTACCGGGTGAGCTGCTCCACCCCGTCGATCTCGCCGCGCCGTTTGATCTCCACCGCGACCGACACCCCATCAGCGTCCCGGCACATCAGGTCGACCGGCCCGATCGCGGTGGGAAACTCTCGCCGCACCAGCGTCCACCCCTTGCCCAGGGTGGTGACGTGTTCGGCGAGCAGGGCCTGCAGGTGCGCCTCGACGCCGTCCTTGACCAGCCCGGGATCCACCCCGAGCTCGTGGCGTGAGTCGTGCACCACCTCGTCGATCTCGATGATCAACTGCTCACCGGCCCGGTTGCTGACCGTCCAGCGTCGCGGCTGCTCAGCCAGCGTGCACGGCGGGCTCATCCAGTTCAACGGCTTGTAGGCGCCGCCGTCGGCATGCACGCTCACCGATCCGTCCGCCTTGACCAGCAGCAGCCGCGGCGCCATCGGCAGGTGCGCGGTAAGCCGACCCACATAGTCCACCTGACACCGAGCGATCACGAGGCGCACGGTGAATCAGCGTAGCGGGCCGAGCTGTGGCTCAGTCCGGCCAGACTGGACGGCGCTTCTCCAAGAACGCGGCCATGCCCTCCTTGGCATCGGCGAGCTGCGAGGCCGCAGCCATCACCTCGAGCGCGATCGCGTAGGCGTCCGCCTCGGGCCGGTCGAGCTGCGCGTAGAGGGTCTGCTTGCCCAGCGCCTTGCTGGTCCGGCTGCCGCGGGTGGCACGGGCGAGCAGGTCATCCACCGCGGCGTCCAGCTCGGCATCCGGAACCGCGCGGTTGATCAGTCCCCACGCCGCGGCGGTGCGGGCGTCCACCACGTCGCCGGTCAGCGCCATCTCCATCAGCCGTTTGCGGCCGATGGACCGGGCCACCGGCACCGCGGGCGTGTGACAGAACCAGCCGCCCTGGCCGCCGGGCAACGCGAAGCCCGCCGACTCGGCCGCCACCGCAAGATCACAGGAGGCCACCAGCTGGCAGCCCGCCGCGGTAGCCAGCGCGTGCACCCGAGCGACGACGACCTGCGGAACCGACTGGATAGTGCGCATCACCTCGGTGCACAACGTCAGCAACTCCGCGACCCCGGCGAGATCGCGCGACGCCACGTCGGCGAGGTCGTGCCCCGCCGAGAACACCGTGCCCTCGGCACCGAGCACGATGCCAGTGGCGTCGGACCGGCCCGCCTCGGTGAACGCCTCACGCAGCTCGACGAGGTGGTCGGCGGACAGCGCGTTACGCCGCTCCGGCCGGTTCATGGTGATCCGGACGGTGTCCCCATCCCGCTCGACCTTCAGCGCAGCAAAGCCCATACCCGACGGTAACCCGCGTACTGCAACCGTCGAAATCAGCACCCCAGCAGCTGATCCAGTCCTGACCAGATACAACCGGGCGTGGCGGGTGCGCGACACTGAGGTGGTGTGTGATCAGGCGCCGCCGCACCTGCGGGGCGTTGCGCTGGCCGACGGCGGGATAATCCCACCGAACACCACCAGCACGTCCCCGGCACCCACCGCACGCAACCCATCGACGACCGCAGGCACCACCCGCAGCGGCTGCGCGGACGATCGCGGCCGGCCAGCCAGGCCGGACCACGTTCCTAACCGGCATCACGACGGGAGCCGGGCGTCCTGATGGTGACGACTCGGTGATATCCGAGTAGTCTTGGGTACCGAGGAGGTACCGATGGCTGCGCAGACCGCCCCCGTCAAGGTCGATGAGACTACCCACACCTTGCTGGCACACGGCGCGACTGCGCTACGCATGACGCAGAAAGATCTCCTCGCCGAGGCCGTCAGGGAGTACCTCACCGCCCGTCGTGACCAGATCAACGCTGCTCTTCGGGAAGCGATGAACATCCTCGACGGCACTGCGAGCAGCCGGGTAGCTGCACTCGCCGACCTGTCCGCCGAGCGACTTGCCGAGCTCGGCGGTGTCCGCGAGCAGTAAATGCTGGTCCGGCCCACGGTGCGGTGCCTCATCGATGACCTCGGTCTGAAGATCCCGCCCGTCGACGATCCACTCGATGAGCTCGACCACCCTCTGCTTCGCAAAGTTAACCAGCATTTCGCTGAACAGAGCAGTAGTCGTGAGCGCATCAGTTCGTTGGTGGCGTCACAGCTCATCAGCGAGGCTGGATAAGATCCGGGATCATGATTCATGATCCCGCCGGCCACCACCGGCACGTTCCCAGCGCCCGCCGCGCGCAGCCCGTCGACCACCACCTCCAGGTGCGAGCCGGGCAGCACCGACAGTCCCACCACGTGCACGTCCTCGGCCACTCTGGCCGCGACGATCTCGGCCGGAGCGAGCCGGATGCCTTGGTAGATCACCTCGAACTCCGACGGTAACGTAGCTATAATTCTGTGCATGAAGACTCTGTCCTTGGCTGAGGCGCGGCAACACTTCTCCGAGGTCGTCAACGACGTCGAGACGCACCACGATCACGTGATGGTCACCAAGAACGGCAAACCCGCCGCCATGATCGTGTCGGTCTATGAGTGGGAGCAGATGGAGGACACCATCTTCTGGCTCTCCCAGCCCGGCATCCATGAGGATCTTGCCGAGGCTGACGCCGCGATCGCCCGCGGTGACACCGTCAGCATCGAAGAAATCAAGGCAGAGCTCGAAGAGCGGCAGCGGGCCGAAGAGGAAGCTGATCGGAAGCGCCGGGCCGGGTGACCTACCGGATCGAGCTCACTCCAGCCGCGCGCCGCGACCTGCATCGGCTACCGACAAGGGTGGCCTTCGCCGTGGTCGAGTACCTCGAAGGTCCACTGGCGGAGAATCCGCACCGCGTCGGCAAAGTGCTCCGTGACGATCCGACCCAGCGGTACACCACGCGGGTCGGCGTGCACCGGATCATCTACCGGATCGATGACAAGATCCGGGTGATCAGCGTGGTGCGGATCGGTCACCGGGCGGACGTCTATCGACCCTGACTTTCGCCGCGGGGCCGGATGAGGTCAACGATCTGGTTCATGATCTCGGTGAGCTCGAAGTCTTTCGGAGTGAACACCTGAGCCACGCCGTGAGCGCGCAACGCCTCGGCGTCCTGCGGCGGGATGATCCCGCCGACCACCACCGGCACGTTCCCAGCGCCCGCCGCGCGAAGCCCGTCGACCACCGCGGGCACCACCTCCAGGTGCGAGCCGGAGAGCACCGACAGCCCCACCACGTGCACGTCCTCGGCCACCGCGGCCGCGACGATCTCGGCCGGAGTGAGCCGGATGCCCTGGTAGATCACTTCGAAGCCGACGTCGCGGGCCCGGACCGCTACTTGCTCGGCGCCGTTGGAGTGCCCGTCCAGGCCGGGCTTGCCGACCAGCATCCGCAGCCGCTCACCCAACTCCTCACCCAGCGCCCGTACCCGGTCCCGAACGCGCACGATCGCCTCGCCAGCTTCCCCGGCCGCCACAGCGCCAGCGATCCCGGTCGGTGCCCGGTACTCGCCGAACACCTCGCGCAGCGTGCCAGCCCACTCCCCCGTGGTGATGCCCACCCGAGCGCAGGTCATCGACGCCTCCACCAGGTTGACTCCGGTCTTGGCGGCCTGCGCCAACTCGCGCAACGCCTGGCCTGCCGCTGCGGGGTCCCGGTTGGCCCGCCAGGCTCGGATCGCCGCAATGAGCTGGGCCCCGGTCTCCGGGTCGACAGTCTCGATGGCCCCTTCACCGCGCAGCGGGCTGGGGTCGGTCTCGGTGAACCGGTTCACCCCGACGACCACATCCTCGCCGTCCTCGATCCGCCGACGTCGCGCGGCCAGCGAGGACACCAGCTGTGATTTCATGTACCCGGATTCGACGGCGGCGATCGCCCCGCCCATGCCCTGCACCCGGTCGATCTCCGCCCGGGCACCAGCGGCGATCTCGGCGACCCGAGCCTCGACAACACGAGAGCCCTCGAAGAGGTCCTCGTACTCCAGCAGGTCGGTCTCATACGCCAGCACCTGCTGCATCCGCAGCGCCCACTGCTGGTCCCAGGGCCGGGGCAGGCCCAGCGCCTCGTTCCACGTGGGCAGCTGCACCGCGCGGGCCCGCGCGTCCCGGGACAGCGTCACCGCGAGCATCTCCAGCACGATGCGCTGGACGTTGTTCTCCGGCTGCGGCTCGGTCAGCCCCAGCGAGTTGACCTGCACGCCGTACCGGAAACGGCGCAGCTTCGGATCAGCCACGCCGTAGCGGTCCCGGCAAGTCTCATCCCACAGCCGCCCGAAGGCCCGCAGCTTGCACATCTCCTCGACAAAGCGCACCCCGGCATTGACGAAAAACGACATCCGCCCGACGACAGCGGCGAAATCTTGCGGCGCGACCTGCCCGCAGTCCCGCACCGAGTCCAGCACGGCAATCGCCGTGCACATGGCGTAGGCGATCTCCTGCACCGGCGTCGCGCCGGCCTCTTGCAGGTGGTAGCTACAGATGTTGATCGGGTTCCATCTCGGCAGGTGACTAACCGCGTAGACGACCATATCGGTGATCAACCGCAGGCTCGGCCCCGGCGGGAAGACGTAGGTGCCCCGGGACAGGTACTCCTTGATGATGTCGTTCTGGGTGGTGCCTGACAGTTGCGCCAGGTCCGCCCCGTTCTCCTGGGCTACCGACGCGTAGAGCGCCAGCAGCCACATAGCGGTGGCGTTGATCGTCATCGAGGTGTTGGCCTGGGCCAGCGGGATGCCGTCGAACAGCGTGCGCATGTCGCCGAGGTGGCTGATCGGCACGCCGACCTTGCCGATCTCGCCGCGGGCCAGCTCGTGGTCGGGGTCGTAGCCGGTCTGGGTGGGTAAGTCGAAGGCCACCGAAAGGCCCGTCTGGCCCTTGGCCAGGTTGCGCCGGTACAGCGCGTTGGACGTGCTCGCCGACGAGTGCCCGGCGTACGTGCGCATCACCCACGGCCGGTCCCGCTCGCGGTCACTCGGGTAGGGCATCAGGGCACCTCCGGCCGCTCTTCCTGGAGACTACGGGGCAGTACTGTCGCCAAGCGAGACCAGCGAGGAGAAAGGACCACCGGGGTGGACAGCACAATGATGGATCTCCCGCTGACCGTGGGCATGATCATGCGCCACGGCACCACCGTGCACGGTGACAGCGAGGTCGTCACTTGGACCGGCGACGGCGCCCGCCGGGCGAGCTACGCTCAGCTGGGGCGGCGCGCCGCGCAGCTGGCCTGGGCGCTGCGCGGGCTCGGCGTCACCGGCGACCAGCGGGTGGCCACCTTCCAGTGGAACAACCAGGAGCATCTCGAGGCCTACCTCGCGATCCCCGCGATGGGCGCGGTAGTGCACACCCTCAACCCGCGGCTGGCGTCCGATCAGGTGACCTGGATCGCCAACCACGCCGAGGACGACGTGGTGATCGTGGACAGCTCGCTGGTGCCGCTGCTGGCCGACGCCCTGCTGAAGATGACGACAGTGCGTCACGTCATTGTCGTCGGCCAAGCCGACAAATCCGGCGGAGTCGGCCGAGCCGACCACTCAGCGTTGGACGACGCCGGTAAGCAGCTGTACTCCTACCACGAGCTGCTGGCCGCCCAGCCTGAGCAGTTCGACTGGCCGACCGGCATCGACGAGCGCTCCGCGGCCGCGATGTGCTACACGAGCGGCACCACCGGCGACCCCAAAGGGGTCGTCTACAGCCACCGCTCGGCCTACCTACACTCGATGTGCCTGTGCACCGGCGAGGTCGGGGCCCTGACCTCGGTCGACCGGATTCTGCCGGTGGTGCCGATGTTTCACGCCAATGCCTGGGGGTTGCCCTACGCTGCGCTGATGTCCGGCGCCAGTTTGATCATGCCTGACCGATTTCTGCAGCCCGACGCTCTGATCAGGCTCATCGAGGCGGAGCGCCCGACGACTTCGGGGGCGGTGCCGACGATCTGGGGTGCGCTGCTGCGCTACCTTCGCACGCACGGCGGGGACATCTCGTCGATCCGCCGGGTGCTCTGCGGCGGCTCGGCCGTACCACTCACGCTGATCAAAGCATTCTCCGAGGAGCTCGACCTCGAGATCGTGCAGGCCTGGGGGATGACGGAGACCTCCCCGGTCGCCTCAATCGCCACCCCGCCGGTCGGCTCGCAGGGCGAGGAATACTGGCGCTACCGGGCGAGCGCGGGGCGGCTCGTCGCTGGCGTCGAGGGTCGCATCGTCGGCGACGGCGACGTGGTGCTTCCCAGCGACGGCACGTCGGTCGGTGAGATCCAGGTCCGCGGGCCGTGGGTCACTGCGCGGTACTACGGAGAGCGCGACGTAGCCAGGTTCCACGACGGCTGGCTGCGCACCGGCGACGTCGGCACCATCGACGGGCTGGGCTGCATCACCCTCAGCGACCGCGCCAAGGACGTGATCAAATCCGGTGGGGAGTGGATCTCCTCGGTGCGGCTGGAGAACTTGCTGATGGGCCACCCGAAGGTCCTCGAGGCCGCAGTGGTCGCCGTCCCGGACGACACGTGGGGGGAGCGACCACTGGCCACCGTGGTCATCACCGAAGGCGAGCAGGTCAGCGCGGCCGAGCTGCGCGATCATCTCAGCGCCTCGGTGCCGGCCTGGCAGCTACCCGAGCGCTGGTCATTCGTCAGCGAGGTACCCAAGACCTCGGTAGGCAAGTTCGACAAGAAGCTCATCCGCACGCGCTACGCGGGCGGCGAGCTCGCGGTGACCTATGCGCCGTAGCCTGATCTCATGGCTGTGCACCTCACCAGGATCTACACTCGCACCGGCGATGACGGATCGACCGGTCTCGGCGACTTCTCCCGAGTGAGCAAGACTGACCCGCGACTGGCCTCTTACGCCGACGTGGACGAGGCCAACTGCGCGCTCGGCGTGGCGCTGGCCCTGGGATCGCTCGAACAACGCCTGATCACGGTGCTGCGCCAGGTGCAAAACGACCTGTTCGACGTGGGAGCCGACCTCTGCACTCCCATCAACACCGACCCGAAGTATCCCCCGCTGCGGATCGACGAGAGCTACATCACCCGGCTGGAGGGCTGGTGTGACGAGTTCAACGCCGCGCTCCCGAAGCTGGACTCCTTCATCCTGCCCGGCGGCACCCCCGGTGCGGCGTTGTTGCACACCGCCCGGGTGGTCACCCGGCGGGCCGAGCGGAGCACCTGGGCACTGCTGGCGGTCGACCCGCAGCGCACCAACCCGCTGACCGCGCGCTACCTCAACCGGCTTTCCGACCTGCTGTTCATTCTGTGCAGGGTCGCCAATCCCGACGGTGATGTGCTCTGGAAGCCAGGCGGATGAACCTCACGAGGCCCATGGGGTGGTACTGGGTGGGGCCGACTCCAACCAGGACAGGAAACCGGTGAGGGTGTCCTGGCGCATCGCCAGTTCCAGCTCGTCGACGCCGGTGCGGCACCGCAGCACGACCGACCCGCTGGGCATCGCGTAGCTCTCCGGCACCGTAGGACTGCGGCGCTCCACAATCTCCAGCTGCTCCCGGCCGAGCACCCGGTCCGGACCGGAACGCAGGCTGGAGACCCTGAACCAGGCGAAATCACCACTCCGGTAGCGACCAACCCCCTGCTGCCAGCCCCGGCCCGCGTCATTGAAGCGTGACCGCAGCGCGACGTCGATCCCGCCTTGACGGACCATCAGGAGTCGGCGGAACATCAGCGCAGCAATGACCAGCACCCCTGCTAGCAGGACCAACCCGACGATCTGCCCGATCCCCATGAAGGTCCGCTCCCGCAGCGTCTCAGACGGCCTGGCCGGCAGCCTTGAGCCGAGCGGTGGCCCTGGCGCGTGCCGAGTCGGCGTCCGGATGGGAGCCGGCTTGCGTCAGCGCATCCCTGGCCGCCTGTAGGTCGATCTCGTCAGCCAGCTCAGCAGCCTCGGCCAGCACACTCACCCTGTCACCAGTGACCGACAGGAAGCCGCCGAAGACGGCAGCCGTCACGACCTCGCGGTCGGTGGTGGTGACATTGACGATCCCGCCCTCGATGAGCTCACCGAGCAACGGCGTGTGCCCGGGCAGGATGGCCAGCTCACCCTCGGTGGTCTGGGCGAACACCGAGGTCGCGTGACCGGACCACACTGGGCGCTCCACCGCGACCAGCTCAACGGACAGTTCAGCCACGTGCATCTCCTCGCCTCAGGTACCCCCGCAGTCTAGTTGGCCCACCTCGGCCAGTTGGCGAGGGCCGAGGTCGGTGAGAGCGCTCACCGCGTCCCCGTAGGGTCACCACCTGCCTTATCATGAACAACAACCGCATAGCGAGCGCCATCGACGTTCTCGAACGCATCACTCACGGACTGGCCATACCCGATCACGGCCGACTCCGGCTCGGCCTCGCACTACTGGTCGCGCAAGGGTCTGGGAAGGAGGACACCGCGAAACATGGAATTCACCCGCAGCACAGCCGTATCCGTTCAGTCTGCCGGTAGTTCAGTGGTTGTCGCGGGCTGGCGGGCTGGATCTTGACGGGTCGGTGACGTTTCTGGTGGAGGACAACGGGACCGGAAAGTCCACTTTGGTGGAAGCGCTGGCCGTGGCGGCGGGGTTCAACGCCGAAGGCGGGTCGCAGTCCTTCGGCGGACCTGGTGATCCACCGGTTCGGCCCGAACGGGATCGCAGTTCATCGTGGCGACGCACTCACCGATCCTGCTCGCGGTGCCGGGCGCCTGGATCCTGCAGATCGGACCTCGACGGCACCATCGAGCAGGTCGACTACGATGCCGCTGAGCCGGTGACGTTGACCCGCAGCTTCCTGGCCGACCCGGCCCGATTCCTGCACCATCTTTTCACCGACGACCACTGAGCTGCCGCAGGACACGTTCGGCGTTGCGGTGCAACAAGACGGCGAGGTCGGGGTAGTCGCCGTGCTCGATGCGCAGCAACATCCGAGTGGTCACATAGAGCTGGGAGATCAGCCCGTCCCGGTGCTCCAGGAGCTCGTTGAACTCGGCGCGCACCTGCTCCGCAATCGCTGGCTGGAGCAAGGAATGCACGTAGAGAGTCGCGGCGTCGAAGCCGACTGGCGCGATACCCCACCCTTCCCAGTCTACGATCACCAAGTCGGGTTCCATCAGGTTCGCCCAGTGCAGGTCGGTATGGGCCGCAGACCACTGCGACACGGTCGGGTCGGCGCGGTCACCGAAGAACACCAGCAACCGTCGCGCAATCTCATTCTCAGTCAGGTACCTACGGCTGGTGGGCACGACCGCCAGAGTCCGCACATCAGCCCTGATGGTAAGACCGCCATGGACGAGCACCCACACATCGAGATCACCGGTATAGCGCGGGTGGCCGTGCACGGCAACGGCATAGCCTCCGACCACCAGAAAACGCACCTCATGGGCACTCAAGAATCCGATGAACTCGCTGAAGTCGCGGTCGAGACGCATCCGTCCACCCATGCTGACGCTGGCGCAACAACTCGACAGCTGCGACGCGCTCGGCCTGAGGCCGTGCCCGCCAGTGCGCCGCGTCACCCGACTTGTCGTGGAGTTGACGACGCGTCACGACACGTGCGAGCTGCCGCATAATGCGATCATAACCAGCACGCGGTACCCGCATGACTTCGGGAGGCTGCCGGCGTCGGCGGTACCCGGGGTGGGCACCGGGTCGACGTGCCGAACGGGGGTCTCACTCGGCGGCGACGGCTTCCAACGCCACCCAGCGACGGTCCACGATGGACCGCTGATAGCGATCGGGCGGATACGGGGTGGCAACGGGCATGAGTGGCGAGGGTGGGACGGCAGCGGGTAACGGGGTGTTGCGGGCGCTGCTGGAGGAAGCGGAGATGAGCAACGCCGGGCTGGCGCGCGCGGTGATCAGCGCCGCCGCGCGGGAGGGACAGCATCTGGGCACCAACACCACCACGGTGCGGCGGATACTGGACGGCTCACAGCCGCGCTGGCCGGTGCCGCGCCTGATCGCCGCCGTGCTGACCCGGCGGTTGCAGCGGGAGGTGAAGCTCACCGACTGCGGGTTCATCGACCGCGAGCCCATCGGGGAGGATCCGCATGACGGGTTGACCTGTGCGGCACACTGTGAGGGCACAGTCCGCACGATCGTCGAGTTATCGGGACGGGACATGCGCCGCCGCAAACTGCTGCTGGGTTCCGGGTTCAGTACGGCAGCGTTCGCCGAGCCCGCGCTGCTCGCGCTCATCGTGCTCCCGGCCCCAGCCAGCGCCCGGGCGGCGGGTCAGCGGGTCGGCATGGCCGACGTGGAGGTGCTCACCGAACAGATCGATCACTTCATCAGGCTGGGTTTCCAGTTCGGGACGGGGCGAGTGCGGGAGCAGGTGGTGGCGCTGGTGCACCGGGAGGCCAACCAGCTGCTGCACGGCAGCTACTCGGAGAAGATCGGTAAAGCCCTGCTCTCCGGGGTCGCCCAGGCCACCCGGCTGGCCGGATACCTGGCCGCCGACGGGGGCCGCGACGCGCTGGCGCAGCGCTATTACATCCAGGCGCTGGATCTGGCCATGCGGGCGGGCGATCGGCTGTATGCGGCTGAGGTGCTGGCCACGATGAGCGGAATGACAGTCCGGATCGGCGAGAACACCCCAGCCGAGCACGACACGGCCCGGCACGGGCGTCAAGCGGTGGCGCTGGCCCGGGCCGGACTGACCGTCACCCAGGGCGCGGCCACCCCGGCGCTGGCCGCCGAGCTGCACGTGCTGGAGGCGCGCGGCCTGGCCCTGCTCGGCGAGGCCAACGCGGCGCGCCGCGCGGCGCTGGCCGCTGAGCGGCGCTACGAGTCGGTACGCCTCGGTGACGGGCCCCCGTGGCAAGGTCGCTTCTACTCCGGAAACTCGTTGATGGCTGACGTCGGCCTTGCCTTAAGCAACATCGGCGAAGTCAAGCAGGCCCTCACACTGAGCACCACAGCCTTGCAGGGAACCGAAGCCTGGAGAATCCGCAGCCAGTCGATCATCCAGACGTACATCGCCACCCATCATCTTTCCGCCCGTGACCTGGAACAGGCCGCCGCATACGGCCGAGACGCGCTGCGCACCGCCACCGACGTCAACTCGACCATCATCGCCCAGCGGCTGGGCACCCTGCACCGACACATCCAGCCCCTCCGCACCAGCTCCCCCCACCTGAGCGAACTCGACGAGCGGCTCACCACCTTCTTCACCCGCAACGCCCGGCAGACCTAATTCCCGGGCCGTGGACATGATCAGCTATGGGAGCGGACCCATTTCTCCAGCTGGTTCGCCTCGTCCTCACGACCCAGGGCGCGGAGGTCGGCGGCGAGGTTGCTGGCCGAGGCCAGGGTGCGGGGGTGATCCTCACCCAGCACCCGACGGCGGCGGGTGAAGGTGTCCTGTTGGAGCTCGCGGGCCTGTTCGTAATGGCCCAGCGCGTGCAGATCAAGGGCGAGGTAGTTGGCCGAGAACAGGGTGCGGGGGTGATCCTCGCCGAGCACCCGGCGACGACGGGTAAGGGTGTCTTGCTGGAGCTGACGGGCCTGCTCGTACTGGCCCAGCGCGTGCAGGTCGCGGGCGAGGTTGCAGGCCGAGATCAGGGTGCGGGGGTGATCCTCGCCGAACACCCGGCGACGACGGGTGAAGGTGTCTTGCTGGAGCTGGCGGGCCCGTTCGTAGTGGCCCAGCGCGTGCAGGTCGCAGGCGAGGTTGCCAGCCAAACTCAGGGTGCTGGGGTGGTCGTCGCCCAGTACCCGACGGAAGCGGGTGAAGGTGTCGTCATCGAGCAGGCGGGCCTGCTCGTGCTGACCCAGCTCGGACAGGTTTAAGGCGAGATTGCCGGCCGAGGTCAGGGTGTAGGGGTGGTCCTCGCCCAGTACCCGGCGGTAGCGGGTGAGGGTGTCGTCGTCGAGTTGGCGGGCCTGCTTGTACTGGCCCAGCCAGGACAGGTTCACGGCGAGGTTGGTGGCCGATCCCAGGGTGTCGGGGTGGTCCTCACCCAGCACCGTGCGACGCAGGCTCAATACCCGTTCGAGCAGCGGCCAGGCGGAGGCAGGTTCCCCTCGGGTCAGTACATATGTCCCGGCGTGATGGAGCAGCCAGGCGACGTCGTCCCCGGTGGGATCGAGGGTGTGGCGGGCTTCGGTGGCGGCAAGGACGTGCGGGAGCAGCTCTCGCCAGAGGGGCCAGGTCGGTGGGTTGTCCCAGGGGCTGTCGGCTGGAACTGTGGCACGGAGCAGCCGGATCGCGACGGTGGCCATGTCGTGCTCGCTGGGCTGGGCACGCAGGATGGCCTGCAGCAGCCGGTGCAGCTGCAGGCTGTCAGGCTCGACGCGGGCCAACCCTCCTCGGCGCAACAGCCGGGTCAGCTCGGTGAAGGCCAGCGGATCACGGGCCATGGTGGCCAGTGGCTCGGGGAGCTGGTCGGGGTGGGTGGTAAACAGGGTGCGGGGGATCGGCTCGGGAGCCAAGTGGGCGGCCAGGGTGAGCAGGTCCAACGCGGCCGGTGCCTGCACGACGAGCCGGTCGAAAACGATCTGATAACTGGCGGCCAGCGACACCGGGTAGGTGGCCGGCGTGCCGTGGGCCAGCAGCTCCGCAGTCCGCTTATCGAGCAGGGACAAGTAGTCATCGGTGGATATGCCGGTCTCGGCCAGATAGGCGGCGGCCTGGCTCAGCGCCAAGGGCAAATCACCCAGGGCCTCGGCGATCCGAGCAGCGTCAGCGGCGGTGAGTCGCGGGACACGGCGCAACAACATGAGCGACTCGCCGCGGTCGAAGACGTCCACCCCGAGTGGGGTGGCCAACTCGTGCCAGGCCGGGTTGCGGGAGGTGATCAGCACCTGCCCGCCACCACCGGTAGCCAGGTGCGGCGCCAGCGCGGCGGGGTCCTCGGCGTTGTCGTAGATCAGCAACCAGCGGTCGCGTTCCCGCAGCGCCCCCAGCAGCCGCGCCACCGCCGAGGCGATGGGGTCGGTGGCCTCGGCCAGGCCCAGGGCGTGAGCAAGCTGAGCGAGTTGGTCGGGGATCAGCGTGGGGACTTCGGAGGGGATCCACCAGACCACGTCGTAGTCGGTGTCGTGGCGGTGCGCGTACTCGATGGCCAGCGCGGTCTTGCCAATCCCGCCCATGCCATGCAGGGCCTGCACCACCGTCGCCCGCCCGGCTCGCAACGACGCGCGCAACCCGGTGAGCAGGTCTTCACGTCCGGTGAAGGTGGCGTTGCGCGCGGGCACATTCCACACCCGCCCACCCCGGGGCAGCTGCACCAGCGCCTGAAACAGTGCCTCGCTCAACCCCTCCGGAGTGGTGACCGTGGCAGTGGTCACTCCACTGTCCCCGAGCCGGACACGAAACGCGTCCTGGCGAACACCGTGCTCCTGGTCGCGGAACAAATCCGCCGGGCCCTCCGCCTCAGCACCCAGCAGGAACACCAGCCGGGGCAGGCCACACTCACCCGCGACCTCAAACTCCAACTCCGTGTAAGACAACGCCGGCCGATCCCGCACCGGGGACCCGTACCGAAACCCGACAATTGCCACATAGACGTCGGATGAAAGCACCGCCTCCCGACACACCCGCTCCGGGCACTGCTCCCGCGCGCTGAAATACGCCATGTCCCCGATAGCGTCCCCGGCCCGGGTAATCGCCTGCTCTGCAGCGGCAACGAACGACCGACGAACCGGAAACCGCCGCAGCTCCGAGGTATGACTCAAGAACACCCGCCGTGGCCGTGACGACACGCCACGGAGCATCTCACTGACCGCGATCGGCCGGTTGCGTAGGGCCTGTCGTCACGGCACAGCCGGTGGTCAGACTGCCGTCGAGCTGGTCGCCCAGGCGAAGGGGGATTGATGCCTCCGCTGTGGCTCCGACTTCTTCGTCACACCGTCACCAAGCCCCGCGCACGGTCCAGGAAGTCTCGGACTGCCGGCACCGTGGCGTGCGGCGTCATCTGGTCACGAAGGCCGCGAACAAGAGCGATACATCGGTGGGAATCCAGGCTTTCGGCCATGGTGATCGCCTCGATGCCCCGACTGGCGGCAGCGTCGAGATCACGCTGCTTACCTGGGCGAGCCAGCGCGGTGGCTAAGCGGACCGAGAACAGCTGGCGGTCACGGACAAAGGACTTGTCAAAAAGATCGATACCTTCCGCCAGAAGCGTTGCCGCCCGCTCAGGGTGTCCTAATAGTAAGAGGGAGCAGCCGGCGGAGGCGGTGATATCCGCGGGGCTTACCCAGTAGAGCCAGGCCGGGTCGTCATCCCGTGGCTCGAGATGGCTGCGCGCTTTCGAGACCGCCGCAATGCAACCCGGTGCGTCGTGCATGGCCCCCAGCGCGTATCCCTGCCTCATGTAGAGTTCGGAGAGCAGGCGCGGCGTCCCCTCGCCCCGTATCCCCGCAAAAGCGGTGTGGATGAGCGTCACCGCTTCTGCGGGCCGCCCCTCAAGCACAGCCTGATCTGACATAAAACCCAGGATGTGCGCACCGAGTGGCCGGTCATCAGCCGTGTGCGCGGCTCGCAAACCGGCAATGTAGTAGCGCTGAGCTAACGCCTGCCGCCCCGCATCGTATGCTGCCCAGCCCGCCAGCTGTCCGAGTTCGGCGAGGGCACCGTGCAGCTTGCGGCCGGTGGGCTCATCGTAGGAGGCTTGATCCAAGAGTCCGGCGACCCAGCCGAACTGGTGCTGGGCCAGGGAGAGCACCGCGCCGCCGCCGGCGACATCGTCCATCGTTCGCAACTCAGCGATCATGGATGGGAGCCGGTCGGCCAGCTCAGCCGACACCCGACGCCCGGACAACCCCGAGACGAGCGGCCCCGGCTCGTGGATCAACCACTGATGCGCCGGAGCGGTCAACGCCACGCCGTTCAGGAACACGAACCCTCGCCGCTTCACAGGATGATCACCGCCTCTCAACACGACTGCCGACTTGACAGTACCCCGGTGAGTCCACGGTGCCGACAACACGACATCGTGATCAAGATCAACGCCCGGTTCGTCCGCTGTATCGAAGATCACCACCGTCTTCACCGGCTGACCCTCGGCGAGCATGCTGTCCAGCTCTTCGACCGAGACGCCCAGGCCATCGGAGAGTTTGGGCCGACACCATGGCTGCGGCGAGGTCTCACCCCGCTCCCAGCGCCCCACCGTCACGGGTTCGACACCCAACGACTGAGCGAGTGATTCCTGGGTATGGCCCACGATCTCGCGGCGAGCCGCCAAAGCGTGGCGCTTGGCAGTCACAATTCCCGCCCCCCATTCACGGATTGATCCGCTACGTGACTGGTGACACTAACGCAGCAGATCAACCATCGCCGTCAACCGGCTGGTCGATGGCACAGAGGTGTCACCTTCCTGTGCTGTCCCAGCATGGGGCGCCGGGCTTGGCTTTCCCCTGGCCCCAGGGCCGGGTTGACCACTGAGCTGGTGTGTCCCTCGTGCGGGATTGCCCCCGACCCGCTTCCACCAAGCCCGGCGCCCCCGGTCCTGGGTGCCGTCCAGCCGCTCGTCGGTGTGATCATGGTGCTTCGTCGACACCGGGTCAATGAATTCGTCAGTGCGGATATCGCGCATGGACCAGCCGGACATGGTGGTTCTGGTCTAGCCGCCCACACTGCACGGTCTATATAAGTCGCGACTTCGCCATGAGCCGACCACTGGATCTGGTGTGGGGATCGTTACTCAGAGACCAGAACCACCCAAAAATTCGATGAAGCGCCAGGCCGGACGGTCACCCAGGAGCGCACACCACGCTGTGCCGGTGCAGAGCCGACGTCATTTGCTCGCATCTCCACAAGACGCTCCTGTTCGTCTCCTTGCATCACGCTGGTGAAGCGCCACCGGCGCCTAACTCAGGAGCAGCGCCAACTGCTCGACAGTGTCGCGGGTACTTCCTGGAATGTGCTCGTACGTGAACGCGGGCAGTATCCGGACGAGGGGATGCCGGCCGAGCTGGTGGCGGCTCGGGGCCCCTATATCGGGGCCCCTGTAGTTGTGGTTCCACAGTGGCTCGACGTCGGCACGAAAATCTTCGGTCAGCGTGACATTTACAGTGGACAATCCGATCCTCGATCATCAATCGGGCACGGCGAAGGCGAAGTTCGTGGTCGGCAGAGGGTATCGAGGTGTGGACGCAGTGTGAGAGCCTTGCCCATAACCTAGTCGCCTCCTAGGATCAAGTCCAGACTTGATCCTAGGAGGGCAGCGATGGCGTTACGCAGGGTGGCTACGGACGAGCTGCGCAAGGACGGGTACACCTGCCATGGGGTGTGGGTGGATGACGATCCGGACCTCGAGGACGTTGTGATCGTCGGAGACGATCTTGATCCGTCACCAGTACCGCTGGGCACCGGCGAGCGGGCCGTCCGCATCAGGCGCCAGATCGTGCAGGGCGCGAACCTATAGGGAAGTGTGATGGAGATCGTTGGCCTCGCGCGGATCATCGACGGGGCGCGGCTGTCCGTATTTCGCCTGGAGACGCTGCCGCAGTACCTGGTTCCCCAGGAGGCTGAGGAGTTCGCCGCGTGGCGATCCGGGCGCCCTGTTGTACTACCGACCCCCGAGACCAGCCAGTGGCTGGCTCATGTGGCTGCCAGGGTGACCAGCGGGGTCCGGTGGTCTCGTGTCCATGTCCTGGATCACCCGCTGAGCGACTACTGCCGGTATGAGATCTGGGGTTACGCGGCCAACCAGACCGCTGGCGAGCAGATCTACCTCGCGGACCGGAGTGCGCATCCGGACCTGGAATCGCTGCGCGAGGACTTCTGGCTTGTTGACGACGCCATGGTGGTCCGGATGGTCTACGACGCGCAGGGACGGTTTGAACGGCCCGAGTCGGTCGAGGACGTGCGGCCATATGTCGTGATGCGAGACACCGCGTTTCGTCATGCCGAACCACTCGATGAGTACGTGGCCAGACGAGGCTGTGAGCTCACCGCACGATCCGTATGACCGAAGCAGACGAGGACCAACGCCGCGTGGCTGCGATGCTGCGAGGGTTACGAGCGGATGCCGGTCTCTCGACCACACAACTGGGCAGCCAGCTCGGCTGGTCACAGTCAAAAGTGAGTAAGACGGAGCTGGGGCGGACCACACCGTCACCAGAGGACGTCGACGCCTGGGGCCGGGCTACAGGTGCCTCGTCCGCCACTCACGAGGAATTACGGGTTCTCGCGAAGCGGGCGGCGACTCGAGTGACCGCGTGGCGCCGCGAGCTGGCACCTGGCCGACGCCGGATGCAGCAGGATATTCAACGGTTCGAAGCGGCAGCGTCTGTGGTGCGAGTGTTCTCGCCCGACGTGGTCATCGGGCTGGCGCAGACACCGGCCTACGCCGAAGCAATGTTCCGCCTCGGTCGTGACGTCGGCCTTGCGGAAGACGTCGAGAAAGTCGTTGCCTCCCGGCTCGCACGCCAAGCCGTGCTCGATGACGAGCGCAAGAAGTTTCTTTTCGTGATGGGAGAGACCGCGCTGTGGCGGCGCCTGATCTCCTCGGAGCAGATGAGAACCCAGATCCAGCGACTACGCCAGCTCGCGACACGGCCCAATGTCGACCTGGCGATTATTCGTTTCGTGAGCGAGGAGCACACACACCAGTACCACGGTTTCGCGATGCTCGGCGATCCGGATGCCGACGACGAGGCACTCGTGCTCGTCGAAACCGTGACCCGTGGTCTGACCATCCGTAGCACCGACGAGGTCCGGCAGTACATCGGGCACTTCGACGCACTGCGTGCGGGCGCAGTCGATGGCGGCGAGCTGGATCGGTTCCTTCAGGAGGTTTCCGCACGGTGGGCCAGGAGTTGACGCATGAACAGATCTAGTCTCCTGCTAGCCACTGTTACCGACTTGTTCGGTGTGAAGGCGGTGCAGAAGGCGATAACAACGCAGCACAAGCAAGCCAGCCGCCGGTCATCGACGAGCGGCATGTTCGCATCACAATCTCAGGACGGACACCCATGCTCACCAGGGCCTCATAAGTCGAGTCCGGGTGCACAACCAGCACGAGCGCCAAGGAGGCACCGGTGCACACGCTCATCGCCAGCCCGTTTCTCGCCGACTACCTCGTCTTACGTCCGGATGATCGACGGGCTGTGAAGATCAGTCAGGGTAAATATTTCACGCTGCTTTCGGACGCCGCAGACTCGGCCGCCGTGTGCCCATTGTGGCTCGCTGACGCCGTGCATAAACGGTGGGGTCTCGACATCGATGGCGAACCCGTCGTCGGCACGGTGATCGTTCGTCAGCCGTCCACCTACGGTTTCGGGCGAGCGTCATACGAGCTGAATCTCGGGTGCAATTATGACTGTGCGCACTGCTATCTCGGCTTGAAACGGTTCGAGGGACTCGCTTGGCCAGACCGGGATCGACTGTTGCACATCCTGCGTGACACGGGCGTTCTGTGGTTGCAGCTCACTGGCGGCGAACCCACGATCGACCGTTTCTTCCCTGAAGTCTACACACTCGCGTGGGATCTCGGCATGATGATCACTGTTTCGTCCAACGGTTCCCGCCTGCATAATCCGCGTATCTTAGAGATGCTCACCACCCGTCGGCCCTACCGCCTGACCCTGAGCGTCTACGGTGCGACCGAAGCATCGTACGACGGCCTGACCCGTCGGCGTGGCGCGTTCAAGGCGTTCACCAAAGGCCTGAACGCCGCGCACGAGACAGGCCTGTCGATCAATCTCAACCTTGTGGTGACTCAGCACAACGAGCAGGAGGTCGGCCACATGCGCGCGCTTGCCGAGAGCTACGGCGTGTCCTACGCGGTGTTCTCGAACATCTCGCCGACGATCTACAGCGGCCCGGAGACCCTGCCGTCCCAGTCCGAGCAGTTCCTCCGCGAGCGCAAGCCCTTCACCGGCTGCGGCGCCGGTCACACGCATTTCCACGTCGACCCGCACGGCCGAGCGAGCATCTGCAAAGTCGGCCGCAACCCCAACGTCTCACTGACTGATGAGGGCATCGATGGCCTGCGCAAACTCGGCCACATCGCCGACTCGCTGCTGCTACGCACCGGTGGATGCTCGGGCTGCACCCTTTCCAAAACCTGCTGGACCTGTCGCCCGCTGGCCAAACTCTACCAAGAGGCTAAATCCCCTCTTGACCGCTACTGCCAGCACGGGAGGAGGTGAATCATGGTCGCAGTCATGATCGAGCTGACCCGGCGTCCCGACGGTGACAGTGGGGTCGCATTCCCCGCTCCCGTCTCGCGGCCAGCAGCACCGCCCACTGTCGCTATCCGCGAGGACTCATGCAGCAGAGCATCGTCTGGGAAGACCTGCCCGAGGACACCCGCACCGCGATTCAGGCGCGAACCGGCCCGATCGAGCGAGCGTGCACCGTGTTGGAGGGAACGAACTCCGCACTCGCTGCGGTTGTGCATACCTCAGCCGGGCGGGTGTTCGTCAAGGGCATTCGCACCGATCACCCCAGCGTGGTGACCCAACAGCGCGAGGCGGCGATCAACCCGCACGTGCGCACGGTGGCGCCCGCGCTCCTGTGGCACCTCGAGGACGTCGCCGGGTGGAACATTCTCGGTTTTGAGCACATCGAGGGGCGCCATCCCGACTACCGTCCCGGATCAGCCGACCTGCCGATCGTGGTCGACGTCATACAAACGCTCGGCGCGATCCCCTGCCCCGATATCTCTGTCACGGACGCGGGGCAGCGCTGGGCGTCCTACCTCGATCGGCCCGCCGCAGTCGAGTTGTTCGCCGGCAACACGCTGCTGCACACCGACTACAACCCGGAGAACATCCTCATCACCCCGGGCGGGACGGCGCGTCTGATCGACTGGGCATGGCCGACCCGCGGCGCCGCGTGGATCGATCCCTGTTGTCTGCTACTCCGCTTGATCGCCACCGGGCACACCATCCACCAGGCCGAGACCTGGGCACAGCGCACCCGCGCTTGGCACACCGCCCCCGCAGGCGCACTCGAGACGTTCACGCTTGCCAGTGCCCGCCTCTGGCAAGAAATCGCCGGCAACGACCCGCAACCCTGGAAAAACGCATGGCGACCGCAGCGCGTGAATGGGCCGTTGTCCTGTGAAGTGACCATGTCCGGCGTGGGTGGAGCAGCTCGGGAAGGATGTGTTGGCGACGTGTGCAGCGGGCAGGTTCAGCAGCCGCGTCGGGTGCGGCGGGTGGTGGAGTCGGTGATCCGGTACCTACCGCGGATGACGAGCCGGGACACTCGTTCGGGTTCTTCGCCGGGGTGGCTCCGGTGCGCCTCGACTTCACCGCCACCGTCCGGTGGGGTGAGCAGCATCGCGCCGTGACACGCCCTGACGCCGCCTGGCTCGCAGAGCTGATCACGATCCGGGCGAAAGGTGAGAGTTTGGCGCCTTGGCCTCCTCCGCCAGGTCGGAGATCTCCACCACCGTTACGCCAGCATTGACAAGCAGCTCGTAACCTTGGCAATCCGCAACGAAAAGACTGGGTTCCCGCCACGCCATGACAACCCGGGGAATGCCAGCCGCCAGGATGAGTTGGGTGCACGTACGTGGCCGCGACTTCCGTTGCGAGCACGGTTCCAGTGTGCTGTAGATCGTGGCCGCCTTTAAGCGTGGATCGTCGCTTGCCAATTTCGCCAGAGCGGACTCTTCGGCGTGAACATGGCTGTCGGTTTCGCGGGAGTGTCCGCAGCTGATCTCCGCTCCGTTCTCGTCAACAATCACAGCTCCGACGGAGAAGGCGCCTGGACTCGGTGGGCACTGGTGAGCGAGCTCTATGGCCAGCCTCATCCATTGATAATCGACAGGCGTGGGAAAAGTCATCTAGCCTCCCGTGGTCGCGGCTATGTCGCCCGCAACCGTCGATAAGAAAAAGTTTCATTCATGGCTTCACGAAAATCTGTCACGCTTGAAGTCAATGGGAACTGCTTCAGTGCCGCATCCAGAGACTCCAGCTCTCCAACGATACGTCCGGATCCAGTCTCGGCGCCAATGGTCAGCGCTTGAAAACCGACTGTGCAAGCCTGCTCCGCATCACCGTTGCCCACGTGGGCAACGGCTTCCCGTGCCAGATACACGCCACGATCACGGCGGTAACCATGAGGCAGCGCAGAGATAGCCTGTTGGAATGACTTGACCGCCCCTGCGTAGTCGGCCAGCAATGCCAGACTGCGAGCCCGGTGCACCTCTATATATGAGCGATCCAGTAAAAGCGCCCACGGGCAGGACGGATCCGTTTCTTGTCGCTCCAGCAGATCTTGAGCCATAGCATAGGTTCGTTCGCAATCTACGCTATCCCGCTGCAGTGCGTGGCCATGCGCGGCACAGGTCAAGGCAAATACCGTTACGCGGCTCGACTCCCCAGACATCATCTGCAGTGCAGCCTCGGCGGCCTCGACCGCTTCCGTCGGATCTCCCATATCGGCAGCCAGGTGGCTCCTGCGAGCTAAAATAAACGACGTCGCCTCGCGGTCACCACACATATGCGACCATTCCAGGGCGCGACCGGACCAGTACAACGACGCCCGGTAATCACAAGAGTCCTGATAGGCCCACCCGCAGAGGTCCGCGAACTGGGTTTGGATCTGCAGCAACTTTTGCCGACCGGCTCCCCGATAACTCTGCCGGAAGCGCTGAATTGTACTGATCTGCTCTTGCGTTGACTGGATCACACTGCCCGCTCCGAACAGGTTGTCGCTGTCCATCAGCGTCTTCTTTACCTGCTGGAAGTGTTCCAGTGGATCGACATCAAAAACCGATGATACCTCGGATTCGGGTATCCGCACGAGCTGATGCCCGGATTGTGCATCAGCCATACCGACAAGGGCCGCAGCGCCTAAGCTTCCGACGAGCAGACGACGAGGGAGGATCACGAACACCACCCTTCCGTCATGAGTGCGGGCCGGTACGACGATACTGTTCTCAGCTTCTGCCGCCAGCGGAAGGTCCCTATGGTGGTGGCCTCCTGCGTCCTGGCTGCTCGTGGTCGGGGGTGGGGCGAGCAGGGCGGCGATGGGCTCGTCGAGGAGTCGTTCGAGCAGTCTCGCGGTGGCGGGCCGCAGGGTGTCGGGCTTCCGTCCGCTGACCAGCCGTTGCAGATGGCGCAGGCTGAGCGTGCCGGGTTCGCCGTGCTCGCGGGCGAAGACCTCCGCGTGTTGGACGAACTCCTCGAAGGTCAGGCATCGTTCCCGGATGCGCTGTGCGAGCAGGGTGCGAGGCGGTCGATCGGCCACATCAGCTCCTCCGGTTGTGGCGAGGTCGTCATTGTGGCGTTCGTATGGCGGGCGTGCCCGACGGCAGCGGAGTACGACAAGGTCAACGTAGTGGTGACGGACACTGACGGCGGGGCGCCAGTATACGCTCCTGACGACCGCGTGATCGCTACGGTCAGTGCTGGGGACATCCCGCCTGCCTGGACCGATCAACTTATCGAGGGCGGGCGGATTATCGTCCCACTCCGGATGCGCGGCCTTGCCCGCTCGGCGGTGTCGAGCGTGACGGCGATGCCGATCGTCTGCGTAGCGCCTATGAGACGGCATATCCACCCTGAGCCTCCTCGGGTGGACCTGACCGGCCCGTGACGTCCACCTGCGTAAACTCCGACAACGCGCACCGTCCAGCCCGTCGGGCTCGCACCGCGCAAAGGCACCTACAGCCGCCCACCCGAGGTCGAGGTGAGCAAGCACGTGCTCCTCACCACGCCTCCAGCCACGCGTCGTCGCCCGCGCCGTCGACCCAGGAACTGTCGAGGTGGTCGCCCGCGAGGTAGCGGCTGACACCGCAGGAACCCAGAGGCAGTCTCCTCGGCGGTCGCGGTCGCGCCGATCCGCAGGTCGCGCGCGGACGGGTCGGGCGCGGAGCAGTCCGAGCCTGCGCCCGCACCGGAGACCCGCGTGGGCTGCTGAGGGCGAAGTCGGCGATCGACGGGGTAGCAGCGCGGCACTCGGTGGCCGCCGTCGTGGAGGCCAGACCCGGCCGTGACCATCGTGAGCTGGACCGGACGGTGCGGCAGGTCGCGACGCATGATTCCAGGCCCGCCGAGCCGACAGACGAAGGCCCGCCAAGTTCATCGCCCCCGCTCGCCGAGACGGCGTGACCAGGTGTCACCCCCATGCCCGTCGAGGAGGCCCCGCACCAGCGGGCCCGGAGGACCGGGGACCGGGAGTCGGCTCAGGTCTCCTACGAACTCGACCCCGCGCCGAAGCACAACGGATCATCCTGGTGGGGATGGGTGTGATCAGCTCTGGGAGCGGACCCAATCCTCCAGCTGGTTCGCCTCGTCCTCAAGATCCAGGGCACGGAGATCGGCGGCGAGGTTACTGGCCGAGGCCAGGGTGCGGGGGTGGTCGTCGCCCAGTACCCGGCGACGGCGGGTGAGGGTGTCCTGTTGAAGCTGGCGAGCCTGTTCGTGGTGACCTAGCGCGTGCAGGTCGCAGGCAAGGTAGCTGGCCGAGGCTAGGGTGTTGGGGTGGTCGTCTCCGAGCACCCGCCGCTTCCGGGTGAGGGTGTCTTGCTGGAGCTGACGGGCCTGCTCGTACTGGCCCAACGCGTACAGGTCGAAGGCTAGGTTGCTGGCCGACATAAGGGTTTCGGGGTGGTCGTCACCCAGTACCCGGCGGCGGCGAGTGAGGGTGTCGTCATCGAGCAGGCGGGCCTGCTCGTACTGGCCCAGCTCGTACAGGTTTATGGCGAGGTTGGTGGCCGATTCCAGGGTGGCGGGGTGGTCCTCACCCAGCACCGAGCGACGCAGGCTCAGTGCCCGTTCGAGCAGCGGCTGGGCGGAGGCAGGTTCCCCTCGGGTCAGCACATACGTCCCGGCGTGGTGGAGCAGCCAGCCGACGTCGTCCCCGGTCGGATCGAGGGTGTGGCAGACATCAGTGGCGGCAAGGACGTGCGGGAGCAGCTGTCGCCAGAGGGGCCAGGTCGGCGGATTGTCCCAGGGGCTGGCCGCCGGAACTGTGGCACGGAGCAACCGGATCGCGACGGCGGCCATGTCGTGCTCGGTGGGCTGGGAGCGCAGGATGGTCTGCAGCAGCCGGTGCAGCTGCAGGCTGTCGGGCTCGACGCGAGCCAGCCCTGCTCGACGCAGCAGTCGGGTCAGCCCGGTGAAAGCCAACGGATCACCGGCCGCCGTGCCGAGTGGATCGGGTAGCCGGTCGGGGTGGGTGGTGAACAAGGTCAAGGGGATCGGCTCAGGCGCCAGATGAGCTGCCAGAGTCAGCAGGTCCAACGCAGCCGGTGCCTGCCCAGCGAGCCGATCGAAAGCGATCTGGTAGCTGGCGGCTAACGACACCGGGTAGGTCGCGGGCGTGCCATGGGCCAGCAGTTCCGCGGTGCGCTTGTCGAGCAGGGACAGGTAGTCCTCGGTCGGTATGCCGGTCTCGGTCAGGTAGGCGGCAGCCTGGCTCAGCGCCAGCGGCAGGTCACCCAGGGCGTCGGCGATCCGGGCGGCGTCGGCGGCGGTGAGTCGCGGGACGCGGCGCAGCAAGGTAATCGACTCACCACGGTCGAAGACGTCCACCCCCAGTGGGGTGGCCAGATCGTGCCAGGCGGGATTGCGGGAAGTGATCAGCACCTGCCCGCCACCACCGGTGGCCAGGTGGGGGGCCAGCGCGGCGGGGTCCTCGGCATTGTCATAGATCAACAGCCAACGGTCCCGTTCCCGCAGCGCCCCCAGCAGCCGCGCCACCGCCGACGCGACCGGGTCAGTGGCCCCAGCCAGGCCCAGGGCGTAAGCCAGCTGAGCCAGCCGATCAGGAATCAGCGCGGGTACCTCGGAAGGAATCCACCAGACCACGTCGTAGTCGGTGTCGTGGCGGTGCGCGTACTCGATGGCCAACGCGGTCTTGCCAATCCCACCCATGCCGTGCAGGGCCTGCACCACCGTCGCCAGGTCGGTTCGCAACGACGTGCGCAGCCCGGTGAGCAAGTCCTCACGTCCGGTGAAGGTGGCGTTGCGCGCGGGCACGTTCCACACCCGCCCACCCCGAGGCAACTCAGCCAGCGCCTGAAACAGCGCCTCGCTCAACCCCTCCGGGGTGGTAACCGTGGCGGTGGTCAGCCCGCTGTCCCCGAGCCGGGCGCGGAACGCGTCCTGGCGGGCACCGTGCTGCTGGTCGCGGAACAGATCCGCCGGGCCTTCCGCCTCAGCACCCAGCAGGAACACCAGCCGGGGCAGGCCACGCTCACCCGCAGCCTCGAACTCCCACTCCGTGTAGGACAGCTCCGGCCGGTCGAGCACCGGGGATCCGTACCGGAACCCGACGATGGCCACGTAGATGTCGGCGGCCAGCACCGCCTCCCAGTACACCTGCGCAGGCTTCTGGTCCCGCGCGGTGAAATACGCCATGTCCCCGACGGCGTCCCCAGCCCGGCTGATCGCCCGCTCCGCAGCGGCAACGAACGACCGACGAACCGGAAACCGCCGCATCTCCGAGGTATGACTCAAGAACACCCGCCGAGCCCGTGCCGACACACCGCACAGCATCTCACTGACCGCTTCCGATCGATCGGTCTGCCTACAGTCTGTCGTCACGTCGGAGGTGAGCACCATAGTGACCGTCACAGCCGGCTACGAGCGGACGTTCAGGGTCGATGGCTCGTCCATATCGCGGATAAGAGCCGCGCTGCCACACCCGGGCACGTTCCGCTGTGTCCGCGCGTCGAATCGCTCGACGTATCGGTACGAGCCGTGGCCGACCCACTGGGCATCAGTCCCGACCGGGTCTCCCACCGGCCCGGCATAAAGCCGGTTTTTGTCGGTGCCCTGTCCTAAAATTGTGGCATGTCGACGGCGCTGGTGTGGCAAGGCAGTGATGCCGAGCTGCTCACGGAGCTGGGCGCGCTGGAGACCCGGTTGCATTCAACCTGGGCGCAGATGCTGTCGGTCGTCGCGGAAATCGATTCTCGGGGTGTGGCCGCTCAGGTGGGGTATGGCACCACAGTGGAGCTGGTGCGGGCGGTGTCGCGGGTGTCGCGGGGTGAGGCGCGGGCCCGGATCTCCGCCGCCGCTGATGTGCTGCCCAGGCACGGGGTGAATGGTGTGCCAGTGGAGCCGAAGCTGCCGGCTACGGCGGCGGCGGTCGCCGAGCAGGCGATCGGCGCCGCCGACGTCACGGTGATCCGCTCGGTACTGGCCCGCATCCCCGCACACGTGGGCGATGACAAGCGGGCCGAGGTGGAGGCCGAGCTGGCCCGCCACGCGCGGACGCTGGACGCGGGGCAGCTGGCGGTGCTGGGCAAGCGGATCCTGGCCTATCTGGATCAGGATGGTCCCCGTCCCAAGGACACTCTTCAGACGCGGCGATGGCTGCGTTTCGGTGACCGTGATGGGGGCGTTGAGCTGGCCGGATGGCTGGATCGGGAGGCCGCTGAGATCGTGCGCGCGGCGTTGAGTCCGCTGGCCGCGCCGCGCCCGACCACCGACACCGAAGTCGACCTGCGTGATGCGAGCCAACGCGACGCCGACGCGTTGGTCGAGCTCGCCCAGCGGGCGCTGACCGAGGGGGAGCTGCCCACCGAGGGCGGGGAACGCCCGCAGGTCGTGGTGACCGTGAGCCTGCCGGTGTTGCAGCGCCGGATCGGGATGGGGTCGCTGGCGCTGGGCGGCCCGATCAACGCGGACATCGCCCGGCGTATCGCCTGCGACGCCGAGATCATCCCCGTGGTGCTGGGGTCGCGGGGTGAGCCGCTCGACGTCGGGCGGGCCAGCCGTACGGTGCCCACCGCGATCCGCCGCGCCGTGATTGTTCGGGATGGTGGATGCGCTTTTCCCGGATGTTCAGTACCCGCCCGCTGGTGCGACATTCATCACGTGGTCCATTGGGCCGATCACGGCCCCACCAGCGTCGGAAACTGTGTCGCTTTGTGCGGCCGCCACCACCGGCTCCTCCACCATTCCGACTGGCGAATCGACATGGCCAGCGGCATCCCAGAATTCCACCCACCAGCGTGGCTGGGCAGCTTACCACGCCGCAACCCACTCCACCTCGCCCCCGCCCTGATCCGAAACCGCCAATAATGGCAGAGCCCTCCGCTGCCCACCATAGGAAAGGGCACACGGTGAGTAGCGACAGCCAGTGGTCCGACGCTGCCAGCGACATCCTGGTCGGAGGTACCGCACCGCTTCGCGATGCCGGTATCAGAGCGCCGCCCGTACTGTTAATCATGGACGGCGGCGAGCAGATGATCAACTGGCCGGTGACTTCTCGTCGACGTCCTACACGCTGTCGGACATGGCCGCCGACACCGTCGGTCTGCTCGACGCGCTCGGGTATGGCAGCGCTCACCTCGTCGGCGTTTCCCTCGGTGGAATGGGCCCTTTGGGAGCGCCACCGGAGGACCGGGAGGGCTACATCGACCGGCAGGTCCGATCCTTCCGGGTGGTCGGGCAACCGCTGCGGCTATCCTCGACGCGAAGCTGGTGATCGCCACCCGCATCGCCGAACTCGTCCACCGCGCCGAAGCGATCACGCCCACCACCTGACCAGTGAACATTTCTTGATCGCCAGCGCGTCCCAGCGGCATGGGAGCGGTACCCGTTCAGCCTGCCCGTGATCCAGCACTTGTTGTGGGCCGGCGGGCTGGAACTTGACGGGACAGTGACGTTTCTGGTAAAGGCCAATCCGGGTACTTCCTGCGCGCAGAGAGCTTTCTACAACGTGGCCACCGAAATCGAGCGGCTCGATGCCGACCCTGACTCCCCGCCATTGCTGCCCGCCTACGGCGAGGTGTCCCCGCACGAGCGCTCCCACGGGGAATCCTTCCTGGACCTGGGGTGATCCACCGGTTCGGCCCGAACGGGCTGTACCTGATCGATGAACCCGAGGCAGCGCTGTCAGTACGCGGCTGCCTGGCGCTGGTCCGGCGGATCAGTGACCTGGTGAGCAGAGGTCACAGTTCATCATCGCAACCCACTCACCGATCCTGCTCGCCGTGCCGAACGCCCGGTTCCTGCACCACCTCTTCACCACCGACGGGATTATGGCCGGCGAGCCATGGACGTGGGCCCGCTCGGCAGCGGCAGGGAACGCGTCGTCTGACGTCTACGGCAGGAGGTCGCCGTTCTTGACCTGGCTGAGGAAGCTTGCCCACTGGGCTGCGGTAATGATCAGGCGGCCCTCGGTGGGGTTCTTGGAGTCGCGTATCCCGGTCACGGTGGGGGCCTGAGCGATCTCAACACGCTGGCCGTGGGTCGCGCTTCGGCTGCTCGTGCGCCAGGTGGCGTGGACCAGGGGGTCGTGGGTCACGGGAGGTCCTTAGCGGGTTCTCCGGCCGGTCGCGGAGGCGAGCCGCAGCACGACCTTTCCCCCACCAGATCCCGCGCCCTGACGGTGCTAACCCGTCCGGCCGGCGGGCGGCCAATTGATCACCCAACGTGACATCTGGCGTGGGTTACCATCAAGGAGAGTCGCGGGAAAGCTGGTGCGCGCCCGGACGAGCCCTTCGGCCGCTACGAGCTGCGAGAACCTCGTCACCGCGGTTCGGGAAGGTCGACGATGTGGCTGGATGGGTCATCTGGTTGATCATCGCAGCGGTGCTGGGCGTCGCTGAGCTCCTCACCGTGACCGCCGCGTTGGGGCTGCTCAGCGGCGCTGCCTTGATCACATCGGTGTCTGCGGCGGTCGGACTGCCCGTGCCCCTCCAACTCGCGGTCTTCGCCCTCGCCGCCGCGGCCGGCATCGTGGTCCTGCGGCCCATCGCTGCGCGGCACATGCTCGCGCCGCAGCTCCACCGTTTCGGTGTCGACGCGCTCGTCGGCAGGACGGCCTATGTCGTCTGCGAGGTGACAGGTCAAGACGGCACCGTGCGCATCGGCGGTGAGCAGTGGACGGCTCGCGCCCTCGACGACAGACTGGTGATCCCCGTGGGAGCGGCCGTTGACGTCATCCAGATCGACGGCGCCACCGCCGTCGTCTACCCCCGGGAGTAATCATGGAAGTCCCCGCTGCGCTGATCGCGGTACTGCTCGTTGCACTGTTCACGGTCCTCACCGTGATGCGGGGGACCCGCATCGTGCCACAGGCGCGAGCGCGCAACGTGGAACGGCTCGGCCGGTATCACCGCACGCTGACGCCCGGGCTGAACTTCGTCATCCCCTACATCGACCGGGTCTACCCGGCAATCGACCTGCGCGAGCAGGTCGTGTCGTTTGCCCCGCAGCCGGTCATCACCGAGGACAACCTGGTCGTCGAGATCGACACCGTGCTGTACTTCCAGGTGACCGACCCACGATCGGCCGCCTACGAGATCGCCAGCTACCTCCAGGCCGTCGAGCAGCTCACCGTCACGACGCTGCGCAACGTGGTCGGCTCCATGGACCTGGAGCAGACGCTCACCTCCCGCGACACCATCAACGGCCAACTCCGCGGCGTGCTGGACGACGCCACCGGCAAATGGGGCCTGCGGGTCAACCGGGTGGAGATCAAGGCCATCGACCCGCCGAAGAGCATCAAGGACGCCATGGAGAAGCAGATGCGGGCCGAGCGGGACAAGCGCGCCGCGATCTTGTCCGCTGAGGGTCAGCGCCAGTCCCAGATCCTCACCGCCGAGGGTGACAAGCAGGGCGCGATCCTGCGCGCCGAGGGTGACCGGACCGCCGCGATCCTCAAGGCCGAAGGTCAGTCCCGAGCGATCGATGCGGTGTTCCAGGCCGTTCACCGCAACGACCCGGATCCCAAGCTGCTCGCCTACCAGTACCTGCAGGTGTTACCGGAACTCGCCAAGGGCCAGGGCAACACGTTCTGGGTGATCCCCAGCGAGATCACCTCCGCGCTCCAAGGCGTGTCCCGCGCCTTCACGGAGGCACTACCCAACTCCGCAGCCACCCACCAGGCCGATTCCTCCGATGAGCCGTCGGCGAGGGCCACGGACGATGCCACTCCGGCCGCCGAAGCCGTCACGGAGGCAGTCGCCGACGCATCGGAGGTCGATGGCCTTCGGCAGATCACCTCCGGGGAACACCCGTACAACCTCTTCGTCGACCACCAGCAGCAGTCCTCACCAGACTGACGACCAACATGAATTGTACATATCAACGTTGAGTTGTACAATTTCAGCGTGTCTAGTCCTGTACCGCTCAACCTCTCCGAAGCGCGGAGTCAGCTGGCGGCGATCGTCGATCGAGCTCATGCGGATCATCGACCGGTCTACCTGGCCCGCCGCGGACGGCGAGTGGCAGCAGTCATTGATGCCGACGACCTGGATCGCCTCCTTGAGCTTGCCGAGGACATGACTGACATTCGGGCAGCGGCGGCGGCCCGCGCCGAGATGGAGGCGACGGGCGAGACTCCGATCCCCTGGGCCGAAGTCAAGGCCGACCTCGGCCTGACATGACCTATCGCGTCACCCTCGCCCCGTCCGCTGCCCGCGAGCTGTGGAAGTTCGATCCTCAGGCCCGTCGGCGCATCCAAGCCACGATCGAGTTACTCGCCGCCGAGCCGCGACCTCCAGCGGCGACCCGGCTGGTTGGCGGGGCTGGCGAGTGGAGAGTCCGCACCGGCGACTACCGCATCGGCTACGAGATCAACGACGGAGAGCTCGTTGTCCTTGTTCTGCGCATCGGGCACCGTCGCGGGATCTACCAGCCGCGGTAACCGAACAACCCGTGACGTTCGGAGCCGAATTGCGGGTTGGGGGATCCTTGGGGCATGGCACGTCGGGCCTCGTGTGCTCACACCGCTGGTAGCCGGACTGCCGGCGCTGGCCACCCTCACCGTGCTCACCGGGGTACTCGTCACACTCATCGCCTACGAGACCGTGCACTATGCCGTGCAGCGCCACGCGATCCGGCACGACACAGCGCACAGACATGCGCACGAGGACAACTGACGGCTCAGCTCTGGGACAGCTTCTGGTACTTGGCCTCCAGATCCTCCAGACCACCACACAGGTAGAAGGCCTGCTCCGGCATGTGGTCGAAATCACCCTTGCAGAGCTTGCTGAAGGCCTCGATGGTCTCCTTCAGCGGCACCGTCGAGCCCTCCTGGCCGGTGAACTGCTCGGCGGAGTACATGTTCTGGCTGAGGAACCGCTCGATCCGCCGGGCCCTCTTGACGACGATCTTGTCCTCTTCGCTCAGCTCGTCCATGCCCAGGATGGCGATGATCTCCTGCAGCTCGTTGTACTTCTGCAGGATCCGCTTGACCTCCTGGGCCACCCGGTAGTGCTCCTCCCCCACATACTGCGGGTCGAGGATGGTGGATGACGAGGACAACGGGTTCACCGCAGGGAAGATGCCCTTGGCGAACACTCCCCGGGAGAGCTCTGTGGTGGCGTCCAGGTGGGCGAAGGTGGTCGCCGGCGCCGGGTCGGTGTAGTCGTCGGCGGGCACGTAGATCGCCTGCATCGAGGTGATCGACCGGCCCCGGGTCGAGGTGATCCGCTCTTGGAGCTCACCCATCTCATCAGCCAGAGTCGGCTGATAACCCACCGCGGAAGGCAGCCGGCCCAGCAGAGTGGAGACTTCCGAGCCGGCCTGGGTGAACCGGAAGATGTTGTCGATGAACAGCAGCACATCGGTATTCATCTCGTCGCGGAAGTACTCCGCCATGGTCAGCGCGGACAGCGCGACCCGCATCCGGGTGCCGGGTGGCTCGTCCATCTGGCCGAAGACCAGCGCGGTGTCCTTGAGCACACCAGCCTCCTGCATCTCCAAAAACAGGTCGTTGCCCTCCCGGGTGCGCTCGCCCACACCGGCGAACACCGACGTCCCACCGGAATTCCGGGCCACCCGGATGATCATCTCCTGGATGAGCACCGTCTTGCCCACCCCGGCACCACCGAACAGGCCGATCTTGCCACCTTGCACGTACGGGGTGAGCAGGTCGATGACCTTCAACCCGGTCTCGAGCATCTCGGTCTGGCCCTCGAGCTGGTCGAAGGCCGGCGGCTTGCGATGGATCTCCCAGCGGTCCCCGGTGAACGACGTCTGCGGGGCGTCCAGGCACTGGCCCAGCATGTTGAACACATGGCCCTTGACCTGGTTACCGACCGGTACCGAGATCGCCGACCCGGTATTGGTTACCGGGGCACCGCGGACCAGCCCGTCCACCGGCTGCATCGCGATGGTGCGCACGGTGTTGTCACCGAGGTGCTGGGCGACTTCCAGCGTCATCGTCTTGCGGAGCGCTTCCAGCTCAATCTGCACCGTCAGCGCGGTGAACAGCGGTGGCAGCTGGTCTCGGGGGAACTCCACATCCACCACGGGCCCGGTGACCCGCACCACACGGCCGATCCCCGTTTCGGAGGCGGAGCCAAGGACGGTCGACTTCTCAGCGGTACCTATTTCTGGGCTCATGTTAGTTATCACTTCCCACGGCGGACAGCGCTTCGGCGCCGCCGACGATCTCGCTGATCTCCTGGGTGATCAGGCCCTGACGGGCCCGGTTGGCCTCACGAGTGAGGTCCTGGATCAGGTCGGTGGCGTTGTCTGTGGCCGCCTTCATCGCCTGGCGGCGGGCGGCTTGCTCCGATGCCGCAGCCTCCAGAAGTGCGGCGTAAATCCTGGTGTTGATGTATTTGGGCAGCAGGTGACCAAGTAGCTCGTCAGCGTCCGGCTCGAACTCATACAGCGGCGCCAGGCTATCCGCGCGCGAGTGCCGCCCTGGGCTCTGCTCGTTTCCGGCAGCGTTATCGTCGACGTACTCGACTACCAGCGGCGCGATCCGGCGCACCTGAGGCGTCTGGGTGAGCATCGATCGGAACTTGGTGTAGACGATATGCAGCTCGTCGACACCTGACACCCCGTCACCCGGCACCCCGTCCGACCTAGCGCTGTCACTGTCCTCGGTGCCGGCGAGGAACGCGCGCATCAGCACGTTTCCAGCTGCGGCGGCGTCACTGTAGGAGGGTTGCTCGGTGAACCCGGTCCAGGACCGCTCGATCGGCCGCCCGCGGAACGTGTAGTAGTTCACCGCCTTGCGGCCGATCAGATACAGCGCCACGGACTTGCCCTCGTCGCGCAGCAACGCATGCAGCTCCTCGGCGGCCCTGATCAGGTTGGCGTTGTAGCCACCGCAGAAGCCGCGGTCGCTGGTCACCACCAGCATCGCCGCCCGGGTCGGGTTCTCCCGCTCGACCAGCATGGGATTGTCCAGGGTACCCGCAGCACTGGCCAGCGCGGAGAGCACCTTGGTGATCTCGCTTGCGTACGGCCGGGACGCCTCGACCCGGGCGTTGGCCCGGGCGATCCGCGAGGTGGCGATGAGCTCCATCGCTTTGGTGATCTTTTTCGTGGACTGGATCGAGCGGATCCGCCGACGGAGGACTCTGAGCTGCGCTGCCATTATCGCGTCACTTCTTCGGAGTGCTTCTTGGGTTGTTTCCGGGGGCCTGTTTGGCGACCTTGACTGACTCGCGCTCGACCTCGTCGGCGTCCATCGCCTCGGCCTCGCCATCTAGGGCCGAGCCGTCCGCAGTGGCGAACTGTTTTTTGAACGCCGTCACCGCGTCCACTACCTGTTGTTCGGTGTCCGCACTGAACTGCTTAGTTTCCCGGATCGTGTCGAGGATGCCCTGGTGGTGGCTGCGAATGGTGGTGAGGAAGTCCGACTCGAAACGTCGCACGTCGGCCACCGCCACGTCATCCAGATGGCCCCGGGTCCCGAGGAAGATGGACACGACCTGCTCCTCGACAGGCATCGGCGCGTACTGCCCCTGCTTGAGCAGCTCGGTCAGCCTTGCACCGCGCTCCAACTGGCGCCGGGACGTCGCGTCCAGATTCTCTACTCCGAACGCGGCGAACGCTTCCAGCTCGCGGTACTGCGACAGTTCCAGCCGCAGCGTGCCGCCGACCGACTTCATCGCCTTGATCTGCGCCGAACCGCCGACCCGGGAGACCGATACCCCAACGTTGATCGCCGGGCGGACACCCTGGTTGAACAGGTCGGACTCGAAGAAACACTGACCATCGGTGATGGAGATGACGTTGGTCGGAATGTAGGCCGAGATGTCGTTGGCCTTGGTCTCGATGACCGGTAGTCCGGTCATCGAGCCCGCGCCCAGCTCGTTGGACAGCTTCGCGCAGCGCTCCAGCAACCGCGAGTGCAGATAAAACACATCGCCCGGATAGGCCTCCCGACCCGGCGGACGGCGCAGCAGCAGCGAGATGGCCCGGTAGGCCTCGGCCTGCTTGGACAGATCGTCGAAGATAATCAGTACGTGCTTGCCCTGGTACATCCAGTGCTGGCCGATCGCCGAGCCGGTGTAGGGCGCAATCCACTTGTAACCGGCCGAATCTGACGCCGGTGCCGCGACGATGGTGGTGTACTCCAGCGCGCCAGCATCATCCAGAGTCTGGCGAACCGCCGCGATCGTGGTGCCTTTCTGGCCGATCGCCACGTAGATGCAGCGCACCTGCTTGGCCGGGTCACCGGTCGCCCAGTTCGACTTCTGGTTGATGATGGTATCAATGCACACTGCGGTCTTGCCGGTCTTGCGGTCACCGATGATGAGCTGGCGCTGGCCGCGACCGATGGGGGTCTGCGAGTCGATCGCCTTGATACCCGTCTGCAACGGCTCCTTCACCGGCTGCCGGTCAATCACCGAGGGCGCTTGGACCTCCAGTACCCGCTGCTCGTCCGGGACGACGTCACCCAGGCCGTCGAGCGGGATGCCTAGCGGGTCCACCACCCGACCAAGGAAGTTGTCCCCGACCGGCACCGACAGGATCCTTCCGGTGCACCTGACCTCCTGGCCCTCTTCGATCTTCTCGAAGTTGCCCAGGATGACCGCACCGATCTCCCGCACATCGAGGTTGAGCGCGACGCCCAGCACACCGCCAGGGAACTCCAGCAGCTCGTTGGTCATCGCCGAGGGCAATCCCTCGACCCGGGCGATGCCGTCACCGGCATAGATGACAGTGCCCACCTCCTCCCGCGAGGTCTCTGTCGAGAAGGAAGTGACGTAGTTCTCGATCGCACTCCGGATCTCATCCGAGGAGATCGTCAGCTCCGCCATGGCTATCGGCCCCTGCTCTCTTGTGTGTTGGCACTGTGCTCATCTCGCCGCCATGGCGGTATCCCCGGGCAGCTCATCGGGCCATCCACTGGCGCGCCTGGCCCAGCCGGGCCGCCAGGCTGCCGTCGATCACTTCGTCGCCCACTCGGATCACCAGCCCGCCGAGCAGTGTGGGGTCGAGGTCGACCTTGAGCGAGATCGGCCGTCGGTAGATCCGGTTGAGGACGTCGACCAGCCGCTGTTCCTGCTGCTCGGACAGCGGGCCGGCGGCGGTGACGTAAGCCACCGAGCGTTCCCGCCGGGCGGCTGCCCGGTCCACGAGCTCCTCGACGATCTCCTCAAGTGGGCGCCGTCGTGGTGCCCGGACCGCTTGCGCCAGGAGACGGCGGGTCACCGGAGCGGTGCGGTCGGCCAGCACCGTGTCCAGCAAGTCCAGGCGACCCGCGGTGGGGGCGCTCTCATCACCCAACAGTGTCGCCAGGCGGGGTTGCCCCACCAGGATCCGAGCGAATCGGAACAGCTCGTCTTCGACGTCATCGAGGCTGTTGTCCCGCTCGGCCATAGACAGCAGTGCCTGCCAGACCAGCTCCTCGACCGCGTCAACCAGGTCCAGTGGCCGGGACCAGCGGGAGGCGACCACGTCGCCCAGGATCTCGAGACTGATCGGGCTGACCTTGCCGCCGAACAGGGCCTCGATCATCTTTCGCCGGATCTGCTCGGGTGCGGCGAAATCGGCGAGGTACCGCCGGATCACTGGCTGCTCGCCGAGCACCACCGCGACAGCACCCAGGTCATCACTCACCCGGTCGCCCTCGGCGACAGGGGCTACCGACTCACCGACGGCACCGCTCTCACCGACGGCACCGCTCTCACCGACGGCACCGCCAATCCGGCTCTCGAGCCGCTCCTGGGCCGCGGCCAATGCCGCCCTGCTGGCCGGCTGCATCAGCGCCTCCGGGGCCCGTTGGACACCGGGACAGCCCCATCGGCGGTCACGTTTGTGGGGACGCTCTCGGGGGTCGTCATACCCTGGAGCTCATCCAGGAAGCGGTCCACCGTGCCGGCCCGCCGGGCGTCCTCGGCTACCGACTCACCGACGATGCGACCAGCCAGCGCCACCGCAAGCTTGCCCAGCTCGCCGCGCAGCTCACGGACGACCTGCTCACGCTGGGTGGCCAGCTGCTCGGCGCCGCGCTCGCGGATCCGCGCGACCTCGTGGTCGGCCTGCTGGCGCATCTCGTCCTTGATCTGCTGCGCATCGGCCCGGGCGGTCTCCCGAATCTTGGCCGCCTCGACCCGCGCCTGCGCCAGCGCCTCATGGTAGCGGGCCTGCGCCTCGGCCAAGCGCTTGCTGGCCTGCTGGCTCTCCTGGATCTGCCGACGGACCATCTCCTGGCGCTCGCCCATCACGCGCTTCACCGGGGGCGCCACGTAGCGCCAGATTACCCCGAGCACGATCAGGAAGATCGCCAGCTCGACGAAGAACGTCGCGTTGGGGATCAGGAAGAGGTTGCCCCCGTCACCGCCCTGCTCGGCCAGGTTATACGAACTCATAACACTCTCTCCAGCCAGCTCACTTGGCGAGCACAAACACGAATAACGCCATAAAGGCGAGGTTGATGAAGTACATCGCCTCGACCAGACCCACCGTCAGGAAAAAGATAGTGAACAGCCGACCCTGCGCTTCAGGCTGGCGGGCGACGCCCTGGATTGTCGCGCCACCGGCCAGGCCGTCACCGATCGCCGCGCCGATCGCGCCGCCGGCCAGCGCCAGCCCACCGCCGATGAAGGCTCCGGCCAACTGGACCGAACCGGTGGGGCCGCCCCCTTGCTGGGCAAGGAACAATTCAGAAAAACTCATATCTTTCCCTCTTGTCCTGAGAGCTTGGTCTGTTTTATCTTGGCGTTTAACTGGGCGTTTACCTGAGTGGGCTGACGCCTAGGTGGAGCTAAGGCCACGAAGGGAACCGTCAGTGGGCTGCCTCCCCGTCGCCGTCCTGGCTAGCCGCGAATCCGAAGTAGAGGATCGTCAACAGCGCGAAGATCACTGCCTGGAGCAAGCCGATGAACAGGTCGAACAACTTCCAGGCTGAGGTTGGTAACCACGACACGGCTGCCGGCAGCAGCCCGAGAACGGCGACCATCACGGTGCCTGCAAGGATGTTGCCGAACAACCGCAGCGCGAGGGTGATCGGCTTGGTCAGCTCCTCCAAGATGTTCAAGGGGAGCATCAACGGGTAAGGGTGCACGAAATGCTTGAAGTAGCTCTTGCCCTTGACCCGGATTCCCGTCGCATGCACCAGGATGATCACGAAGAAGGCCAGCGCGAAGGTGAGGTTCACATCTGCCGTCGGTGGTCCGACGTACTCTTCCCAGGCGTGTGGCAGCATCGCCAGCCAGTTCGCGATCAAGATGAAGAAGAACAGGCTGATCGCCAACGGGACCACAAAGGGCGCGGTGCGAATGCCGACGTTGCTCTCCACCTGGCGCTCCACCTGGTCGGTCACCGCCTCGAAGACCAACTGCAGCCCGCTGGGCACCTTGGCGGTCGCCTTAGCGGCAAGATACAGCCCGAACCCGAGGACGATCACTGCGGCGATCACGGTAGAGATCACGGTGTCGGCGTTGATCGTCAAGCCCAGCACGTGCCACTGGAGGTGCTCGCCAACCTGGACGCCACCGCCCTCGGCCAGTGCATGCTCGCTCATCACGGGGGACTCCCCACTTCCGACTGGCCAACTCCCGACTGGCCAACTCCCGACTGGCCAACTCCCGACTGGCCCATCCCTGACTGGCGCAGCTCCTTGACCAGCGGAACCGACGCGATAAAGATAATCACTAGTTGCAGGGCGGCCAGCCCGGCGAACACCCCTAAGCCAGCTGGCCGCAACACCAGCGCCAAGCCAACCGCGAGCCCGGTGATCAGCGTGAGCCGGCCGAGTACCGACACCGCGAACCGCCGCTTGTTGGGCTCACCACTGGCCGCGAAGCGCGCCGTGGACCGCTGTACCAGCGCCGTGTTGAGCAGACCAAGCCCGAGCCCACCGCAGAAGAACACCGCGGCTAGCGGGTAGCCCATCGGCGCGAGCACCACGAAGCTGGCGGCGCCGAGGCAGGCCGCGATGGGCGTGGTCCGGCGTAGATCGACGACCGCTCTCGTCGGGGCCACATCAGGGGCGGTGGCGTCAGGGGTGACCACTCGGCGCTTACTCCTTCAGAAACCTCGTGAACTTGGTGTAGATATAGACCGCAGCACCGACAATGCCGAGCGCCAAGCCTGACAGGGTGAACACTGGGAGGGTCTGCACCACCTGGTCGACCAACCATCCGATGCCGAGGCCGACCAGGAGAATCCCTGCGGTCGCGGCGCCGAGGCCGAGTAGTGTCGCGAGCTCCGGGCCGTTGGGTTGTTCGCGTCGTTCCACGACCACCTACTACCTCAGCGCGCGCTGACGCGGCTCGCCGGCATCACTCAAAGGCACTCCTCACAGTCCAGGGGCAGGGCGCATGGCGGAAAATCCACGATCATGAGCGCTGCCGATGGGCCGGCCTGACTTGAAATCCCACCCCCGGGCGGGACAAGCCAAAAGCTATCACACTCACCCGTCGCTCCCCGTGCTGAGGTCAGCGTGCGATCAGCGGCTCGGCGGAGATCAGCGCGCCGGGAGCCGGGGGACCAGTGAACCCAGCACGGCAACCAGCAGCCCAAGCATGATCGACCACACCACCACGTAGACGTCGAACAGCGTCAGCGCGACAGCGCCAAAAGCGAGCAGAGCCGCCCACAAGTAGATCAACAGCACCGCCCGGCGGTGTGAGTGCCCGATCTCGAGCAGCCGGTGATGCAGATGCAGCTTGTCGGCGGCGAAGGGGCTGCGCCCCGCGCGAGTCCGGCGCACCACCGCGAGCAGCAGGTCCAACAGCGGCACGAACAGCACAGCGGCCACGACCAGCAGTGGGGAGAACAAGGCCAGCACGTCGGTGGCACCGTAGCTGCCGGGGTCGAGCCGGCCTGACGCGCTGGTCGACGCCGCGGCCAGCATCAGCCCGATGAGCATCGCCCCAGAGTCCCCCATGAAGATCCGCGCCGGCTGGAAGTTGTGCGGCAGAAAGCCCAGGCACGCGCCGGCGATCAGGGCGGCGATCAGCGTCGGCGGATAGGCCGACACACTGCCGCCAGAGCGGTGCAGCAGCTGCAGGGTGAACGCCCCGATGGCGACCGCAGCGATCAATCCGATCCCCGCAGCCAGCCCGTCCAGCCCGTCGATGAAGTTCATCGCGTTCACCAGCACCACCGCCAGCGCAACGGTGACGAGCACCGCCTGGTCCTGCCCCAGGATGAGCACCGAGCCGACCGAGTCGGCGCCGCCGTTCCACGGCACCCAGAAGATGAACCACTGCACGCCGTAGAGCACGAGCACCCCAGCGGCGGTGACCTGCCCGGCGAACTTGGTGAGCGAGTCGAGCTCGAACCGGTCATCTAGGGCGCCGATCAGCATGATGATGCCGCCGGCCACCAGCACCCCTACGACGTCCCCGGAGAACTCGAAGGACCTACGTAGCACTGGCAGTTGGTGAGACAGCAGGACGCCACCGAGGATTCCGCCATACATCGCCACTCCACCGAGGCGCGGAATCGGGGCGCGGTGCACGTCACGCTCACGGGGCGTCGCCACCGCACCGGTGCGGATCGCCAGCATGCGCACCAACCCGGTCAGCAGGAAAGTCACCACCGCAGTGGTGAGGCCGACGAGCAGGTACTCTCGCAGCGGCAGTCCGGCGGAAACGGGCACGGGTCCCACCGGGGCAGGCTAGACCGTTACCGGTTGCGCTGCGCCGGTAGCCCGCCCCAGCGCTGACCACCGGGGTTAGCTGGCCACCTGGATGGTCAGGCCGAGCACCTCGCCGATCTGAGCGGCCGTGACGGCACCCTCGCGGAGCACCAGGGGATCCTCTCCGGTGAGGTCAACGATGGTGGAGGCAGCCCCAGCTGCGGTCCCGCCATCGAGATACACCGGCACCCGCTCGCCAAGCTGCTCGCGAGCCTGCTCGACGGTGGTCGCTGGCGGCAAGCCTGAACGGTTCGCGCTGGACACCGCCATCGGACCCACCTCGGAGAGCAGCTCGATGGCCACCGGGTGCAGCGGCATCCGCAGCATGACGGTTCCCCGAGTGTCGCCCAGATCCCAGCTCAGCGACGGCGCGTGGGGCAGCACCAACGACAACCCGCCGGGCCAGAAGGCCTCGATGAGCGCCCGCGCTCGGGCCGGAACACCCAGGACCAGGCCATCGATCGTGGACCAGGAACCCACCAGCACCGGGACCGGCATGTCTCGCCCGCGACCCTTGGCGTCGAGCAACGCCTGCACCGCCGTCCAGGAGAACGCGTCACACCCCAACCCGTAGACCGTGTCGGTGGGCAGCACGACAAGTTGGCGTCCCCGGATCGCGCTCGCCGCCGCAACCAACCCAACGCTGCGGCGCACCGGCACCGCGCAGTCATAGACAGTGCTCACGGATCTGAACACTACGATGGTCCGTTTCCGCCGCCCAAGGCCGCACCCTCGACACCGGTCATGCAGTTCTGGCTGGCCACCACCGTGCCGGGGTTCTGCCTTCTGGCGGCGGACGCCGAGCAGGACCCCCTCCTGGTTAAGGTAGCCGGCCCGGTCGAACGCACAGCCACGTTCCGCAACTACCTGGAGTGCCATGTTGGCTCGCGCCGGGATGCCGATCGCGCCTTCGCCGAGGCGGATCCCCTGCTTCGGGCGCTGCCGATGTGGCACGCCGACGCCAAGCTTGATTACGGCCGTGCGTTGGTGAAAGGCCGAAAGGTTACCATTCTGGCCAGCTCGACGAGTTAAAGACATACGCGGCTATCGGGCCAATGGTGTGGGAGACCATCTCATGATGGGCGGTGAGCGTCGCGGTCCCGGTTGTTCCTCGTGGCTGTGGTGGCGGTAACGTCGCGCGTCGTGGCTGACCTGTCGAGATCAGGTCCGGACATTCCGGACATTATTGACAACTTCGCCAAGTTGTTCGAGCGTCGAGATGGCGCTGATGCGCGGTTGAGGCGGGCGCGTGTTGATCAGCCGTTGGCGTGGGCGCTGGTGATGGCGGCGTTGTCCTGGGACCAGGTGGACCCGAGGGGGTGGCGCGCACCTGCGGTGTTGTGCGCGCAGGCGCGCCGGTTGATGGCCCTCTGGGGGCTCCGCGCTGAGTCGGTGGACGACGCGGACCGGGTAAGCGCAGCCCTGGAGTGGGCGATGCAGGAGCCGGTGCTGGTGGAGTGCGACGGTCAGGGCCGTTACCGGCCGGTGGTCGCGGTGGGCTCCGCTGTCGGCTCGCGGTTCTGGCGAGAGCACCACGATGCATCGGTGGCCTGCGGTGTGCTCACTGCGATGGAGCTGGTGGGCAAGGGGGACGCTGACCGCGATGCGAACCCGGCCGATCTTGATGCCGCTGAGGTGTCGTATCAGCTCGCGGTGGACAGTGACGACCCGGACGCGGCGGCGGTGGCGTCGCTGCGCCTGGCCGAGCTCGCCCAGACGCGCGAGCAGCCAGCGGAGGCGGCCCGCCGGTACACCGACGTCGCGGCCTTGGGGCATCCGGTCGCCTCGCCGCCCGCAGCGCTGTGGCTGGCCCGCCAAGCCGCCCAGGACGATGACCGACCCACGGCGCGCGCTCTGACGCACGAGGTTCTCAGCAGCGGCGACGAGCGGTTACTGCCGCAGGCGTGGGCCCTCCTGGGCTACCTCGCCTGGCTCGACGACGACACGGACGAGGCGGTGGCTGCCACGCGGCGGGCGGTGGACACAGCCGGAGAGTGGCACCGGTCGTACAGCCAGCGCCTGGCCGAGATGCTCGTCGCCTGCGGCGACCTGTCGGGCGCGGCCGACGCATACCGGAGGGTGCTGGAGCAGCCCTTGCTCCCCGGCGACCCGGACGCCAGGCGGTACGTGCAGCTCATGGCAGCTGCTGACCGTCTTGACGAGGCGGTGGTCGTCCTGGAGCGGTACGCCGCTGACGACGGGCTCTTCACCGGGGACCTGCTGCTAGCCCTGGCAGCCGTCCACGCGGCTCGCGATGACCTCGAGGCTCTTCGGAAGGTACTGGCCCACGTCCGCGCCCACTGGAGCTCGACACTGCCGCATGTCGCGGTGCGGACCGACGTGATCGAGGCGTCATTGGCCATCGTGGACGGCGACGACGAACGCGCGGCGCGACTGTACCGGTCGTTGACGGACACTGACGACACCGAGCGTCGCGACCTGGCCCGCCCGCTGCTGATCGCCACCGGGGAGCAGTTCGCCGCGGACGGAAAACTGTGCGTGATCCCCGGCACACGACCGTTGCTGGAGTACCTGTCCGAGGCCGCAGCGCGAGACACCGCAGCGTGGGCCGCCATCAGTCTGGCGCACCTAGCCACCACGGAAGGCCGTCCCAAGGACGTCGAAGCCGCCGTCCGCCTCGCGGCCCGCCACCTCAGCCCCGAAGAGGTCACCGCCGCGCGAAAACTACTACAACACCGCGCCGACCGCGCCCGACGCCCCCGCCGACCTCGCTGACACCCGGCCGAAATCCCCACGGACCGGCTCAGGTGCCCGCGTATCGCCGTGTTATCATCGCTGCCGCAGCCACCGTGCTGGCGCTGGTGGGGTTGCCCGCCAGCGCGGCCGCCAGGACCGTGAGTTTACCGAGGCACTACGTCGCGCTTGGTGATTCCTATACGGCGGGTCCGTTGATCCCGGTGCAGCGAACCGATCCGATCGGCTGCGAAAGGTCCACCAGCAACTATCCGGCACTGCTGGCCACGGCACTGCATATCCGCGACTACACCGACGTGAGCTGCAGCAACGTGACGACCGACAATATGACGGCTCCCCAGGAGGTCCTGCTGGGCCCCAACCCAGCGCAATTCGACGCCCTGCGCTCGGACACCGACCTGGTCACGCTGACCATCAGTGGCAACGACATTGAGTTCGCCGACATCCTGGTCACCTGTATCGGGCTCAGTGCCACCGACCCGTTCGGCAACGCCTACGCGGCCGCACTGGGCCGCGACGCCTGCCAGCTGCCCGGGGTGAAATGGGTGGAGGGCACTGTGCCAACCAGTCCGGCCGCCCCGGTGCATCCCAACGCCACCGGCATGCGGGCAGTGGCCGGTTTCACCCTGGACGTGATCAGGGACCTCGATGAGGCGGCAACTCTGGGCTGACCGGCAGTGCCACGCGCCGGGCGGTGGCAAACCGAGGCCGCCCGGCGAGGTCGACGTGATCGGCCACGTCAGTGAGCACCCGCCGAGCAGCCAGCAGCGCGGGAACCGCCACCGCGTGCGAGTCGTCGTGTTCGATGGCGATGCTTCCGCCCTCGCGGAGCAACCGGGTGCCGGTGCGCACCACGTCCCCGATCACGGCGAGACCATCGGGACCCGCGAAGACGGCGGCGGGCGGGTCGTGCAAGGCCACCTCGGGCGCCACCAGCGCCCCCACCGGCACATAGGGTGGATTGCACAGCACCAGGTGCGCCATCCCATCCAGCGCGCCGAGCAGTCCCGGATCGGCGATGTCACCGGCGTACAGCACTACCGGTGTGTCCCCCGCCGCAGCTCGCGTGTCGAGGTTACGCCGCGCCCAGCTCAACGCCACGGGGTCCCGTTCCACGGCGTGGACCTGCGCATCAGGCCTGGCGTGCGCCAGCGCGAGCGCCAACGCACCGGATCCCGTGCAGAGATCGATCACCAGCGGCTGCGCTACGCCCCTCAGCGCGGCCAGACCCCAGGCCAGCAGCACTTCGGTCTCTGGGCGCGGGATGAACACGCCGGGCCCCACCGCCACGTCGATGGCACCCATGGGGGCAGTCCCGGTGAGGTGCTGCAACGGCACCCGCAACGCCCGTCGGGACACCAGCATGCGCAATGCCTCGACCACGGAGGGATCAACCAGCGGAACCATCGGCAGCCGCCCGCGCGGCACGCCCAGCACATGCGCCGCAAGGAGTTCGGCGTCCACCCGAGCGGAGGCCACCCCGGCGTCAGTGAGGACCCGCTGCGCCTCTGCAACCGCAAGACGCAACGGTTGCCTACTCACGAGCCTCGCAAGCGCAGCTCACGGTCGGCCTCGACTAGCGCGTCCAGCACCCCGTCGAGGTCCCCGTCGAGCACCGCATCGAGGTTGTAGGCCTTGTAGTTGACGCGATGATCGGCGATCCGGTTCTCCGCGAAGTTGTAGGTCCGCACCCGCTCGGAGCGGTCCACGGTGCGAACCTGTGAACGGCGCTGCTCGGAGGCCTCTTGTTGGGCTTTCTCCTCGGCCAGGGCCTGCAGCCGGGCCCGCAACACCGCAGTGGCCCGGATCCGGTTTTGGATCTGCGACTTCTCGTTCTGGCAGGACACCACGACCCCGGTCGGCAGGTGGGTGATGCGCACTGCGGAGTCGGTGGTGTTCACACTCTGCCCCCCGGGACCCGAGGAGCGGTAGACGTCGATGCGCAGATCCTTCTCATCGACGTCGATCGCGACGTCGTCCGGCTCGGGATAGACCAGCACCCCGGCCGCCGAGGTGTGAATCCGCCCGGAGGACTCGGTGACCGGGACGCGTTGCACCCGATGCACCCCGCCTTCGAACTTCAACCGCTCCCAGACGCCAGACTGTGGCGAGGTTGACGACTTCAGGCTCACGGTGACGTCCTTGTAGCCGCCTAAGTCGGACTCGGTAGCGTCGAGCACTTCGGCCCGCCAGCCGTGCCGCTCGGCGTAGCGCAAATACATCCGCAGCAGGTCCCCGGCGAACAGCGCGGACTCCGCACCGCCCTCCCCGGACTTGATCTCCATGACGACGTCGGAGTCGTCGTGCGGGTCGCGGGGCAGCAACAGGTCGGCCAGCTCGGTCTCCAACCGAGGAACCCGGCCGGCGAGGGCGTCCGCCTCGGCGGCGAAGGCGGGGTCCTCGGCGGCCAGCTCGCGGGCGGCCTCGACGTCACTCCGAGCCTGATCCAGCTCACGGACCACCCGCACGATGCGCGAGAGCTCTCCGTAGCGCCGCCCTACCTTGCGGGCCGTGTCGGGATCAGCATGCAGGGTGGGGTCGCTGAGCTGACGTTCCAGCTCAGCGTGCTGCTCCAGCAGCGCCGCAACCGCCGCGGTGTCCACTGGCCTCCTACTTCTGCCGTTTGCCGTAGCGCTTCTCGAAGCGCGCCACCCGGCCACCGGTGTCCAGAATCTTCTGCTTGCCGGTGTAGAAGGGGTGGCAGTTGGAGCACACCTCGACGTGGATCTGACCGTCGCGCTTGGTGCTGCGGGTGCTGAAGACGTTGCCACAGCCGCAGGTGACCTGCGTCTGGACGTACTCCGGGTGGATGCCCTGCTTCATGGATGTCCTCTCCTCATGGCCGCCGGGTCCCTGTGCTTGCGTGCACGGAGTGAACCGGAGCCGGACTGCGTGGGCAGCAGCGGTGACAGTGTGTCAGACGGCCCAACCTCACATGAAACCGTCAGCGCTCACGCGATGTTCCCGCCATCGAGGTCGAGAAGAGGGGGCGGGTCCAGGTGCTGTGGGGGGTGCGGTGCCAGATGTGTTGCGTGGTGGGTGTGACGGTAAGCCCGAGATCGGCTGGTTCAGGTCGTTGCAGGTCGTTCCAGCGGTGGTGGGCCTGTTCCACGGTCTCCCAGGGGTTGTGGGTGCCGTCGTAGCGCACCAGGTGATCACCAGTGGTGAACTCGGCCCAGGAGCCGTCGTCGGCGACCACGCTGGCGCAGTCGCGGTTACCGCTGCGGTAGTGGTCGCTGCGGCCGGCGCCGAGGTAAAGGTGGAGGAAGAACCGGAACGCCGGATCGGCGAGCGTGCTCGGGGCGAGATCGGTGGTGGTCTCGCGCACGCCAAAAAGCTGGTCGGGGGTGAGCTCGGGCAGGCGGCTGAGCCTCTCAGCGCTGCGACGGGCGGCCATGAACAGACCCGGGTAGTCCAGGAAGCGCCCGGCGGCGGTGCGATCGGCATCGACGTGCAGCCGGACCAGGGCGCTCGCCCCACCGAGTTGCAGGTCGCTGAGGATGGCGCCGCCGGGGCGGACCTGATCAACCCACGCGACCGGGATGGTGGGGACGCTGCAGGTGGCGATGATCCGGTCATAAGGAGCGTGATCGGGCCAACCGGCGGTGCCATCGACGGTGCCGAGCCGTGGGTGGTAGCCGAGGTCAGCGAGTCGGTGGCGGGCAGTGGCGATGAGGCCGGGGTGGATGTCGACGGAGTGCACGTGCTGTGCGCCGAGGCGGTGAGACAGCAGGGCGGCGTTGTAGCCAGTGCCCGTTCCGATCTCGAGTACCCGCATGCCATCGGCGAGCTCCAGGTCTTCGAGCATGCGGGCCATCAGGCTCGGGCAGGTGGACGAGCTGGCTGGCACGGTGCAGGGGCGCAGCGCGTAGCCGGGGCGGACCTGGGCAAGTTGGGTGATCAGGCTGTCGTCTGAGTACACCTCAGTCAGCCAGGTTTCCCGCTGGGCGGGGTCGTGACCATCAATGGCGCGAAGACCGCCACGCTGGTCGCGGCGGTAGATCAGCGGGACGAACGGGTGCCGGGGCACCGCGGCGAACGCGGCTTGCCACTCGGGTGTGCGCAGTGCTGCCTCGGCGGTCAGCTCAGCGACCAACTCACACAGGCGTGATCGCCACTGGTCGTCGGGAAGATCGGCCGCCACCGTCGCTGCGCTCATCGCGCGCGTTCTCCCAGCAGCAGTGCTGTCCGTGTGCTCTTTTCCGTCGTCGATGTACTTCGTTTCCTTCTTGCGGACGCCGTGGGTGGGCCGCTTGCGGTGTTTTGGCCTCGACGACTGCTGGCACCGCGAACCGGGTACCCCACGGACGCGGACCAGCCTGGTGCACGATCGGTCCCTCCCGGTGGCCGGCCGGCGCCGCTGACGGCGTGCCGAGTGGCAGTCGCGACGGCGCCAACGGGCCGGCACTGGCAGAATGCTCGGGAATTCCATACCAAACCATGACGGTGGCCCCTCCCGCATGGTTGATCTCGATCGAATTCACCAGCGCCTGGAGCTGCTCGGCGGCTACCTGTGCGAGCTGCGGCGCCTGGCGTGACCTTCCCATCACGGAATACCTGCACCACGAGGTGTACACCGGCCGTTACCTCGTTCAGGTCGCAGCGCAGACCTGCATCGATCTGGCCAACCACAACATCGCCTCCGAAGGCTGGCGGGCCGGCTCCGTGGCCTCGCCGGGCTGCGGAATCGCCTCGTGCACGTCTATGACGAGACCGACGACACCCGCGTGCACGAGTCGCTCGCTGCCGGCCTGCCTGACCTGGACACGTTCGCCACCGCGTTAGCCAAGCTCGTGGCCTGAGCCTCCATACCCCATTTCCGCATCACGATCCGACACTAGTGCAGCACCGCATTAATCCTTCGGGGGGTTGATCCAGGTGCTCGAATCGGTGAGGTAGTGCCCCAGCGTGAACGGTGACCGTGCAATTCCGCCCCGCCCACCTCACTTTCGGTGATCAAGTTCCTCCAGCGTCGTCGAGGACAGGAAGCCATCACAGTGCCTGCGCCCGACAGACCCTGGGACGGCCCACTCCCCCGCACGAAGGAGTGATGCGGTGCGGCACTGGTTCGCTGGCATCGTCGCGCGGCGAATTCTGGTCTGGGGCCGGATGGAGCGCCGGTTTTTGTCGGTGCGCGG
>JBOHFR010000011.1:0-91138 GCA_050699715.1 Pseudonocardiaceae bacterium
TAGAGGCCGGCCGAGCAGCTCTCCTGTCGAACTCGGCACACTGAGAGCACACGAGATCATGATCGCCCCTCTCGTTCAGTGATCTATGGGCATCTATCTGCCGAAACAGGACTTTGCCGGGGCCCTGACCCCAAGCCGGTGGATCCGCCAACGCCACAGGGCCGGCGCCCGTCATGCTCGCGCGCTGTAGGAGTGGGCGCCGGCGCCGGCGAGCTTGCCGTCGGCGACGATGAGGTATTCGTCGCGGATGGCGCGGCCGTGTAGGTAGCTTTCCAGGATCTCTCGGGTGCCGGCCGCGTAGCGTGCCTGTGCTGAGAGTGAGGAGCCGGAGATGTGTGGGGTCATGCCGTGGTGCGGGGCACTCCGCCAGGGGTGGTCCGCGGGTGCTGGCTGGGGGTACCAGACGTCGCCGGCGTAGCCGGCCAGTTGGCCGGTCCGCAGGGCGCGCACGATGGCGTCGCGGTCGCAGATCTTCCCGCGAGCAGTGTTGATCAGATACGCGCCGCGCTTCATGCTGGCCAGCAGGGTGTCGTCGAAGAGGCCCTCAGTCTCCGGGTGCAGCGGGGCGTTGATGGTCACGACATCGCACGCCGGCACCAGGTCCTGGGTGGTGGGGTGAAACGTCAGGTTGAGTTCGCGCTCCACCTCGGCCGGCAGACGGTGCCGGTCGGTGTAGTGCAGCCGCACGTCGAACGGCGCGAGGCGGCGCAGTACGGCGCGCCCGATCCGGCCGGCCGCGACACTGCCAACGTGCATACCCTCCAGGTCATAGGAGCGGGCCACGCAGTCGGCGATGTTCCACCCTCGGTCGAGCACGGTTTGGTGGGAGGGCAGATAGTTCCGGACCAGTGCGAGGATCATCATCACCACGTGCTCGGCGACGCTGATGCTGTTGCTGTAGGTCACCTCGGCGACGGTGATGCCGTGGGCGATGGCGGCGTCCAGGTCGATGTGGTCGGACCCGATTCCGGCGGTGATCGCGAGCTTGAGGTGGGGCGCCGCCGCGATACGTTCAGCGCTCAGGTAGGCGGGCCAGAACGGCTGGGAGATAACGATCTCGGCGTCAGGGAGGTGGCGGTCAAATTCTGATCCCGCGCCGTCCTTGTCCGAGGTCACCACCAGCTCATGACCCTGGTCTTCGAGGAAGGACCGCAGGCCCAGGGCTCCGGACACGCTGCCGAGCAACTGACCGGGGGTGAAGTCGATGGCTTGCGGCGTGGGCACGGTCTGTCCGCCCGGGTAGCGCTCGAGGCGAGGGATGTCCTCGCGGGCGTACGGAGGCGGGTAGCCATCGACCGGATCGTCATAGAGAACACACAGCACCTTCGCCATGAAAGATCACCCTTGTCGAGAGAGACTTCCATTTCCGTTTCGTGTGAGTCTGGCCACGGTGAGGCGTCACCGTCAAGCCGGAGGGAAGGCCACCCAGGGCCGGGGCGGGTCCATCCTGGAGCAGCGCGCGGCTCGGGGGATCGGCGCCCGCCGGTTGCGTGGGCCTGCGCTATGGGGGCGGGGAGCGCGCAAGGCCACACCCGTTGTCCTCGTTGGGTGAGGAACTTGCTCGCTTGCTTAGGTGGGGCCGCGCAGAGCCGGTAGCGTCCATCTGCCGCCTGTGAGAGCCGCCTATGGGGTGAGGCTGCGCGATGTCGGGGGAGTGCTATGGGTAAGGCATGCAGTCGCAAAGTGACCTGCTCAGTGATTTGCCCGACTTTCGCCACCTCGATACCGCCACCGGCCCAAGCTTGGGCAATGCGGCGGAGCGGACACCAGCCACCCGCCATGGTGAGCGTGCGGCGGCGGTGACGGCTCAGCATGACCGAGACGAATGGGATATCCTGTCCCCACTGGTCGTGCCCCGTGATGCCGCTCCACTCGTGCAGCGGCTAGAAGAGGTTGATTTCGCTGGCTTGGTTCGGGTGATCGTGGTGTGGATGCAGGAGCTCAATCCCTCCGCCAGCCGCCGTGACCTGCTGTCCAAGCTGAGCGCAGCGTGTGCGGTCGCCGCTGTCGCCCCCCTGTTTGATGTGCTCAATCCTGAGGAACGCGAGCGGCTGGCGCGTGTCATGCAGCAGCCGGAGAGCTTTGACTTAGCGGTCCTGCGCTACTGCGAGCGCATGATCACCAGCCTCCGGCGGCAAGACAATGCACTCGGTCCGCAACTCACCCTGCACAGCGCCATCGGGCACCGGCAGATGGCGCAACAGCTGGCCCAGGCGGCACCTGCGGAGTTCCAACAGCGCGCGGTGTCCGCCTACGCCGAGCTGACCCAGCTCGTCGGCTGGTTGTCCTTCAACATGGGTGACTACTCCAGCGCCCAGCACTACTACGACGATGCCCGCAGCGCCGCCCACGATGTCCAGAACGTCGAGCTGGTGGCGTTCACCTTGTGCACCATGAGCCAACTTGCCACCTGGCAGGGCAAGCCTCGCGTCGGCATCGATCACGCCGTGGCCGCCGCCGACCGGGCCGAGCAGGCACACAGCCCACTGGCCCGCGCCTACGCCGCCGACGTGACGGTCCAGGCCTACGCGGCCGACAACCAGCCGGACAAGTGCCGGGAGACCCTGGACCAGGAATACACCGCGCTCCAGGCGGTACGAGCAGACGAGCCGAGTGCTTCCTGGTGGTACTTCTATGACGAGGGTTTCTATTGGGCTACCGAAGGCATGTGCGCCGTGACGCTCCAGCGGCCAGAGGCCGCGATGACCGCACTCGACAAGTCACTGACACTGGTTGATCCGGTGGACCTGCACAACCGTACCTTCATATTGCTGTCCCAGGCAGAGGCGCGCATCCAGCAGGCGGAGGTCACCGAAGCCAGCGGCATTGTTGCCAACGTTGCCCAGCTCACCGCCGGAAATGGCTCACAGCGCATTGCCCAGCGCATCACGAACGTGCGCGGCTTGCTGACCCCGTGGGAACGAACCAAGCCGGTGCGCGAGCTAGACCAACAGTTGGCCGTTTACCGCCCGGCCGTGGTGAGCGGCAGCGGCAACACGAAACGCGCATACTCGCTGTAGTACGCACCCGGCTTGCCGGGCACGATGCCCATCTTCCGCCAGCCCCAGCGCTCATACAGCGCATGCGTCCCGCTGGCGCGGGCGCTGCTGGGTCGGACGACAGCGGAGAGTATGATACGACGATGCCCGGGTCGGAGGTCACCGATCGGTTTCGCACCACCCTGGAGCTCTACGAGGTGGGGGAGAGCATGCTGCGGCAACGGCTGTGCCGTGAGCGCCCGGCAGCCAGCGCGCAGGACATTGATGACGAGATCGCCGCGTGGCTCCGGCGCCGACCTGGCGCCGAGCACGGCGACCATCCCGGGCCGCCGTCGTCACGGCGATGGTGAACCGGGTCGAGGCGGCGCTACGCCGGATCGCGTCCGATCTGGATTCCCGACAGGCCGAATGGGCGCTGATTGGGGGTTTCGCGGTGTCGGCTCGGGCTGAGCCGAGGTTCACCCGCGACGTCGACGTGGCCGTACTCGTCGACGGTGATGCGGCCGCCGAGCAATTGGTCCGGTCGCTGACTGCGGACGGATACGGCCTCGAGGCCCTCGTCGAGCAGGACGCCGTGGGCAGGCTCGCGACCGTGCGGTTGATCAGCCCCGGTGCCAACGGCGTCGGGGTAGTCGTCGACCTGATCTTTGCCACAGCGGGGATCGAGGCCGAGATCGTCGCGGAGGCCGAGGTGCTCGAGATCCTGCCCGGAGTCTCGATGCCGGTCGCCGCCGCAGGCCATCTCGTCGCCCTCAAGCTACTCGCGCGCGATGACGAGACTCGCCCGCAGGACGCGGCCGACCTCCTCGCTCTGGCGTCCGTACTCGGCCCCGAGGATCGACGCACCGCCCGAACGGCGGTCGAACTCATCGTAGAGCGCGGTTTCGGGCGGGGACGATCATTGTCGGCATTGCTGGATGCTTATCTCGCCGATGCCCGCGATGCATGATGTTTCACAATGTTTTGCGCGCCATTGCGCGCAAAACATACTGCAGGATTCCGCCGTGGCGGTAGTACTCGGCCTCCCCGGGGGTGTCGATTCTCAGTACGGCGTCGAACTCCACCGGGTCCGCTCCTTCGTGGGTGGCCTTGATGTGCACAGTGGCCGGGATGGAGCCGTTGTTGAGCGCGGTGACGCCGGAGATGTCGAAGGTCTCGGTGCCATCCAGGCCCAGCGACGAGGCTGACTCGCCGACGGGATACTGCAACGGGAGCACGCCCATTCCGATCAGGTTGGAGCGGTGAATGCGCTCGAGGGACTCAGCGAGCACCGCGCGGACTCCGAGTAGCAGGGTGCCCTTGGCCGCCCAGTCCCGGGAGGAACCCGAGCCGTATTCCTTGCCGGCCAGGACCAGCAGTGGAATGCCGGCGGCCGCATAGCGCTGCGCGGCGTCGTAGATCGGCACTGGGGCGGCGTCGGGGGATGCGGTGAAATCGCGAGTGTAGCCGCCGCTAACGTCCTTGAGCAGCAGGTTGCGCAGCCGGATATTGGCGAACGTGCCGCGGATCATCACCTCGTGATTGCCCCGGCGAGAACCATAGGAATTGAAATCCTTACGCGCGACACCCCGTTCGGCGAGGTAGCGACCGGCAGGGGAGTCCGCCTTGATCGCCCCGGCGGGAGAGATGTGATCCGTGGTCACCGAGTCCCCAACCAGCGCCAGCACCCGGGCACCGGAGATGTCGGCCACCGGCGCTGGTTGCGCCGTCATCCCCTCGAAATACGGGGGCTTGCGAACGTAGGTCGACTCCGGATCCCAGGTGAAAGTCTCGCCTTCCGGCGTCAACAGCGACCGCCAGCGAGCGTCACCGGCGAAGACATCAGCGTAGTCCTTGGTGAACATCTCCTGGCTGATCGCGAACTCAATCACCTTCTGGATCTCCTCTGGCGCGGGCCAGATATCAGCCAGATAAACCGGGCGGCCGTCGTGGTCGAGGCCCAGTGGATCGCTGGCGAAGTCGACGTCCATGGTTCCGGCCAGCGCGTAGGCGATCACCAACGGCGGTGAGGCGAGGTAGTTCATCGTGACGTCCGGGTTGATCCGGCCCTCAAAGTTGCGGTTGCCGGACAGCACGCTGACCACCGCGAGGTCGCCGTCACGGACGGCCCGCGAGACCCCCTCGGCCAGCGGACCCGAGTTGCCGATGCACGTGGTGCAGCCGTAGCCGACCAGGTGGTAGCCCAGTTTCTCCAGGTACGGCCACAGCCCGGCCTTCTCGTAGTAGTCGGTGACCACCTGGGAACCGGGCGCCATCGATGTCTTCACCCATGGCTTGACGGTCAGGCCCAGCTCGACGGCGTTGCGGGCCAGCAGCGCCGCGCCAATCATCACCGACGGGTTGGACGTGTTGGTGCACGAGGTGATCGAGGCGATCACCACGGCACCATGGTCGATCTCATACCCAGCACTCTCGGCGAGCCGCACGGGTGTCGGGGAGTGCGGGCGGCCCTGCGCACCGACGTAGCCGACCAGCGACTGGCGAAACGCCGCCTTGGCCTCAGACAGCGAGATCCGGTCCTGCGGGCGCTTGGGCCCGGCGATGGAGGGGACCACGCTGGACAGATCCAGCTCAAGGTACTCGGAGTAGGTGGCCTCCCGGTGCGGGTCGTGCCAGAGATCCTGCTCCTTGGCGTAGGCCTCGACCAGCGCGAGCTGCTCAGCGGGACGGCCGGTGAGCTTCAGGTAACGGATGGTCTCCTCGTCGATCGGGAAGATCGCGCAGGTGGAGCCGAACTCGGGGCTCATGTTGCCGATGGTGGCGCGGTTGGCCAGCGGCACCGCCGCCACACCCGCACCGTAAAACTCGACAAACTTCCCGACCACGCCGTGCCGGCGAAGCATCTCCGTCAGGGTGAGCACGACATCGGTGGCGGTCGCCCCGGGGGGGATGGATCCGGTGAGCTTGCAGCCGACCACCCGCGGGATGAGCATCGACACTGGCTGACCGAGCATCGCGGCCTCAGCCTCGATACCGCCCACGCCCCACCCGAGCACACCGAGCCCGTTGACCATCGTGGTGTGACTGTCGGTGCCCACCACGGTGTCCGGGTAGGCCTGCCCGTTGCGGATCATCACAGTGCGCGCCAGGTGCTCGAGGTTGACCTGGTGCACGATCCCGGTCCCCGGCGGGACCACCGTCAACTCACCGAAAGCACCCTGCCCCCAACGCAGGAACTGGTAGCGCTCCCGGTTGCGCTGGTACTCCAGGTCGACATTGCGCTCGAAGGCATCCGGGCGGCCGTACACGTCGGCTATCACGGAGTGGTCGATGACCAGCTCGGCCGGCGCCAGCGGATTGACCGCCCTCGGATCACCGCCCAGAGGTGTGATCGCCTCGCGCATCGTGGCCAGATCGACCAGGCACGGCACCCCGGTGAAGTCCTGCATGATGACTCGGGCGGGGGTGAACTGGATCTCGGTAGACGACTGCGCCTGCGCGTCCCAGCCGGCGAGCGCCTCGATGTGCTCGGCCGTGACGTGCCCGCAACCAGCGTCTGACTCCCAGCGCAACAGATTCTCCAGCAACACCTTCAGGCTGTACGGCAGGGCCCGCCACTGGGTACCGAGCCGTTGCTCCAACCCGGCTAACCGGAACACCTCGTAACGGTTGGTCCCGACGGACAACGTGCCCCGGGTACCAAAGCTGTCGGCACTGCCTGCTGCGTGGGTCACTGGCTCCTCCGCTGGAGAGGGCTAGGCTGGTGCCCTCTACTCGACTCTACGTCTGGCCGCTGCGCCGACGAGATCAACATGCGAAACCTTAACGGTGCGGTAAACAAGACTTCAGGCCGGAGGTGGCAGACCATGCGGGTGCCCTTGACCGTCGCCGACTTCCTTGCTCGCGGCGAGACGGCGTTCGCCCAGTCCGTCGCGGTCGTGGACGAATCCGTCCAACCGGCCCCACCGGTACCGGTATCAACCTACCGGGATCTGGGCCGCAGGGTCCGCGCCTGGCAGGCCGGTCTGGACGCGCTCGGGGTGGGTGCGGGGGAGCGGGTGGCCGTGGTCAGCCACAACTGCACCCGGGTGCTCGAGTTGCTGCTTGCGGTCCCGGCGAGTGGCCGCATCTGCGTGCCGGTGAATTTCCGGCTCCGCGCCGACGAGGTGAAGTACATCATCTCGCACAGTGGCGCCTCGGTGCTGCTGGTCGACCCGGAACTCGAGGAAGACCTCACAGCGGTGGCTGCGCCGCACCGTTTCGTGCTCGGCGGGGAGACCGAAGAGCAGCTGATGCGCTTCGACACCGAGCCCCGCCCGTGGGCCGAGCCTGACGAGGACGCCACGGCGACGATCAACTACACCTCGGGCACCACTGCGCGGCCCAAGGGAGTGCAGCTGACCCACCGCAACATCTGGATCAATGCGGTCACCTTCGCGCTGCACACCCGCGCCTGGGAGCGCGACGTCTACCTGCACACCCTGCCGATGTTCCACTGCAACGGCTGGGGCATGCCCTTCGGGCTCACCGGGCTGGGAGCCAAGCAGATCGTGCTGCGCAAGGTGGACGGTGCCGAGATCCTGCGGCGGGTCGCCGAGCACGGCGTGACGTTGATGTGTGGCGCCCCTGCGGTGTGGCACGCGGTGCTGCAGGCAGCCGCAAGCTGGGATGGCGAGATTCCCGGGCGAGGGCGGGTGCGGCTGGTATGCGCGGGTGCGCCACCGCCGAGGCGAGTGATTCACCGGGTCGGCGAGGAACTTGGTTGGGAGTTCATGCAGATCTACGGACTCACCGAGACCGCACCACTGCTGACCTTCAACCGCGGCGCGCCGGCTGATGACGACCTGCCCGCCGCGGACCGCGCCCGTGGGCTGTCCCGGGCTGGCGCTCCGGTGTTGGGTGTGCAGCTGCGCACCTCCCAGTCCGGGGAGGTGCTAGCCCGCTCCAACGTCGTGATGGCCGGCTACTGGGACGACCCACAGGCCAGCAACGAAGTGCTCGTGGATGGCTGGTTTCACACCGGTGACGGCGGGTCGGTGGATGAACAGGGCTACCTGTCGATCACTGACCGGAAGAAGGACGTGATCATCACCGGTGGCGAGAACGTCTCGTCCATCGAGGTGGAGGACTGCCTGTTCAGCCACTCGGCGGTAGCCGAGGTAGCGGTGATCGGCGTGCCCTGCGACCGCTGGGGTGAGACGGTCAAGGCGCTCGTCGTGGTGGCTGCGGGGGCGCAGGTCACTGAGGACGAGATCATGATCTACTGCAAGGAGCGGCTGGCTGGCTACAAGGCACCGACGTCGGTGGAGTTTCGCGAGGCGATTCCCCGCACCGCCACCGGGAAGATCCAGAAGTTCAAGCTGCGCGAGGAGTACTGGGAGGGTCGGGCGCGCCAGGTGAACTGACCGCCCTGCTTGCAACCTCACCACCGAAACCGTCTCCGAAGATGACGGGCCGGGATGGGCGCATTCGACAGTGTCGACGCTGGGCTGGTGGAACGACACGACACTCGGGACCGACCGCCGAGGTGCGCAGCGACCCGAATCCGCAGGTAGGAGTGCGGCACGGGTCGTGAAATGGGGATAGGTGCCCTACGGACCTGGGATGATGATGCTGACAAGGATATGATCATCCAAGCCATCGGGCCCGCAGCGCTGACCAGGTCACGATCATGTCCTGGTCCGGCGCCCTCCACTCGTCTCTGGGTGGACTGCTTTTCGTCAACTACCTAGCGTCACGACATTAGGTAGTTGTAACACATGTGGTGGATGTTGCGACTGTTACGCAGGGGAGCCTTGGTATCTCTGAGGGTTACATGGGACAGTGCACGCGTGTGCCTGCGCAACAAGGTGTGACGGACGTCAGGAAGAACCGGCGCCTACGTGCGGGGCCGAGGAAGGAGTGAGGTGTGAGCGTCCGGACTCAGCGTCACATCGCCGGCCGTGCGCTGGTCCCCCTGTTGCTCGCCGTGTTGGCCCTGGTGGGACAGCCCGCCATCGCGCAAGCGGTGCCTCCAGCTCCACCCAACCCCAGTGACGACGACCTCAAGTCCGGCCAGGCGCACGTCAATGCCACCGCGACCCGGGTCGGACAATTGGCCAACCAGGTCGCCCAGGCCGACGCCGCCCTGCTGGCCCTTGAGTCCCAGGTCGAGCTCAGGCACGAGCAAGCCAACAAGGCGCTAATCGACCAGCAAACTGCGGACACCGCCGCGAGTGCCGCGACGCTCGCGGCGGGCAACGCCCGCGCGGAGGCCGACGCGGCCGCGATGCAGATCGCGGTGGCGCATCGGGATCTCGACCAATTCGCTGCCGCGAGTTTCCGCCAAGGCAGCACGGTCGGATCACTCTCGGCCTTCCTCGGGTCGAGGAGTCCGAAGGACCTGCTCGCCAGGGCCGAGCTGCTGGATGCGGTGGGAGGTACTCAGCTGCACGCGGTGGAGAGCATGCGGCGGGCCCGTGTTGATGCAGCCAACAAGGATTCTCAGACCCGGGCGGCTCTCGCGAGGGCTCAGGCCGCCGAGCGGGCCGCCGCCGACGCCAAGACCGCGCTCGAGGGCGCCTATCGGGTGGCTATCGACACCGAGACAGCGCAATCCGCGGAAGCCAAAGCCCTCCAGGACCATAAAACGGACCTTGAACGCCAGCTCTACGAGGCGCAGAACGCTGTTGCCGGGCTGCGCGGGCAGCGGCAACGCTACGAGGAATGGCGCGCCGAACGGGATCGCGAACAGGCCGCTGCAGCGGCCGCAGCCGCCGCGGAGCGAAGTACCCCGGCTACTGTTGGCGGGCCCCGGCTCGTGGGTGGGGACGTCCGGTCAGTGATCAACCGAGCGATCGCCCAGCTTGGTGTCCGCTACTCGTGGGGTGGCGGAAACGCCCAAGGACCCACGATCGGCGTTCGAGACGGTGGCGTAGCGGACGCTTACGGCGACTACCGCAGGGTCGGCTTCGATTGCTCCGGCCTGATGATCTATGCTTTCTCGCACGCCCTCGGTTATGCGCTACCGCACTACAGCGGTTTTCAATACAACTCCGGCCGCAAGGTGGCGCTGGCCGAGAAGCGCCCAGGTGACATGCTGTTCTGGGGCACCGGCGGGGACATTCATCATGTGGCGCTCTATATCGGCGGCGAGCAGATGATTGAGGCCCCCTACTCAGGAGCCGCAGTCCGGGTCACGGCGGTCCGCTACACCGAGATCATGCCCTACGCCATCCGAGTACTCTGAGCCGCAACCACCTTCACAGCCGTCACACTGGCACGGGAGTTGGGTCTGGATTGGGACCCCCAAGGCGGTGTGCTCCCGAGCCGGACCCCGTGCGAGGAGGACCCGTGAGCGACGCCGACGTCGGGGCGTCCCCGCCAGCATCCAGCCCGCCCAGCCACCCCGGCCAGCTAGCGACCCCAGCCAGGGACGCCCAGCTGATCGAGCAGACCGTCTTCGAGGTCCAACGGGTGATCGTGGGGCAGGATCGCCTGGTCGAGCGGATGCTTGTTGGCCTGCTGGCCCGAGGGCACCTTCTGCTCGAGGGCGTGCCAGGGGTGGCCAAGACCCTCGCTGTGGAGACCATCGCCCGGGTGGTGGGCGGCTCGTTCTCCCGCATCCAGTTCACTCCCGACCTGGTTCCCGCCGACATCCTCGGCACCCGCATCTACCGGCAGGAACGCGAGCGGTTCGACGTTGAGCTGGGGCCGGTGATGGCTAACTTCGTGCTCGCCGACGAGATCAACCGGGCGCCGGCCAAGGTGCAGTCGGCGTTGCTGGAGGTGATGGCCGAACGACATGTGTCGATCGGCGGGACCACCTACCCAACACCCCAGCCGTTCCTCGTGCTGGCCACCCAGAACCCTATCGAGAACGAGGGCGTCTACCCGCTTCCCGAGGCGCAACGTGACCGGTTCCTGTTCAAGATCCAGGTGGAGTACCCCACGGTCGAGGAGGAGCGAGAGATCATCTACCGGATGGGCGTGCACCCTCCCGAGCCGCGCCGGGTGCTTGACCCCAGCGAGTTGATCAGGCTGCAAGAGGTCGCCGCACGGGTGTTCGTGCACCATGCCCTGGTCGACTACGTGGTGCGGCTGGTACTCGCCACCCGCACGCCCGCCGAACATGGCCTGGCCGACGTCGCCGGCTGGGTGGCCTACGGCGCCTCCCCCCGCGCCAGCCTGGGCATCGTCGCGGCGGCCCGCGCGTTGGCGTTGATCCGCGGGCGGGACTACGTGCTGCCGCAGGATGTGGTGGACGTCTCGGCCGATGTGCTACGACACCGCTTGGTGCTCTCCTACGACGCGCTGGCCGACGGCGTGCCGGTGGAGCACATCGTCACCCGGGTGTTGCAAACCGTGCCGATGCCACAGGTTTCCGCCCGCCCCCAAGGCACGGACCCGGTGGCGAGTGGTCTGACCGGATGACGACGCGAGGGGAGCGGCACCATTGGGCGCCGCCAGCGTTGCGTGAGGGGCGTATGGAGGCTGCGCTACGCGCGTTGGAGCTCACGGTGCGGCGTCGGCTGGACGGTCTGCTACAGGGCAATCACCTCGGGCTGGTGCCGGGGCCGGGTACTGAGCCGGGCGAGGCCAGGCGTTACCAACCTGGCGACGACGTGCGGCGGATGGACTGGGCGGTCACCGCGCGCACCACCGAACCACATATCCGGGACACCGTCGCGGATCGGGAGTTGGAGACCTGGCTGGCCGTGGACCTGTCCGCCAGCCTCGACTTCGGTACTGCGGAATGTGACAAGCGAGAGCTTGCGGTGGCCGCCTGCGCCGCCGTGACGCATCTGACCCAGGGCGGCGGGAACCGGGTCGGCGCCGTGGTCAGCACCGGGGCGGACGTGCTGCGGATACCAGCACGGGGCGGTCAACCGCATGCCCGCAGGATGATTCGCCGGATCGCCGAGTTGCCGCGCGCCGCCGAAGGCATCCGCGGCGATCTCGCTGGGGTACTCGAACAGCTGCGCCGCCCACCGCGTCGGCGCGGGCTCGTCGCGGTCATCTCGGACTTTCTCGGTCCACGGTCGGCAGATGCCTTCGACTGGGAGCGGCCGCTGCGCGGGCTGTCCGCCCGGCACGACCTGATCGCCATCGAAGTGCTCGACCCGCGCGACCTCGAACTTCCCGACATGGGCACGGTGGTGCTCGCCGATCCGGAGACCGGGCGACAGAAGGAGGTCGTGACCACGCCGCTGCTGCGCCGCGAGTTCGCCGCCGCAGCGGCTGCTCATCGCGCCGAGGTGGCCGCGACGCTACGGCGATGCGGTGGTGCGCAGCTGACGCTGCGTACCGACTCCGACTGGGTGTCCGACATGGTGCGCTTCGCGGTCGCCCGTAAGCGCCACTGGTCGGGAGGTGTCGGATAAACCTCACCGGGCAGCGATTACCCTGAGCTGCCGGTGTGCGAGAAAAAACTCATGAGTGCGACCGGAGGGAGCACCCGTGGCCCGTTCCATCCTTGTCACCGGCGGTAACCGTGGTATTGGGCTGGCCATCGCCCGCGCCTTCGCCAAACAAGGCGATCGGGTTGCCGTGACACACCGCGGCTCTGGCGTACCCGAGGACGTGCTCGGAGTACGCTGCGACGTCACCGACGGCGCGGCTGTGGAGGCGGCGTTCGCCGTGGCGGAGCAGGCGCACGGGCCGATCGAGGTGCTCGTCTCCAATGCTGGGATCACCGATGACACGTTGCTGCTCAGAATGACCGAGGACCAGTTCTCGCGGGTACTCGACACCAACCTCACCGGCGCCTACCGGGTGGCCAAGCGCGCCGCCAAAAGCATGCTGCGGTCCCGGTGGGGCCGGATGGTGTTCATCTCCTCGGTCGTGGCGCTGTCCGGGGCGCCAGGCCAGGTGAACTACGCGGCCAGCAAAGCCGGGCTGATCGGCATCGCCCGGTCCATCGCGCGTGAGCTGGGATCCCGCTCGATCACCGCCAACGTGGTCGCGCCCGGCTACGTGGACACTGAGATGACTGCGGACATCAGCCAGGCGCGCCGGGACGAGATCCTGAGCTCGATCCCACTGCGCCGCCAAGCCACCCCCGAGGAGGTCGCCGCAGTCGTGATCTTCCTCGCGTCGGAGGCAGCCGGGTACATCACCGGGGCAGTGCTGCCGGTGGACGGCGGCCTGGGCATGGGTCATTGAGCGACGCACTGCTCTTGCTCTCTTTCGGAGGACCTGAGGGTCCCGAGCAGGTGCGCCCATTCCTGGAGAATGTCACTCGGGGCCGGGGTGTACCGCCGCAGCGGTTGGATGAGGTGGCGCAACACTACGTGCACTTCGGCGGAGTGTCACCGATCAACCGGTGCAACCGCGCGCTGATCATCGCGATCGAGCAGGCGCTCGCCACCGCCGGGCTTGACCTGCCGGTGTACTTCGGCAACCGAAACTGGCACCCGATGGTGGAGGACACCGTCGCCGCGATGGCCGCCGACGGGGTGCGCAGCGCGTGGGTGTTCGCCACGTCGTCGTGGGGCGGGTACTCGGGTTGCCGGCAGTACCATGAGGACATTGCACGAGCCCGGCACGCCGTCGGGTCCGGGGCCCCGGATCTGATGAAGCTGAGGCACTTCTTCGATCACCCACTGTTCGTCGCGGCGTGCGCCGACGCACTGCGTACGGCCCGCGAGCAGGTTGACCCCGCCGCCCGGGTGGTGTTCACGGCGCACTCGGTGCCGCTGGTCGCGGATGCCACGGCCGGGCTGGCCGCACAGGGCGGTCACCGCTACTCCCGGCAGGTCGCCGCGACCGCCCGGCTGGTCGCTGCGGCGGTGGGAGTGGACAGCTACGACCTCAGGTGGCAATCCCGATCCGGGCCCCTGCGGGTACCCTGGCTGGAGCCCGACGTGATCGACCACCTCGACGCGCTACACGCCCAAGGCGTGCCCGGCGTTGTGGTGGCACCCATCGGTTTTGTCTCTGACCATCTCGAGGTCGTGTGGGACCTCGATCACGAGGCCCGGCAGCGGGCTGCCACCCTCGGGATGGACTTCGCGCGAGCCGCCACCCCGGGCACCGACCCACGCTTGGCCGAGATGGTGGTGGAACTCATCGCCGAGCACGTGCGCGGCGCACCTGCCCGCCGGTGCTCGCAGGTCCCCGCAGCCGGTGCGGGCGTCAACGGGATCCCTTGCGCGGCGCACTGTTGTGTAGTGCCCGCACCGCCTCAGCAACCGCTGAGCGCCGGGCCTCCCGCACCGCAGTGAACAGCGGTCGCAGCGCCGAGGAACGGGCCGCCGCCACCGACGCGGACAACGCACCGCCGAGGTTGTCGGTGTCCGCGGCGCGGAGGATGGCCTCCACCTCGTCGGCCTGCTCGAGCACCCGCAACGTGCGGGCCGGGGTGCCCTCGGGCCATGGCGGCCGGATCCGGCGCTCCAGAGTCTCGGCGATCTCGGCGCGGACGCCAGGACGGTGCCGGGCGACACCGAGCTCCACCAGCGTCGTCGCCGCCTGGCGGACCGCGCCCCGCAGACCATGCTCAGCATCGGACAGCGCGGGTTCGGGGACCGGGGGTAGCGGGCCGCCGACGAACACCGTCCAGCTCAGCACGCCGTCCGCGACCGCCTCGGGCACCACGGCCAGTTCAGCGCCAGTGAACACCGCGACCTCGCCACGCTGAAGCGCAGCCGCAGCGAGCGGGCCTTGCGGCGGCAGGCCCCGCACGTCTCCGGGCACCGGTAACAACAGCTGGCCACCGCCAGACCCGGCTCGTCGGGCAGCGGCCAACAGGCCGACCACAGAGGTCGGTGGCTCTCCGGGTGCCGGCAGGTCAAGCTGCCGTGCGGTGGCCTCGTCGAGGGCCACGACCTCGTGGCGGCCGGCCCAGGTATGCAGGCCGTCGATCACCGCGTCAGGGGCGGCGCAGCCATGCAGCCAGGCCGAGGCCCACACGGTCAATGTCGCGCTAGGGCATGGCACGGAGTAGGAGAATAGAACACTGCCGGCTGAGCCGGCGATCGGGCAGCGGACGCCCACCATGCACACGCGGCGTGGCTGCGCTGGGGAATTCGGTCATCCGGCTACCGTCGGTGCCATGCCTCCGAGGGACCTCCAGAGCAGCTCACCAGGTCCTAGCGTGAGCTACGGACCGGACGTGCTGCGCCAGCCACCCCGGCGGCGGGAGGTGCTGCGGTTGCCGGCCGAGGTGGGCCTGGTAGTGGAAGACGCCGCGAGTGGCTTCTGTGGCGCGGTGCTCCAGTGTGAACGCGATTCGGTGGAGCTTCAGGACGCTCGGGGTCGGGTCCGGATTTTCCCGCTTCGACCGGCGGCGTTCCTGATCGACGGCGATCCGGTCACGCTCGTCCGCCCGGTCCAGCTGGCCACCGCTGGAGTGACCCGGTCGGCGTCCGGGTCGGTCCTGGTGGCGGGGACGCGAGCCCGGGTCGCCCAGGCCAGCCGGATCTGGGTGGAGGGCAAGCACGACGCTGAGCTCGTGGAACGGGTCTGGGGGCATGATCTGCGAGTTGACGGCGTGGTCGTGGAACCACTCGATGGTGTGGACTACCTGGCCGACCGGGTTGCGCAGTTCTGCCCCGCCCCGGAGCGGCGGCTTGGCGTGCTGGTCGATCACCTGGTCGCGGGCAGCAAGGAGAGCCACCTCGTGGCGGCGGTGCGCACGCCGCACGTGCTGGTGACCGGTCATCCCTATGTCGACATCTGGCAAGCTGTGCGGCCCTCGGCGCTAGGCATTCCAGGCTGGCCGGACGTGCCACGTGGGGTGCCGTGGAAAGACGGTGTGTGCCAGGCGCTGGGTTGGGTCGACCGGAGCGGGATTGCGGATCCGGTGCAGGGCTGGTCCCGGGTGCTGGGTGCAGTGGAGAGCTTCCGCGATCTTGAACCGGCCCTGCTGGGTGCCGTCGAGAAGCTCATCGACTTCGTCACTGCCGAGTTGCGGTGACCCGGTCACGATCACAGCAGACTCCTGCCCGAAGATCTGCCACTATGGACACATGGCGGCTGTGGTGTGGCTCGTTGCCGGGTTTGCGATGATCGCTGCCGAGGTCCTTTCTGGCGGTTTCGTGTTGATCATGCTTGGGGTGGCTGCGCTAGCGGCCGCGGGGGTCGCGGAGGTGGGCTTCGGACCAGGGTTGGAGCTCGCCGTCTTTGCCGGCACCTCGCTGGCCCTGACCACGCTGGCCCGCCCGGTGCTCAAGCGCCGGCTGCACACCGCCCATGTGCCGACTAACATTGAGGCGCTGGTCGGCGATAAGGCGATTGTGGTCAGCACCGTTGACGCGCATGGCGGAAAGATCAAGTTGCGCGGGGAGCTATGGACTGCGCGCACGTTCGACGAGACCGAGGTACTGGAGCCCGGCCGGGCCGTTAGGGTGATGACCATATCCGGTGCCACCGCCGTCGTTTGGGGGGAGCCTTCATGAGTGTCGCCCTGGTCATCGTCTTGGCGGTCATCTTGCTGGCGATCGTCGTCACAGTCCTCAAGGCTGTGGTGGTGATCCCGCAGGCCTCCGCTGCGGTCGTCGAGCGACTTGGCCGCTACCGCAGTACGTTTACGCCGGGACTGAACTTTCTGGTGCCCTTCATTGACCGGATCCGGGACCGGATCGACCTGCGGGAGCAGGTGGTCTCCTTCCCGCCGCAGCCGGTCATCACCAAGGACAACCTGACGGTGTCCATCGACACCGTCGTGTATTTCCAGGTGACCAACCCGAAGGATGCGGTGTACGAGATCTCCAACTACATCGCCGCGGTCGAGCAGTTGGCCACGACGACGCTGCGTAACGTCGTGGGCGGGATGAGTCTGGAAGACACCTTGACCTCCCGGGACTTCATCAACGGTCAGTTGTCGGGAGTGCTCGACGAGGCGACCGGGCGGTGGGGAATCCGGGTCGGTCGGGTCGAGCTCAAGGCGATCGATCCGCCGCTGTCCATCCAGGACTCGATGGAAAAGCAGATGCGCGCGGACCGCGAGAAGCGCGCCACCATCCTTACCGCCGAAGGCCAGCGCGAATCGGCGATCAAGACTGCGGAGGGCCAGAAGCAGGCCTCGATCCTCTCCGCTGAGGGTGCCAAGCAAGCCGCGATCCTCTCCGCAGAGGCTGAGCGGCAGTCGCGCATCCTGCGCGCCAAGGGTGAACGGGCCGCGCGTTACCTGCAGGCGCAGGGCCAGGCCAAGGCGATCGAGAAGGTGTTCGCCGCGATCAAGGCAGGCCAGCCGACCCCGGAGTTGCTGGCCTACCAGTACCTTCAGACGCTGCCGCAGATGGCCCAGGGCGACGCGAACAAAGTCTGGATCGTTCCCAGCGACTTCAGCAAGGCCCTCGAAGGATTCACCAAGATGCTCGGCGCGCCGGGGGATGACGGGGTGTTCCGGTACGAGCCAAGCCGGGACTACGTTGCCGCCAGCCGTCCCGAGGAGGACGACGAGGCCGTCGCCGGGTGGTTTGACACCTCCGGCGACCCACATATCGCGGCCATGGTTCGGGCCGCCGAGGAGGTGGCCCGCAAGGAGGTACCAGGGCCTGAGGTGGGAATGATTCCCCCGTCGCTGTCATCGACCCGCCCGCCTGAGGACCGGGAAACGTCTCAGCAACGGCCGCCCAACGCCGGGCCGGCAGACTCCGGCCGATCCTGAACCGTTCAGCCCCGAACCATCAGCAGAGCGGTCAGGTCGCGACTGCCACGTACTTGGTCTCTAGGAACTCCTGGATTCCCACGGCGCCACCTTCGCGGCCCAACCCCGAGTGTTTGATGCCGCCGAAGGGTGCCGCCGGGTTGGACACCAGGCCCTGGTTCAGCCCCACCATGCCGGCCTCGAGCCGCTCACAGACCCGCAGGGCGCGGTCCAGGTCACTGGTATAGACGTAGCTGACCAGCCCGAAGGGGGTGTCGTTGGCTGCCGCCACTACCTGCTGCTCGTCGGTGAACGCGATGATCGGCGCGACCGGTCCGAAGATCTCCGTGCTAGTCAGCTCGGCATCCAGTGCCACGTCGACGAGCACGGTCGGGCGGTAGAAGTACCCCGGGCCTTCCACTGGCTCGCCACCGACGAGCACCTGGGCGCCGCGCGCGACCGCGTCATCGACCAGGTGCTGCACCTTATCCCGCGCCTTGGCCTCAATCAGCGGGCCGACCTGCACGCCCTCGTCGATGCCGCGGCCGATGCGCAGCGAGCTCATCTGTTCGGCCAGCCGGCGGGAGAACTCGTCGACAACGTCGGCATGCACGTAAAAGCGATTGGCCGCAGTGCAGGCCTCGCCGATGTTGCGCATCTTCGCGATCATCGCCCCGCCGACTGCGGTGTCGAGGTTGGCGTCGGCGAAGACCAGAAACGGGGCATTGCCGCCGAGCTCCATCGAGGTCCGCATGATCTGCTCGGCGCATTGCTCCAGCAACAGGCGGCCCACCTCTGTGGAGCCGGTGAAGGACAGCTTGCGGGCCCGGCCGTCCCGGATCAGTGGCTCCATTAGCGGACCCGATCTGGAGCTGGGCACGACGTTGAGCACTCCATCGGGCAGCCCGCACTCAGCCAAGATGTCAGTAATCGCGAGCATCGACAGCGGGGTCAGGCTGGCTGGCTTCAGTACCATCGTGCAGCCCGCCGCCACCGCCGGACCAATCTTGCGGGTGCCCATCGCGGCGGGGAAGTTCCAGGGGGTGATCAACAACGACGGCCCGACCGGCTGGTGCATCACGAGGACTCGACCCGAGCCATTGGGCGCGGTGGCGAAGCCGCCGTCGATCCGCACAGCCTCCTCGGCAAACCACCGGAAGAACTCGGCGGCGTAGGCGATCTCGCCCCGAGACTCGGCCACCGGCTTGCCCATCTCCAGTGTCATCAGCAGGGCGAGGTCTTCCTGGCGCGCCATCATCAGCTCGTAGGCGCGGCGCAGAATGTCGCCACGTTCCCGGGGCGGGTACTGGGCCCACCCGGCCTGTGTGGCGACGGCGGCGTCCAGCGCGGCCATCCCGTCCTCGGGAGTGGCGTCGGCGACCGCGCGCAGCACCTTGCCAGTGGACGGGTCCTCGACATTAAAAAACTTCCCACCGCCGCCGGGTCGCCACCGGCCGTTGATGAACAGCTCGGTGGGGACGGCATCGGCGACGGCGCGCTCCCGGTCGTCGGAACTCATCGCAGTGTCACCTCTCGCTGGGTAGCCGAGGCAGGGGAGCGTGCCGCCGAGCACCACCACGCACGGTACCGGACCGCAGGCGGTTCAGGCGGGTTTGATGTTGGCGTTGAGGTGGAAGACATTGTCCGGGTCGTACTTGGCCTTGATCCGAGCCAGCCGCCCGTACTTGGTCGGGCCGTAAGCCGCCCGCACCCGGTCTTCGTCGTTGTCGGTCATGGAGTTCACGTAACCGCCCGAGTCTTTGGCGAACGGCCGCAGCGCCCTCCATAACGACCGGACCCAGTCCCGGTCGGCGTTCAGGACCTCGGGGGTGGCGCCGATGCCGGCGATGTTGATGACGTAGCGTGGTGTCCGCCGGCCACCGAAGGCCGTCTCGTCATCGCCGATTGCGCAATACGCTCCGTCCAGGCGGAAAACCAGGCAGAAGCTCATCGGCGAACGCTTAGCAGGCATGTGATCGACGATCACCGAGATCACCTCGTCAGTAATTTCGTCGAGGTAGATCACTTCTTGGTAGCCGAGGAGCCCCCAGGGAGCGGTCTCGTCGAGGGTCCGCTGTAACGCGACAAACGGGATCGGGGTGACGAGCTCGAACAGCGGCGGCAGCGCCTTACGAATCGGCGCAACGAGCTGGGCGTGTTCCGCCGCGGAGGAGAACCCGACCATGATGAGCAGATATCCGGAGGTGAAGTGGTATTGCGGAGGTACGAATGGTGCGGGCGGGGCGTTGAGCCCGATCGCGATCTGGGCGCCGGCCTCGACCGGCAAGTTGGGCACGACGTCGCGAGCCAGCCGCAGCACCTGCTCACCACTGTCCATCCCCCAGAAAAACAGCCCCAGGTGCACCTCTGGCCCGACCGGGTGCAGCTGGAACTCGAACGTCGTGACGACGCCAAAGTTGCCACCCCCGCCGCGGACCGCCCAGAACAGATCGGCATGCTCCTCAGGTGATGCATGCACATAGTGGCCGTCAGCGAGCACCACATCGACCGAGACCAGGTTGTCAATGGTCAATCCCGCCTTGTGGGTCAGCCATCCGGTGCCGCCACCGAGTGTCAAACCACCGATACCAGTGTGGCTGATCACCCCGGCGGGCACCACCAAGCCATGCACCTGGGTTGCCGCGTCCAGCTCCGCCACGGTGGTGCCACCGCCCACCTGGGCCAGCCGAGCGTCAGCACAGATCGAGACATGGCGCATGGCGCTGAGATCAATCATCAGTCCGTCATCGCAGACACCGGCCCCGGAGAACGCATGGCCCCCGCCGCGCACGGAGATCTCCAATTCCTGTTCCCGGGCGAAGGTGAGGGCCGCCGCGATGTCGGCTGGTGACACGCAGCGGGCGATCGCTACCGGGCGGCGATCAATGTCGTTGTTCCACTGGATGCGCACGGTGTCATAGTCGGCGTCCTCCGGCGTGATCACCTTGCCGGCCAGCACCGTGCGGAGTGCTTCCAGATGATGAGACGAGACTTGCATCATGAAACAACTCCCAGGCCTCGGATGAGCACCTGGCACGCGCCGGTGCACCATATGTTAGTTTAGGTGAAGTTAACAATCACACATTAACGATCACCTCATGTCGTTACTCCCTGAAACCCAACGATGACGGGAGGGGTGGCCGCGTCCCTACCCACCCCTCCCCAGACAACGGCACCGCACGCGGTCATCCAGCGGTACCGCCGCGACTCATCAGCTGCGCACGGCTCCGCCAGGACCGCCATTGGCGCTGCCGCCCGCGCCGCCGACGCCGCCGTTGCCACCCCGGCCACCGCCAGCGCTGAACAGTGGTACCCGGGGCAAAAACACCGAATCGGTGGCGTTACTGATTCGGCTTCCTATACCCTGTCCAGATGTGCCACCACGGGCAATCAGTAGCCGCACGTAAATCCGCCAGGTCGGCTACTTACTAGGGAAACCCGGCCAGTCCCCACAGCTACCCAAGTGAATGCGCGTGGTCTCGGGCTACGGATGATCGACCTGTCGCTGGAGAACCGAAGACGGCCCGACTACGGTCAGCACGCTGCTGCGGTCCGGACGTGGGCTGCTGCTGGAACTCGGCAGGCCACCGTCGCACCCAGCGTCAGCGCCCGACGGTGTCGACCGAGTTGTTCGGCGCCATATTGTCATAATGTCGCTTATCGGATCGCGACTGAGGCGCCAGGAGGTCGCGTACCACGGCGTCGGCGAGTAGGCGGCCGCGGTGAGTGAGCATCAGTCGACCGGCGGGGATCGCGGTGAGCAGGCCATCGGTGATCGCGCGCTGCGCGGCGGCGCGCCCTGGCACGTCCAGCGGCAGGCCGTCGGCTAGGCGCAGCCCGAGCATCACCTGCTCGGTGTAGCGTTCCGAAGCGCTGAGCACCTCCCGGCCGGCCGCCGGGGAACAACCAGTCGCGAGCGCGGCGGCGTAGCGGGCTGGATGCTTGAGGTTCCACCACCGCACCCCACCGACGTGATACGGCCGACCAGCCCGGAGCGGACGTTGTTCGAGTTCGGGGCGTACGGCTACGGCCCGCAAGCCCGCACGGCCGCGGACCGGCTGGCCACGGAGATCCACACCTGGGGCAGCGATCATCGCGGCGACCGCGCGATGTTCCGGGTATACCCAACCGGCACGCCCGACGACCAGCTCCCCGCAGGGCTGGTCGTTGACAAGAGGCTCCACCGCATCACGATCTCCTGGCCCCACCACGAGCGATAACCGGGGGCGGCAGGCACCCCCATCGCCGATCGGAGGACTGACATGGAAGTTACCGGACGCAGCGAGACGGCGGAGGCGGACTTCGACCTGGACGTAACCTTCGCCGAGAACGGCCAGGTCATCGGGGAGCTGATGGACTCTACGAGCGACAACTGCGGAAGTATGAGCCAGAGCGCCTGCGTCACCTGCATCATCGGCGACTGACCCGGCGGTCTGGTGCCGGGGCCCCTTGTCGTGGCCTGGCACCGGCGCATGGCGAAGGGAGCCTTTGCGGAGTGTACCGGTCCATCGGCGCGGCCCTGGTTCGGGGTGTTGCGTGCCCGAACGACCTCGTGGTTGTGCCCTGGCCGGACGTGTCCGGTGACATCCAGGCGGATGCGCAGCGGTGGCGGCGCTGGATGACGCAGGTGTGGGCGCACCAGGCGGTCGCGGAAGCCGTCGAAGTGGCCAGCCCGGGCCTCGCCCGCTGCATCCGCGCGCTGAGCGCCGGGCACGCTGGCCAGGCTCGGCGGGAACAGCGGGCTGCGCATTCATTAGCCCGCTACCTGCTGCACCGGTCCACACCGTTCGGACTGTTCGCCGGGATAGCCGTGGCCCGCATCGGGCCCAGCGTGACGGTGCGGTGGGGACAGGAGCATCACCCCATGGCACGGGCGGACGCCGCGTGGCTGGCGGATGTGATCTCGCGGCTGGAGTCGTGCCCCGAACTGCTGCGCCGCCTGCCGGTCATCGTGGACCCCACCTGCATCGTGCGGGGCGACAGGTTAGTGGTGCCCTGTCAGCAGCTTCCGAACGGCGCACGGAGTGCCCGATGGAGGTGAGTGTGCGCCACACCCCTGCGGTGAAGACCGTCGTGGCCGCGGCATCCTCACCTATCTCGGTCGGCGACCTCGCCGGGAAACTCGCTGCTCACTACCCCGACACACCCGTGCACGCGGTCGACGGGCTGACCGCTGCGGACGCCGAGGGCATCGCCGCAGTGGCGGCGACGGTACGCGCCCTCCGTGAGATCCACGCGACGTTGACCCGGCACGCCGATGCCGCGGCCAGTGCCCGCAGGAGTCTGCGGGAATCGGCCCGCGACCGAATGACAGCCCTCTCCAGCATTGTGGAGCAGCCGGTGACCGTGGATCTGCGGCTCGACTGCTCGCTGGTCCTGCCGCGGGAGGTAGCGCGCGAGGCGGAGAAAGCCGCGACGGCGCTGACCCGCTTGACGCCGTTTCCGTCCGGATCACCGGCGTGGCTGGACTACCACTCACCTGGAGCGTTACGGGCCCGGCGCGCTGTTCCCCTCCGCGATCTGACCGACCCCGACATCGGTTTGGGGTTTCCCGCCGGATACCGCGGATCCCTCCGTGAGCAGCCAACACGGAACCTGACCGCCCGCGACGAACGCATCCTCGCGCTGGCGCAGCGGGCCACGATGGACGGCGCCCGCGAGATCGTCCTCTCCGACCAGCTTCTGGCCGACCTGACGATCCAGGACGACGTCCATGGACCCGCCCATATAGACCTGCTTGAAATCCTTGGTGGAGGCCTTGGCTCTGCGCGGGTCATTGAGGCGCTCACCGAGTTCTGCGGAGTACTGCGGACACACCACACGCGAGACGCAGCGGACTTTGCGGAACGCCTTGCCGCCTAACCCACGCGCGCGCAACCAGGTGTAGCAGCCAGGCGTGGCGCTCCGGGAGGCAGTTCGTACACCCCGCCCCCAGGACGACGCTGGAGCAGGCTGGGTTTCCTCCGGGCTGCTCAGCCTCGTAGCTCGGCCATGACTCGGCGGATCAAGGCGATGGCGTCTGGTCCGGTGGTGGCGGCATTGCGGAGCTGGCCGAACGCCGTGCGGTAGACCGCCACCTCGTCTGGGTCGTCCAGGCGCTGTTCCCCGGTCAGGGTCTCGATCAGCACGAATTCGTGGTCGTAGATCCCGAAGCAGGTCAGTGGCGGGATCGGCATCGGCGCGTCATGTGGCACCAGCCCGAGTGTCAGGCTGGGCAACTCGGCAAAGGAGAGCAGTCTGTCCAGTTGGCCGAGCAGGATGCCGACGGTGCTGGGGATGGTCCACAAGGCCGCCTCGCCGAGCATGATCTCGATCGTCCTGGCGGGCTGGTACAAGATGTCTTGGCGTTTGACTCGTGCCGCGACCAGGGCGTCTGCATCAGCTTCGGTGATGTTCATGGCCGTGGCGAGCGGGGAGGTCAGCAGGGCGCGGGCGTAGGCGGTGGTCTGGACCAGGCCGGGGATCAGTGTGGGCTGGTACTCCGCGATGTGGGTGGTGGCGGTTTCCCAGGTGGCTCGCTCGGCGTGCCGGGCGGCTAACCCTCCGGCGCTGCGTTGCACGCCTCGCCAGGTGGCGTACTCGATCCGGGCGGCCGACAGCAGTTCGGCCAGCTCGGTGGCCTGTTCTGGCCCGGCGCCGGTCGCGGTCAGCCACGCATCAAGGTCGTCCTTGGTGGGGATCTGTCTGCCGGTCTCCAGTTTCGACACGCGCGGCTGCGGCCAGCCGAGCTGCTGGGCGAGCCGGTTTCCGGACAGGCCGACGGCGGCCCGGAGCGCCCGGAGGCGTGCTGCCAGGCGAGCGCGATGCGGGTTACGCGGTGCCGTCAACCGGCGAAGCTCCTCGTCTGCTCAGCACGCTGTCTCTGACATCGGGACATGCCGAGCCAGTTCTGGCCGGTCAGCTAGGTAGTCCTGCCAGGGCGTCGCGTGGTGGAGCGCGGCGTCGCGCCAGTGGCAGGCGGTGACGATCCGGGCCGGGTCGGTCACGATCTCGGTGCCCAGCCACATCCGGTCGGCGTCGTAGTGCTGCTGGTAGAGTTCGGTGGAGTCGAACAGCCAGTAGTCCGTGCCTTCCGGCACGTCGAGTGGCCACGGTTCACTCTCCCGTACCGCGATGATGTGGATGTCTTCACCAGCTGCTGCGTTCGGTCCGTAGCCCCAGGTCAGCTCCAGTTGCAGGTACTGGCTCAGCGGCTCGGTCACCACATGCACCCGCTGCATGATCCGGCCTGCCTGCACGTTGGCACGGACCATCGCCTGCCATTGCTCGTGGTCGGCGTTCCTCGGCCGGGGGCGCCCGGTCACGAAGGCCTCGAAGTCAGCGTCCTCCCCGGAGTTGCCGTAGCATTGCAGCGTCTCCAGCCGGTACGCGCTGTAGCGAAATCGGTGGAACTTGTCGGCGAACTCAGGCGCGCCGGGCGGGATCAGTGTGCCAGTCACGACAGTCGTCGCTGGTAGCGGCGTACCGCCTCGATCACGATCTCAGGTTTGATCAGCACGAAGCCCTCCCCGGGTATCAGATTCTCCACGTTGCCCAGAGTGCCGGCGTCCGCCTGGATGCCTTGCACGCCGAACATGCCGTTCTCGGCGAGGTACATCGTCTGGCTGCCGCCGACGGCGTAGCTCTCCGGGTCCTTCGCGAGCCGTTGCAGGTGCATGATGCCTCCATTGGTGCGCACTGATGGTGAGATCATAACCAGACTATACAGAATAAATCTAGTTATTCTCTTTCTATGTCTTTACGTGAGTATCATGTCGGTCTAGATTCTGTGATGTCGGGGCGAGCAGGTTGGGGCGAGCCGAAGCCTGCGTCTGGGCCTGGCCGGACTATCCGAAAAGGTGCAGGACAAGGAGGGACATCTGGTGACGGAAGTGACCGCCGACTCAGCCCGTGCCGCGCACCTGCGGAGCAGACTCACCGACGAGCTCGTGGCCGAGGGCACGATCGTGTCGAACGAGGTCGAGGCCGCGTTCCGCACGGTGCCGCGGCACCTGTTCGCGCCCGGGACGACGCTGGAGCAGTCCTACGCCCAGGACACCCTGCGCACCAAGCGAGACCAGCACGGCATCACCATCAGCTCGATATCCGCGCCATGGCTCCAGGCCATGATGCTGGAGCAGGCGGGACTGCGCCCGGGCCTGCGGGTCCTGGAGATCGGGTCCGGCGGCTACAACGCCGCGTTGACAGCGGAACTGGTCGGTGAGGACGGTGAAGTCACGACCGTCGATATTGACCAGGATGTGGTTGACCGTGCCCGTAGCTGCCTGACCGAGGCGGGTTACTCGCGGGTGAACGTCGTGCTGGCCGACGCTGAGGGAGGTGTGCCGGAGCACGCACCCTACGACCGAATCCTCGTCACGGCCGGGGCCTGGGACATCCCCCCGGCATGGGTGAACCAGCTCACCGAGAGCGGGACCATCACCGTCCCCCTGCGGATGCGCGGCTTGACCCGTTCGATCACGTTCATGCGCTCCGGCGACCACTTGACGAGCCGTTCGGCAGAGGTATGCGGTTTTGTCGCGATGCAGGGAGCCGGGGAGCACCGCGAGCGCCTGCTGCTGTTGCGCGGTAAGGAGATCGGGCTGAGGTTCGACGACGGTTGGCCCGCCAACCCCGACTTGCTCAACGGCGCGTTCGCTGCCGGGCAGGCGACGATGTGGTCGGGGGTCACCGTGGGCAACACGGAGCCGTTTGACACGCTGCAGCTGTGGCTGGCTACGGCACTGGACGGCTTCTGCCTCATCGCGGTGGACAAGGAGTTGGACAGCGGTCTGGTCAGTCCGGCCAACCGCATTGCTGCCCCTGCCGTGGTCGACGGGGCCAGCTTCGGCTACCTCGCCGTGCGTCGGGTGATCCAGGGCACGGTCGAGTTCGGTGCTCATGCGTTCGGGCCCGATTCCTGTGCGCTGGCTGAGGCGGTGGCTGAGCAGGTGCGTGTGTGGGACCGCGCCTATCGCAACGAGCCTGGTCCGTGGTTCGCCGTCTACCCGGCGCAGATCCCTGAGGAGCAGTTGCCCGACGGGCTGGTCATCACCAAGCGGCATAGCCGCGTCATAGTCTCCTGGCCGTCGGCACGGCTTTCTGCCGCGGACCAGGGCTTACTGCACGCTTCCACCGGGTAAGAAGAAGTGATCGAGATGAGCGACAACCTCTCGGGCGCCGTGGCGCTCGCGCCCAGGGCCGGGTTAGCGGAGGAGTTCGCGCTCGACGTGCGCGTGATTGAGGCAGCGCAGCCGGTCGCCAACCTGCTGCTGAGCACGAGCGACAATTGCGGCTCCACGTGCTCGGGCACCGCCTGCCCCAGCCAACTGAGCTACCCCGTCTGAACCTTTGGCCCGTGCTGGTGCGCCGAGTGGTGTGTTCGCTCGACGCACCAGCTCCGCCGGTAACGGGGACAATTCATGGGAAGGCGGGCAGATGCATGGGGGCGCGAATGCGGTATCGGCACGCCGATGTGGTCCTGATCCGCGCCACGACCGATCCGGGTGGATTGGGCGTGCCCGGCGACATCGATCTGTTCAGCGACGCCGTGGCGGAGCAGGGGCACGCCTGGGTGGCGCGGGTGTGGCGGCGGAGCGAGGTTCGCGAAGCTGTGCAGGTCGCCAGCTCGGTGTTGTCCCGGCAGATCGACCAGATGCTGGCAGGAACCCCAGACGTCCGCCGGATCCGCCGCATTGTGGTCTCCCTGGCCTCCTACCTGCTGCGTTGGCAGGGGCGGGCGACCCCGTTCGGGCTGTTCGCCGGGGTGGCTGCCGTCGACGTGGGCGCAGAGCTGGCCGTGCGATGGGGCCAGGGCAACCGAGTGACGGCGCGGGCTGATACAGCCTGGGTGGCCGCCCTCGTCGGCCGTCTCGAAGCTCATCCTGCCCTGCTGGAGCGGCTGAGTGTAGTCGTCAACAACGCCGCGTTCGTGCGCGGCGACTGGTTCGTGATCCCCGGCCAGCCCTCCGACGACAACCCCAGCCAGGTGGCCCCGTTAGAAGTCTCCGTCCGCTATACCGGGCCCGTGCAAGCGGCACTCGACGCCAGCCGACAACCCCTGAAATTCGGCGAGTTGGTCACGTGGCTGTCCACCGATTACCCGGCCGTACCGACCGAACAGATCCGCGCCATGCTGGCTGAGCTCATCGCCCGGCATGTCCTGCTCACCAACCTTCGGGCACCGATGACCACACCGGACGCCCTGGCGCACGTGACCGCCCAGCTCCAGGCGGTCGACGCTGACGAGCTGCCCGACCTGACAGAGACGCTGACGCAGCTGCGGGGAACCCGCGACGATCTCGCCCGCATCGGCTCCGCTGCGGGCCCGGCCGCCGAACCGGTGCCGATGGTGTGGGTGGCCGACCGGATGAGCGCGGTCTGCGATGTCACCGACCAGCCGCTAAACGTCGATGTCAGCCTGGACTGCGACATCACCGTTTCCGAGGCGGTGATCGGTGAAGCTGAGGCCGCCGCCCGGGTGCTGCTGCGCCTGACGCCCCACCCCTTCGGCTACTTCCACTGGAAGGACTTTCACGGTCAGTTCAGGAACCGGTACGGCACCGGCGCCGTCGTGCCCCTCGGCGACCTGGTGGCCGACACCGGACTCGGCCTGCCCGCCGGATTCCTCGGCTCGGCGTACGTTCGCGGCGCGCGCACGATGACCCCACGCGATGATGCGCTCCTAGCCATGGTCCAGCAGGCCGTCATGGACGGTCGTGAGGAGATCGTGCTGACCGAGCCCGTCATCGCCTCCCTGACGGTCGGCGATCCCACTGAAGCGCTCCCGCCGCCCCGCGTCGAGCTGGCCTTCCAGATTCACGCTCCCTCACTGGAGGCGGTGGCGGCAGGGGCGTTCCGGCTCGTGGTCACCGGCACCCCCCGACCCGGCAGCAGCATGGCCGGACGGTTCGCGGACCTGCTGCCCGAGGCCGACCGCGACCGCCTCGCTGACACCTACCGCGCGGCCAGCAGCGCCGAGGTGGCACAGCTGTCTTTCCCGGCCCGGCGGCGACACAGCGACAACGTTGCCCGCGTGCCGCAGCTGCTGTCACGGGTGATCTCAGTGTCCGAGCACCGTGACGCCGGTGAGGGCCTGATCGCCCTGCACGACCTGGCGGTCACTGCCGATGCCCGACGGCTGTACCTGGTGCAGCTGTCGACCGGCTGGCGGATCGAGCCAAGGATCCGCTCCATCGCGCGGTTCTCGGTCACGGAGGTTGCTACTCACGGTGCTGCTCGAGGGTCCGGTAGTCGTCGGCGATCCGCCGCAGGATGTCCTGGGCGGCGTCGCCGAATGAGGCGAGGGCGGCGAGTTCGTCGAACAGGCCGTAGTAGTCGGCGAGACGGGCACTGTCATTGATGATCGCTGTCCCGTCGCGAGTAGCGACGACGGCTGCGGCATCGTCATAGAGGTGAAACGCGGTGTGCGGGAACACCTCGACAGGGCAGCGCCAGTCGACCACGCCGAACTGGACATGCGGAGTGGTGCTGAGCTGGATGAGGTGCTCGACCTGCTCGATCATCACCGCCGCCGAGCGGGCCTGCCAGCGCAACGCTCCTTCGGTCTGGATCAGGGTCCAGTGCCGACGCCGGTCGGCGATCATTGCCTGCTGCCGGGCCATCCGACCGGCCACGAGGGGGTCGTCGGCGCTGGTGGCGAGGACCGTGGCCGCGTAGGCGGGAGTCTGCAGGACGCCGAGCAGCATGACCGGATTGAAGGCACGGATCTGGGCGGCGTCGCGCTCCAGCCTGGCGAACCGCTGCTGCAGGTTCACGGTGTTGCCGGCCTGCAGCACTACCCGGGCATCGACATATCCTGCCTCCGCGTCCTGCGCTTGCTGGATCAGTGCAGCTTTTTCGGAGCCGGTGACCCCGTAGATCCGGCAAAGTACTCGAACGACGTCGGGGGCAAGCCTGCCCGTGCCTTTCTCGGCCCGGGACAGCGCGGGCTGGGAGAACCGGGCGTTCGGCAGCGCCTGCCTGATCCGACCGACGACCTCGACCTGGTTGAGGCCGGCGGCCTTGCGTAGCTCACGCAGGGCCTGCGGTCGCGCCAGGTGGCCGTGGTCCGCGTGGTCTGCTACGCCTTTCACCTTGCTCAGGCTGCCGCCCGGCGGTGCAGTTCGGGGTACCGCGCCCACCAGGCGACGAACGGTTCGGCTGCCGCCCACGCCCGGTCCCGGGTGCGGAGATGCTCGCCCAGCTCCCCGGGATCGGCCACCTCGGAGCCCTCGAAGCGACCGTGGTCATCATAGTGCACGGTGACCACGATCGAGTCCCCGATGATCCAGAAATCCCGCTCGATGAGGTCGGTGGGGATCTCGTGCTCACCGTAGCGCAGCACCCGGATGCCCTCGTACTCGCCGTTGTAGCGGTAGCCGAAGTCGCAGGCGTACCGCTCGTAGTCGGTGACCTGCTCCGACAGGATTCGCACCCGGGTGGAAATCTGCCCGTTCTCGCGCTCGCGGCGCAGCGTGTCGAGCCACGGCTGCTTGCGGGTCCAGGTGGGCTCGGTGGCGCCCCCAAGCCATCGTCGGTAGTCGTCACCGTCGGAGGTGACCTCGTACTCCGGGAGGACCTCCATGCGGAACAGGCGATCGCCCGACTGGTGGTAGTGCTCGTCGATGAAGCGGCCCAGGGCCTCGGTGTCCATCACCTCACACCTCCGGAATCAGGTCGGCAGGCACGTATCCGAGTTGCTCGTCATCGGCGACCAGGTGGGCGAACCCCGCAGCCACCGCGGGATCTGTGACCTTCTTCGTGATCACATAACGACGGTGGGGTTCGCCGGCAACCGCGTGGATCGACGGACATGAGCGGGTGTCGGGACAGAGGATGTCGGCCGTTCGCAACGTAGTGATCTTGACGGAGCAGTCCATCGGATCCCCTCTTCGGGCTGACAGCGGCGCAAGCAGTTTCGCAGGCTGACAAGGTATGGTCAAGTACACCTTGAATATTCTGATTTTCTATGGATTAATATTACCTGCGGTTCGCCACTGCTGGCACTGGGCGGTCGTGGGGGTGATCCGAAGCCTGCGTCTGGGCCTCACCGGAATGTCCGGCACCGTGTAGTACCAGAAGGGAATATCTCGTGACAGATGTGATCGCCGATTCAGCCCGTACCGCTGAGTTGCGAGGAAGGCTCACCGACGAGCTGGTGGCCGAGGCCACGATCGTGTCGACGGAGGTCGAGGCTGTGTTCCGCACGGTGCCCCGGCACTTGTTCGTGCCTGGGGCGACGCTGGAGGAGTCCTATGCCCAGGACGCCGTGCGCACCAAGCGAGACCAGCACGGCATCACCATCAGCTCGGTATCCGCGCCATGGCTGCAGGCCATGATGCTGGAACAGGCGGGGCTGCGCCCGGGTCTGCGGGTGCTGGAGATCGGGTCCGGCGGTTACAACGCCGCGTTGCTGGCGGAACTGGTCGGTGAGGACGGTGAGGTCACGACCATCGACATCGACCCGGAGGTGGTCGACCGGGCCCGTAGCTGTCTGACCGAGGCGGGCTACTCGCGGGTGAACGTCGTGCTGGCCGACGCCGAAGGAGGTGTGCCGGCGCACGCACCCTACGACCGGATTGTTGTCACGGCCGGGGCCTGGGACATCCCCCCGGCCTGGGTGGATCAGCTCGCCGAGGGCGGGGCCATCACCGTCCCTTTGAGGATGCGGAGCCTGACCCGCTCGATCACCTTCGCGCGTGACGGTGACCACCTCGTCAGCCAGTCGGCGCGGGTGTGTGGCTTCGTCACTATGCAGGGCGCTGGAGCCCACACCGAGCGTCTGCTGCTGCTGCGCGGCAAAGAGATCGGCCTGAGATTCGACGACGGGTTCCCGGACAACCCTGCCCTGCTCACCGGAGCGCTCGATACCACGCGCGTGGACCTCTGGACGGGCGTGGTGATTGAACGCAGGGTGCCGTTCGACACGCTCCAGCTGTGGCTGGCCACCACGCTGGACGGGTACTGCCGGATCTCGGTGGACCCTGAGCTGGACACCGGTCTGGTCTGTCCGATCATCCGCAGATCGAATGACGCCACAGTCGACGGCGGCAGCGTCGCCTATCTCGCCGCGCGCCGGCTGGACACGTCGCGGGCCGAATTCGGCGTCCACGCGTTCGGGCCGGGCGCTGCCGCGCTCGCGGAGGCGATGGCCGAACAGGTGCGCGTCTGGGACCGCGACCACCGTGGCGGACCTGGCCCACGCATCGCGGTCTATCCGGTGGGCACCCCCGATGAGCAGCTGCCCGACGGCAGGGTCATCGACAAGCGGCATATCCGCGTCACGATCTCCTGGCCCTCAGCGGGCCGTCCCGCCGAAGGCCAGAGTCCCTGGCAGCACACCACCGCGCAAGGAGAGTGATGGAGATGGCGGACAGCTTCTCGGGCGTCACGGTGCTCGCCAAGGACGACGCCGTGCTCGATGCGGAGTTCGCGCTCGACGTGCGCGTCGTCGAGGCTGAGCAGCCGGTCGGCAACCTGCTGCTCAGCACGAGCGACAACTGCGGGTCCTCGTGCGAGAAGGACGCCTGCATCACGTTCACCGGCGATCCGTCGTGATGTAGGTGTCAAAGCCCCTGGTGTGCCACCCGGTACACCAGTGCGCCAGGCCTTGACGGCTTCGAGGCGAGGCGAGGAGTTGATGGCAGCGGAGGCGGGACTGCTCTACCGGCAGGCGGGCACAGTCCTGATTCGCGCCTCGACCGACCCGGGTGGGCTGGCGCTGCCCGACGACCTGGACCTGTTCGGTGACGGCGACGCTGTGGCGGAATCCACGCGCGTCTGGTTGGCGCAGGTCTGGCTCCGAGACGACGTTCGCGAGGCCGTTCACGTCGCCAGTCCGGTCTTGTCTCGCCAGGTCGACGAGGTGCTGGCTGGGCGGAAGCGGGATGCCCGCAGACTGCGCCGAATCGTGGTCTCGTTGGCGTCGTATCTACTGCGCTGGCAGGGGCGGGCTACTCCCTTCGGTCTGTTCGCCGGGGTCGCTGTCGTCACGGTGGGCGGCCAGCCAGTGGTGCGCTGGGGCCAGTGCCATCGGGTGGTGGTGCGGGCGGACGCGCGGTGGCTGGGCGCGCTTGTCGACCGCTTGGAGCGGTGCCCAGGCTTACTTGAGCGACTGCCCGTGGTTGCGAACGGTGCCGCGTTCGTGCGCGGCGATCGGCTCGTGGTGCCCGGCCAGCCGCCCGACGCCCGATCAGGACAGTTCGCCCCGCTAGAGGTTTCCGTGCGCCATACCCGGCCGGTGCGCGCGGCGCTGGAGGCCGCCCATGAGCCCGTCCCGTTCGGCGAGCTGGTCACGGCGTTGTCCGGCGACTTCCCGGCCGCGTCACCGCAGCTGGTCCGGGCGATGCTGGCCGAGCTGGTCGCCCAGGGTGTCCTGTTGACCGGGCTTCGCGCCCCGATGACCGTTCCGGACGCCCTGGGGCACGTGCGATCTCAGCTTGAGGCGGCCGGCGCCGAGAAGCTGCCCGATGTCGCGGGCATGGTCGCGGAACTGCGGGCGATCCACGATGATCTCTCGCGCCTGGGTGGTGCCACGCACCCCGCCGTGGCCAGGATGAGCAGGGCGCAGGTGGCCGAGCACATGAGTGTCCTGTGCGATACCGCTGCGCAGCCGCTGGTCCTCGGCGTGGGCCTGGATGGCGAGATCGCGCTTCCCGAACTGGTGATCCGCGAGGCCGAGGCCGCTGCCAGCGTGTTGCTGCGCCTGACACCGTACCCGTTCGGCTATCGGCGGTGGACGGAGTACCACGTCCGGTTCCGCACCAGATACGGCCCGGGGGCCGTCGTTCCCGTCAACGAACTGGTGCAGGCCGACACCGGGCTGGGGCTGCCCGCCGGCTATCTCGGCGCGCTGCCGGGGCGCACCGGACGGATGCTGACCGAACGCGACGAGACGCTGCTTGCTCTGATGCAGCAGGCTGTGATGGGCGGGCACGAGGAGATCGTGCTGACCGAGCCCGTCATCCGCGCGCTGACGGCCGGCGATCCGGCCGAGATGCTGCCCCCGCCCCGCGTGGAGCTGGCCTTCCAGCTCCACGCGCCCTCACCCGACGCCGTGGCGCGCGGGGCGTTCCGCCTCATGGTGACCGCAGCCCCCCGGCCGGGCAGCAGTATGGCCGGGCGGTTCGCGGACCTGCTGCCCGACGACGAACAGGGCCGCCTGGCCGATGCCTACGCCGCGCTGGGCACCGATGACCCCGACGCCATCGCGGCGCAACTGTCGTTCCCGCCGCGTCGGCGGCACAGCGAGAATGCGGTGCGCACTCCGCAGCTGCTGTCATGGGTGATCTCCCTGTCCGAACACCGCAATCCCCACGGTGATCTGATACCGCTGCACGATCTCGCGGTCAGTGCCGATTCCCGCTGGCTGTACCTGGTGCAGCTGTCGACCGGCCGACGTGTCGAGCCGCGGGTTCTGCACGCGCTGGAGGCCGGACTCCAGACTCCGCCGCTCGCGCGGTTCCTCGCCGAGGTGACCACCGGGCGCTGCGCGGTCTACGGGGTCTTCGACTGGGGAGCCGCGGTGCGCCTGCCCTACCTGCCTCGGGTGTGTTACGGCCGCAGTGTGCTGTGCCCGGCCCGCTGGCTGCCGGCCGCCGGGGACCTGCCCGCGCGCACCGCCACCATGCCCGAGTGGGAGACCGCGCTGGATGCCTGGCGTCGGCGACTGCGCGCCCCGGCGGCCGTCGTACTGTGCCAGAGCGAGCTGCGCCTCCCGCTTGATCTGGACCATCCCGCGCACCGGGCGCTGCTTCGCGTCCGCCTCGGTCGCCACGGCCGGGTCGAGCTGCGCGAAGCCCCCGCCCCCACCGACCTGGCCTGGCTCGGCCGCGCCCACGAACTGCTCATATCCTTACGTCTCGCCCGCCCCGCCGAGCAGCAGCTCAGAACCGCGCCGCTCCCGCAGGCCGTCGCGCGCGACGCGGGGCACCTGCCGGGCTGTTCCCCGTGGCTGTATGCACAGATCCACGGTCATCCAGATCGCCAGGACGAGATCCTGACCGATCACCTGTCCCGGCTGTTCGACCGCTGGGACGATCCGCCGCTGTGGTGGTTCCGGCGTCACCGTGAAATGACCCGACCCGACCTCGAACAACACCTCGGTCTGTATCTGCGCCTGCCCGCACCCGAGCTGTATGGAGCCGCCGCTGCGCGGGTCGGGGAGTGGGCCGCCGACCTGCGCGACCGCGGCCTGGTTCCGCAGCTGAACCTGGGCACCTACCATCCCGAGACCGGACGGTACGGTCACGGCGCGGCGATGGCCGCAGCCGAGGAGGCCTTCGCCGCCGACTCGGCCGCCGCCCTCGCCCAGATCGAGGTAGCGGCCCGCACCGGCACGCCCCCGGAGGCACTCACCGCAGTCGGCCTGCTCGACCTCGCCGCCTCCTACACGAGCACGCCCAGGCAGGGTCTGTGCTGGCTGATGGATCACCTGCCCCAGGAGCGAGGGAAGCTGGACCGGTCTGTGCGCGATGCGGCGCTGCTGCTGGCCGACCCACGCGACGGGTGGGCCGCGCTGCGCGCCACACCTGGCGGCGAGAAGGTGGCGCTGGCCTGGGAGAGGCGGCGCACAGCGCTGGTCGCCTACCGCAACCGGCTCGGTAAGCAGCGGGACCCCCGCCCCGTGCTGCGGTCCCTGCTCCACCTGCACCACGTGCGCACGATCGGCGTCGACCCAGAGCGCGAGCGCGTCAGCAACCGTCTGGCCCGCGCCGCAGCACTGCGCTGGATCGCCCAGAACCGCGGGGAGAAGCCGTGACCGTGGTGGCCGCACTGGCTCACCCTCGACGAGCTGCGCACGGGCCGGACCATCCAGCCGGGACCGTTGCGGCCCTCGTGGTGCTACGGGACGCCGGGAATCAGCCGCGCCCAGCAACTGGCTGCCATCGCCTCCCACGACAACGCCCGCCAGCACCTGGCCGAGCACGCGCTCGCTGCCTGCCTGTCCGACCCCGCCCAGCTCGACCAGATCATCGACACCAGCCTGTGCCACGGCTGGGCCGGGCTGTACCAGACCGCCGTTCGCGCCGCCGCCGATGCGCTCACCCCGCACCTGGCCGCAATCCTGCCGCACCTGACCGAGCTACTCATCCGGCACACCAGCGCCGCACCGAGTCACAGCACCGGGCTCCTGGAAGGCGACGCCGGTCTCGCGCTCGCACTGCACACCGCCGTCCGCACCGCGCCGCCGATCTCCGGATGGGACACATGCCTGATGATCAACTGACCAGTGCGGTCGCCCATCGTGTTGCAAGACAAGTGTCCGCGAGCATCGTGCCGCAGGAGTTAGCCGACAGCGTCGTGGCCGTCCTCGGTGGCGTACCCCTGGATCAGGCCGCGGCCCGCCTCGGCATGCAGCCCAAGGATCTCGCCGATGCCGTGGAGGTGTACCGCGCAGCGGGCTACGCGGCGCTCCAGGCACAGGCCGATCACTCCTGGTACCAGGTCCGCATCCAGTTCGCCCACTGGGACGCCGCCGAGCGCATCGCCGCCACCGACCTTGCCCCGCGTTTGCGGCACCTGGAGGGCACGGAGGTGGTCGCGGCGTGGTGGTTCATCCGCAAGGCCCCCTGCTGGCGGCTGCGATTGCTTCGGGGTCCCACCGGATCCTCCGCCGACATGAAGGCGTCCGTCACCACCAGCCTTGATGGCCTCGTCGAGGTGAACCTGATCGAGCGGTGGTGGCAGACCATGTACGAACCGGAGTCGGCCGCATTCGGCGGACCTGCGGCGATGGATGTTGCTCACGCGCTCTTCCACGCCGACAGCCGCTACATCCTCGACCAGGCGCTGCGCGCCACCACGGTCAACGAGGCGACCCTCGGGCGGCGGGAACTATTCGGTCCTGTTGTGCAGCGCCCTACTGCGCGGCGCAGGGCAGGACGTCTACGAGCAAGGCGACGTCTGGCATCGGGTCGCCCAGCTGCGGCCCTTGCCCCCCGAGGTGCCCACCGAACAGCTGCAGAAGATGACCAACGGCCTTCGACTGCTGATGACCGCCGACCTCCACCCCACCGGCGCACTCTTCGGCCCGGACGGGCCACTGGCGCACGCCGCCAGCTGGATGACCGCGTTCGACGTAGCCGGACGCGCCCTGGGGACAGCAGCCGCCGACGGAACGCTGGAACGAGGCGTCCGCGACACCCTCGCGCATCACGTGATCTTCCACTGGAACCGTCTTGGCCTAGCCGACCGGACACAGGCCATCCTCGCCCAAGCAGCACGGTAAGGTAGGCCCCGGGCGCGGTGCCGGTGTTGCCACCGGTCCGTTTCCCGGAGCCCCCTTCCGAACCCGGCGTATGCGTCTCCGCATACCGGGCTCTCCACGTGTCTTGCCCGTTGGTCAGCTGCCTGTGGTGGCGGTTGCCGGTTTCGGGGTCCAGGGGGTCGCGATGGTGCTACCGCGATAGCGGTAGCGGGTTACCGGAACGCTGGCTGCGCCGGTGAAAGCGATCCCGTCGTGGGCTATTCTCCACCCTTTGTCGCAGAAGCGGCGGCGGAGATCTTTCATTCCGAGTCGGTGTTTGCCCTTGTACTTGGCGCGTATCCAGCGCATCAGCCGTCCCCAGGTGTGCTGGTCGACCGCGCTGAACACGGCTTTGGACACTCCGTGTCGGAAGTAGTTCGCCCACCCGCGCAGGGACCTGTTGAGGCTGCGGATCAGCGTCGTGAGGTCTTGGTGGCGGGTTGACCTGTACGTCTTGACCTTCACCTTGTCCTTGACCTTCTTGATGGCCTTCTTGGATGGTGTGGTGTAGACGTAGTGCTTGGTCGTTCCTCGTTTGCGCATCCGGCGGATGGTGAAGCTGAGGAACTCGAAGCCCTCGTCGATGTGGACCGTGCGGGTCTTCTCCGGTGCCAGCCGCAGCCCCAGCGGGGCGAGCACGGCCGCCACCTCTTCGCGCAGTGCCTCGGCGTGGTGTCGCTCACCAGACACCATCAGGACGAAGTCATCCGCATAACGGATGAGTTTCCAGTTGCCCTGGCCGTGGCTTTTGCGTTTCGCTCGTTGCCAGCGTGTGCCCATGTGTTGATGCCATTGCTGGTCGAAGTGGTCGTCCAGCGCTGACAGGGCGATATTGGCGAGCAACGGGGAGAGGATCCCGCCTTGGGGGGTCCCGGTCAGTGTCTCTTCCCGGTCTCCGAGCTCGGTGAGGACCCCGGATTTCAGGAACGCCTTCACGAGCGCGCACACCCGCTTGTCCTTGATCCTCGCCCGGAGGCGATCCATCAACGCCGTCTGCGATATCTCATCGAAACAGGCTTTGATGTCGGCCTCCAGTACCCACCGGTAGTTGATGGATTCGGACGCGAAATGATGGATCTCGGCGATCGCGTCGTGCGCGCGGCGGTTCGGGCGGAACCCATACGAGCACGGTTTGAAGTCCGCCTCGAAAATGGGTTCGAGGACCGCCTTCAGGCTGGCCTGGACCACCCGGTCGGTGATGGTGGGGATCCCCAGTTTCCGGAACTTCCCGGTGGTGCCCTTGGGGATCATCACCTGACGCACTTCGACCGGGGTGAACTCACCAGACTTCAGCGAGTCCCGGATCTGGCCCAGGAAAGCCTGGACCCCGACCCGGGACTCGACCCAGGCCGCGGTGGCCTTGTCGATCCCCGCGGTCCGAGCCCCTTTGTTCGTGGACACGCGTTCCCACGCGTGCACCAGACACGCCGGGTCATAGACGAGGTTGAACAGGTCACCGAACCGGCGGGAGGTGTCGTCTCCCGCCCAACGGTGCAACTTGGTCTGCATCCTCCGTACCGCGAAGTACGCCGAATCAACACTCGGCCACTCCACGGCGCCGGTGTTCACCGGCGCGTCTTCGGACATTACTATCCCTCCTTGGCTGACACGCTGCCGTCCTTCCCCAGGTACACGGCTCTCCCGCGCTCGGAGTACTACGACGGCTCCGCCCCACCCGCGCCTTCGGTCGGCGTCGCGCCTATCCCCCCGACCTCCCTGGCTGGGAGAAAAAAAGGGTGGAACGGTCACGGGTGGTTCCCACGTTCACTGTTGTCCGGTTGACGGGTTAGGCACCCGGCTCTACCCCTGCGGCATCGCCATGGTTACGCCGTAGACTTTCACCATGGCCTCCCGACCCAGGCGTGGAAAACCCAGCCAAGAGTTCCTCACCCCACCTACGACCGACGGGTGAGTACGCACCGCAACCCAGCCCAGATCCACCGGATTTCGAGCTGGTACATGGTCAAGAGACGTAACAACACCGGTTCCTCGCGTATACCTTCCCGTCTCGCTCACCGCGCCCGGCCCATCCGGCAGTCCTGAACCGACGCGACTTTGTCGAGGCTGCTCCCACCCTCCCCGGCGACCCCCGGATCAGGCTGCCTCCAGCTTCACTTCGCCGCTACGACGACAAAGAAATGGACGGTCTCTCACCTCCATCCGGAAACAACAGCGCCTCGTGGCGCACTCACACCATCATGAACCCGCCGGAGCGCCTGCTCGGCACTCGTCCCGCAGACGGTCGCTGATGTACACCGAACCCGACGACCGCGACGTCACGACGCGGATGCGAACCGCCCACCGCTGGGCCTGTGTCGCGCTATCCGTCCAGCCCGAACCACATACCCACGAGGCATGGGGCTGGCGTGGCAGAACCCTCAGCCAGCCCGTTACCACCCCCGACGGACCAGCATGGCTCCGCCTCGCCAGCGCCCCGACCGGCCAGGTCGACGCAACATTCTGGAACGGCTCCATCGAGGCCGAGAAAGCCATACCCGGATCACTATCACGCCCCCGACTGCGAGACAGCCACGACTGGAACGACACGCAATGGCAGTACCGCGCCGAGCTGTATGACCGCGTGACCGCCCAGCCCGTAGCCGCATTTCCCACCCTGACAGCGACACCTATTCTCCCAGTAGCGTGGTGGACGGCGCTCCGAATCGCGCTTGACACCATCACTGAGATACCTACCGACCGCTACACCATCCGACAGACGTATCTCGACCAATCCATGCCCCGGTTCCTCGGCACCCCCATCGACGCAACGGTAAAGTCCTGGTCCACGGCCCACGGCGACTTCCACTTCGCCAACATCTGCGCACCCACCCTGCACATACTCGACTGGGAAGGCTGGGGTCTGGCCCCGACCGGCTACGACGCTGCCATGATCCACAGCTACAGCCTGTTGGTGCCCCACATCACCGCTCGCATCCGCGATGAATTCGCCGACCTGCTCGACACTCCTTCCGGCAGAATCGCCGAACTAGCCGTCATCACTGAACTTCTCCACGCCAACACCCGCGGAGACCACCTCGCACTGGCCGGACCACTGCGTCAGCGTGCTGAACTTCTCCTCGGACGTGCAATACCCGCTTGACACCAAGCACGCAGCCTCACGCTGGCGCACACAGCGCTTCGGTGATTGTGCGTGGGCGCAGGGTACTCGCGAGTACCCGAGGGTTCGGGAGCACCACACGGACGGAACTTGACCTCTATCGGCACCCAAACGACCGGCCGAAGAACTCTCACCGCAGATGCTCATTCTTGTTGGGCGCTGCTGCGGCCGAGAAAAACGGTGATCCGCTCGTCCAGCTCACGCAGGTGCGGTGAGCTGGCGCGCAGGGGTTGGGCCTGCCGTTGCAGTGTGCGCAGCCGGTCGAGGGTGCGGGCGGAGGTGACCTGCGCGGCGGTCCGCAGCGCATCCCGGCCCAGCGCGGCGGCCTGCTCCAGATCACGCGCGAGGAGATGAGTGCCGGCAAGGTCGGTCTGCGCGAAACAGCGGGCCCGAACCCGCCACGGCTCATAATCCCGCACCACCCCGGCGACCAGTGTGATGGCCTGCGCATGCTCACCGATGCCACTCAGGCACTTGCCGAGATCCGCCGAGAACGCGGCTTCGGTATAGAGATTCAGCCACGGCGGCTCGTCCTCAGGGCGCACCGACTCATAACACCGCTGGGCCTCCAGCACCGCCCGACGAGCCTCCCGGACATCCCCGGACAGAGCGAGACCCCCTGCTTCCAGCGCGCGCAGCTCAGCGGCCTGCGCCGGACTGGCCGCGCCCTGGGTGACGGCCAGCCCAGCCCGGGCCAACGCCACCATCTGGCGCCCATTACGAAGCCGATCATCTTCGGTGAGCGCGGTGAGCGCGATCTGCCTCGTCAAGCGGCACATGTAGGCGAGCACGTTGGCGGCGTAGCGCCGGTCACCCGCCCCCATCGCCAGGTCAAGCCCCTGGATGAAGTAGCGCTGCGCCAACGCGGGCCGACCCACATCAGCCGCCGTGTGACCAGCCAGCGCCGTGGCCTGCGCGACGGCGGCCAGCAAGGCCTTGCCGGTCTTGTCCGAATAGGTGCCGTGCAGGAGCTGGTTGGCCTCCCGGTGCAGCAGCGATACCATCTGCTCACGCAACCGCCCCGAACCGTAACGGTAATCAAGCTGACGCAGCTGGGTGACCTGCTCAGTAAGGATCTCCACCTCGGCCATGCCCACCCGCCGACCTGCCACCCGCGCGGTGCTCTCGGCTGGTGGCACGGTAAGGGCGAACAACGCGGGCTCGGCGAAGGCCCCCGCGCTGAACACCGAGCCCATCAGCAACTTCCGTCGGCGCATGTCCTGTCCCGACAACTCGACAACCGTGCGGAGCGTCCCGTCCAGTGTGCCAGCACACCGCAACCCATCATACGGGTCCTCAGCCACCGGAGCGCGGTCCGCGAACCCACACTCAGTGACACTGACCTCGCGGCGTAACCGCCGCGACAGCACCGTGGCCACCAACCGGGGCACCGGCCACCGCGGCTGACCACCCTCCAGCATCCGCCGCACCGACGTCGTATTCGTCCCCACATGCGCCCCCTCCGCGGCACCCGCGGCCACCACCGCACGCCCTAGCGCGGCATGGCTCAACCCCGCCTCCTCCACCAGCACCCGCAGCGCGTGATTACCACCCGCCGCCCTCTCACTACCCACGATGCCCCCGGTTCCATCGTCGTCGTTGCTGGACCGCAGCCGATCATGACCGGTCATGGACATCCTGTAAAGCCACGACGCGAAGTGGGACAGAAGTGCGACCCCGGCCCCCAACCGGAGCCATGACCACACCATGTCACCTACCCACCCGCGCAACCACACGTTTCACTGACCATGCCGGTCCATTACCGCCGGAGGGAAATCCCAGAATGCCCACCGTGAGCCCCATAGCGCCATCCGCCAAGGAGGTACAACACCGTGCACCCCGACCCGCCAGGAGCCACGAGCTTCCCGCAACCCCAGTCGTTCTTCTGGCTGCCCATCGATAGCAAGCTCCACGCGGCCGGGATCCACGACCAAAACCTGCCACCCGGCGAGCTGATCACCACATTCTGCGGGCGCCAACTAACGCGAACACAAGTGACCGACACCGAGTGGCGATGGCCGGTCTGCCCTGAATGCTGGCCCGCCGCCGAAACACACCTCGGGCTACGAACGTCCACGATACCCAGCACTAGAGGCGACCAGACGTGAGCGCGACGAGCGAACCAACCACCGGTATCCCGAATACCGGTAAGCCCGGCCGGTGGGTCGTGCCGCCATGGCCGGTACACGCAAGCCTGTGCGATGTGGTGCGCCACTTCCTTCGCTTCACGCCGAGGGGCAACGCTAATGTTACCGAAAAGCTGGCCTACTGCAAGGGGTACCTGACGGCCGTAGAGGCGGCGTCAAGGCATGAGCTAAAATACGACTGCGAATGGCGCTGGTACGAGGATCTGCGCAGCTGCATCAGCCGCTGCGTCACAATTTACCAGGACGAGCGCTCAGCTGAAATCCAGCAGGCCGGCCGCAATGTCCGGTCCTTGCCGCCGACGGCCCAGGCAACACGCGCCGCGCCAACACCCCAGGAACAGGCATTATGATCCGGCAGGCATGCGAGCTGTTGATACCCTCCGTCCAAGCTCAATCAAGCAGCGTCAAACGTAGACCAGCAACACTCCACAGAGCCAAGATCCCCGAACCTGGCGCAACCGCTCGCGTCAAGGCAGGCAGGTGTGTACGTAGTCAGACCCGGCTTGATATTTTTTCCATTCATCGGAGCGGAGGTTCCTTCTGACGATGTCGCAGACGTGCTTCAGCGCCCACGAGCCGTCGAAAGGTTCCACGAAGACACCTGAGCCGCTCACAGCGAGTCGGCTCTTGTCGGACGTGAACGCAAAATCGCGGAGTGACCAAGGCTCGCTTACGGTTCCTCTGAGCACAACATCGCGCACATCCCAAACCGATATTTCTCGGTAACGGTCATAGGAGTCTTGTTTATTCTGTATCGCGAGAAGGGAACCGTCCAGGCCGAATTCCATCCGAACACCACCTATCGGAATTCGGCGAGAATCGAATTTCCCTGCACCGAGGTCCCAGAACCTAATCTCGTCGCGACCGCCAATACTCAACCATTTACCATCCGGACTGAAGGCCATTGATTGCTCATCTTCAGACCGAAGAAGATCGAGGCCGATGCGATCACTAGAATTGGTGTCCCACAGCAGAATTTTACCATCGGAACCACTCGCGGCAATATATCGACCCCCTGGACTGACCACCAGTTCTCTTGTCGTGTATCCCTCGGGTAACGGGATCCTCGACACCTCGGCGCGCCTCTTGGTAGACCAGACAATAATTTCAGATTTATCGGCACACGCCAAGAAATCGCCGCCCCGATCAAAAGAGAGCTGGAGCACATCGCCGCGGCCCCCCTCGATGGTCACGTCAGAGACAGGTAAGGATGAGACGTCAAGCAAGTGGATTTTTTTCCTTTTAGCATCCACGGAAGCGTAACGCAGGCCATTCCGGCTGAGATCGTAGAATCTATTCACGCCCGACTCGTCGTTCACGGGACTTCGCACGATGACCGGCCCGGAATTTAAACTCTTGATAGAATAGATAGCCACCTTGTCAGCGGAGGCGACGATGAGGTGATCATCGTCGGGCTGGACCGCGACCCGGATTTCCTCGCCGCTTGACTCCCAGATTACCTCATCGCTTGCCTCGTAGACGGGGATTCCGCGATGCAGGCGCGTGTCGATGAGTGCGATGACGCCACCATGGTCGACGGAAGCAATCATGTTTCCGTCCGAACTCAGACTGAACCTACTGACGCTCACACCCCCGGCGACTTCCCTATTTCTCAAGCTGTAGACGGAGATCGGCACCCGGCGCGCTACATCGTAGAACACTATACCGCCCGTAACTTCCGCAGCCACGAGGCTACCGTTAGAAGTGAAGGACGGCACGGCAGGAATAATGTCGGGTTCCACCTCAAAGTCCCGTGCCTCTTGGTGGTCGAAATCCCACCACTTGAAATTGTCGGCCCCTGGGCCGTCGGCGCTGTAGATCGCGGATCGCCCATTCGGTGCGACAGCGAAGGTTGGGTCCCCTTGGAAGAAAAAACTTCGTTTTTGTACGAACCACCCGTCCTCCGTGCCCACCAGCAAACCTGGCCGTCTACTCTTGGGTTGACCTGGGCTTCTGCGCGTGACGACCCTGCCCGCGTCGATGTCCCATGTCACGATATCGTCACCGTCGATGTATGCCAGCTCGCCACTCTCACCCCTGAAACCGAAAGCGCATCGAGTGCCATGAATGAGCGGTATCGAGTGACGAGGACCGCCGGGCTCTAGGGACCACAACTCGATTCGCCGTCCGGCGCAGGCGCCAAGAAACTTGCCATTCGAGCTGAAGGCCAGCCTTCCGAAGCCTTCGTCAGGAGCGAGGTTTAATGGTATTTTCCGTACTCCGTTGTCCGCATGGGACCACAGAACAACTTTTGCCCCCTGTTCAGTTTTCCGCAGGTAAGCGAGGACGTTTCCGTCCGGACTGAAGGCCGAGCTGACTCCACCTTCGGGGCGCCGAGTAATAAGGATATTTTTCTTGACATCCCACAGCTCAATGCTATTGGCATTAGTCAGCGCGACCATCGTTGAGTCCTTGGGATTGAACGCGATCTGGGAAACATCTCGCATACCGGTTGTGATCAGTCTATCAGCGTGCTGCCACTGGCTGGCCATTCTCGTGAGCGTCTCAGTGGCCTCCTCGGTATCCGCGATCTTGTAGGCGGTGGCGGCCAGCAGCATCGCGACGTCCGGTTGGGAATCAACGAGCAAGTTCGCCTGCGTCGCCAACTCACGTGACTGGGCTAGCTTGCTCTCTTTGTCGGCTCGCTTGGCATACCACAGTGCAGCCCCGCCCAGGCTTGAGGCGACAAGTAACAGCAGGGCCAGCACCGCTGCCACCACGCGTAATCGGCGCACGGATCTGGTCCGTAGGGCGCGGCTGGCCTGGATGAACTGGCGCTCCGGGGCGCCGAGGTCGTCCGGGCGTTCGGCGAGCCAGCGCTCGGCCTCCGCCAGTGGTGCTCCGCGGAGCAACGCGCCCTCGTTGCGCCGCGCCGTCTCCCACTGGGCGAGGGAACCGCGTACCTGTTCCTGCCAGGTGCGGAAGGCGCGGTCCTCGTCAAACCAGTCATACAGCCGCGACCAGCCGCCGATCAGGGCTTCGTGCACCAGCTCAACTGACTCCACCCCGGTCGGGTCCCGATCGGTGACGAGCAGCCTGGTCGCGGCAAGCCGCTGGCCGAGTTGCCAGCGTGGCTCGCCGAGCTCGGGGCGCCGGGCTATCCGGCGCACCGGTTCGCCGACCTCCGACGGGCGAACGAGCTGGATCAGCAGGCGGCGGGCCTCCTCCTGGTCCGCCGGTAGCAGCTGGTCGACGTAGACCCGCTCGGCATAGCTGGCCAGGGCACCGCTCACCCCACCGAGCTGCTCATAGGCCAAGTGGGTCAGCGTGCCTCGATCCTGTCGCTCCCACAGCAGGGTGAGGGCGAATTCCAGCAGCGGCAGGCTGCCGGGCGCCTCCCCCACGTCACCGAGGATCCGCTCGACCAGGCCGGCCTCGTATCTCACTCCTTTCGGCAGTGGCCCCTCGATGACCGCGCGGAGCTGTTCGCGACCCATCTGCCCAATCGTGGTGACCGCCCCTTCCAGGGCCGCCGCCAACACCGGGTCCTGCAACGCCTGCCCCAGGAAATCGGCCCGCAGAGTCAGCACAACGGTCAGGCCCACCGGGGCTTGAAGCGCCGGCAGCAGGACACCGATGAATTCGCTGGCGCCGACTCCCTCGCGCGCGAAAAGCTCTTCGAACTGATCCACCACCAGCAGCGCGTCGGTCTTGCCCGCTCGCGTCAGGACCCGGTCGAGCACATCGGGTAAATGCCCGCCCCGCAGCACTGTCGTGAGCTGGCCCAGCGCGGTGAGACGCTCAGTCTCGGCCTGATCGGGCTCCAGGAAGGGGAGGAAAGCGGCGGCCAAGGCGACCAGCGGGGATGAGGCGTGCGCGGGACGCATACTGATGCCCAGCCAGCCCTCGTTCCGCGACAGCCGCGGCAGCAGGCCCGCGAACACCACCGAGGACTTGCCACTGCCCGAGGGGCCGACGACCGCGACGAGCGGCCTGCGTCGCACTTCCGTGGCGAGCCGGTCAGTGAGATCTTGCCGACCGTGGAAGACACTCACATCTCGCTCGCGGAAGGCATGCAAACCGCGATAGGGGCAGGGCGGCACGGTTCGACCCGCCAGTGGCGGCCAGGCCCGGATCAATTCCTCCGTGGGTATCAAGTAGGCAGCTCTGAGGTCACCGCGCGCGTCCGCGGCCACCGTCATACCGACGACGCCAGCCACCTCATCGTCCCAGACGGCGGCACCGCTGAAACCGGCCTCGACGGGATACCCCGAGGGGCCGCTCTCCATCTGCACCCAGCCGGCGGCCTGCCGAGCCCGGAGGACACCCGAGGCCCACACGCCGTGGTCATGGTGACGGGGAAAGCCGAATGCGCGAAACGGGTGTGACCAGAAGTCCTCAGCAGCCACCAGAGAGGCGGGGAGAACTCCGGCCGGGGGGTCGGATATCAGCGCGAGAACAGCGATGTCGCCTTTGTCGTCGTCCTGGATCGGGTGCCATACCTCGACCCGGGCACCCACCATGACCCCCGCGGCGACGAGCGGGAAGTCCAGCGACACCGTGTCGGTCTCGGCTGGGGTTTGCTGGGTCTTTCTGCCCAGCGCCCGCGTCACCACGTGGGCGCAGGTCACGACATGACCCGCCCCGACCAAGAACCCACTGCCGACGATCTCACCGTTATGGCTTCGGATGCGCACCATCGCGGCATCGAGTGCGCGCTGCACGTCAGCCGGCCGGCTGACTACCGCGTCCACCACCGCAGAGCCACTATCCGCGGCGGGGGTGTCGCGCACCCGCGAGGGCTGGTGCTCACGCAATCTGCGATCCGTTGCTTGCCTCGGCGTCGGGCGCCCAGGTCAGTCTCACGGTGAAATGGCCCTCGGCCGCAGTCTTGGCGATGATCGCCCCCGCTTCGGCCGCCAACTTCACACCGAACTCCAACTCCATCCGGCCCGGCGACAGCGTCCGCAGCACTTCCATCGACTCCCGAGCCGCGTCACGCACGCTGCCCAACGCCTCCGTCAGCCGATGGCCCGCCTCGACCACGCCGTCCCGGCCCCGGCTGACCCGCTCGATACCGAGGTTGTCCTCGTCCACCTCCACCAGGACCGCCGCGCCCTCCGCTAGCTCGAAGCGCACCACCTCGGTCACTGTGGCTCCCCCCTGCGAAGACGTGCAGCCTCATACTGGCGCGGGCAGCACTCCAGTGACTGCGCGTGGGCGCAGAGTACCTGAGTCACTCAACCCTCGCTCGCGCATCTTCGTGCCACTTTCTTGCACCAGTTCCGCACGAGCCGCCATCACGGGGTGATCACCGTTTGTGTGCCGAAAGCGACACCAGGTGTCGCTTTCGGCACACAAACGGTGATCATGAGGCGTGGGTGGCGCCAGAGCGTATCGCGACCACCGGTCAGCTGACGAGCAGGTCCCTTACCACGGTGTCGGCGAGTAGCCGACCGTGGCGGGTGAGTACCAGGCGGTCGCCGGGGGTGAGAATGGCTAGGCCGTCGGTGACCACGCGATCGGCAGCGGCGCGTCCGGATGCGTCCAGCACGTCCAGCGGTAGTCCGTCGGCCAGTCGCAGCCTGAGCATCACGTGCTCGGTGTAGCGCTGCGCGGGGCTGAGCATTTCCCGGCCGGCCGCCGGGGAGCACCTGGCACGCAACGCGGCGGCGTAGCGGGCTGGATGCTTGACGTTCCACCACCGCACTCCACCGACGTGGGAGTGCGCCCCCGGTCCGGCGCCCCACCAGTTCCCGCCGGCCCAGTAGCCGAGGTTGTGCCGGCACCGCGACTGCTCCGACGTGGTCCAGTTGGACACCTCATACCAGCGCAGGCCCGCCACGGACAACGTCGTGTCGATTTGCTCGTAGCGCTCGGCGAGTACGTCGTCGTCCGGGCCGGGCAGCTCACCGCCGGCTACCCGGCGGGCGAGTGCGGTACCCGCCTCGACGACCAGAGCGTAGGCCGACACGTGGTCAACCCTGGCGCTCAGCACCGCGTCCAGGGAGGCGGCCAGGTCGCCGGACGTCTCCCCCGGCGTGCCGTAGATCAGGTCCAGGCTGACGTGGGCGATCCCCGCGGCGCGGGCCTGCGCCACGGCGGTCACCGGACGGCCTGGAGTGTGCACCCGGTCCAGCACAGCCAGCACGTGCGGCGCAGTGCTCTGCATTCCCAGCGAGACCCGGGTGTAGCCGGCTGCGGCGATCCCGGCGAAGAACTCCGGTGAGGTGGACTCGGGGTTGGCCTCGGTGGTCACCTCGGCACCGTGGGCCAGGCCCAGCGATCCGCGAATGGCGTCCAGGACCGCAGCCAGGCCACCCGCGCCAAGCAGCGACGGGGTGCCGCCACCGACGAACACCGTGTCAGCCGGCACCGGCTTTCCGAGTACGTGGGCAGCGAGGTCCAGTTCCCGGCGCACTGCGTCCAGCCAGCTGGACGGCGACGATGAGGAGCCCAACTCCCCTGGGGTATAGGTGTTGAAGTCGCAGTAGCCGCAGCGGGTGGCGCAAAACGGCACGTGCACATACACCCCGAACGGCGCCTGGTCCAAACCCCGCAGGGCTGCGGCGGGCAAGGTTGCATCGGGCGGGGCAGGAGCGCTCAGAGGCAGGGCAGTCACGAGAGCATTGTCCCAACATCCGAATATGGGTGGTCGGGACCGCACTCAGGTGGCACTCTGGTGGAATGGTCGCGCTCGGACTCGTGTTGGTGGCTCGCCGCCACATCGACTATGTCCGGGTTTCCAGCGCGCTGTGCCGCCCAATGAGCTGACGCCCCGCCCGACCGCTGTCCCAGCCGGCGCCGGGTGCGCCCGGAACCGGGCTGCGCGATGACCCGGTCACGGCCCGCACCACACGCCGGTGCTCCCTTGACGGAGGCACCCCGATGTCCGCACCAGCCAGCCGAGCACCAGCGGCGAAGGCTCGCCGTGGGGAGGGCCAGTGGGCTCTGGGCCATCTCGAGCCGCTCAACCCCAATGAGCGGACCAAGAAGGACGACGACGGCCTCAACGTCCGACGCCGGATCGAGACGATCTACGCCCGGCGTGGCTTCGACTCGATCGACCCCACTGACCTGCACGGCCGGTTCCGCTGGTGGGGGCTGTACACCCAACGCCGGCCCGGCATTGATGGCGGGCGCACCGGCACGATGGAGCCCGAGGAACTCGACGACTCCTACTTCATGATGCGGGTGCGCGTCGATGGCGGCGCGCTGAGCACCGAGCAGCTGCGGGTGCTCGGTGAGATCTCCCGGCTCTACGCCCGCGACACCGCCGACATCACCGACCGGGAGAACATCCAGTACCACTGGATCCGGATCGAGGACGTGCCCGCGATCTGGGAACAGCTGGAAGCCGTCGGGCTGTCCACCACCGAGGCCTGCGGCGACTGCCCCCGAGTGATCCTGGGCTCCCCGGTCGCGGGCATCGCCGCCGACGAGATCATCGACGGCACTCCGGCGATCGAGGAGATCAAGCGGCGCTACATCGGCAGCCCCGAGTTCTCCAACCTGCCCCGCAAGTACAAGACCGCGATCTCCGGCCTGCAGGACGTCGCGCATGAGATCAACGACATTTCCTTCGTCGGGGTGGTGCACCCCGAGCACGGTCCGGGCTTCGATGTGTGGGTCGGCGGTGGACTGTCCACCAACCCGAGGATCGCGCAGCGGCTGGGTGCCTGGGTGCCGCGCGAGGAGGTGCCCGAGGTCTGGGCGGCGGTGACGGCCCTGTTCCGTGACTACGGCTACCGGCGGCTGCGCCACCGCGCCCGGATCAAGTTCCTCATCGCCGACTGGGGCGCGGAGCGCTTCCGAGAAGTGCTGGAGACCGAATACCTGCACCGCGCGCTCATCGATGGCCCCGCCCCGCAGCCTCCGCCCGCGCCGATCGACCACATCGGCGTGCACCGCCAGCGCGACGGCAAGTTCTCCCTCGGCCTCGCTCCCCTGGCCGGTCGGGTCTGCGGTACCACGCTGGTCGACGTGGCCAAGGCCGTCGAGCGGGCCGGGTCCGCTCGGGTTCGGCTGACCCCGTACCAGAAGCTCGTGGTGCTCGACGTCGCCGAGGCCGACGTGGACGGCCTGGTCGCCGAGCTGGGCCGGCTCGGGTTATCCGTCGATCCCACGCCCTGGCGGCGCTCGGTGATGGCCTGCACCGGCATCGAGTTCTGCAAGCTGGCCATTGTGGAGACCAAGAACCGGGCGATCACGCTGGTCACCGAGCTGGAGCAGCGCCTCGCCGACGTCCAGTCCACCCTGGACACCCCCGTGTCGGTGCACCTCAACGGCTGCCCGAACTCCTGTGCCCGGATCCAAGTCGCCGACATCGGGCTCAAGGGCCAGCTAGTCACCGACGCCGAGGGCCACCAGGTCGAGGGCTTCCAGGTGCACCTGGGCGGTGGGCTCGGGCTGGACAGCGGGTTTGGCCGCAAGCTGCGCGGGCACAAGGTGACCTCTGCCGAGCTGGCCGGCTACGTGGAGCGGGTGGTCCGCGGTTACGCCCAGCAGCGCGCCCCGGGCGAGCGGTTCGCGCAGTGGGTGGCCCACGCCGACGAGGACGCCCTGCGATGACCGAGGCTGGGATGACAGGGGCTGAGATGACCCAGGCCAGGGCGGTTCCGTTCTACTGCCCGTACTGCGGCGAGGAGGACCTGCGGCCCGAGGTGGAGCCGCCTGCGGCGTGGCGTTGCGCGGACTGCCAGCGGGTGTTCGTCGTCCGCCTGGTGGGACTCGTCGCCCCAGCGGGGAAGGCGGCGGGATGACGGTGGCCCTCGATCTGGCGCGCCGCGCCGGGCGCGAGCTGGACACCGCCCCGGCACAAGAGATCGTGCGCTGGGCGGTGCAGACCTTCGGCGCCCGGTTCGCGGTGGCGTCGTCCATGCAGGACGCCGTGCTGGTGCACCTGGTGTCGCAGCTCGTTCCGGGTGTCGACGTGCTGTTTCTGGACACCGGCTACCACTTCGCTGAGACACTGGGCACCCGGGACGCGGTCGCGGCCAGCTACGACGTGAACCTGATCACTCTGACCCCCCGGCAGACCGTCGCTGAGCAGGACGCCTCAGAGGGGCCCAGACTGCATGACCGTGACCCCGACCGGTGCTGCGGGTTGCGCAAGGTGGCGCCGCTGGACCGCGCGCTGGCGCGCTACGATGCCTGGGCCACCGGGCTGCGCCGGGCCGAGGCACCAAGCAGGGCCGACACGCCTGTGGTGTCCTACGACGTTGCGCGGGGCAAGGTGAAGATCGCCCCGATCGCGGCCTGGAGTGATCAGGACGTCACGGACTACATCACCGAGCACGGCATCCTGATCAACCCGTTGCTGACCGCCGGCTACCGGTCGATCGGCTGCGCCCCGTGCACCCGGGCGGTGGCTGCCGGGGAGGACCCTCGGGCCGGGCGCTGGGCCGGTTTGGCCAAGACCGAGTGCGGGATCCACTCGTGATCCGGGGCGCCACCGTCTGGCTCACCGGGCTGTCCGGGGCCGGCAAGACGACGATCGCGTCAGCCCTCGCCGGGCAGCTGCGCGCCGCCGGCCGGGAGGTCGAGGTGCTCGACGGTGACGAGCTGCGCCGGGGCCTGTCCGCCGGGCTGGGCTTCTCCCGTGCGGACCGGGACACCCACGTCCGCCGGGTCGGATTCGTGGCCGAACTGCTCGCCCGGCACGGTGTCCTCACGCTGGTTCCGGTGATCGCCCCCTACGCCGCCACCCGCGATGAGGTCCGGGCCCAGCACGACGCGCACGGCACCGGCTATCTGGAGGTGCACGTGGCTACCCCGCTGGCCGAGTGCATGCGCCGTGACGTCAAAGGTCTCTATGCCCGAGCGGCGGCTGGTGAGCTAACCGCGATGACCGGCGTGGACGACCCGTACGAGGAGCCGGACAAACCCGATCTGCGGTTGGACACCACCGGTTCGGACGTCGCCGCTGTGGCGCGGCGCGTGCTGGACCTGCTGATCGAGAGGGGCGTGGCGTGAGCGCGACCATGACCATGACAGCACTGTCTCCGGTAGACGTAGATCACCTGGCGGCGCTCGAGGCCGAGGCGGTGCACATCATCCGCGAGGTGGTTGCCGAGCTCGACCGGCCGGTGCTGCTATTTTCCGGCGGCAAGGACTCCGCGGTGCTACTACACCTGGCGCTGCGCGCGGTGTACCCGGCGCCGCTGCCGTTTCCGCTGCTGCATGTGGACACCGGGCACAACTTCCCCGAGTTGATCGCCTACCGGGACCGCCTGGTCGCGGACCTGGGGCTGCGGCTGCACGTGGCGGCGGTGCAGGACTGGATCGACGACGGACGGCTGGCCGAGCGCCCCGACGGCACCCGCAACCCGTTGCAGACCGTCCCGCTGCTGGACACCATCAATGAGCATCGCTTCGATGCCGTCTTCGGTGGCGCCCGCCGCGACGAGGACCGGGCGCGGGCCAAGGAGCGCATCGTCAGCCTGCGCGACGCCTTCGGTGGCTGGGATCCTCGCCGGCAACGTCCGGAGTTATGGAGTCTCTACAACGGCCGGCACACCACCGGTGAGCACGTCCGGGTCTTCCCGCTGTCCAACTGGACCGAACTGGACGTCTGGCACTACATCGCCCGCCACGACGTCCCGATTCCCAGCATCTACTACGCACACCAGCGGGAAGTGTTCGCCCGGGACGGGATGTGGCTGACCGCTGGCGCGTGGGGCGGCCCACGCAACGGCGAGCGGGTACTCACCAGGTCGGTGCGCTACCGCACCGTCGGGGACGCCTCCTGCACCGGCGCGGTGGAGTCCACCGCCGCGACCATTGAGCAGGTACTCGCCGAGCTGGCCACCAGCCGGATCACCGAGCGCGGCGCCACTCGGGCCGATGACCGGCTGTCGGAGGCCGCGATGGAGGACCGCAAACGCGAGGGCTACTTCTGATGACCAGCTTGCTGCGGCTGACCACCGCCGGTTCCGTCGACGACGGCAAATCCACGCTGGTCGGGCGGTTGCTGCACGACACCCAATCAATCATGGTCGATCAGCTCGCCGCAGTGGACCGGGCCACTCGCGCCCGCGGCGGCGACGTGCCGGACCTGGCGCTGCTCACCGACGGGCTACGCGCCGAGCGAGAGCAGGGAATCACCATCGATGTCGCCTACCGCTACTTCGCCACCCCGGCCCGCAAGTTCGTGCTGGCTGACTGCCCCGGGCATGTGCAGTACACCCGCAACACGGTTACCGGGGCCTCCACCGCCGAGCTTGCCGTGGTGCTGGTCGATGCGCGCAACGGCCTGGTCGAGCAGACCCGGCGCCACCTCGCCGTCACGGCGTTCCTGCGGGTGCCGCACGTGGTACTCGCGGTGAACAAGATGGACCTGGTGAACTTCGACGAGCCGGCGTTTCGCCGCATCGAGTCGGAGTTCGCGGTGGTAGCTCGTTCGCTGGGGGTACCGGACGTGGTGTCCGTGCCAGTGTCGGCGCTGCACGGCGACAATGTCGCGGCGCGCAGCGCTTATACGCCGTGGTACGGCGGCCCGACGCTGCTGGAGCACCTGGAGACGGTGCCCACCGGGCGCGAGGCGGTGGCCGAGCCGATGCGCTTTCCGGTACAGCTGGTGCTGCGCCCCCGCACCGCCGCGCATCCGGACTACCGGGGCCTGGCCGGCCAAGTCGCCTCCGGGGTGCTCGAGGTCGGCGATGACGTCATCGCGCTGCCCTCCGGAGGCCGCTCCAGCGTTGTTGGCATCGACACCCCCGACGGTCCAGCGTCGTGCGCCGCCGCCGGGCAGTCGATCACCGTGCTGCTCCGCGACGAGATCGACGTCGGGCGCGGCGAGGTGCTGGCCCGCCCGGAGCAGGCGCCGCGGGTGGTCACCGAGCTCGACGCGGACCTGTGTTGGCTGGCCGACCGATCGCTGCGGGCCGGCGCGCGGGTGCTGGTCAAGCACGGCACGCGCACCGTCCGCGCGATCGTCACCGAGCTGACCGGGCGGCTAGACCTGCACACCCTGCGGCACACCGCGCCACCGACCGCGCTGGAACTCAACGAGATCGGCGGAGCGCGGATCCGCCTCGCCCAACCGCTGGCGGTGGACAGCTATGCCACCCACCGGCACACCGGTCACTTCCTCGTCATCGACGCGGCGGACGGCAACACCCTCGCCGCCGGCCTGGTCGGCCCCGATCCGGCCCCAGGCCGCGTGGACGGCTTATCCTGATGACAAAACATGTCCCCGGGCCGTCAAGTGGCGGCGCGACAAGCCGACTGACTGCCAAGCCTCACAGCGTTAGGCGACCTCGCTGGCGGCAGCCAGCCGCCGGAGGCGGTCAGCGTCAGCGGCGAGGCGCTCGATCCCGTCCCGCAAGGACATGCCCTGCTCGCTGGCCAATCCCTGCAGCACCCACCCCCGAATCAGGGCACTCACCGGCACCCCTGCGTGCGCCGCAACCTCCTCAATCGCGGCAAACGCCTCGGCCGGCAATCGCATCGACTGCACCACGGAATGACCGCGCCGCTCACCCACGACGTGCTCCGGCAAAGGCTCGTCCCGAGTCGCCTCGGACTCAGCCCGTGCCCTCTCGACTTCATGCTTCGCGTCCATCACTGCGCCTCCCGATAACGTCCCTGATCAGCCGGATTGGATTCCCAACAGTTGGCGCCGTAGTAGGTTCCGTCATCCCGGTAAACCAAGAGAACCCCCGTGCCGGTGTTGTCGCCGTCAAGCACGCCATCACCGCCTTGATCGGATCGGCACCTCCGGAAACAGGAGCGCGGGTTCGAATCCTGCCGGCAGGCTCAGCCCTGGGGAGGGACGTACTCCGAAACTAACTGTGGCCGTGGTGAGGTGTCCAGCTCCGCCAGGTCAGTCGCCAGTTGGGTGGCCTCGGCGGCGCCGATGCGCTGGTAGATCTCCAGTGCCTGCCGCAGCTCGGTCCCGGCGGTCGCGGTGTCGCCCCTGGCTAGGGCACATCGGCCCATTCCGTCGAGGGCATGTGCCTGCTGCAGTGGACTGCTTACCGTGCGAGCAAGGTCCAGTGCACGCTGGTGGTGGGCCAGCGCCTGCTCCGGATGCCCGGCCTTGAGGCACACCGTCCCGCTGTGGTTGAGCACCTCCGCTTCGCCGCTCCGGTCGCCGAGGGCGCGGTAGAGGCTCAGGGCCCGGTCCAGCACCTCGGCCGCACCCGGGTAGTCCCCGGTCACTTGCCGCACGCCCCCCAGATAGGTGAGGGTGTTCGCCTCGCCGAGCCGGTTGCCAAGGTCGCGGTAGAGGCTCAGAGCCTGCTCCAGCACCTGAAGCGCACCCGGATAGTCCCCAGTCAGCCACCACACGCCCCCCAGATCAGCGAGGGCGCCCGCTTCACCGAGCCGGTAGCCGAGGTCGCGGCAAAGGCTCAGGGCCTGCTCCAGCACCTGGACCGCACCCGGATAATCCCCAGTCAGCCACCGCACCTCTCCCAGACAGATGAGGGCGTTCGCTTCACCGTTCCGGTTGCCGACGTCGCGGTGGAGGCTCAGGGCCTGCTCCAGCACCTGGACCGCACCCGGGTACTCCCCAGTCTCCTGCCGCACGCCCCCCAGAGAGCCGAGCACGTTGGCCTCACCGTTCCGGTTGCCGAGGTCGTGGTACAGGCTCAGGGCCTGCTCCAGCACCTGGACCGCATCCGAATACTCTCCAGTCACCTGCTGCAACTCCCCCAGAGCAGCGAAGGCGTTCGCCTCACCGTTCCGGTTGCCGAGGTCGCGAGAGAGCCCCGATGCCTGGTCCAGCACCTGGGACGCACCCGGATAGTCCCCGGTCAACCGCCGCACGATCCCCAGCTCAGTGAGGACGCACACCTCGCCGAATCGGTTGCCGAGGTCGCGAGAGAGCCCCAATGCCTGCTCCAGCACCTGGACCGCACCCAGATAATCCCCAGTCAGCCCCCGCACGACCCCGAGAGCGGCGAGAGCGTACACCTCGCCGAGCCGGTCGCCGAGGTGCCGTGCCGCCGTGGCGGCCTGGGCATGCAGTTCCCGGGCCTGGGTCCAGGGGCCATCGCTGCGCAACAACGAGGCAACACCCGCAGTAAGTCCGACCACCCGGGCGTGCTGGGCGTGGTGCGCGGCGTGCTCGCGGCAGGCGAGCAGGTTAGCCCGTTCGATCCGCAGCCAGACCAGTGCCTGATCCTGGCTGCCCAGCCCGGGTACGGCCTCCGGTGGGGCGACGGATGTGGCGATCGGAGGACGGGTGTGCCGGGTGAGGTGGGTATCGGCGAGAGCGGCGGTGTGCTGGTAGTAGTCAAGCAACCAGCCCAAGGCCTGATCACGCTCATCAGCGGGTCCGGTGGCCGCCAAGGCACGGGCGTAGTCGCGGATCAGGTCATGCATGCGGTAGCGGCGATAGACCGGTTCGTCGAGCAGATGATCGCGACAGAGCGCGTCGAGGTGCTCGCTGGCCTGATCCAAAGGCAGACCAGTCAACGCGGCGGCAGCGTAGACGTCAGTATCCACACCGGGGTGGAGACCCAAGCGTCGAAAGAAACGTTGCCGCTCGGCGGGCAGGTGCTGGTAGGACAGGTCAAACGCAGCAGCGACAGTGCGGTTCTCTGCGGTCACGGTAAGCAGAGTCGCCTTCGTCTCCTCGATCAGCTGGCCCAGGGTCCAGGACCGACGGGTGCTGAACAATCGGGCTAGCAGCGAGATCGCCAACGGCAAGTGACCACACAAGGCGACCACCTCGGCCACCCGGGCGGGCTCGGTGGCGGCGCGGGGGGCCAAGCGCAGAAACATCTCCCGGGCCTCCTCGGCAGCCAGGATGTCCAACAACACCGGCACCGCTGAGGGAAGATCACCCAGGTACCGGCGGCTGGTGACCAACACCAGACACCCCACCGACCCCGGCAACAGCGGGATCACCTGCTCGCTGCTGCCGGCGTTGTCCAGGATGAGAAGCACCTGTTTGTGCGCCATCCGATCCCGCCACAACGCGGCCCGTTCCTCGAGACCCTCGGGCAGGTAGCGGGCGTCCACACTATCGGCGGTCAACAGACTGGCCAGCGCCGCCTCCGGCATCATCGGCCGCCGACCGGCGGTGTGGGCATGCAGATCCAGGAACAGTTGCCGGTCAGGGAACTGCCCAGCCACCCGATGACCGACATGCACCGCCAACGCGGTCTTGCCCACCCCAGGCATGCCATCGATAGCGTGAATAGCCACCACCCGGCCCGCCTCAGCCGCAGCGCTCACCGCCGAGATGATCTCGTGCAGTTCCTTGCCCCGCCCGGTGAAGGCAACTGTATCCACCGGCAACGTACACATCGCCGGCAACGGCGGCGCCGGGGGCAGGTGGATGCTGTACTGGTCCCCGGCGACCTGGGTGAACGTGCTGCTGTCATGCGACGCGCCCGTCATCCGCACCCGGGCATCGCCGGGCGCGTCTTCCTCCGGCGGGCCCGGCGATGCGGTAGTCACGGTCGGTAGGTGATCTGGTTACCGGCGACCTGGTTGAACGTGCTGCTGTCCCGGGAACTCCCGCGCATGATCAGCGTGCCGATTCGGGCCTGCTCCGGTGGCGTCAACACCGGGGTCAGGGCCTCGTCGAGAACCCGCCGCAGCTCAGCGGCCACCGCAGGCTCATCAAGCAGCAACTGCTGCAACCGCCCCTGCCACACCCCCGTCAAGGCCAGCTCAGTGTCCGTTCGACCGGCCTGGCGGGCGTCGAGGACCTGAGCACGCAAACCCTCCAGATCCGCCTCCACCGTGTCAGCCTGCTGAGGATGGACCCGCTGCCACAACGCCACCATCCTGACCCGCGCCTGCTGCCACACGTCGGTGGCCATCGCCGACACCAGCGCCGTCCCCGCAGCCACCACGATCGGATCCACCACACAACCTCCCCTGCCCCACGCGCATACCTGTTCACAGTATGAAGAAACCACCGACCTCAGGCCACCCAGCGTAACGGTGCAACCCCCGCAGATGCGCCACGCGGCGTGCGCTTCGCCGGTGAAAGTCTGCACGGGCACCATCAGCCTGCCGAGAACAAGTCGGCTCATTCCGACCCAGTTGCGGAAATGCTTGATGCGCTCACCGGTAGCCTTACCCACAAGCCGGCGGCCTCGGTGCTACGGCACGATCCGATAAGGCAAACTGACCTGCGTGAGTACCCCGTCCGAGCGGATCTTCGCACACCGTGAGGATGACGACGATGTCGAGCTGCGGCACTTCCTGCCCGCACAGGCTCGGCATCCGATGACGCTGGCTCGGACAGCAGACCGGATCGAGGCCGGGACCGCGCTCCGAGAAGCGGTGGCCGACTTCATCGACGATCTACGGTGGGCGCGGGATGAGGACGACTTCGCGCGGCGGATCACCGAGCGGCCGCATAACGTCGATCCGCGCACCGACGCCTACCTCGCCGCACTCGCCGAGCACTTCGCCGCTGCACACGACACCCCCGCGCCACCCTGGGCCGACGAGCCCGGCCGTTTTCTGTCCCGCATCTGGTGGCCGCGCTACCCCGGCCTGTGGGCACGTGCCATCGTGGAGTCGCCGGCGGCGTTTCGCCGGCGGGGCATCCTGCTCGGCGCGGGCATGCTGAGCCGGGTGTAGCGATGCGCCGAGACAGTCCGCGTCCTGAAGTGTCTCGCGCACCGTCTCGGGGAGGACGACAACGTTGTGCTGCTCGCGGGGCAGCTCGGGCTGAACAGTGTCCGAGGCGCCCGATTCTGGACAGGATCCATAGACCGCTCAGGAAGGCATCCGAACAATCACCGACGAGGACGAATTCCGATCGTTCCTGTACCGCCTTTCCTGCTGGCCGTCGGCGTCACTGCGGACGCGGCGAGACCGCCACCACACCGACAATGAGTTAACGGGTTGCCCCAGTGGCACGCACTACATCCTTTCGGGGGACTGTCGCGCATATCGAGGTGGCGGCGTTGTTCGTGGTCGTATGGTCCGCTGGAATCCACCAGGGGGAGGTTCTCATGCACGATCTGGAGCCGACGGTCCGCAGCCGGGAACTCGGCGACGGGCTGCGCCAGGCCATCGAGCAGGCCGGGCTCAACGGCGAGCACGCCGCCCACGCGCTGGGCTGGTCACCGAGCAAGGTGTCGCGGCTGCTGGCCGGCAAGCGCAACGCCAGCGAGGTGGACGTCGCGATCATCCTCGGGATGTGCCGGGTGACGGGCACGGAGCGCGACCGGTTGCTCGAACTGTGCCAGGAGCGCAACACCCCGGGCTGGCTGCAACAGCACGGCTCGCGGCTGCCCGAACAGCTGGTGACGCTGATCGACCACGAGAACCGGGCGGTGACCTACAGCGATATCCAGCCGATGCTGGTCCCTGGCCTGCTGCAGACCGGTGACTACGCCCGGGCGGTGCTCCGCCGCATCGCCAACGTGCCGGCGGAGGAGGTCGATGGTCGGGTAGCCGCCCGGCTGGCCCGGCGAAACCTGTTCAGCCGGGAGCGGCCGGCGCAGTTCACCTTCTACGTCCACGAGTCCGTGCTGCGCACACCAGTCGGCGGGCTGACAGTGATGTCCGAACAGCTGCACCACCTGCTGCAGATGGCGGTGCGCCCCTACATCACCCTGCGGGTGATCCCGGCCGCGCTCGGCGCGCACGCCGCGACGGCCGGACCGTTCATTCTCCTGGAGTTTGCCGAGTTTCAGCCGGTGGTGTACGTGGAGAGCGCGACCGCCAGCCTGTTCCTGGAGAAGCGCGAGGAGATCGCCGCCTACCGGCTCATCCTCGGGACGCTGGCCGAGACCACGCTGGGCGAGGGAGAATCCAGGGAGCTGATTGCCACCGTGGCAACCGAACTCTACGCCGACCGGGAGGACCCTGATGAGCGCGCCTGAGCCGGATGGCATCGTCTGGCGGACCAGCAGCTACAGCGGAGAGGGAAGCGCCTGCGTCGAGGTCGGCTGGCGGACCAGCAGCTACAGCGGACACGGCAGCGACTGCGTCGAGGTCGCGCCCGCACCGGCCGGTGTCCTGGTGCGCGACTCCAAGAACACCGCCGGCCCCGCGCTGGCCGTCACCACCACGGCCTGGCGGGCCTTCCTCACCACCGTCACCCCCTGACCGCGCCACTCCTGCGTCCCGGATGGATTCGGGACGTGGACGTTGCCGCGATCGCTCGGCGAGCTGCGCGGCCCAGCAGCGGCGTGATCCAGCTGCTAGTGCGGCACGAAAGCAGCCCAGCGACAACACTTCTGATGGGCCGGCTTCTGGCTGATTAACACTGCTGATCACAGCGCGGGCATGGTGCCTCGATGGCGCGCCGGTCGTCGGGATCTCCGTCTTCTGTGCACTAGTACAGCGCCGCGTAATCCGTTTGGGGATCATGCGGCCTTGCGGAGCTTGGCGTCGTAGGTCCAGCGGAAGGGCTTGGCCGTGTCGTTGCAGGTGTCGATGAGCTTGGTGATCTTCTCAGCGAGGTCGTCGCGGCGGAGCATGCGTCTGGAGTTCGACAGCCCGACCGTCCGCGGGGTCTCATGGAGGCTTATGCACCCTCCCGACCGTCCGCGCAGGGTCTCATGGATCCTTGTGCACCCCACCACCGGAAGAACGTCCGGCACGAGGGATCACTTCAGATGCCGGACGCTCTGAGTGCGCCGAGTTCGACAACAGAGCTGCTCGGGGCCCTCCCCGCAGCTCTCCTGTCGAACTCGGCGACAGGAGAGTCGATCACCAACCACGAGACCTACGGGCACGCCAGAGCGCGACAGCATGGCGTAACGATCCCCCGAAGGACTTATGCGGTGCCGCACTAGACGACATCGGTCCGGCATCTCTGCCCGGGTTGCTCAACAGCCGACTCCGAACGTACCGCTGCATCCACTCCTGTCCGGTGAGTGCGCTGCGGCGCATCGGTGTGCACCTCCTGCCTACAGGTCACCAACCCCATTTCACCGCCGTGATCGCTTCGGACGACGAAGACGAACTACGCAGGCTGCTTGCCTGCTTGGGTCCGCCCCGGAGAATTATGACGGCACGCTTGCACCGCAAGGTCGGAGAGGAGGAGATCGTGATCGTCGTTGACATCGCCGCTGATCTCAATGATGAGGACGACACCGGTCTCGTCTGGACGTTCCTCGATGAGGCGCGCGACCCTGCGATCGTCGTGCCCGGTGCCATCGTGGTCGCGGGTGATACGGAAGCGCCAGCAGTCGCTGAGGTCGTTGACCTCGTTGACAAACCGGCAGGCACGATCGTCCACCTGCGCCTGCTCCCCGGCACCTTCGACGACTACGACGCATTGATACAGCGCAGTACGCTGCCCGCCTGAACACGGCACGGGCCGCATCCGGACCAATCCGTCCGTCCGGGAGACCGTCGTCAACCTGATGCGCGGCGTGCGGCGGCTGACCGCGCAGGGCCGCCGCTCTGACGATGGCAGACTGATCTGCGTGAGTACCCCGTCCGAGCGGATCTTCGCACACCGTGAGGATGACGACGGTGTCAAGCTGCGGCATTTCCTACCTGCACAGGCCCGGAATCCCATGACGCTGGCTCGGACTGCGGACCGGATCTCAACTGGCACCGCATTGCGTGAAGCGGCAGCCGATTTCGTCGACGATATGCGGTGGGCGCGGGATGGCAACGACGTTACCCGGCGGATCACCGAGCGGCCGCGCGACGTCGACCCACATACCGACGCCTATCTCGCGGCCCTCGCCGAGCACTTCTCCGCTGCGCACGACGCCCCAGCGCCACCCTGGGTCAGCGAACCCGGCCGTTTTCTGTCCCGCATCTGGTGGCCGCGCTACCCCGGTCTGTGCGCACGTGCCATCGTGGAGTCGCCGGCGGCGTTCCGTCGGCGGGGCATCCTGCTCGGCGCGGGCATGCTGAGCCGGGTGTAGCGATGCGCCGAGACGGCCCTCGTCCTGAAGTGCCTCGCGCACCGTCTCGGAGAGGACGACGGTGTTGTCCTGCTCGCGGCGCAGCTCGGGCTGGACAACGCCGACGACGTGCTCGACCTCGTCGAGCAGATTGGCCACCCGCGTTTGCTCACGCCACGGGTAGAACTCTTCATAAGGTCGATCATGGACGTATCCGAGCCTTCGCCAAGAAACGCCCGCCTCCATCACGACGAGACAGTGATTACCGCTGTCTCCCGCGTCGCGCGTGACCACCAGTAAGGTCGCGGCCGGCCTGGTAGACAACGGATCCGCCGGTCGCTGTCGCCATCTGCGCCACGCTAACCTCGCCTGGCGTGCCCGGCAGCCTCGCCTCCATCTCGACGAGCACGGCACGCAGCTCCTGCGCCACTCCTGGATGCTCGGCGAGGAGGGTGCGGAGGGTGCCACGCCATTCTGCCATTATCTCGCGCCCCACTTCCTCGCGGACCGCCTCCGACGCTGTCTCCATTCTTGTGCGCGAATCATCGAGCTGGTCACGGACTCTCCGCTCCCGGCGCTCGTCACCCCGGCCGAGGACTGCGACCATTCGCCTGCGTAGCTGCTGCCACAGTCCCCCAGCCATGGCTTTCACCAGCGTGATTGAAACTGAACCGGCGAGAACCTTAATCGCCTCGTCATCCATTGTGCTTCTCCGTTTCTTCATCGCTCCGGCCGAAACCGCTGGTCGATCGACCCGTCACCGACGGTTGGTTCACTGTGCTTCCGTTGGTTCCGTTCGTACTCCCCGCCGCTCGCGGCTGCCGCATCTGCTGCTGTAGGTACCGCTCGGTGAGCAGGTTGACTTGGGTCTCCATGTTTCGATTGATCTCGACCTCGTGCTGGAGAAGGTTAAGATCGCGGTATTCACGCTCCTTGCGAACGTCCGCCTCGGCGAGGTACCGATCCTTCTCCCATCGGGCGACCTCGGCCGTCTCCATCGCGCGAAGTGCAACGGTGGACACCCGATCTCTACTACGCGAAATACGGTCAATTTGCCTATCGTAACCGGTGGCACCACCCATCATCTTGGTCAGCACTGGCAGGCAGTCAATAATGATGAAGAACAATCGAACAGCCCACCGTGCTCCTGATAGAAATCCGTTCGCGCCGACTAGCTCATCCAACGCCTGGAATCGTTCCAAAAGTCCGATCGGACCCTGGTGCGCCCGCCCCTCCTCGACTCGGGAATCGATGGCTCGATTGAGGGCATCCCGATACGAGCTCTGCGACATGCTCAGCCGCTCCTCCAGCTCGGAAATTCGAGTGCGCAGCCCGGACAACTGGACCTGCTGCTGCTGGATCGGGTGCGTGGTGGCAAACTGCGACGCGACGCTGAGCCGGTCCAGGCACTGTCGGCCGTAACCTGTCTGGCCGGTGAAACCCGACCCCTTCCCGCCTGAGCACTCTTTTTGCGCGTTGTCGTTGAGCGTATTGAGCTGGGCGGTGTCATTGCTGATCGTTTTTTGCAGCTCGTCAGCCTCAGGCTTGACCCTGGAAAGCTCACTGGCGAGTGCGTCTGGATTACCGGGCACCGTGAGCAGCCGGCCATTGCATGGCGGGCTCACCGGATCCACTTTAGGCGCCTGGGTGCTGCCCGGCACCTGGTTGCACCGCACTAGCTGATCCCGGAGCTGGGCCAACTGCTGGGTCCGGCCGTCCTGTACGTGCTGCTCCACCGCCGTCTCGAACACCCGCAGCACGATCGGCTCAGCGATGATCACGCCAAAGAGAGTCGCGAGCATCAACCGGGGCACGAACACGGCCATCCTGGTGTGCCATTGCGACCCCGACGCTCTGGACACCAGCCACCGGTCCAGGTTGAGCACCAGCAAACCCCAGCCGAGCACGACGAACAGGGTCCATATCGAGAAGTGGCCGAGAATCTCCTGGAGCGCGAAGAACATCGACACTGTGGCGACCACCGCAGTACTCAGGACCACACCGCCCAGCGCTGTGTACCGGGCCATCTCATGAGGCACCCAAGCCAGCAGGTCCTCCTTGATGCCGGCTAGGACGCGCAGCCGACGACCAAGCTGTTGGCCTCTGCCCGGCATCGGCGGGCGGTCCTCTCGCGCAACGCCGCTCATCACGTCTGTCTCACATTCATTCGACAAGGTCGTCCTCATCCGGCACGAACCGGGCGTCATCAGACCCGTTTCCTCCACCTATGCTCAGACGACCCCGAGTCACATCCGACTCGATCCGGGCGGGTTCCGCAGCGGGAGCCCGCCCGGTGAGGGCCTCGGAAAGCGTGGCGACCAGGAACTTGGCGTCTACCGGAATGCGGTCGATATGGCCGGCGCCTTCCAGGATCTGGATCAATTCAAGTAATCTCTTGCTCTGGTCGACCGACTGGAGGAACTTCTGGTTCGCAGCGTGCCCCGCCGTGGTGTCCCTCCGGCTCACCGCCAACGCCAGCGCCAGCTGGGCGTCCTCCAGCAGCGGAGTCAAGTACTCGACGTCGGCCTGCTCACCGGTACGCTGCAGCGTCCTGAACTTCTGCTCCCAGCGCTCGTCTCGCATCTTGGTCTCCTGGACACGCAGATCGTCCGGAGTGAACACCGCGACGGTGTCCAGCGCTACGTCCATGCCAGCGATCCGCGGCGGATTAACCTTGCAGTAGGCGGAGACTCGGGCTTTAGCCTCCGCCCGGAGGGCTGCGATCTCATCGATGCCGAATTTTGTGCCCAGTCCGTGCAGCGTCCAATCCTTTGTCAGGTGGTTGCGCAGCAGCACGGTGACGTCTGTGAGACCGGCCGCAGCCACCGTCGAAGGGCTGGTGACCACGCAGCGGAAGTCGGCCCGGAACAGGAAGTCATCCGCGGGGCTGGCCGAAGGCATTGAGATATCCACGAGCACCAGGCGCCGCCGGATGTCCACCAGGCTGACCGCGACCGCTTCCAAGACGGTTGGTTCCGTACCAGAAAGATGCCGCCGATCCAGCGTCTCGTACTGGCCGTTGAGGTCGAACACCAGCACCGTGCTGGGCCGCACTTCGGGTAGCTCAGTCACGTCACGGCGGGCGCTGCGGAGAAACCTACGGGGAACGGCGGCGAGTGAACGCTCGTCAATAACAGGGTAGGGATCCTTGGACACGATCAGTGCGCTCCTCAAGACAGCGTGGGTAGGATTCATTGCTGGGTGCCCCGCAGCGCTTCGAGCAGCGCTGCCACCAGCGGTCGGGAGGATGCCGCAGTACCGTGCTCGGCCAGTGCGGTGGCGAGGTCCACGTGCAGCAGCCGGCATTCCTCGTCGGACAGGTGCGTGCGGACCGCCGCGCCGAGCGCGCGGACCGCGTCCCGGCTGTTGCCGTCGCCAGTGAGTGCATCAAGCGTGTCGCGTAGCGCGTCGATGGCCTCACCACGATGGGGAGCGCTGCGTAGCACCTCCGCCCAGAGCTCACCCAACCGCTGCGTTCTGGCCGGCAAGGTGCGCAGGATGACTGCGGCCATCGGCGCGGCCGAGCCGTCCGGGCGCGCGGACAACACCGTGAGCACCGCGGACAGCGCCTTGCGGACCCGGAGATGGTGCCGGCCGTGGGCTTGGCTCTCGACGCCCCCGGCGAGGAGTTGTCGCAACGCGGAGCACAGGAAGCGCAACACCGTGGTGGCGCTGGCTGGGTCCACGACCGCCGCGCACAGCAGTAGCGCCATGGACTCCCGAGCCCTCGTGCTCGCCGGCTCGCCACGCAACGCGAGGTGCCACAGGCAGCTCAGTGCCTTGGACTGGTAGCGGATGCCCAGCTGGCCGCCAAACGCCATGGCTGAGGTGGCAGCCCGCCGCGTACCTGCGTTATCCGTCCAGCGCACCGCGATCCGCAGCGCGGTCGCGGCCAGTAGGTCATCACCGCACATCCAGGACAGCACGTACGCAGCTGTTAACCGTTCCGCAGCGAGCCCGTCGGCCCACTGCCCAAGGAACTGCTCGACCTGATCCGGGGCGTGCTGGCACATCAGCGCGACACCTAATGCCAACTGCAGCCGCGCCTCAGGCGATGGCATCCTCGCCGCTTCGGCGATCCACTGGCACAGCGGCGCCCACAGCTCGAAGCCGTACCGCACGGTGAGCTCGGTGAACACCTGCTCCCGGTAGTGGACCGACTTGAACACCCGCCGCCGGTCACCAAGCCCATCCGCATCACCGGAGAGACTGCGAACCACATCGAGGGTTTGCTCGTCGGCCTCGTTGCTGGGGTATTGCGGCAGCCTGTCAGCAATGGAATTGGCCGGCCTGGTGATGTCGTCTGTCGGTGCCTCGTACAGCTCTACCAGCCGGGCGAGCATACCCTGGAACTCCAGTTCCGGTATTCCGTACAGGAATGCGAGCACCGTGATCGAGAACACCTCACGTGTCGAGGGTTTGTCATCGAACCAGCGGGTCACCCGGCTCCTCTCGACGTCACCAAGGGCCTCCAAGGCGGTGTCCACGCCGTCGGCGATCAGCTCAACGACTGCCACCACGTCCCTGGGATGCTGGAGCTTTCCCACCCGGTCATATACTCGTTTCAGCTCCGTCGGGTCGAGGGTGACCTTCGACGCCGGGAGGCGGGCGTCGAACACGGCTACTGAATCCGGCCGCGCCCAGTCCACGACGAGGCCTTCGACATGCCGATCCCGAGCATCGAGGCTGCCTGTGACCACAAGATAGGCACCGATCTCCGTGAGCTTGCGTCGCAGCTGGTCCATGTCGAATTGCCACAATGAGCCAGCGGCGCCCTCGCTGATCCAGTCCTGAACCAGATATCCACGACCAACCTGGTAACGGGCGTTGTTCACGTCCACGAGCTCGGCGATGGTGTGGGACGGAGGCAGGACGCTCACCGGCTGGGAATCGCCGATGACCTCGCGCAAGACAGCGAGCGCGCCGGTCCGCCTGCCGGACCCCTCGGCTCCATTGAGCACAACCAGGTGATGCTCCGTCAGCGTGGTCACCGCAGCGCTCATTGAGGTCGTCGGCACGAAATGGCGCAGCGCCGTGACCAGCTCCTCAGGGGGGAGCCGACCGGTCACCCGACGGACGGAGCTGCTCGCCAGGTGGCCGAAATGGGAACCGTGGGCATTGGTCTGGCCATTGAAATTGTAGATGATTTGGGCTTGCTGGCGGCGCCATTCCCCGACGTCGGTTTCGCTGAGTGCCGACTCCTCGGGAACGGACATGCCATCAGCCTGATCTGAGGACGGTTCCTCACTCTGCTGCTGAGTTGCTTGTTCGGTGTCGGCGCCCGGCTGGTCAGTCATGGTGGCCACGCCCTTCGTTGACCGGACCGAAGTGCGAGAACGGGGCGTCAACCTGGTTGAAGTTGTATGCAGTGCCAGCATCCTGGTGAATGACCATGCCCTGGCGGTCGGTTCTCTGCACGAGGTTGCTGCCGGCCTGGGCGACGGTCGAGTAGTCACTCGCGGTGCCTTGCTGGTCAACGTGCGGTGTGCCGCGCATCGACGGGAGATCCAGGCGGCGCACGTCCACGCCGGGCACCCGCAGCCAGGCGTCGGCGGTGAACTCTTTCTCGACGACCTGGACCCGGCAGAAGTCCGTTGGTCGCAACGACGTGTGCCGTTGCAGAACCACGTCCTCATAGATTAGGGCCGACAGGATCACCGCCAGGTGAGCCTCTGGTACCGCTTCGAGCGCCTCATGCGCTGGTTTCGAGTTCACTAGCCGGCTCACCTCGACGACTGCCTGCCCTGGCGTGCCGTTGGCGCCCGGGTAGGCCACCCCGTGATGCAGGGCTAACCGCAGGCGCAACCGCTGGTGGGCTGCTTGTCCTCGGTTATAATCCGCTAGCGCCCGGTCGAGTTCGCGGACGAAGTCGTCCACCACGCGGGGCTCTATGCCGTCGTCGGGCAGCAACGCCAGTTCCCCGTCGCCGTTGGATTGCTTCCGCCACGGTATACGATCGATCTTCGCCCAGGCTGCAGCTAGGTCCAGGCACTCGAGCAGCGCCCGCTGCCATTCGGCCTGGGTTATGTTGTCCGCCGAGCCGTATCCCTTCGTGTCTACACCCAGGCACAGCGATCGCCCAAAGTCCGGCGTTGACGCCAATCTGATCAACCTTCCCATTTTGCGAGCGCCGCTGATCGGCACTGTGACGTCATCGTCGTGTGGAGCTGAGGGCGAAACACCGTGCTGTTACGGGTTCTCGGGGTTCTCAGGAGCAAATCCGGAGAACTCGCACAACCGGCGCATGTCGGTCACCAGCACCTGACGGTACCGACGCACCACAATGCCCTGGCGATGCAGCTCACCCAGCGCCTTCTCCACCATGGTCAGCGCAACACCAGCGAGGGATGCAAGCTCGGGCTGTGTCATCGGCACGCTAATCTCCGAGCCTTGGACACCCGACCAGCCATATATCAGAGCCAATTCCACAAGGACCCGCCCCACCCGAACTGAAGCGGGGCACGCCACAAAATCCAGTCGCCGCTGATTCGCCCACCGGAGACGTGACATGACCATCTTGGCGACCTCGATGGCAGCGTCAGCGTGAGTCTCCAAGAAATTGGTAAACATCGCGCGGCTAAGAATCCTCGCGTACACCTCGGAGCAGGCGATAACGGTAGCGCTACGCGGCTTCCGCTGGAGCGGAGCCATTTCGCCAATAAGGTCACCGCCTACGCGAATCGCCAGCAGTGCTTCGCATCCGGACTCGTCGATACAGGTAATTTTGACCGAGCCACTCAATAGGAGCAGCGCATGGTCGTCAGTTCCACCTTGCCTGATGATCGTCTGCCTGGCGGGGAATCTGCGCAAGATGCCGAGCGTAAAGAGATCGTGGCGCGTATTGGTTGCCAGGAGACTGACGAGGCTAGCTGGTGGCCACGGGTTGGCCATCGTCGGTGGCGCGCAGGCCGTTCGGGATCGAAGGCGATACATTAGGAGAGCCTCCTCAAATCTGCGTTCACAATATTACGGACGCGTTTAGCTCATCACCACGAGTCTTGCGACTGTTACGGACATGATCCGTGCTGTCACGCAAGGCTGTCCGTTGTAGTCCCTGACATCCCGAAGGTCTGTTTTTCCTCGCTCCCGTGGCTCATTTGCGCAAGCCCACGCACGGCGGCTCACACCAGTAACCCCAAGAAGGAGGACGAGCAACGCCCGGCAGGTACGTCATGCTCAACCCACGATCGTGTGGACTTGTTCGGCGAGGGGACACCGCCCTTGCCGCCGGGCCAAACTGGTGGCGTTGTAGTGGCGCAGCGCATGTGATAGTGGCGCAGCGCATGCAAGCGCGTGTCGATGCCGAGATCAGTGGTCATCTTCGTGTAGCGGTGGGTGATGCCGTCGAGATCGCAGTGTCGCCGGTGGTCGGGGATGTAGGAGAACGCGAAGGCGTCGTCATCGAGCGTGGTGTCGAGTTCGGTGCAGCGGCGCTGTGCGCGCTGCTTGTGGTCGGTCAGGATCGTGACGGTGTCCGGATCGAGGCTGAGGATGCGCAGCTGGTGTGTTTTGGTGTCTTTGATAGTCATCGTGCCATTCTGGCGGACCAGGTTGCGCCGGATGGTCAGCAATCCGGAGGGCAAGACGAGGTGTTCCCGGGTGAGCCCGAGCGGCTCGCCGCGTCGTGCGCCGGTGATGAAGGTCAGCCCGGTGAAGTACGTTTTATACCCGTACTGGTTCTTACGGTCGGACGCCTACTCGGTCGCAGAGCCCGTGCACGTCGTCTCATAGCCCAGTGGGCGGGGCGGCGGCGAGGGAGAGCAGCATGTCACGGGCGTAGCCGTTGAAGCGGATGGTGTCCGGGGCGGTGCGCTCAGCGGCATGCAACATCGCGTACGTGCTTGCTTGATCGTGCCGTGTCCGGTCAGCTCGGCCAGATCGCGCACGTCCAACGCTCGCGCGATCCGCAACAACATCGACAACCGAGGCACCTGCAACCGGCCCGTCTCGACAGCTTTCACCCACTCCGCACCGCGCCCCACCAGCCCGCCGAGAACAGGTCGGCTCATTCCGACCCGGTTGCGGAAATGCTTGGTGCGAGCCACGATCGTCCCGCTCGCCGCTCGTCCCACCCCGCAGCGTCAACCCCCAGACTGGAAGGCCCGCTGGCCAGCCGCAGGTACAACGCCGGCAGTCGGAATGCGCTCGGAGGGACGATCACCGGCCAGGACGAACTCCGACGATCTCGCATGCCTCATCCCAGCACGGCTCGCAAGTGGGCCAGAGCCACTCCATGTCGCCGGCCGGGCGTCGTGGGTGGGCGGTACCGCAGAGAGTGCGCATGGGACTGCCGAACCGCACAGTGCGGTCCCGCCGATCAATAGTGTGACGCTGTCCGGCGAGCGGAAACCACACAAAAGGCCATTCCGAGTACCGCACGGCAGTGAACACGAACGACAACCGCGTCACCCCCTGTATGCGTCCCACGCTCGTCTCGCTGAACGGCACCCAGGACCGGGGCGAGCCACAGTGGCGGCGGGGGAGGTGCTGCCTGCTATCGCAGTGACTGCTTCGGGGCAGACAGGCAGCACGACCGCCCGAGCGACTCGAACGTCCCGGCCCTGGGGCCTGCGGAACAGTCAAAAACGTGGGCACGGGCATGGGCCACGACGCGAACCTCACCCACCGCGACGTTCACGCCCGCTACCCTGAGTGGATCAGATCAAGAAGGGGGCCAGGATGAGCCGGGAACCGGACGCCATCACGGCGCAGCGCCGCCAGCTCGGCGCAGCGCTGGCTACCTTCCGGAAGGCGGCTGAGCAGAGCCAGGCGCAGCTTGGCACGCATACCCGGTACGACCGCACCTCGATCAACAAGATCGAGCACGGCCAGCAGTTGCCGGATCGGCCGTTTTGGCAGGCGGCCGACACGCTGTTTCATGCCGACGGGGCGCTCCTGAAGCGTTATGACGAGCTGGTCGCCAGCAAGCGTGAGCACGCGCAGCGGCAACGACAGGCCAGCCGGGCGCACCATCAAGCGGACGCGGCGCGCTTGCGCGGTGAGCAAGCGGTGACCTCCGCGCCGGTGCACTCGGACCCGGCCAATGAGCCGACTGACGATCCCGAGCGGGACGCAGTGCTCTGCGCGCCGTGGAGCCATCGGGGTACCGTCGAGGCGTCGGTTGCGCTGAGAGGCGGTGGTAATCCAGTGCGGCGGCGAGGCTTCGTGTTTCTCGGCGGCGCGGCGTTGACTGCCCCGGCGCATCAGTGGCTGGTGCACGAGCCAGGGCCGCTGGTGTCCGGCTTGTCCGGGCGTCGCGTCTCGGCCAGGCTGACCGACCGGCTCACGGCCATGGTCTCTGAGCTCCGGAAGATGGACGACGTCGCTGGTGGCGGCAGCGTGCTCACCCTGGCTGCGCAGGAGTTCGAGTGGGTCGCCGAGTTGCTCGACCGAGCCTTGTATGACGAGCGGACCGGCCGCACACTGCACGTCGCGCTCGCCGAGCTAGGGCAGCTGTGCGGCTGGGCCGCCTACGACGCCGGACACCATGCGCTGGCGCAGCGGTACTACATCGCGGCCCTGCGCGCGACGCACAGCGCCGAGGACCGGCCGCTCGGCGCCCACGTGCTCAGTTTCATGGCCGAGCAGGCCGCCCGCCAGGGCCAGCCCGCCGAGGCCGTGACGCTCATCCAGACCGCCCTGGCCGGTACTCGGGGTCGGCAGACCCCGAGCCTGCTGGCACAGCTATACACCGGGCAGGCCTATGCCTTCGCGACCCTGGGTGACGCGTCAGGCTGCACCGCTGCGCTCTCCCAAGCACGCACGCAGATCGAGCGACTCACACCAGCCGCCGAACCGTCCTGGCTGTACTGGGTGAACCCGGCGAACATGACAAGCGACGTCGGCAACGCCCTGCGGCAGCTGGGGCACGCCGAGCAGGCAGCGGTGGTGCTCGAGAATGGCATCGCCATGTTCGATGACTCACTCCCCCGTGGCCAAGCCGGCTATCTCACCGCCCTCGCCGACGTCCTGGCTCGGCCGGGCAAGCAGCGCGACCTGGACGCCGCCGCCGACCGGGGCATGGAGGCGATCCAGCTGGTTGAGAACCTGGACTCAACCCGCGTTGCCGGCCTGATCCGCAATCTCTCCCACCAGCTGACGCCACACGCCAAGGTGCCCGCTGTGGGCGATTTCGTGGAGCGAGCGCGGGTGTTTCTGGCGGCGTAGTCGTTGAGCTCGTCACCGCGTCACATGATCGCCTCGGGTCGATTGCTGCTGCAGGTGCAATCCCAACTGCCTGACGACCTGTTCGTGGTGCAGGCGGTGGATATTGATCTGGAACTGGCCCCGCCGATCAGCCCGGAATGGTGCGCGGACCCGATCTCGTCGTGGTCGGCTACAAGGCCATCGACTGGGTGGACGGCGATGGCGGGCTGCTCCGGGCCAGCGACGTCCTGGTTGTCGTGGAGGTCGTCTCACCCGGTTCGCGCCGCCTCGACCACGTCGTCAAGCGACACGACTACGCCGACGCCGGCGTCGGGCACTACTGGATCGTGGACCTCGATGAGCCGGTGACGTTGTTAGACTGCCACCTCGCCGGCCCCCTCGGCTACGCCGATGGTGGCAGTATCACGGGCACCTTCACCACCACCGCACCGTGCCCAATCCGCCTGGAACTCGACCGGCTGCTGCGCTGAGGAACCCGCATGTATCAGGTGCTTTGAGTGCGCCGAGTTCGACAGGAGAGCTGCTCTGCCATGATCGAAAGGCTCTCCTGTCGAACTCGGCAACAGTAGAGTCGATCACAGACCCGAGAACTACGGGACACGGCTTAGCGGGTGGCTCGTCCGGGCAGGGTCTGGTTGTGCCTGGCGGGCGCTTCGAGGTCGTGGACGGCGGCCACCGAGGCTCATCCGTCGGCGGCGAGCACGCCCGTCAGGACGTCATCAAGATCGGGACGCAGCGCGGCGACGACGCCCAGCGCCTCGTCCACGCCGGACACGACGTACACGCCCGGCCGGTGCCGCAGCGCCCTGGCCCACTCGTTCGCCCGCACCACGCATTCGCGCAGGATCACGGGCCGGCCGTGCTCGACACCCACCCGTGCCTGGATTCGGGCACCGCTGGTCTCCCCCGCCTCGACAACGATCGTGGCTCGACCGTAACCGCTCATCGTGGCGTTGCGCAGCGGGAATGACTTCTTGGTCGCCGCAGCATCGGGCCAGAACTGGGACAGCACCAGACCAACGCAGGCGATGCGCTCCTGCAGGTCCCGGTTCGCGGCCGGGTAGACGCGGTTGATCCCGGTACCGAGCACGGCGACCGTCCGCCCTCCGGCCTCTAGCGCCGCCGTATGAGCGGCGGTGTCGATGCCTGCCGCCAGGCCGGAGACAACCGTGAACCCGGCCGACACCAGTGATGTTGACACCTCCGATGCCCAGTCCACACTGTGCTCGGACGCCCGCCGGGACCCGACCACTGATACCGCCGGCTCACCGGGGCGAAGGGTGCCCCGGCTGAAGAGCACGGGTGGCACCTGGTGGATTTCGCGCAGCTGTGCCGGGTAGGAGACGTCGCGGAAGGTGTGCACGCCCAGCCCGGCGGCCCGCCAGCCGGCGATCTGACGAGCTGCCTCGGCGATCGGAGCAGGTGTCTCGGCGTCGAACAGCGACTGCTCGTGGTGCGCGTACCACACCGACTGCGCGCTGCCCGCTTCGATGATCTTAGCGGCGACTCCTGGCCATGATGCAGCCTGCGGCAGCTCCTGTACCAGGGCGACTAGCGTCGCCCGCTCTTGGTCGTCCCACGGCGGCATCCGGCGCAGCCTAGAGGTACCGATGGTGGTCACAACCGGCCTCCCACTCGTGACGGCTCAGACTCAGTATATCGAACACAAGTTCGATAAAAAGAGAACGCGCCGGTCGCAGGCCGGATCCCGGCGGACGTCTACGGTCGCCACCATGACCGCCGAGCTGGTGCACCTGAGCGTGCAGTCCGGGATCGCCACGATCACGCTGGACTCTCCCGCCAACCGCAATGCGCTGTCCGCACCGCTGCGCGCTCAACTGTGGGACGCCTTGGAGCGCACCGCCCACGACGACGCGGTGCGAGTGGTGGTGCTTGACCACACTGGGCCGGCGTTCTGCGCCGGAATGGACCTCACCGAGCCTGCGGAGGCGGTCACCGAGTTGCCCCGCATCCTGGACCGGATCTGGACGCATCCGAAACCGGTTGTCGCCAAGCTGGCCGGGCACGCCCGCGCCGGTGGGATCGGCCTGCTCGCGGCGGCCGATATCGCCGTCGCGGCAGCGCACACCACGTTCGCGTTCACCGAGGTGCGCCTCGGTGTGGTGCCCGCGGTGATCTCGGTGACCGTGCTGGCCCGGTTGGCGCCCGGCGCGGCGCACGAACTGTTCCTTACCGGGGAGACTTTCGACGCCACCAGGGCGACCGCCATCGGCCTGCTGAACAGCGCGGTCCCGGCCGACCAGCTTGACGCCGAGGTGCACCGCTACACCGCGATGCTCACCCAGGGTGGACCGCAGGCACTGGCGCTGACCAAGCAGCTGCTGCGCCGCGGTCGCGGGCCCACGCACGACTTCGCGGCGATGCTCGAGTTGTCCGCTGCGCGCTTCGCCTCAGCGGAGGGTCAGGAAGGGATCCGCGCTTTTACTGAGAAGCGGCTGCCGTCCTGGGTTCCCACCAGCTAATCACGCGTCGGCGAGCAGCACCGACACCGAGCCGGTGGCAGCTGCGTCGTCGAGCACCGCGAGCACGGCGCGGTAGCCATCAGGGTCGGCGGCCTGAAACTGACGGTGCCCTGCCCAGATCAGCACGTTTTCACCCGCTGGCAGCCAGGACAGGTCAACCAGGCAGTCGTGCAGCGCATCGAGGTTGCGGCCGTACCAGGCTGGGAAACTCAGGGCGACACCGATCGCGTCCAGCGCCTCGGCCTTGCTGGTCACCGGGCCCACCAGGTGAGCCAGTGCGCCCCGTTCCCGAGCGTCAGCGAGTGCCCGGGCGGCATCGGGGACATGACGCAGCACGGTCTTACCGGCTCGGATCGACCGCGACGAAGGACACGTAGTGGTCGCCGGTGTAGTACAGCTCGGCGGCCCCGCCGGTGATCAGACGGCAAGGACCCCTGTCGTGCTCTCCTGGGATCGCGACGGTGTATTCCCGGTAAAAGCCGGACTGCCGTGGCGGCAAGCGTCGCTGCCGGTTGCCGAACACTGTCCCGTCCTGCCGGTACCGGAACGGGCCGCCATGGTGGATCAGCTGCCACATCTGCACGGCCTGCGGCGGGAGCTGCGACAAGGCCCGGACCGGCATGCCAGCCGCCGAGGCGACCACCGAGGGCCGGTCACCGACGGGTGGGGTGGACAACGCGTGGCGCCCCACCCAGCCGCCGGCCACCAGCACGAGCAGGCCGATCAACGCGGCGCTGACCCGACGGCGGGAGCTCACCGGGGCTCCCGTGCATTCTCCGCGTCCATGGCGTCCACCGCGTAGCGATGGATGCGCCGTTCGAAGAGCAGGCCGGAGGCCCGGTCCAGTGCCCGGGTGGCCCACCAGCAGACCGGCAGCAACACCAGCATGAGCAATGCCACCTGCGACGCGAGCCCCAGCTGGGTGAGCCACAGCTCCACCCCGTCCCACCAGCGGCTCACCGCATCCCACCCGGCCCACAGCACAAAGGCAGGGTAGCTCGTCCGGAGACGCCGGCCAGTGGCCAGCACTAGGTTGGGCGACATGTTCGCCGTCTACGCGTCCGAGCCGAATCCCCAAAACCCGCTGGCCTCGCTGCGCATCGGAGAGCGCCCTGACCCAGAAGTGCCTGAGGGCACCGTGGCGGTCACGGTCGTCGCGGCCAGTTTGAACATGCACGACCTGTGGACGCTGCGTGGGGTGGGCATCGCACCCGAGCGGTTCCCGATGATCCTGGGATGTGACGGCGCGGGCGTGCTGCCCGACGGCTCCGAGGTGGTGATCTATCCGGTGTTGACCAGCCCGGGCTGGATCGGCGAGGAGACCCTGGATCCGCACCGCACGCTGCTCACCGAGACACTGCCGGGTACTTTCGCCGACACCGTCGTGGTGCCCGCACGCAATGTGGTGCCCAAGCCGCCGTCACTGACCTTTCCGGAGGCGGCCTGCATGGGCACCGCCTGGCTCACCGCCTACCGGATGCTGTTCGTCAAATCCGGGCTGCGGGCCGGGCAGAGCATGCTGGTGCAGGGCGCCTCTGGTGGGGTGTCCACCGCGCTGGTGCAGTTGGGCCGGGCCGCCGGGATGCGAGTCTGGGTGACCGGGCGCACCGAGGGCAAGCGCGAGCTAGCCCGCACACTGGGCGCACAGGACGTGTTCGAGCCCGGCGCGCGGCTGCCAGAGCGGGTGGATGCGGTGTTCGAGACGGTCGGCAAAGCCACCTGGTCACATTCGGCGAAGTCCCTCAAGCCGGGGGGCATCATCGTCTGCAGCGGTGCCACCAGCGGCGACGCCGATCATGCTGAGCTGCAGCAACTCTTCTTCCGGCAGCTGCGGATGGTCGGCTCCACCATGGGTACCCGCGACGAACTGCGCGACCTGCTGTCCTTTCTGGACATTACCGGGGTGCGCCCTCGGATCGGCGCCGAGCTGCCGATGCCTGAGGCCGCGCGAGGTTTCACGGCGATGCTCGACGGCGACACCGCTGGCAAGATCGTCTTCACCCGCACGTGACACTACTGACGCAAACCATCCAGGAGCCGAGCAGGCACGATGGTGATCGGAAACGGCCGTTCGGTGGTGAATTTCTCGTCCCCGCAGACATTCGCCACCTCCGCATAGCGACCCCTCGCGTCGAGCTCGAAGACCGTCAGCCGGCCCGGCTCCTCCGGATCGACCACCCAGTACGACACGGTTCCCATCCGCTCGTACGCCGCCTTCTTGTTGTTCAGATCGTTGAGTGCGGTGCTCGCGGACAGCACTTCCACCGCAAGCACCGGTGCGACCGGCAGGTTCTTCGGCGTGAGGTCGGTGTAGCGGGCCACGAGAATGTCAGGCTGGAGTTCGTTGCGGACCGAGGTCCGGACGCCGAACGGTGCTGAGAGCACCCGGAACTCAGGCGGGCACGCGTTCCAGAGCTGCACGAACAGCGCACCGCTGCTCTGCTGGTGGAACCAGCCGGGAGCCGGGGTCACGATGAGCACCCCGTCGATGAGCTCGTAGCGGTGGCCGTCATCGGGCATTGCCTCCAGGTCGTGCACCGTGAACGGGCGACCTGCGGCGACCCCGGCCAAGCCTGGGTCAGTACTCATAGCTGTCATGGTCCCCCTCCTCTCGAGTCCTGCCAAGCATGGCAGGGAACCCGGACAGTTCCGTGATCGCGGTTTGGGTGTCTCAAGTGACACATTGTGTCGTTTTACGCACCCAACTCGTGATCATGGTCCATTTTTGCCGGCCTTCCCCGGGTCGGTGGTGGACAGCGCGGCGACGAAGGCCTCTTGCGGGACCTCGACCCGCCCGATGGTCTTCATCCGCTTCTTGCCCTCCTTCTGCTTCTCCAGCAGCTTGCGCTTGCGGGTGATGTCCCCGCCATAGCACTTGGCCAGCACGTCCTTGCGGATGGCGCGGATGGTCTCCCGGGCGATGATCCGGGAGCCGATCGCGGCCTGGATCGGCACCTCGAACTGCTGGCGCGGGATGAGCTCGCGCAGCTTGGTCACCATCGAGGTGCCATAGCCGTAGGCGGCCTCGCGGTGCACGATCGCGGAGAACGCGTCCACCGGCTCGCCCTGCAGCAGGATGTCCACCTTGACCAGGTCAGCGATCTGCTCGCCGGCCTCCTCGTAATCCATCGAGGCGTAGCCACGAGTGCGGGACTTCAACGCGTCGAAGAAATCGAACACGATCTCGGCCATCGGCAGGGTGTAGCGCAACTCCACCCGCGAGGCCGACAGGTAGTCCATCCCCAGCAAGGTGCCGCGGCGGCCCTGGCAGAGCTCCATGATCGTGCCGACGAACTCTGATGGGGCAATGACGGTGCAGCGGACCACTGGTTCGTACACCTGCGCGGCCTTGCCGTCGGGCCAGTCCGCGGGGTTGGTGACGATCTGCTCGGTACCGTCGTCGCGGACCACCCGGTAGACCACATTGGGCGCGGTGGAGATGAGGTCGAGGCCGAACTCACGCTCCATCCGGTCCCGAGTGATCTCCAGGTGCAGCAGGCCAAGGAACCCGCAACGGAAACCGAACCCCAGCGCGGCGGAGGTCTCCGGCTGGTAGCTCAGCGCGGCGTCATTGAGCCGCAGCTTGTCCAGCGCGTCGCGCAGCTCCGGGTAATCCGAGCCGTCCATCGGGTACAGGCCGGCGAACACCATCGGCGTGGGAGTGCGGTAGCCGGACAGCGCCACGGTGGCGCCGTGGCGCTCGCTGGTGACGGTGTCCCCGACCCGGGACTGCCGGACGTCCTTCACCCCGGTCATGAGGTAGCCGACCTCGCCGACGCCCAAGCCGTCACACGGCTTCTGATCGGGCGAGATGATGCCCACCTCGAGCAGCTCGTGGGTGGCGTTGGTGGACATCATCCGGATCCGGTCCCGAGGGACGATCCGCCCGTCCACCACCCGGATATAGGTGACCACACCCCGATAGGAGTCGTAGACCGAATCGAAGATCATCGCCCGGGTCGGCGCCGCACTGTCCCCCACCGGGGCCGGGACCTGCGCGACCACCACGTCGAGCAACTCCCGCACGCCCTGGCCGGTCTTCGCGCTGACCCGCAACACGTCGTCGGGCTGGCAGCCGAGGATGTGCGCCAGCTCGGCGGCGTAACGGTCCGGCTCGGCCGCCGGCAGGTCAATCTTGTTGAGTACCGGGATGACTCGAAGATCCTTCTCCAGCGCCAGATACAGGTTCGCCAGCGTCTGCGCCTCGATGCCCTGCGCGGCGTCCACCAGCAGCACCGCACCCTCACACGCTTCCAGCGCGCGGGATACCTCGTAGGTGAAGTCCACGTGACCGGGGGTGTCAATTAGGTGCAGCACGTGGTCCACGCCCTCAACCCGCCAGGGCAGCCGGACGTTCTGCGCCTTGATGGTGATGCCTCGCTCGCGCTCGATGTCCATCCGGTCGAGGTACTGCGCACGGTAGTGCCGTGCGTCGAGCACGCCGGTGAGCTGCAGCATGCGGTCAGCCAGGGTGGACTTGCCGTGATCAATGTGCGCGATGACGCAGAAGTTGCGGATCAGCTCGGGAGGGGTGAACGTCTTGTCGGCGAAACTGGTCACTCAGCAGTCCTCAGGTGGCAGCGGGGGATCACGTCATGGTCGCACGCGGCATGGAGGGCGCCCGCGTCGCCGGGACCAGGGCCGTGTCTCGTGTTGGCCGGCCGCCCAGATCACCGACAGTTGAGCGGTCAAAGCGATCAAGAGCTTCGAGCGAGCACCTCGACATCAGCCGTGATGTGCGGTGCTGCCGCGATGCGGGCGTCTAGGGTGACCAGCGGAATTTTGAGTTGCTCGGCCAGCGCGATGTAAAGGCCGTCAGTGAAGGTCAGGTTGTTCCGCAGTTCCCAGGCTCGCGGGAGTAAGGCACGGTGTTCGAAGCGCATAATTTCCAGGGCGCCGAGAGCGTCGATCGCAATGCTGGCCCGCTCATCGCTGAGTGATCCGTGCCGCCACTGCCGGCGCACGGCACTGCCCGCCTCACCGTCAACGATGGCAGGCGCCACCAGCCGCTCGTCGGCGAGGCGGTCGGCTGCACCGGCCGATCCGATAATCACCTCAACGATCACCGAGGCATCAACGACGATCACCCGGCGCGGTCCCGCTCAGCGCGGATGTCCTCGATAATCTCCTCATCGGTGATGCTGGTGGCAGGCAGCGCCCGCAGCCGGGCGAAGATCTCCGTGTTACGGCCGGCACGGCTGGCCAGCTCCAGTTCGCGCAGCACGAACCTGCTCAGGGACAGCCCAGCCGTCTCGGCTCGCCTGGTCAGCTCAGCGTGCACCTCGTCGGGCACGCCCCTGATCTGGATGACCTTTGGCATGCACCCAATCTACACCCACTGTGGGTGCACCCGCTCAGCAGCCGCCGGGGATCGACACCAGGCAACGAGCCTACGGGGGAATTCCTTGCCATCCGGCCCTGACCGGGCTGTTCGCTCTCGGCTGCGGGACACCAACCGGGCGCAACAGGGATGATCGGGAGTGAGCACTCCCGCGTTGGGGCTGTCCTTCGAACGCCGTGACGACCCTGCCGGCGACCGGGTGCGGGTGGTACTGGACGGGAAGTTCCTGCCCTACCGCGTTTACTGACCACCCGGGCACCCGGTACCGGCTTTCATCCCCGCAGGCATGCGGCTGTTACGATCGTCCACCGTGCCGCGCGACGGCACTCCCTCCAGAAGGCGAGATCGAAGGTAACCGCGTGGCCAACATCAAGTCGCAGCTCAAGCGCATCCGCACCAACGAGAAGGCGCGCCTGCGCAACAAGTCCATCAAGTCGTCGCTGAAGACTGCGGTGCGCCGGTTTCGCGAAGCGGCAGCCGGCGGCGAGAAGGACCGGGCGCTAGGCGAGCTGCAGACTGCCAGCCGCGCGTTGGACAAGGCCGTGAGCAAGGGCGTCATCCACCGCAACCAGGCGGCGAACCGCAAATCGGCAATGGCTACCCGGGTCAACCAGCTCTAACCGCCTGCGATTCCGGGGAGGCGGGCTCAGCCCGCCTCCCCGTTCTCTGTGGGGTCCAGGCTCGTGTAGGGCTCAGGTTCGGCACACTTCCTCGGTGCCGGCGGCACCCCGCAGCGCACGGCGGCATCCTGCGGCGCATCCAGAACACCGTGGCCTGCGCCCTGAACGTGGGTAGCTCACTGAATGCGAGCAAACCGCCGCCGTGCTGCCGTCCGCCGTCGGCGCGCTGCCGTCCGTCCGCGCCACCCTGCCGTTCGTCGTCGGCACGGCGGCGAGAGATCTAGCCATCGGCAACCGGCTTGAGACCGGCCTCCGTATCGGGCAGGTCTTCCGCGACCGCCCGCACTGGCAACCCCTGGCTTCCCACAATTGCAATGGTGTGACGCCACAGCTCAACCTGTGAATAAATACCCGCTCCCGCCATGGAAAATTTTTTCCGGGAAACCCTGACCAACGCTAACGCTGACACCTCGCCGGCGGTCACCAATTTTCAGGGGCATCCCGACGACACCGACCTGGTGCTCCGCCCACACTGGACATCCAGTGGACCACCACCAACGACGCCACGTGTCATCCATCACCTGGGGCCCATCTCCACATCTCATTCGGCATAAAGGATAAACATGGCGACCAAGACCTATACCGACGAACGGCGCCACTGGCACGTCCGGACGCACTCGCCGAAGACACCCGCGCTGGCATTGTGCCATGAACGATGGCTGAACCAGCGACAGCACGAATGAATACCGTCGTGCCGACCGTTTGCGGAAGCATGCTCGACAGTGCTCGATCACACCGGGCTCGATCACACCGGAACTATCGCCTTTTCTTCGGCGGTCAACTAATATCACAGACAGCTACGTGGATCCAAAGAGTCGCCCAGATGTGGTTTGTGCTCAGCGTCAGCCATTCTGGCAGCGCTCTGGGGGTTCTCATCGCCTGCCAGCTCACCCCCTACGCGATCTTCGGACTTTTCAGTGGAGTGATATGCGATCGTCTCGACAAACATAGAACGCTCATCGTGACGCAGGCCATCATGATGCTCTGCGCTGGGATCTTGACGGCACTCACATTCAGCGGTTCCCTCACCGTGTGGGAGGTTGACGCCATCGCCGCGATCCAGGGAGTGACCATGATCGTAGACACCCCCGCTCGACAGGCGTTCGTCAGCCAGACGGTGAGCCGGGAACGACGACCCCACGCGATCGCACTCAACGTCAACCTGTTCAACATAGCCCATACGCTCGGCCCCGCACTTGGCGCCGTGGCCATCGCCGGCGTGGGGCTGAAGGTGGGCTCCCTGGCGAACGCCCTGGGCTTCATGACCATGCTGGTCGGGCTGCTACTGATGCGAACAAACGAGCTACATCGACCTGAACTCCGAGCCAGGGACGAGATGCGGGTTGGGGCAATCCTGCGAAGCATAATCGAAGGTCTGCGCCTGACCTGGAGAACACAGCAGATGATGGCGATCATGGTCCTGGTATTCGCGGTAGCAACTCTCGGTCTCAGCTTCAACGTGACACTTCCCCTCGTCGCACACAACACGTTACACGGGAATCCAGGGATCCTTGGAGTGCTGTTCGCATGCTACGGCGCGGGCGCGCTCGTCGGCGCGCTATACGCGACAACTCTCGGTCGGGTGAGCTGGGCGGCGCTTCTTGGTGCTTGCGGCGTTCTCGGAGCTCTCGAATTGCTACTCGCGCTTCAGGAGACAGTCGTCGGTTGCGCGGTAATGCTCGTATGCATCGGCGCCGCCTTCTCATGCTTTACCGCGAATGCCAGCGCGACGCTGCGGCTTCGCATTCCCGAGCCGATTCGCACCCGAATGCTGTCGCTCTACTCATACAGCTGGATTGGCACCGCACCGCTGAGCGGGCTGCTAGCCGGCTGGTTGAGTGACCGCGGTGGACCCACTCTCGTGTTCGCGATCGGCGGTGTCGCCATGGCCGCACTCGCAGCCATGGCCGCACTCGGACGGCAGGGTCAGTGGAGATCAGCTACATCGAGAACCAGCGGCAACGCTCAACGGCGCCGTGCTGCGCACAACGCGAGCACGGCGCGTTCCAGTGCGTAATCGGCATCCGCAGCGACCCCCTTGACGTCGGCGTTGACGGCCGCGACCAGCTGGATGGCCTCGGCCAACCCGTCACGCCCCCAGCCGCGGGACTGCGCCATCGCCTTCTTCACCTTCCACGGTGGCATGCCCAGCGTGCTGGCCAGCCGATACGGGTCACCTCCGCCCGAGGCGCTCACCCGGGCGACCGTGCGCACAGCGTCCGCCAGCGCGTCGGCGACCAGGACATGCGGCACGCCCAGCTGCATCGCCCAGCGCAGCGTCTCCAGCGCGCCGGAGCGATCCCCGAGCATCACCTTCTCCGCGACCGAGAATCCGGTGACCTCGGCGCGGCCCCGGTGGTACTGACGCACCGCAGCCTCGTCCACCGAGCCGCCGGTGTCGGCGGTCAGCTGGGCCGCAGTCGAGGCTAGTTCACGCAGGTCGGAGCCAATGGCATCCAGCAGGGCGGTGACGGCGCCGGCGCTGATCCGCCCACCGGCCCGATGGACCTCATCCCGCACGAAGCCGGCCCGCTCCTCGAAGCGGGTGACCCGGGGACAGTCGCTGACCGCGGCGCCGGCCGCGCGTACCCCCGCAGCCAGTGCCTTACCACGCGCGCCTCCCGCGTGCACGACGACAAGGACAATGCCGTCCGCGCCGTCCGCGCCCCCTGATACGCCCCCCGACATGCCCCCCGACAGAGAGCGCGCGTGATCCAGGACCGCCTCGGCGATGTCCTTGCCCGCTTCGTGGGCGGCATCCAGTACCACCACCCGGGCCTGGGCAAACAGCGAAGGGCTGACCAGCTCGTCAAGCTCACCGGGAACCAGATCGGTGGTGCGCAGTCGGCGCACCTCGACCTGCGGGTCAGCGCGCCGCGCCGCATCGACGACAGCCCGCACGGCCCGCTCGACCAGCAGTTCCTCCTCGCCGAGGATCAGGTGCAGCGGCGCGGACGGGACAGTCAGGGAATTCACGCCGCCCATCCTCGCATTGGGCGGCGACCCGATCGCGTGCTCCCGCATCGTGGACTCGGTTGAGCAGTCAGTACCGACTGACGTACGGTGAGGACCACAACTCAATACAGCTCATCCAGAGGGGCAGAGGGATCGGCCCGACGAAGCCCCGGCAACCGACGCTAGCTGACGCGCATGCTGTCACATGCCGCGAGGTCGCTTGCGATCACGGTGCCAATTCCGACCCGCTGCGCGGGAGAGATGAGGAGAGGATCTCGCGATGACTGGCACGACCAACACTGGCACGATCAACACCAGGACCACCTCTGACCTAGACCTGGGGCCTGCCCGCCAGCTGGTGTGTCGGGAATGTGGCTTTAGTACGCCACTGGCTGCGGAGTTCGCTTGTGCCGAGTGCTTCGGGCCGCTGGAGGTTAGCTACGACTTCGGGCGCGTCACCCGTTCGGACATCGAATCGGGGCCCCCATCGATCTGGCGCTATCGCAGGCTGCTGCCAGTGCCGGATAACGTCGACGAACAGTCGAACACCCAGCCCGGTCTGACCCGGATGATCCGCGTCGACCGACTCGGCAAGGCGCTGGGAATCCGCCGACTGTGGGTCAAGGACGACACCGGCAACCCGACCCACTCCTTCAAGGACCGGGTGGTGGCGGTCGCGCTGGCCGCCGCTCGACAGCTCGGTTTTCGCGTCCTTGCCTGCCCATCGACCGGCAACCTCGCCAACGCGGTGGCCGCCGCCGCCGCCCGCGCCGGCTGGGAATCGGTGGTGCTCATCCCCTCCTCATTGGAACGAGCCAAGGTGCTCACCACAGCGGTCTACGACGGTGTGCTGATCGCGGTGGATGGCACCTACGACGACGTTAACCGGCTGGCTACCGAGCTCGCCGCAGAACACGAGGACTGGGCATTCGTCAACGTCAACGTCCGGCCCTACTACGCTGAGGGCTCTAAAACGCTGGCTTACGAGGTCGCCGAGCAGCTCGGTTGGCGGCTGCCCGACCAGGTCGTGGTGCCGATCGCGTCCGGTTCGCAGTTAACCAAGGTGGATAAAGGGTTTCGCGAACTAAGCGAACTGGGCTTGGTGCAGCCCTCGCCGTACCGGGTGTTCGGGGCCCAGGCTACCGGCTGCTCACCGGTATCCGCAGCCTTCAAGGCTGGCCGCGATGTGATCGTACCAGTCCGACCGGACACCATCGCTCGCTCGCTGGCGATCGGTGCGCCCGCCGACGGCCCGTATGTGTTGGATGCCGTCCGCCGCACCAACGGCGCGATCGAGGACGTCACCGACGCCGAGGTGGTCGAGGGTATCCGGCTGCTGGCCCGCACCGAAGGGATCTTCGCGGAGACTGCGGGGGGGGTAACGGTGGCCTGCGCGAAGAAGCTCGTCGAGTACGGTCGGCTGGACCCCGACGCTGAAACTGTCCTGCTCATCACCGGCGACGGGCTCAAGACCTTGGACGCTGTAGAAGACCACCTGGGACTACGAGCCACTGTGGCGCCGAACACCAAGGCCGTTCGCGAGGCCCTCGGAAGCTGATCTGGCTCAGGTCCAGGCCAGGCCGCTCCGTGGACGCCAGGAGCGGCCCCCCAGTGGGGCTCGTCTCTCAGGGATCTCCCAGTGCGACGGGCCCCGGTGCAGCAGGCGCCGCGGCAAGTCGCCCCTGCTTCGACGGCCTCCGTCGCAGCCGTCTCCGCGAGACCAGCCGCCTCCGGAACCTCCACAGCAGGCCCCACAACGCCTCGACATGACGCCGATAGTGCAACTACTGGCAACGCCGGATTCGGCGGAGCTGCCCCACAGATCGCCGATCCACAACGGGGTCGATCCTTCGACGGACTGCTGAGCAACGTTTTTCATGTCACCAAGGGGCCGACACCCTTGGCTTAGGGCGCTCGCACCATGGCTCCGCGCGCGACCACCTGAAGCCTGGGACCACCCACCACCGCGATATCTCCCTTCAGGTCGGTGCGCATCACCCGTGCTCCTGCCTCGGTAAGCGTGTCAAGCACGTGCTGGCTGGGCTGGCCGTAACTGTTGTGTGCTCCAACACTGACGATTGCCACTCGCGGCCGCACCGCAGCAAGGAACTCCTCGGTGTCGTAGCGCGAGCCATGGTGTGGAACCTTGAGCACATCAGCCCGCAGATCGGTCCCGGTGGCCAGCAGGTCCGCCTGGGCCTCGAGTTCCACGTCTCCGGTGAGCAGCACCCGACCAGCGGGCGTACTCGCCCCGAGCACAACCGAGGTGTTGTTCACCGCCGTGCCGTTGACCTCGGCCTGGTGATCCCCGATCGGCGGTGGATCTCGCAGCGGGGCCAGCACATCAAGCGCCAAACCGGGCCAGAACAGTCGCTGCCCCGCAGTCAACGCGACCACCGGCACCCGGGCCAGCGCCGCAGTCCGCAGAACCTGGGCGAATGCCCACGAGGGGCTACGTCCGGAGCCGAGCGCGACGGCACCGACAGCCCGTCCCCGGAGCGCGCCGGCCAGCCCACCGATGTGGTCGGCATGCAGGTGGCTGAGCACGACCAAAGCGAGCCGCCGGACGCCGAGGCGGTCGAGGCAGGCCGATACTGGTCCCGGGTCAGGTCCCGTATCGACGAGCACCGCCCGACCGGGCTCAGTGGTGGCCAACACCACCGCGTCACCCTGGCCGACGTCGCAGGCCACCATAACCCAGCCGGCCGCTGGCCAGCCTGGCGACACGAACCTCGTCGGCACGAGCACCAGCAGGGCACCGACCAGTCCGGCCGCCGCGAGAACCCGCAGCCGGTGCGCTCGCATCGCGAACAGCGCGACCCCGACGATCAAGGCCAGCAGGAGCGCACCATAGGCCCCTGCTGGCCACTGCACCACGCCATCGGGGATCGCGGCCCCCTGGTGACCGACACCCACGAGCCAGTCCACCGCCGGCCCGGCTAGGTGCACCACGACAACAGCGGCTCCGGGGTACCACGCCCCGAGTACCGCAGCGAGTACCCCCAGCACTGTCGCCGGCGCCACCGCCGGGGTGGCCAGCAGGTTGGTCAGCACCGCCACCAGGCTCACCTGGCCAGACAGGCCCGCCACCACCGGCGCGGTGACCACGTGGGCGGCGGCGGGCACCGCGAGTGCCTCGGCGATTCCCGATGGCACCCCGTGGCGGCGCAACGCCGCTGCCCAACCCGGAGCGAGTAGCACCAGCGCACCGGTGGCCAGCACGGATAGCGTAAACCCTGGATCACCTCCGAGCGCCGGATCAACCAGCAGCAGAACGAGGACCGCAGTGCACAGCGCGGGAATCGCCGAGCGGTGGCGGCCGAGCACCAGGGCCAGCAGCATGACGGCGCCCATCACTGCGGCGCGCAGCACGCTCGGCGATGGGCGGCACAGCACCACGAACCCGACCAGGACCAACCCGGTCACCATCACCGCAGTCCGTGGTCCCAGCCGGGCGAGCCGGGCCAGCCCTAGGACAGCCCCACACAAAATCGCCACATTCTCACCGGACACCGCGATGAGATGAGTAAGCCCGGCGACGCGGAACTCCGCGTCGACAGTAGGCACCATCGCCGATGTATCGCCTACCACCAGTCCAGGTAGAAGTCCGGCTGACTCCGGATCGAGGACCCCGGCCGCCCGCCGCAGCCCGGACCGAAGTCGCTCGGCAACCCGTTGGACCGCAGTGGGCGCCGACAGCACCTCCGCCCCACCTCGCACCCGCAGCACGGCCACCGTCAGGTCGGATCGGTCAGATGCCGCGAGCAGCCCGGTGGCCCGCACTCGCTGACCGGGCAGCAGCCCAGTCCAGCCCTGGGCCGGTGCCAGGAGAACTACCCGACCGCCGGTCCGCCACTGGTGCCCAGCCACTTGCGCAGCCTCAAGTTCCGCGTGTACCACCACCCGCTGCGGGTGCGGTTGCTGGCCACCGTAGTTCGGGGAGGCGACCGCCTTCGGGTCATCACTCAAGTGCACCACTACGGTTGCCACCGAACCGTGCTCGGCAGCCACCCGCACCGGATGGTGCTCAACTTGCCAGGCCTGCGTACCGACCACGAGGGCTAGAGCGGCGGCCACCCCGCCCACCGCGAGAACCACCGCCGAACGGCCGCGCAGCGCGGCAGCCCCAGCAACCAGCAGTCCCGCCACGCCCAACGCGGCAACGACCAAGGCCCCGAGATACAGCCCGGAGAGCACCACAGCCCAGCCGACGAGAGCGGCGGGCACCAGGCGCAGGTCATGCCGCGTCACGCCGTCGGCGGTCATCGCGCCGCCGCCACGGGAACGAGCGCGCCAGCGGTCACACCCGCACCAGACCCTTGAGATGGGCCAACCGCGCCTGTCCGATACCACTTACTTCGCGGAGCTGATCCACCGACGTGAAGCGTCCGTGCGCGGCGCGCCAATCGAGAATCCGCTGGGCGCTTACCGGGCCAACACCGGGTAGCCCGTCAAGCTGCTCAAGAGTCGCCGCGTTGAGATCGACCGTCCGGGACGCTCCGGAAGTGCCTGATGCCACGCTGCCGGCCGGCTGCTCTGGCGGTGGCACCACGCCGACCAGAAGTTGCTCGCCGTCGGACAACCGCCGGGCAATGTTGAGCCCCATCAGGTCGGTGCCGGGCAGCGCGCCGCCCACCGCAGCCAGCGCGTCAGCCACCCGGGTGCCGTCGGGTAGCCGGATCAGACCAGGGCGGACCACCCGGCCTACCACACTGACCACTACCTCATGGGCTGCGCCGGGCGGTGGTGGCGCCAACGACGCCCGCGCAGCGGTGGCGGCGACCAGCGGCAGGGCCGGGGCTGGTTCGGGCACGGGGCGCTCCCGCCACACCCCCACCGCAGCCACCAGCGCAGCCAGAGCCGCAACCAACGACAGAATCAGGGCTCCCTGCCGTCCGGGTTCCCATCGAGCGTCCCGCAGCGGTCCGGGCACCCAACGCTGAACCAGCCGGCCTCCCCGCGATGTGCTGGGTAGGTCGTCCGCATCGCCCTGGCGGGTCTGTCGCGGCCCGCTCTGCATGGTGTCGATGGCGCCCGCGTGCCCAAAGTCTGGATCACCGGGATCCGGCGGCGGGTCGGGAGCACCGCCCAGGGCCACCAGCCGCGTTCGGACCTGCTGCGGTCCACTGGTGTCGAAGGACGGGAAGTTGGGAAGCAGGGCCATGGGGGCGACGCTAAGACAATGTCCCCGCTCACCTCGATGGTCGAGCACCTCGGCTGTGGACAACAGGGGTGGGTGGGGACAAGTCGGGGTTCTCCGCGCCTGCGTCGCGGTGAGTGTCCGGAGTTCGTGCGAGACTGGACGGCTGCCCCGAGTTCAGTGGAGACGTCGCTCCAGGGGAGCGGCAGTGTTATAGGAGAACAGCCGCCAGTCAGAACCGCGGCGGACAAGCACCGTCCAGTGGCAGTTACTGATCCCGCCGAACACCGGCCACCCTGATACCGGCACACCGAGCAGCAGCGGCGTCAGGCCGGCGATCAGCCCGCCGTGAGTGCACAGCACCGCGCTATTGTGCCCGGCCGCATCGAGCTCAGCGACCACGTGCGCGGCCCGTCCGGCCACTTCTACCTTGGTCTCGCCACCCGGCGGGGCGCATTCTGGGTTCCCCCGCCAGGTCAGGATGCCACCCGGGCAGAGCGCCTCCACCTCAGGATGAGTCAGGCCCTGCCACGCCCCGAGATGAGTTTCCCGAAGCCGCTTGTCGACCCACAGCGGCATCCCAGTCTCGGCGGCAAGCGCTGCTGCGGTGTCCCCGGCGCGGGACAAGTCAGAGGAAATGAGGACTTCCGGCGCCAGCTCCGCGAGTGAACGGGCCGCTCGGCGAGCCTGGTCGAGGCCAGTTGCGGTCAACTGCGAGTCAAGCTGGCCCTGCATCCGCTGCGCCACGTTGTAGTCGCTCTCGCCGTGCCGCCAGAGCACGAGCCACTTCAGGGTCACCCCGGTTCGTCCGCCTCGGCGACGTCAGCGTCGAACGGGATCGTCGGGCAGTCCTTCCACAGTCGCTCAAGGCCGTAGAAAGAACGTTCCTCGGCATGCTGCACGTGCACGACAACGTCGACGAAATCCAGCAGCACCCAGCGCCCCTCACGGGCGCCCTCGCGGCGAACCGGCTTGCTTCCAGCGGCCGCCATCTTCTCCTCGACGGCGTCCACGATGGCCTGGACCTGGCGTTCGTTGGGCGCCGAGGCAATGACGAAACAGTCCGTGATCACCAGCTGGTCAGACACGTCGAGCAGGGTGATGTTGTGCGCTTTCTTGCCCACCGCCGCGTTCGCCGCGGTCAGTGCAAGCGCTCGCGCATGATCAGAGGCTGACACATCGCTCCTTCTCCCCCGGCTCTGCCAGCCGGCACTCGACTACGCACGGCACGTTATGCACTCTAGGTTGCCCGCGCCCGATCCACAGGTGAGCCTACGTGCTCGGGGCTGGTCGACGCGGATCTACCATGGGGCACGTTTGAGAGGTATGGGGGTATCTTAAGGGTATGCCCAACCGCACGCCGGACACGGCGACGAGACCGAGGAAATGGACTGGTCAAGACCAACACAACGCCCCCGGAATGCGGATCATCGTGCGCCACGAGTGCCCGCATCCCGGCGCGCAGCTCGATGTGTTCGAAGAACGACGGCCACCCTCCGCCCAACCACCAGAGTCTCTGCAGCATCGCAGTCTTGCTGCATGGCAGCGATGCAGTAGGTACACTGTACGACATGGCCGAGTTCCATCTGACCGTTCAGGGGCGGGGGACCCTCGCCCTGCCGCCCGAGATCCGTCGGCGTCACCGGCTTGACGAGCCGGGAGCCCAGGTGCGGCTCGTTGAGCGGGACGACGGTGTTATTGAGCTGCATCCGCTCGTTGCGGTGCCTGCTGACCAGACCTGGTTCTGGAGTGAGCGTTGGCAGCTTATGGAGCGGGAGGCGGAGGCGGACGTCGCCGCCGGGCGACTTGCCGTGACCGACGGACCTGACGAATTCCTCGAGGAACTCGACGCGACGGCGTGAAGTTCGAGCGGACAGACAGCTTTACATCGGACTGGAGGCGGTTGTCCGAAGCCGAACGCGAGCTATTCCGATCTGCAATCAAGCATTTTCACGTGGCTGCGGAGCGCGTCGTCGCGGACCCTCGGGTACAGTGGCCGACGAGTCTGCGGATCAAGCGAGTGGTGCGTGCACCCCGAATCTGGGAGATGACGTGGTCGTTCTCCGGGCCCGACGGTCGTGCCACGTTCGAGTGGGTCGAGATTGACGGCACATCTGGCATCAGGTGGCGTCGGATCGGTACTCATGAGATTTTTCGCGAACCGTGAGGACCGCTCGGACAAAACGCGGGTCGGCCAGCGGGATGGCTTGTGATCGTCCCGGGGTGAAGCACCTGAAGCACCTCGGGAGTTGCGGGTCTTGGACCACAGCCCGGGCGGAACCTGTCTATGGATCTGTTCATGAACTCGCCGCCCCGGGTGCCTCTACAGCACGTTGTGCCATCGGGCTGGACGCCGTAGTCGCTCGTCGCGTACTCCCGCCGGGCGAATTCGGAGACTCAAGGGCTCTACGTTTTATGATATGTGGATCCATTTTGATCGAGCGCCGGATTTCCAGATGAATCCAAGCTGATTAACATGCTGAGCGAACCCAGCATCATTTGTATCTTGTTACTAAGGAGATCGAAAGTAAGTGGACTTTGCGGTCTACTTGTGGTTTAATTCTCCTATGCGGGATAACGATGGCCGGAAGCTTGATCACGCCACGCTGGAAGCGATCCGGATTCGAGCGTGTGA
>JBOHFR010000012.1:0-89535 GCA_050699715.1 Pseudonocardiaceae bacterium
GTCACCCCACCGCGCCAGCCGGGCCGGCCAGGTCATAACCCCTGCCCAGCCCGGTCGATGACTCCTACCCTCAGAACCACCGTGGTCACCAAAAATCCCGCCTGGTCACCTTCTGTTTTCGGACCAGAGTGCGTGCAGCGCGAGCGTGGCGCCGAGGCTGGCGGCCGCTACCAGGGCACCGGTGTCGTAGAGCAGAGCCGGCATCAGCTCGCGGCTCGATGCTCACCGGCACCAGCATCGGCAAGCACCCGAGCCACCCAGACGTCCTGATCCTCGTGAGTGGTGATCGGGCCGTTCTCGGCGATGAACTCCTCGAGCGCAGCCCGCCCATCTGCGACAATGACCTGCTCAACCGCTACTTGGGCGGCGGCTTGCGCCAACCATGCCGGGACGGACAACCCGGCCGCCGAGGCGGCAATCCGCACAGTGCAGTCGAATTCCTCGGGTAGCGAGATGGTGAGCTTCCGGATGGTCATACCATTATCATACCGCGAGCTCCGCAGCTGCGTGCCACGCCCGACACCGACCCGTCGCACCGACGCACAGCCGGATGGCTGATACTGAACAAAGGGCCGCCGCAACGACGAAGATGGAGCGTTCCGGCCCGGCGATCCGCGCCATCCTCACCGCAGCGTCGCCGGCCGAGGCGGTGCTCGGCCGCTGGTGGGCAATCGCGGCGATCCGGGCGAATCCGCTGTCCGAGCAAGAGCAGGCACAGCTCGCCCGGGCCCGGACCGGGGACTTCACCGGACTATGGGAGCGCGACAAGGCTGGGAACTGGGCGCAGCTGTAAACGATGCCGCGCTATGGGCTGGTTTGGCTAGAGATCGCGCGCGAGCCCTACGCCAGCCTCCCGGCCACCGCGTGCAAGCAGATCGATGCTCGGATCGAGCAACTGCGAGAAAACTCGCGCCAGCAGCCCCGTTCAGCCTACGACGAGGCGACCGACCAGTGGACGATCACCTACGGCGGCGGCGCCGGACTGATCGTCCACGCTGTGGTCCACGAGCACCAGCGGTTGATTATCCTGCGGCTGGTGTAGCCAAAGCTGCAACCTCGAATGCGCTGAACGGAGTGTGTGTGCGTTGAGCGACACAAGACGTCGCTCAACGCACACAAACAGTGATCACGGCGCCTCGACCCGCCTCCTGGCCGCGTACCCGGTGGTCGTCTCCATCGGGCGTGGGGTTTGCCCGAGATGGTCAGGAGGGTACGACCCCTCCTCGTCATCCACAGGTTTCAGGCACTACTCTCCGCTTCGCTCTGTTGGGTCCACACCCTGTCCGTCCCCGACAGCGAGGAGTCGCATGACCGAGATGGTGCGCTTCGACCTGGCGGAGGGCTCAACGGTGCTGGTGGAGGTGGACGAGGGCAGCCTCGGTATTGAGCGGGTCAGCCGGAGTCGGGACGGGGTGGTGGAGGCGGGTCGTCGGTTGACGGAGGCGTTGGGCAGCGTGCGGGACGCGGCTCGGGCGTCGATGGACGTGCTGCAGACGTTGTCTCCGGGCCGGATCGAGTTGGAGTTCGGGGTGAAGTTGGCCGGTGAAGCGGGGGCGATCATCGCGAAGACCGCCGCCGAAGGTCATTTCACGGTGAAACTGAGCTGGACGCCCGATGCCGCGGCTGACCCTGGGTCGCAGATTGGTTGAGCACCGGCCCCAGCCGGCGGGTGTCCAGCGCACCGTGGATTCTGCCATGGCGCGCATCCGCAGCCATACGGGTGAGGTTGTGGGCAGCGGGTTCGTGGTCGCCACAAGCCATGTCGTGACCTGCGCTCATGTCGTGGCGCGGGCACTGGGCCGAAAGACCCGGGAAGCGCCGGCTGAGACCGACACGGTGTCGCTGGACTTCCCGCTCGTCGCCGCGGGGGTCACGGTGCAGGCCCGGGTAGCGGTATGGCATCCGATCGAAGACGACGACAAGGGTGACATCGCTGTTCTCGCATTGGTGAGTGACCCGCCGGCCGGAGTCCTGCCCGCTTGTCTGGTGACCGCTGAGGATTTCTGGTCGCACCCGTTTCGCACCTTCGGTTTTCCCCGCCGTTATGACCATGGCGTGTGGGCCTCGGGGGTTCTTCGGGCCCGGCAGGCCGCCGGCTGGGTGCAAATGGAGACCAGCTCTTCGGGATATGCCGTCGAGGCCGGTTTCAGCGGTGCCGCCGTCTGGGACGATGAGCTGGCTGGCGTGGTCGGCATGACGGTGGCCGCGGACGCGCGCAGTGACCGCGGAGCTGCTTATTTGATACCGACTGAGGAGTTGATCCGGGCCTGGCCGCAGCTGGCGGATCGCACCGTGCCGCCCTGCCCCTACCGCGGTCTGTATCCCTTCCGGGAACGAGACGTGAGCGTCTTTTACGGCCGGCAGGACCTCACTGATCTGCTCGTGACTGAAGTTAGGCGCCGGCCGCTGGTCGCGGTCGTCGGGCCTTCGGGCAGTGGCAAGTCCTCGGTGGTGTTCGCGGGCCTACTACCGCGGATAGTGCAGCAGCAGGGGTGGCTGTGCCTCGGTATGCGTCCCGCGCATGCGTCCTCACCGCTGGCCGCCCTGGCTGCCGCTTTCCTGCCCTTCCTGGACCCCGATCAGGCCGAGACCGAGCGTCTTGCCGCGCTGGGTCAGCTCACGACGCTGCTGAGCGAGGGGCACCTACCCGACGTGGTCGACAGAGTCTTGACGCGAGCGGGCAAGACCGACCTGCTGCTGGTGGTGGATCAGTGTGAAGAGCTTTTCGCCCGCGAGGACAGTGACGCCAGCGAGTTCCTCACTGTTCTGCTACCGGCGCCGCATACCCCGCGCAGTCTCACCGTCGTTCTGACCTTGCGGGCCGATTTTCTGGGGCAGGCGTTGCAGGACCCGGCGTTGGCGGCGGCTCTGGAAGGATCGGTCACCACGATTGGGCAGATGGGTCGTGACCAGCTCCGCGCGGTCATCGAGGGGCCACTGCCGAAAGACGTGACGTATGAGGCCGGCCTTGTCGAGCGGATTCTCGGTGACCTCGGAGAGGAGCCCGGCAGTCTGCCGCTGCTGGAATTCGCCCTCACTCTACTGTGGGAACGACAAGATCAGGGCACGCTGACCCATTCAGCGTATGAACACCTCGGCGGGGTCAGCGGTGCGCTGGCCAGCTACGCCGAACGGGTCTACCTCGACCAACTGCTACCGGACGATCAGGAGGAGGCCCGCCGCCTGCTGATCCAACTCATCCGCCCCTCGGACGTCGGGCAGCCGGTACGCCGGATAGCCCGGCGCCCCGAACTCGGCGAACCACGCTGGCAACTCGCCCAGCGACTCGCCGCCACCCGACTGCTCGTCACCGACCGGGACCCGACCGGGGTGGAATCAGTCGAACTCGTGCACGAAGCCCTGATCAGCAGATGGTCCCGGCTGTACGAATGGTTTGACGCCGACCTCGCCTTCCGCACCTGGCAGGAACAACTGCGCGGTTCGCTGATTCAGTGGGAAACGGCGCAGCACAACGAGGGAGCACTGCTCCGCGGCACACCCCTGGCCGAGGCGGAACGCTGGCTCACCGAACGCCCCGACGACCTCGGCACCCCCGAGCAGCAATTCATCCAAGCCAGCCGCGCCCTCCGAACCAGATCCGTGCGGCGATTACGCATGGTGGCAGCGGTGCTGGCCCTACTGGTCTTGGCCGCCTCAAGCCTGGGCGGCGTCGCGCTGTGGCAGCGCAACCAGGTCAAGGAGGAGAACCAACAAATCCAGTCACGGGAGCTAGCGACGCAAGCGAACTCGCTAGCAGATTACAAACCGGATCTCGCGATGCTGCTGGCCGCCACCGCCTACAAGATCGCGCCCACCAGGGAGGCTGTTAGTGCGCTGACGAGCATGGCCAGCAAGTGGCGGCACGTCGACCGGTTGCTCGCCACCGACATGACAGGCGTGTCCCAGATCGCGTTCAGTCCCACGGACCCCACGATCGTCGCGCTGACTAATCCTAATCGCATCGAGGTACGGGATCTCGAGAAAAATATCCCCCGTAGTGGGCGTGACGCAGACGGAGTCGGTACTCCAGCCTTCAGTCGGGACGGAAGAATCATCGCTTACACACAGAAGACCGAGCAAGGAAACGAGGTGGTTCTGTGGTCTCATGCAGCGAATCAAGTAGTACGAAAAATACCATTCAACCTTGCCCCTGAGGAATCTTTCGACCACCCGACCTTCAGTCCGGATGGCACGTTGCTCGGCGCCTGCGTCGGACGGCGGATTCAGTTGTGGTCTCCGGACACCGACCACCCTTATCGTTCGGTGCCACTCACTCATGTTGACACCAGATGCGCTTTCGGCTTCAGGAACGGAAATCGTGAGCTGGCGTACACCGACGGCGACGACATCATCACCTGGGACATCGCCGCCGGCAAGCCCCTCACGGTGGACCAGCCAGATCCACCCAAGAGAAGGCAATCAAGCCCACTATCGAGTAGAAATAATCAGTCATTCTTCGGCGACGGCTCAGGCTTCGCCGTCACACCGGACGGACGATCCGCGATATACCAAGGCCAAATCTACGATGACGACAGTGGGGGTTTTACCACCATTTTCGGACGGTGGGACTTCGATCGGCGGCAGGCGCAAAAGATAGAGTATGACGCGATTTTTTCCATCCATCTTTCACTTCCAATGGTCGCCTCGTAAGTCTATCCGATGGAGAGAGTTTAACCATTTTCGACGTGGCAAGGCGGACGCTGCTCGCCGTCTACCCAGCGATCAATGGCCCTTCATTGCATAGCGGGGCTAGTGCGTTTAGTCCTGACGGGCACAAAGTCGCCGTAATCGACTCCGATACACCCAACGTAATCTCACTCACTGGTATCGATTTATCTCACGAAATACCCGTCCGCGCACACATGGTCGCGATCCAACCCGACAAGAAGCACCTCACCACAGTCTCCTCCGGCGGCAAGGTGGCCGTCTACTCGATGGGGAACAGAAATTTCGAGCAGATCGTCGTGCGAAGATCCGCGGATGACCAGTTGGACGGAGAAAGAGTCGAGAGCCTCAGTCCGAACGGCTTGTATTACGCCTTTACGGACGACCAGGATCGAAAAATTAGCTTGCTTGACATCTCGCTTGACATCTCGTCCCCACTCGCCCCGGAGGTGCCTCTCCAAGGGAACAATGGTGACGTACTCCAGCTCTCGTTCGACTCGCACGGCGATTTTCTGGCATCCGCCGACAGATCCGAGATCATCGTTTGGTCCACCAAGGACCACATCAAGAAAACAAGCATCCCGCTCTCTCCGGGTTACACGATAAACGGATTGAGAGGATTGGCGGTCAGTCCAGGAGGTCGCTATGTTGCTGCGACTAGTTCCAGTGGCCAGACTCGACTGTGGGACATTCATTCCAATGATCATACTGGAACTACCATCCCGTTCGACGACGCGAAATCGATAAACTTCAGTCCGGACGGAACTTTGTTGATTATCGGAGGTCAGGAGGAGATTAAACTATGGATTCTAGGTGCAAACAAATTTGATCCTCGGCGAATCCCGGTGGGCGGCGAGTTGGTGAAGTTCAGCCCAGACGGCTCCCGCCTCGCGACACGAGAGCCGGGATCCCGTCACATATCAGTGTGGAAGTGGGATGTGCGTGACCCACTACTCGAAGGTACGCTGAGCATGAGCACCAACTATGAGTCCGATTTCGCGTTCACATCTGACAGCGGCAACCTCGTCGTGAACGAAGGGAGTTTTTCCGAAAGGGGTCTTTTCGTGGAACCTTTTGACGCCGCGTGGGCGCTAAAACACGTCTGCGACATCGTCAAGAGGAACCTCACCTCCGAGGAACAGGGCAAATACTTATCCGGGTTCGACCACGTACCGGCCTGCCCGTCCCAGACCTCCTGAAGTAGCTTCTTGATCAAGATCTGACCTGGGGCACCCGTGAGGCGTCCACAGGAAAATCTTGTGAATGTCATAGGCCCGCGAAGGACCGGGTGGTGCCCGCGAGGCGTGTGTTGCAGTAGGTGCTAGCCGGGGGAGGTCTGGGATTCATGATCACGGTTTCGGTGCCGAAAGTGACACGACGTGTCACTTTCGGCACCGAAACCGTGATCATGACCGTAGTGCCGCCCTGATGGGGCCACCACCTGCGGGCGCGACGTTGTTCGCCCACGCCCGCCTCATCGTCTGCTGAGGCAGCGCCCGGTTGACGGGGTCATGGGTGTGCGCACCACACGAGCTGGCGGGGCGCAGGAGGGGCGGCGGGCAGAGGGTAGCTCGCCGCCAGCGAGCACCGTATCGATCGACGTTCATGGCCTACTTCAGGAGGTCTCCATCCTGACGCGAGCGAATGTGGCTGCTCTGGTGGCAATGGCACTCAGTTGAGGAACTGACCTGGGAGAACAGAGTTGTTGGCGGCGTCGGAACAACGTGCAGCCACACCTGCTGGGCACCCTCGTGGGGCACTGCCCGCGGTGCCCCACGAGGGTGTTTCACCGCCGGATGAGGCCACCTGTGGGTGATGATCACTGTTTGGGAAGATTTAGCCGCGCTGGGCGCGGCTAAATCTTCCCAAACAGTGATCACGAGGAGGGTGTGGGGTCGTCGGCCGGCCACAGGCGCCGGTGATCGGCTTAGTGCACGGCGGCACCTGCGGCGTCAAGGAGGTGGCCATCACCACATACTCGCCAGGGTCCCCGCCCCCAACTTCATGGAATTGGCTCTGGTAGGGCTGGAACTCGTTGCCGAATGCACGCCGATCATGAGCTCAGATCCAAGCCGAGGTCTAGGGCTGGGGCGGAGTGGGTGAGGGCGCCCACCGACAGGTAGCGCACGCCGGTTTCGGCGTAGGCGCGCGCCACGTCGAGGGTCAGGCCGCCGGAGACCTCCAGCTCGGTGGCTGAGCCGGCGGCGCGGCGGACCGCTTCGGCGCATTGCGCCACCGTCATGTTGTCCAGCAGTACCAGCGAGATACCGGCGACCAGTGCCTCGTCCAGTTCGGCGAGGGTGCCGACCTCCACTTCGCAGGGCAACGACGGGGCACACGCCCGGACGGCAGCAAGAGCTGCGGTCACCGAACCGGCGGCGATCACGTGATTGTCTTTGATCAGCACCGCGTCTCCGAGCCCCATCCGGTGGTTGACCCCGCCGCCGCAGCGCACCGCGTACTTCTGCAACATTCGCAACCCCGGGAGGGTCTTGCGGGAGTCCCGGATCAACGCGCCGGTGCCGGCCACCGCCTCCACCCACGCCGCCGTGGCGGTGGCCACCCCGGAGAGGTGACACAGCAGGTTCAGTGCGGTGCGCTCGGCGGTGAGCAGGCCGGCCATCGGGCAGCGCACGGTGAGTGCGACGTCGTCGGCGGCCAGCCGGTCGGCGTCCTCCCGCCGGGCGATGATCTCGTATCCGCCGGCTCCGAGCACCGCGTCAAGCACGGCGAGAAATACCGGCAGCCCAGCCAGTGTGCCGGGTCCGCGCGAGGAGACGGTCGCCGTCGCGACGGCCCCGGCGGGCACGCAGGCGGCAGTGGTGGCGTCCGGGCCGTAGCGCAGGTCCTCATCTAGGGCGGTGCTGATGACCCGGTGCACGTCATCGACATCCAGCCCGGCGGCGATTAACTGCGTTTCGACGGGCGTCACGCCACCCCGCCTACCAGCATCGGGTGGGCAACCACCGGGGTGCCGGCATCATCGAGCACCACGGCGATGCTGCGTCGCCAGCGCGCCGCAGCCCTCGGGTGATCGGTGCGCAGGTGGCAGCCACGGCTTTCGGCGCGGGTGCTCGCGGCGGCGAGCACGGCGGCCGCGGCCAGGGTGAGCCCGGCGTCCTCGGCGTCGCGCGGGGTCCGGAGCCGCCGCCGGGTGGCCGCCCGGGCGACCGCCGAGGCCACGGCCAGGCCGGTGGCGTCGCGCCCGATGCCGGCGTGCGCACTCATCGCCCGCTGCACCGCGTCGCGGTCCGCCACCGGACGCGCCGGGCAACGCAGCCGTGGCGGGCCGGGGCGCGGGGACGTCGCGAGGTCAGCCGCTACCGCCGCCGCAGCCCGGGCACCCATCACCAGCCCCTCCAGCAGGCTGTTGGAGGCCAGCCGGTTCGCGCCGTGCAGGCCGGTCCGGGCCACCTCCCCTGCTGCGTAGAGCCCGGGCACGGTGGTCCGGCCACTGGTGTCGGTGATCACACCACCGCACTGGTAATGCGCCGCTGGGGCCACCGGAATCGGCTCGCGAGCGGGATCCACGCCGAGCGCCATACAGGCCGCGTGCACGGTCGGGAAGCGACGACGCAGCTGCGCACCGCCGAGGTGAGTGGCGTCGAGCAGCACGTGGTCAGTACCCGTCTGGGCCATCCGGCGGGTGATCGCGGCGGCCACGACGTCGCGCGGCGCGAGAGCACCGAGGGGATGCACGCCGGTCATCACCGGGGAGCCGGTGGTGTCCAGCAGCACCGCACCCTCACCCCGGATCGCCTCGGTGACCAACGGTTGGCGGCCCCGCGAGCCAGCTCCGCCGTGCAGCACCGTCGGGTGAAACTGGACGAACTCCAGATCAGCGGTCATCGCCCTGGCCCGCAACGCCAGCGCCAGCCCGTCGCCGGTAGCACCATCGGCATTGGTGCTCAGCGCATAGAGCTGGCCGAGGCCTCCAGTGGCGAGCAGCACAGCCCGGGCCCGCAGCACGCCCACACCGTCCCCGAGCAGGGCGAGCCCGGCCACCCGGCCGGTGTCGTCGCGCAACACGTCGGTGACCGGCTGCCCCTCCAGCAACGGCAACTGCCCACCACGGGCCGCGCCAGCCAGTGTCCGCTCGATCTCGGCTCCGGTGGCGTCACCACCAGCGTGAATCACCCGGAAGGCCCGATGCCCGCCCTCCCGGGTACGCTCCAGCTCCCCTGCGCAGCCATCGAAGACGGCGCCGCGGGAGTGCAGCGTGTTGACCGCGGCCGGGCCAGCCGCCAGGATCGACCGGACGGCAACCTCATCGCACAGCCCAGCGCCGGCCGCCAACGTGTCCGCCACATGCGCGTCCACGCTGTCACCGGTACCGGGTATCACCACCGCGACGCCACCCTGCGCCCAGCGGGTGTTGCCGTCCTCGATCGTGGTCTTGGTCACGGCCACCACCCGCAGGCCGAGCTCGGCGGCGCGCAAGGCAGCACTCAGCCCGGCGACGCCGGTGCCGACCACCGCGAGGTCCACGGTGAGCTGCCAGCTCATCACTCGTCGCCGCCCGGCCGACCGATCGCGATCATGCGCTGCACCGCGCCACGGGCCCGGTGCGCGATGTCGACCGGGACAATTACCTCCTCGACGCCCTCACGCAGGGCGCGCAGCAGCGCCGCCGGAGTGATCATTTTCATGTACCGGCAGGATGCTCGGTCGTTCACCGCACGGAACTCGACTCCGGGAGCCGCGCGCCGCAGCTGGTGGAGCATGCCGACCTCGGTGGCCACCAGCACTTCGCGGGCCCCGGTCGCTCGGGCGGCGTCGAGCATGCCGCCCGTGGACAGGATCCGCACCCGCTCAGCGGGCACCGCACCCTCGCCGGCCAGGTACAGGGCACTCGTCGCACAGCCGCATTCTGGGTGGATGTAGAGCTCGGCCTCCGGCGCGGCGGCGGCCTTCGCGGCCAGCTGGGAACCGTTGATCCCGGCGTGCACGTGGCACTCCCCCGCCCAGACCCGCAGGTTGCGCCGGCCAGTGCGACGCCGAACGTGCGCGCCCAGGAACTGATCGGGCAGGAACAACACCTCCCGGTCCGCCGGGATGGAGTTGACCACCTCTACGGCGTTGGACGAGGTGCAGCAGATGTCGGTCTCGGCTTTCACCTCGGCGGTGGTGTTCACGTAGGACACCACCGCGGCTCCGGGGTGCTCATCCTTCCAGGCTCGCAACTGCTCGGCGTCGATCGAGTCGGCCAGCGAGCAGCCCGCTCGCGCGTCCGGAATCAGCACCGTCTTGCCTGGTGCGAGGATTTTCGCGGTCTCGGCCATGAAGTGCACACCGCAGAACACGATGGTGCTTTCCGCGCAGCCCACCGCGATGCGGGACAACGCCAGCGAGTCCCCGACGTGGTCGGCGATGTCCTGAATCTCGGGCACCTGATAGTTGTGCGCGAGCAGCACCGCGTCACGCTGCCGGGCGAGCTCACGCACCTCCTGGCGCCAGGCCCGATCCAGCTCCGGCCCAGGGTGGGTCCACTCCGACGCGGCGGTAGCGGCCATATCGCCTCCTTCGCCAGCACCAACGCTGGCCTCCGCCTTAGTTTTCGCCTTATAGTCGAAAACGTGAATGATAACAGTGTCGGGCTCGGGGTGCACGAAGTTCTCGCCGCGGTCCTGCAGGTGCGGGACGGGCAGCTGCAGGTGCTGTTGTGGCAACGCGGCATCGAGCCCGACCTCGGGCGTTGGGCGCTGCCGGGTGGCCGCCTGCGCCACTGCGAAGACGTGCGGACCTCGGTGCTGCGCCAGCTCGCCGAGAAAGTGGACGTGCGCGAGGTGGCGCACGTGGAGCAGCTGGAAGTGTTCAGCGCGCCGGACCGGATGCCGCACCAGCGCACCGTGGCCACCGCGTTTCTCGGGCTGGTGCCCTGCGTGGCCGATCCCGTGCTGCCGCGCGACACGGCATGGCACCCGGTGACGGATGCCCTGTGGCGCTCACCGCGCACCGCCTTCGACCACGGCCTGATCGTGCATCGGGCCCGGGACCGGCTGCGCGCCAAGCTCTCCTACACCAATCTCGGGTTTGCGCTGGCCCCACCGGAGTTCACCGTCTCGGCGTTGCGTGAGCTCTACTCCGCTGCGCTGGGCCACCGGGTGTCGGCGACGAACCTGCAGCGGGTGCTGGCCCGCCGGGGGGTGTTGACCCCCACTGGCGGCACCGCCGCACCCGGACCGTCCGGCGGCCGACCCGCGGCGCTGTACCGCTTCGCGGAGCGCGACATGCGGGTCACCGACCCCTTCGCCGTGCTGCGTCCACCAGAACCCCGGTCCGCCCCGAACCCGCCGGTTCATTGCGCGGATCCGCACCCGGCGTCGTAACGTTGACCGGTGGCCGAGACCGTCCCGCTGTTCCCGCTGGGCACTGTGCTGTTCCCGGGTGTATCGCTTCCGCTGCACATCTTCGAGCCCCGTTACCGCCAGTTGACCGTCGACCTGGTGACCGGCGCCGTACCCGGGCGCCGTTTAGGGGTGGTCGCGGTCAAGCCGGGTCTGGGCGCTGTGGAGGAAACGCACGACATCGGATGCACCGCGGTGCTCCAGGAGGCCCGCAGGCTTCCTGACGGTCGCTTCGACATCGTCACCCGCGGCGAGAAGCGGTTCCGGCTGCTTGATGTCGATGACACGTCAGCGCCTTACCTGCTGGGCAGTGTCGAGTGGGTGCCTGATGACGATCCACCAGCAGAGCAGTCGATGCTCCTGCCGATGCTGGCCCGCTCGGCCCGGGAAGCACACCGGCAGTACCGCTGGGCGGTGGGGCAACACGGAGACCGCGAAGCGCCCAAGGAGGACGTCGATAGTGCGGCGCTGGCGCACCTGCTGGCCTCGGACTGCTTGCTGGCCCTGGAGGACCAGCAAGCCTTACTCGAGGAACGCGATCCAGCGGATCGGTTGCGCCTGGTGCGCACCTTGCTGGTGCAGGAGGCGGCGTTCCTGCGGATGCTACGGGCAGTACCGGTACCGCTGGACCAGTTCGCCGTGAAAGCCAGCCGCAACTGACGCGCTCACGAGGTCAGGTCCTCGGTGCCATTCCAGGCGGCCGTGATGCAGTAGGTGAACGCGACGCCGAAGGGCTGCGTGATGATCACCCATGCCGACTCCAACACCGGGGGGCGGCCGAACGGCGCCCCGGTGCTCGCCAGGTCGGGGTAACGGGGGGCGACCAGCCACAGCCCGACGCGCATCGCGAGCCACGCCGAGATCAGCGAACCGAGCACCGCGGCGAGGAGCACCAGAGGGCCACGCCGCCGGTGAAGCAGCCACAGTGCGGCACCCGTGAGCACCCCGGCGGCCAGCCCGAGCAGCAGGAAGGTTGCCATGTCATCGAAACGGTGCTCGGTCTGCCCGACGAAGGGCAGCACTGCACCGAGCGTGGCGGCGCGGTCGGAGCGCACGACGAACTCGGCCGGCGCGAGCCAGGACCACAGCGCGCCCAGCGGCAAGCCCAGCACAGCCACCGCGCCCAGCACACCCAGCGCGGCCCGGAGCACCACCCCGAGCAGAGCCGGCACCGGCTCGGAACCCTGCCGCACCTCCACCCGCACCGTGCTCATCCCGGGCCTGGACCTGGGTGGCGAACCCCATTGAGCGGGGTTATCGAACACCGGATAGCCCCGCTCAGCCCGCTGAACAACACGTCGGCTTGCGGGTAGGTCACGGGGTGCTCCTCTCCAGGGCGGTGCTGTCTGGCTAGTGTGGCGTACTGGTCTGTCGCAGCTCAGTCGGCGGGGACATCCTGGATCCAGTCCGCGATGTAACCCAGCTTTTCGCCGACCAGCTCAGCCTGCTCGGGTGAGATCACGATGTGCCTGCCCCGCGAGTCGGTGACCGTCACCTCCGGCGTCCGGAGCGTGACGGTCACCGGCCCCTTGCCCCCGTGCGCCGGGATCTCCCAGGTCTTCTCGACCACGGTCTCGCTCATGATCTTTCGCTCGATCTCCACTCGGTCCATGCCCGAACCATCGAACGTTGCATGTACTGCAAGCAATAGCACGATCGAGTGATTGAATCAGTGGCGTCAATGGTGCATAGTGGGCACCCACACAACCACGAAGCGGAGGCGCCCAGCATGCCCGGCAACCCCCACACCTCGATCCGGTCCCGCCAGGTCGCCGCCGAGCTACGCACCTTACGCGAGCAGGCGGAGATGTCCGGAGCGGAGGTGGCCAAGCGCCTCGGCATGTCACCCAGCAAGATCAGCCGGCTCGAGACCGGCATCACCGGCCTGCAGATCGAGGACGTCGCCGCGCTGCTGGGCCTCTACCAGGCGCCCGCCGCCACCCGTGACGAGCTGCTCGACCTCGTGCGCCGCTCCGAGGAGCGCGGCTGGTGGACCCGCCAACCCGGCCTGCCCCAACTCTGGCGCAGCCTGATCGACTTCGAGGCCAAGGCCACCCGCGTGCAGAACTACGAGGCGTCGTTCGTACCTGGGCTGCTGCAGACGGCGGAATATGCCCGGGCGATCATCCAGGGCATCGCGCCCACCATCACCGAAGCCGAGCTGGACAACCTGGTAGCCGCCCGGATGGCCCGCCAAGCGGTGTTGACTCGGGCCAGCGCGCCGCAATTATTCGCCGTGGTCGACGAGAGCGCCTTGCGCCGCCCGATCGGCCAGCCCGGGGTGATGCACCGGCAGCTGCACCATCTGCTCGGCGTGACGGAGCAACCCCACGTGACGCTGCGGGTGGTGCCGTTGTCGGCCGGGGCGCATGCTGGGCTGCGCGGGCCGTTCGTGATCCTGGAGTTCGCCGAGGAGCCAGCTTTGGTGTTCATGGAGAACCATGGCACCGAGCTGTTCCTGGAGGAGGAAGCCGATCTGGCGGCCTACCGGCTGGCCCTGGGGACTATTCTGCATGCAGCCCTTGCACCCGCTGCAACAACCGAGCTGATCACCCAGATCGCCGCCAAGCTCGGCTGACCTAGCGGGCCGTACGGGGTCGAATGAGCACTGGAGAGGAGCCCGGGATGCCTAGGCTGGACCTCAGCGGCGCTCGCTGGCGCAAGAGCAGCCGCAGCAGCGACAAAGCGAACTGCGTGGAGGTCGCCGCCCTCGACGGCGCCAGCTGGCGCAAGAGCAGCCGCAGCACCGACAAAGCGAACTGCGTGGAGGTCGCCGTCACCGTCGGCGTCATCGCGGTACGCGACTCCAAGAACCCAGCCGGCGGGGTGCTGGCCCTCCCCCCACCTGCCTGGGCTGCTTTCACCACCGCGCTGCGCGATGGCGAGTTCAGGTGAACGAACGCGCACCCCACAGCGGCAACCACCGGACTGTCCACTGCGCACCCACGTGCGGACGACAACGGACGGGGCACCGCGAGGATCCTTCGGCCGGCAGTACTGGTTTTCCGACCATCCAACCCCGGAAGCCCCGCGCGTACAGCAACCGCGCCAGGACAACCCGAGCAACCGTGCGGATCCGCATAAGATCAGCTTGACAGTCCCGGTGACGGCATGCGGGGTGTGGTGTCCGCTCTACGCCTCGTCCGCAGGGGCGAGTACTTCCGCGCCGGGGACGCTCAGCGTCGGCTCTAGATCGACTGTGACTACCCCACGACGTCTCTGATGACCCACGCGGTCGCGAAGAAGAAGCCAGCTGAGTTTCAGACCAGTGCGTCCACACTGCGACAACTTTCGTCGCGCGAGCACAGGGAGGTGGCGACGAGAGAGCTGCTGTCGCTCAACCCAACCGGCTGGTCATCCGGACCCACAACCCCGCACAGCTCATCCGAGTTGTACTCCGGGAGTGTCGCGGTGTGTCGATGTCAGCTATGCGCCATCGTTTCTAGGTGAGCAACCACTCGGACCGCCGTCTGAAGTCCCGGCTCAGTGAACTGTAACCATTCATCCATATTGCGTGCGATTGGTACGAGCGAGTTGTCTCCTGTGAATGACGTGCATCGCAGCGGAAACCTATCCCGCTTCGCCTCATCGAGCGAATTCCGTCGTTCGAGAAGCCACGATCTAACGCCACGCAACCAGTCACCTTCAACGCCTTTGGGGTATTCTAGGGTAACAATATCGCGGCAGTACTCGAATGGACGCCGTATTCCAACATCATCAAGGCGGCCGAGCAGATCAGAGATTTGGTCAGCAATTTTTTGCTTCTTAAGAGTTCGCAGTTCATCGGCCGACGAACTGCGTAATGATTCAAAGGTAACGGTGGTGACGCTTGTTTGCCGCGCAGCGGCTATGGCACCGGATTGAAATCCGCGCTCTCCGATGCCCGGCACGCCACGTGCTGATGTCACTGTCGGTGAGGTTTGGGGAAGGACTGTCGCGGTGTGCGGAGTTGCCACCGGTGGCACGTCCGTAACGGATCCCCCCTTCCCCCTGGGGCAGTGGGGGCGCGGCAGAGCAGCGCCAGAGGGGCATGGGTGCGGGTTTCTCCACCCTCGTCACCGGCATGGCACAGATCATCGCCATGCTCACGAATCTCGAGGCTCGCCAGAGCCGCTGATAGGGGCTCGCGAAGGCACAATGGACGGGTGAAGCTGCTCCTGATGGCCGACACGCACATCCCGCACCGCGCCCGGGATCTGCCCGAGCAGCTGTGGCGAGCCGTCGGCGAGGCCGATGTCGTGGTCCACGCCGGGGACTGGGTGTGCGTCGAGCTACTGGATGCGTTGCTGGCTCGGGCGAACCGGCTGATCGGAGTAGTCGGCAACAACGACGGGCCGTCGTTGTCCGCACGATTGCCGGAGGTGGCGACGGCCGAGTTGGACGGCGTTCGGCTGGCAGTCGTGCATGAGACTGGATCGGCGCGCGGCCGGGAGGAGCGGTGTGTGGCCCGTTTCCCCGACACCGACGTATTGGTCTTCGGGCATAGCCACATCCCGTGGGACACGGTGGCTCCTCCTGGCCTGCGACTGCTGAACCCGGGCTCCCCGACCGACCGGCGCCGCCAGCCGACCTGCAGTTGGATGACCGCCAAGATCGATGGTGGACAACTCGGCCACGTGCGGACGCACAGGCAAACCAGTAGCGGGTCACAGTGTTGATTTCGCTGAGCGGCCTCACGCGGTCTTGAACTCGTCCTCAATGGCGGCAACAACTCGGTCTGGGGGCAGCCTGAGCCGGACCGCCACAAAGAAGATCACGAGACTGAACGCAGCCACCACGCCCAGGTCGACCCACTCCGGGATGAGCTTCGTGCCGCCGTACTGTCCGTGATAAGAGATCACTGCCAGGCCGAGGAACCACGGCAGGATCCAGATCAGTGACTGCCAGTCCAGCGGCGGGCGCTCCATCGGACGGCCCACCGCAAAGGAGATCCCGAACACCACGTAGCCCAAGACGATCGCCAGCATCAGCTTCTTTACCGTGTCCCAGGATGTCCAGTAGATGATCTCGTTGGCGGCGATGAAGGCCAGCGGCGTAAGAATCGAGGCGGCCAGCAACCGGTACGGCCGGCTGCGGTGGGGGTCAGCCTTGCGCAGCGCCATCAAGGTGATCGGCGCGAAGGCATACATGATCACTGTTGCGTCGGTGACCAGTCCAACCAAGCTCTGCCAGGTCGGGAAGGGAAGAAAACAGATCAGCCCCACGATGAACGCTAGGATGATCGAGGTGTAGGGGACACCGCGGCTGCTGAGCGCGCTGACGCTCTTGGGAACGTAGCCGGCGTGGCCTAGCCCGTAGGCCAGTCGCGCGGAAGTGCCCATATAGATCAGCCCGGTATCCGCCGGTGAAATGAACGCATCAACATACAAAATGGCCGCTAGCCAACCCAGATCAAGCTCAGTGGCCAGCGTGGCATACGGTCCAAAGTCGCCCTTGCTCACCGGGTTGGACCACCCGTGGATGAGGTTGCTGGGGTTCAGCGCTCCGATGAAGGCGATCTCCAGCGCCAGATACAGCAACGTGCCGATCACGACGGCGCCGATCACCGCTCGCGGCACGTTGCGTTGCGGGTCGCGGGCCTCGCCGGCCATCTGCGTGGCTTGTTCAAAGCCCTGCATCGAGAACACGATCCCCAGCGGCAAAGCGGCAAATATCCCGTGGGCGCCATAGGGGGCGAAACCGCCACCGGCGGTGAAGTTCGTGGCCCGGAACGACACCGCGATCAACACGCCGACTGTGAGGACCGGTACAGCGATCTTCCAGAGCACGGCGATCGTGTTGGTCTTCGCCAACCACTGCACCCCAAGGATGTTGATGACGGTGAAGAGCAACATCAACGCAGCGGCGATGCCCAACCCCTTGGGGGTGAGCGCACCAGTAGCCTTGATCAGGCCGTGCCAGGTGTGGTCGAGGTAGCCGAGCGCGGCCTCGACTTCGATCGGAGCGATTGTCACGGCCTGAAGCCAGGCTGCCCACCCGGCTGTGAATCCCCCTAGTGAGCCGAACACCCACCGCGGCCACCGTCCTGTTCCCCCGGCGAACGGGTAGGCCGCACCGAGCTCCGCGTGCACCAGCGCCAGCAACACGAGCACCGCACCGGCCAGCACATAGGACACGATCGACGCGCCACCCGCCGACGTGGCCGCCGTCAACGCACCCACCAGCCAGCCCGACCCGATGATCGTACCCAGCGACAGGAACATCAGCGCCCAAAAACCAACCTCACGCCGGAAACGGGGCCGAGCCTCGAATTCCTCATCGGGCACGATCGTTTGCGCCATGATCAGAAAACTCCTTGCCGGTATCAGGCCGCTCAGCGGGTTGCCCCTTTCTCGGCGGGGGCCGCCCGCGCCGCCGCGGAGCCAGCGTCCGGAGGCTCTCTTGGGGGCGCAGCACGCTGAGCAGCCGATCGAGAACCTCCTTCGCCGCTTTCCGCCGACCCGGATCAGCCGAGCACACCGCGACCAACGCCACCGTGACAACCAACGCCAACGGCAGGCTGAGCAACACGCCGATGACGACGACGATGACTGGCCCCAGCGCCGTGGGGAGCACCGCAGCGACCACCACCGTGCCCACGGCCCTGACGCCCACCACCAGCCGGCTCCCCACGGCCCTCACCGCTCCACTCGATGCGAAGGTTCTCGCAGGGCCCAGCGCAGTGCCGGCGCACGAACCAGGACCCGCAGCGCGTACCCCAGGCGCTTGCGGCGCGGCAGCATCAGGAACTGAGGATCAAGAAGCTCGCTGCGGTACTCCTCCCGGTACCGCACCCGCTCCGATGTGGGCAGCATCCGGACCGCCAAGGCCACCACTCGTCCTGGCATCGACTTGGCGCTACGAGCTACCCGTTCTTTCACCTCGGGCGTCACCGAGTGAAAAGCCAGGTAGACAGCGAGGCTACCGGCGAGGCCGTGGTAGCGAGCGAGGTCGCGAGCGAGGTCCCGAAGAAGGTCGCGGTCGAGGTCCCGGACACGGACAACGGCGTGACTGCGGGCATGATCATGGTCGTTGGCCAGCTCGCGGGCGTGGCTGGCAGCACGCCCGAGGACGCTGGCCAGCTCGCGGGCGTGGGTGGCAGCGTTTCCCCGGGCGCTGGCGAACTCGCGGGCATCGGTGGCAGCGCGGGTAAGTTCGAGCAGGGAATTACCCAGCGCACTGGCCCAGCCTCGGGCCTCGTCAAGAACGTGATCGCCGTTGAGCCCCAGCACGCTGCCCAGCGTGTGCGCGGCCTCGACGACAAGGTCGAGATCAAGACCGAGTTCAGGATCAAGATTGTTGAGGCCGCGAGCAAGATCACCGGCTCGGTTGCGGTCCAGGGGCGCGATGAGGTCACGGAGGCAGTGGAGGTTCCAGCTATGTTGGGCGGGACGCTTCATCAGACACCCCCCGTAAGCCCAGGACGCAGCACTACGATCGTCCCGGGGTTGTCAACCCGGTTGAGGGCAGCACGGGCAGCGACAGCTCCAGTGCCGTTGAGGTGGTAGTAGCGGCGGCGAGGTCGGCCCTCCTTGACCGGGTCAATGTCCTCCCACGAACTCTCCAACCACCCACAACGCTCCAGCCGAGCAAGGATGGGGTGAATCGTCCCACTGGGCAACTGGGCGGCCTTGCAGATCTCCAGCCCGTACATCTCCTGGCCAGGCTCGTCGAGCAGCGCCTGTAACACCATCCGCGTCGACAATGTCATCCGCGGCCCCGAATGTCGTTCCATACTGGCAATCTACCAAGGGTCTAGGTAGAGAACAAGTGTCGAACTCTCGACCCTGGCCAGGTGAGCACACAACGCCCACACCAGCCGAGCCTTGACGTGACGGTAAGATCGCCGCTATGCCGGCTGCCGACGACATTGAGGCCCGCCTAGCCACCGTGGAGCAAGACGTCGCCCAGCTCCGCGAGCAACTCGCCCTCACCAGCTCCGACGCCAGCGCCGCCCGCCTGCTAGCCGTCGGCGCAGACCACGACGTCTCAGAAGTCCGCGCCGAGCTGCGCGCCCACACCCAGGCCCTCAACGCCCTGCGAGACACCCAGCTCGAGCAAGGCCGCAAAATCGACGAGCAAGGCCGGGAGATGCGCGAGGGATTCGCCACCCTGGCCACCGGTATGGCACAGATCACCACGCTGCTCACCAGTCTCGGAGGCTCGTAGGGGCTGGCGTAAGAGAGCACGCCAGCAAGCCGTGGGCGGGCTCAATGAGTGACGCGACCGGCCACCGCAACGCCCACACCAGCCGGGCCTCGGCGCGGCAGTACTATCACCGCTATGCCGGCTGCCGACGACATTGAGGCCCGCCTAGCCACCGTGGAGCAAGACGTCGCCCAGCTCCGCGAGCAACTCGCCCTCACCAGCTCCGACGCCAGCGCCGCCCGCCTGCTAGCCGTCGGCGCAGACCACGACGTCTCAGAAGTCCGCGCCGAGCTGCGCGCCCACACCCAGGCCCTCAACGCCCTGCGAGACACCCAGCTCGAGCAAGGCCGCAAAATCGACAAACTGGGCCGAAGGATCGACGAGCTGGGCCGAAGGATCGACGAGCAAGGCCGGGACATGCGGGAGGGTTTCGCCACCCTGGCCACCGGCATGGCACAGATCACTGCGCTGCTCACCAATCTCGGTGGGACGGAGAAGCTCAGCTAAGCGGACGCACCCCGGATCGACTCTCATGTCGCACTCGGCGCGCCCAGAGCCAGCGCCCAAGATCGGGTCGCCCTCTCGTTGAAGGTGGACTACGAGACCCTGATCCACAACGGCAGTCAGCGGAACCGGGGGGCCTTCATCAGGGCCTCACTCTCAAGCTTGTGCATCCGCTCATCGTGGCCGATCTGCCGAAACACGTCCGCCAGTGAGGCGAAGTGGCCGAAGTCATCATCGAACTCGGATTCGAATGATGTGCTTTCCCACTCGGGATGCTCGGCGACCATTATCATGTACTCATGCTCCGCGTGGTCCTCGAAATCAGCGTTGAGACGATATGACCAGCTCGGGCGCACCGCGAAGAGCAACCATGACAGCTGGTAGTAGGCGAACGCGATCGCCTGCGGTAACCAGAAAAACTTGACTCGTGGCTGTGGCAGTCCGGACCGCGAGATCAGCTCTTCGATGATGAGCAGGTGGAACATCTCGTTGTCTTGCTGCGCGCGGGACGTGGCAACACGCTCGTGTACGCGCCGGGCCATACCTGTACGCGTATGGATGTGGGTGATGGCGATGAAGGCGATCTGTTCCCAAGCCTGGTAAGGAACGCGGGCGACCAACTCGAGGACCTTGAACTTGCTCAGCGTGCGAGGCTTGCCGTACACCACGTCGAGCAACGTGAACAGGATCCGCGCGGCAGGAGTGTACCGTCGCCGGGGCTCCTCGAGAGTCTGGGCCTGGGCCCGTCGCAGCTCCTCGTGCGTGAGCCGCGGCAGCCGCCCAGATGCGGCCGGGCTCGTGGTCTCCTCGCCAGCCATCGCGATCCCTCCCTGCACCTCGGCTCGAACCGCCGAATCCGCTTCGATCTCGACGTTGGGCGTTACCTCTGCACAGGCTAACGGGTTTGTGGCGGGACGGCCCCGTGAAGCTCACCGTGCCAATCACCGATCAACGGGCGGGGCCGACGGCCTCGATGTTGGCGATGGTGAAGTCGCGTTGGGCGTTGCTGAGGTGGCACCAGGAGCCGAGCCATTTACCGTAGAGCCGTTCTGGCCGGATTGCCCGGGTGCTGCGGCTGCCGTTCTTGTCACGGTAGACGATGAGCACATCGTTGTGGTGGTCCACGGCGTCGGACAGCAGTTCCAGCTCAGCGTCGTCGAGGTGACAGTTGAGCTGTTCCAACAACTCGAAAGTATCCGAGTCCGCGGCGGCCCCTACGGTCACGCCCTGTGGATCGGCCGCGAGCCGCCGGGCCAGCTCGGTGGCGGACAGCGCAGATCGCGGTGTCATGATGATGGCCTGATCGGGTGCCGACGCCTGGTGGTCAAGGCGGGCTTCGACGATCATCGTTCCTTGGGCGTCTTCAGCCATCGGGAACAGGCCGACCTCGCGCAGACGCGCCAGCACGGCGTCGAGACTGGCTGGGCTGGACAAGACGGTGGGGGCGAGCCGGCTGAAGTGCAGCTTGTTGAGAGATCGAGTGTGCAGGATCTCGGTGATCAGGGCCTCGTCGGCGATGACGCAGGAGCGCATGCCACGTACCCGAATCTGCCCATGCCGGCGGGACACGTCGCTGATCAGATACTCCAGTGGCTGGGGAACCGGGCGGGCTGAGACGGCGGCCAGCTCAGTGAGCAGGTCCGGGGCGGTCCATCCGGCGTCGAGCGCGCTTCGGACACTGGCCGGGGTGAACCGCCAGGTTCTCGCGGCCCCGTGGGTCTCGACCACGGCCGAGTCGTTCAGCAGCCGCGACACCGCCGCGCTCGGCTGACCGGAGACCACTGCTGTGAGGTCCGACTGCAGGATCACGCTGCACGGGGTCTCGGGGAGCAACGCGGCACAACGCCGGGCCAGCTCCGCCACCGTATCCTCCGACGCGGACCCGGTCACGGCCAGCAGATGCTCACCGAGCTCCGACACCACGTCAGTGGCGATCACCCCGAGCAGCTCGGCCTCGCGGACGGCGGCGGCCACCTTGTCCGCCCGTTGCCCCGCGTCGTAGCCGTGCAGCGGGAAGAACCAGTCGATGTCCTTGCTCGCCGCGCGCACCGACGCACCCGAGCAGGCGGCCGACAGCAGCGCGCGCCGCAGCATCCCAGCTGCCGACGCCAGCGGCAAGGGTGGCGCAAGCTCCTTGTCCCCATAAATTTCCCGGCTGGTCGGCGCGTGCTCGAGGGAGAACCACGCGGCAACCAACACGGCCCACTGCCGGCTTGGTTCCCCGGCGCGCCATTCGGCATAGGAGTGCGTCGGTGCATACCCAGCGTCGGCGTGACCCAGCAGGCCAGCGGCGTAGACCAGGTCGATCCACAACACCAGGACGTCCTCGGGGATCGACAGCCGCTTGGCCAGCCGGGCCCGTTCCCGAGGGCCGACCCCACCCTTTTTCAGCGCCGCGATCGACGCCGCGCCTGCCTCGTCGAGCAGGGTCGTCACCCCCCGGAGTGCCTCCTGGGCGGCGGCCTGAGCAGCCCGGCGCACCGCTGCCTCCTCGGCGCCAGCTAGGGGGATGCTGGGGCGCCCGGTGAGCGTGAGCTCGCGTTGCGCTAGCCAACCGGCCACCGCCACTTCCCTGGGCAGCTCACACCCATAGTTGGTGGGCAGCAGCAGGCCGGCCGCGATGAGCAGCTCGGTCGGATCATGATCACTGGCGCCGTGCGGCCGGGGACGACCGAATCCCGAGTAGTAGTCGTGATAGCCACGCCGGAACTCGTCGAGCCGCTCCTTGGCCGGTTTGGGCAGCTCAGCGATTATCTTGGCCAGCAGAGGTAAATCCGCCATGAAGCCGGACAGCCGCGCCGTGAGTTCCGGCTTGCGTAGGCCATCGGTCGCCGTATCGAACGCGCCGACCGCAGCGCGCAGATTCTCAGCGAGGACCGACCCCGCGATCTTCGCCACCGGCCGGCCGCCACCGATCTCCGCCGACCAGTGTGCCTCCAGCCGCTCCGGCAAGCACAAGATCCCCGAGCTCTCCCAGGCCAAGCCCCGCCCGCACAGCTGCGCCACTGCCTCACACACCGCCTGCTCTGAGTATTTGTCTGGGGCACCGAGCAGCCGCGCCAGACCCGGCACCGTCGCCGAGGCGCCAAGGGCGACGATGGCCTGCCCGACGATGACCATGTCCCGGTTCGCCGTGCGCATCGCCGCACCCAGCGACTCCGCACCGCCCAGCCGCTGCGCGAGCTGGCTGAAGCCACGCGGAACCGGCTGCACCAGGACATCCGGGCGCGCCTGGAGCAACGCGGTCAACGCCACCTCATCCAGACCGGACAAATACTCTGCACACGACATTGGGGCACCTGATGCTGGGACACATGATGCTGAGATAAATGATCTTGCACTCACGTCCGTCATTCTGCCGTCAGGCCACTGGGGGGCACACACCGGCTCGTCGCCGGCCCAGTATCCGGCTCAGTATTGGCAGCGCAGCACAAGCATCGCCCTCGCCTGCATCCGCAACCTGCCGCCCGCCACCGCGTCGCGCTGCTTGCGCCGGGCGTTGGCCAGCAACGGGTCGGTGGTATCCACGACGATCTCCCAGCTCCGGCCATACGCGGAGTCGGGCAGGGTGAAGGTGAGCGGTCGGTGGTGGGCATTGAAGAGGAGCAGGAAGGAATCGTCGATGATCTGCTCACCGAGATCGTCGTGTTCGGGAATACCCCGGCCATTGAGGAAGACCCCGACGGTCTGGGCGAGCCCGACGTTCCAATCCTCCTCGCACATCTGCTGCCCGTCGGGGCGCAGCCAGGCGATGTCCTCGATGCTGGAGCCACGGATCGGGCGGCCCTGGAAGAACCGGCGGCGGCGAAACACCGGGTGGGCGGCGCGCAGCCTGGTGAGTCTGGCAGTGAACTCGGTGAGGACCTCGTTGCACCGGGCGTCGTCCCAGTCCACCCAGCTGATCTTGCCGTCCTGGCAGTAGACGTTGTTGTTGCCGTGCTGGGTGCGGCCTAGCTCGTCGCCGTGGGCGAGCATCGGGACGCCTTGGGAAAGCACCAGGGTGGCCAGCAGGTTGCGTTTCTGCCGTTCCCGCAACGCGATGATCTTGCCGTCCTCCGTGGGACCCTCGGTGCCGCAGTTCCACGAACGGTTATGACTCTCGCCGTCGCGGTTGTCCTCGCCGTTGTCCTCATTGTGCTTGTGGTTGTAGGACACCAGGTCGTTCAACGTGAACCCGTCGTGCGCGGTCACAAAGTTGATCGAGGCTATCGGCCGGCGGTTGTCGGACTCATAAAGGTCTGACGAGCCGGTGAACCGGTAGGCGAACTCGGCCAGCGTGGCCGGTTCACCACGCCAGAAGTCGCGCACCGTATCACGGTACTTGCCGTTCCACTCCGTCCACAGTGAGGGAAAGCCACCGACCTGGTAGCCACCTTCGCCGACGTCCCACGGTTCAGCGATCAACTTGACCTGGCTGACCACCGGGTCCTGGTTGACCAGATCGAAGAACGCCGACAGCCGGTCCACCTCATGGAACTCTCGGGCCAGGGCGGACGCAAGATCGAAACGGAACCCGTCGACGTGCATCTCGGTCACCCAGTACCGCAGCGAGTCCATGATGAGCCGCAGCGACTCGTGATGCCGGACGTTGAGACTGTTCCCGGTGCCGGTGGTGTCGTAGTAGTGCCTCAGATCGCCCTCGACCAGCCGATAATAGGCCGGGTTGTCAATACCCCGAAATGACAGCGTCGGTCCCAGATGGTTGCCTTCGGCGGTGTGATTGTAGACCACATCGAGAATGACTTCGATTCCTGCCCGGTGCAGGGCACGAACCATAGCCTTGAATTCCTGCACCTGCTCACCCCGGGTGCCAAAGCAGGCGTAGTCGTTGTGCGGGGCAAAAAAGCCGATGGTGTTGTAACCCCAGTAGTTGGACAGCCCGCGCTCGACGAGCGTGGAGTCGTGCACGAACTGGTGCACGGGCATCAGCTCAACCGCGGTCACCCCGAGGTCGCGAAAGTTTTTGATCATGATTGGGTGGGAAAGGCCGGCGTAGCGGCCACGGACGTCATCGGGGATCTGCGGGTGAACCATCGTCATGCCCTTGACGTGCGCCTCGTAGATCACCGTCTCGTGATAGGGAATCCGCAGCGGCCGATCACCAGACCAGTCGAAGAACGGGCTGATCACCACGGAGGTCATCGCGTACGGCGCAGAGTCGGCGTCGTTGTAGGAGTCCGGGTCACCGAACCGGTAGGCAAACAGCGCCTCGTTCCACTCGATGCGCCCATCAATCGCCTTGGCATACGGGTCGAGCAGCAGCTTGCTCGGGTTGCACCGCAGGCCCGCCGCCGGGTCGTAGGGGCCGTGGACCCGGTAGCCGTAACGCTGGCCGGGACCGACCCGTGGCAGGTAGCCGTGCCAGACCAGACCGTCTCGTTCGGGCAACGCGATCCGCGTCTCACCACCCGCGTCGGTGAACAAGCACAACTCGATCCGCTGCGCGGCCTCGGAGAAGATCGAGAAATTGGTGCCGCCGCCGTCATACGTCGCGCCTAGCGGATAGGGCGAACCAGGCCAAATGTCCACAAATCCTCCCCCGGGCTCACCCCGTTCCGACGATGCCTTTGTATCCTCTGCGCACCCCATCCGCCACCCGGATGCCATGCCGACCCCGGCACACTGCGGTCCGCTGGTTACGCCGTAACCGGTGCGTCAAGCAGGCGCTCGACGGCAGCCAGCTTGATGCACACGACCAACCCGTCCAACGCCTCGGCCAGCTCCGCCAACGGCGGGTAGGTGGGCGCAAGCCGGATCACCCGGTCGTCGGGGTCCTTGCCGTACGGGAACGGCGCGCCTGCGGCGGTCAGCGCGATGCCGGCAGCCGCAGCCAGTTCGACAACTCGGCTGGCGCAGCCGCCCAGCACGTCAAGGGTGACGAAGTAGCCACCTTCGGGCACGGTCCAGCTCGCCACCCCACTGTCGCCGAGCTGGCCGGCCAGCGTGCGCTGGATGAGATCGAACTTCGGCTTGAGCAGCGCGCGGTGCCGGTCCATGTGGGCGTGAACGCCGCTCACGGTCTGGAGAAACAGCGCGTGCCGTAGCTGGTTGACCTTGTCCGGGCCGACCGTGCGCTTGGCCAGGTGCCCGATCAGCCAGTCCACATTGGCCGGCGACGCACCGTAGAAGGCCACCCCGCTGCCCGCCAGCGTGATCTTCGACGTGGAACCGAACACGAAGGGCCGGTCGGCGTGGCCTGCGGCGATGGCCAGGGCCAGGATGTCGGCGACCTCATGGCGGACCTCGGTCAGGTGATGCACAGCGTAGGCGTTGTCCCAGAAGATCCGGAAGTCGGCGGCGGCGGTGCGCATCCGGGCCAACCGACCAACGGTCTCCTCGGAGTACCGGATGCCGGAGGGGTTGCTGTACTGGGGCACGCACCAGATCCCCTTGATCCTGGCGTCCGCTACGACCAGCCGCTCGACCTCGTCCATGTCCGGGCCAGCTGCGGTCATCGGCACCGTGATCATCTCGATGCCCAGCTTCTCGCACAGCGCAAAGTGCCGGTCGTAGCCAGGCACCGGGCACAGAAACGCCGCCCCGGTGCCCAGCCCCCACGGCTGCGCCAACCCGGGCACGCCGAACAGCACGGCGTGCACCAAACACTCATGCATCAACTCCAGACTGGAGTTACCGAACGCAACCAGCTGCTCAAGTGGTACCTGAAGCAGCTCACCGAAGATCTCGCGCAGCTCCACCAGCCCGCGCAAGCCTCCGTAGTTGCGGGTGTCGGTGCCGTCGCCTGCCAGGTGCTTGCCGGCCCCGGGCAGGGCCAACAGCGGCTCGGACAGGTCCAGCTGCTCAGCCGAGGGCTTGCCCCTGGTCAGGTCCAAGGCGAGCCCCCGCGCTTGCAGTGCCGTGTACTCGCGGCGCAGGTCATCGCGGTGCTGGGTCAGTTCACTGGTGGACAGGTGGGTTAGGTTCACGTCTGCATCATCCTTGGTCGATCAACAACGGCGCCACCGCATTGTGCATCCGGCCGCGACCCACCGCGCGGCCAGCACCACCGGGCTCTCATCGTCACCCCATGGCGGTCGCTCCGGTCACAAGCACGAGGCGAAAGGCACGCACTCCAGCTTGCCCCCAGGTGGGGCGCATTGAGGGTGCTCAATGGACCGCGACGGCGGCCCGCTCACCGTGGCCAGCAGCGACGCCCTCGCCCACGGGATCGGCTCCGCCCTATCGATCCCGATCAGCACCGGATCGGGGGTGCGCGGGGCACTCAACCTCTACGCCGCACAAACCAACATGTTCACCACCAACCGGCGAACACGAGCCGAGGCTCTCGGCACCGAAGGCTCACGCACGCTGCGCCTGGCCCTCCGAGGCACCGACCAAATCCAGCTCACCCACCACCTCGAAACCGCGATGGCCTCCCGCTCGATCATCGACCAGGCCATCGGCATCATCATGGGCCAAAACCGGTGCTCCGCCACCGACGCGTTCGAGATCCTCCGGGCCGCCTCGAACCACCGCAACATCAAACTCCGCGACGTCGCCACCGAGATCGTCACCCGCATCAGCGGCACACCACCACACCCCACGACACCACCACCCGACTGACACTCCGCACAGATACCTTTAGCGGTCAGTGGCGTGCCGTGCTCGAGGTTGCCGACCGATGGAGACGTGCCGATGGACCGTTGGCGAGTGTCCCGTGTGAGAACCTTGAAACGGCGTTTCCGTGGCCGTCCAACTCCACACCTCGTGGACACAAGAGGATAACCAGAATGATAACTCTAATCATGACATTGACGCTAACAAATATTCTACTTGTCATAGGAATTTTCGGTACACTCATAGGGATCACCCATCTTGTCTACCCAGCACGGAGTCGTCACCATCGCCGCCGCCAAAGAAAACGAGAAAAAGACAGCAAGCAACGCCGAGACCCAAACGAAGAAAACCACAGAACAGTGAAACGGCGAAACAGAGAGACGTGATTTCTGCACCGCGAGCTGAAGCTCAGCCGGGTCGAGACAACCGCGCCGTCGCCCCCAGCGCTCTACGACGGTGAACCACTGGGCACTACAGTCATGTGTCACGTCCAGTCACAGCGACACACCGCAGAGAGGCCCTGCTCGGGATGAACAGTTCAGACACATCCGGCCAGAAACCGCCGCGTGGCGTCGACGCCAGCGTGTCGCAGTCGGCTCGGATCTGGAACTACTGGCTGGGCGGTAAGGACAACTACCCGGTCGACCACGAGGCTGGTGACCAGTTTGCCGCCATCCTGCCGAGTATCGTTGATGTTGCGCGTGCCTCGCGGGCGTTCCTGGTCCGGGCCGTCCGGTACCTAGTCGACGAGGCAGGGATCCGTCAGTTCCTCGACGTCGGTACCGGGTTGCCCACCGCCAACAACACCCACGAGGTCGCTCAAACGACCGCACCGGAGTGCCGCATCGTCTACGTTGACAACGACCCCATGGTCCTGGTGCACGCTCGCGCCCTGCTCACCAGCACTCCCCAAGGCGTCACCGATTACGTCGACGCCGATTTGCGTGACACTGACACAGTCCTGCGGGAGGCTGCCCAGACACTGGACTTCACCCAGCCCATCGCCCTGATGGTGATGGGGACCATCGAACACATCATGGACACCGACGAGGCGTACGCGATCGTGAACCGCCTGCTGGACCCACTAGTCTCGGGCAGCTACCTGGTGCTGTATGACCCCACCACCGACGGCGTCCATGGCAAGGCGATGCTCGAGGCATGCCGGATATGGAACGAAAGCGGTGGAACCCCGCCGGTCGCGGTCCGCAGCAGCCAGGAGATTGCCCGATTCTTTGACGGCCTGGAATTAATAGAGCCGGGCGTGGTCTCAGTGCCACTGTGGCGACCCGACCCCCACCAGATCGGCGTCCCCACAGAGGTGAACACATTCGGCGGCGTCGGACGCAAGCCCTGACGGCGCCGGTACCCTCAGTGGGCCTGCGGGCGCTCAGCTGGCATGCCCTCTGAGCTGTGATTTTGTGGGCCTAACCCTTCAGCATACGAACCACACTGTGCTAGTCGAAATACGCTTCGATAACGCCGTCGTTGAACTGTCTGACCCTGAGACTGGCGAGCCCTAGGCGAAGAGCCCACGAATGTCGTCGGCGTCCAGGCTCGCCCCGAAGACATTGCCGTCGTCCATGACGCTGGAGAACAGGTCGGACTTCCTCGCCTGCAGTGCCATCACCTTCTCCTCGATCGTGTCCTTGGCGATAAGGCGGTACACCATGACATTCCGTGTCTGCCCGATGCGGTGGGTCCGGTCCACCGCCTGCGCCTCCGTCGCAGGATTCCACCACGGGTCGAGCAGGAAGCAGTAGTCCGCCTCGGTCAGGTTCAGTCCGAATCCGCCGGCCTTGAGGCTGATCAGAAACACCGGAACCGAAGAGTCCTTGAAGCGCTTCAACACCGTGGCCCTGTTCCGAGTCTTGCCATCAAGGTAGCAGTACTCCACACCCGCAGCGTCCAGCCGCCCACGTACTTTATCGAGAAATCCGGTGAACTGGCTGAATACCAGCGCTCGGTGTCCACCATCGATCACTTCACGAAGTTGGTCGAACAGTGCATCGATCTTGGCGCAGGGAATATTCTCATGCGCGTCGTCGACCAGCGCGACGTGCAGGCTCAGCTGGCGCAGCAGCGTCAACGAGCGCAGGATCGTGAACCGATTTTTGTTCATGTCGTCGACCAAACCGAGAACCTTCTGCCGCTCCCGTTGCAGATGGGTCTGATAGATCTTCCGGTGCCGCGGATGCAGTTCCACCTCGAGAACCTGCTCCTGCTTTGCAGGAAGGTCGGCGACCACTTGCGCCTTGGTGCGACGTGTGACAAGTGGCTTGATCCGCCGCCGTAGCTGTGCGAGGAGCTCGACATCGGCCTGTTTTTCGATCGGGCGAGCGTAGTAGTGACTGAAACGAGTGGGGTTGGGAAACAACCCAGGCGCGGTGATCGACAGCAACGACCACAGCTCCATCAGGTTGTTCTCCATCGGTGTGCCGGTGATGGCGAGCTTGAACGGCGCCGGGAGCCGCCGCGCGCACTGGTAAATCTTCGACTGGTGGTTCTTGGTGAACTGGGCCTCGTCCAGAAGCAGTCCCGACCAGGGACTCGCCGAGTAGGCGTCGAAATCGAGCCGGAACAGCGTGTACGAAGCGACGACCACATCGGCGCCCGCGATGATCTCGTCGAGAGCATGGCCGCCGCGCCGCAGCGTGTCAGAGATCGATACAACGTTCAGTTCCGGCGCGAAACGCGCGGATTCGACCGCCCAGTTCGACACCACGCTCGTCGGCGCGACGATGAGAAACGGCGAGATGGTGGGGTCAACCTGCTTGGCATGGCAGATCAGCGCCAATGACTGCAGCGTCTTGCCGAGCCCCATGTCGTCGGCGAGGATACCGCCGAGCTGACACTCCCACAGAAACGTGAGCCAGCGGAACCCGTCCAGCTGATACGGGCGCAGCCGCGCCGCGAAGGTCGCCGGTGGCTCCTTCGAGTCGAGAGAGTCCATCGACAGCAGTCCCTGTACCTGCTGCTGCCATGCCCTGGCCTGGTGGTTGACTACTCCCAACTCGGTCAGCTCATCCCACAGTCCGGCCTGAAACCGGCTGATCTTAAGCGGGCCGGCGGGCAAGTCTTGCAGCGCCCGCGCTTCCTCGATCAGCCTCCGCAGCGCCTGCAGTTCGGGTTTCTGCAGGGAGAAGTAGGCGCCATCGGCGAGCATCATGTGCGGCTGGTCCCTGCTCAGCGCCGAGAACACGTCGGTGAACGGAACCTGGCGTCCCTCAACAGCAATGGTGACCCCGAGGTCGAACCAATCCGTCTCACCCGCCACATCGTCGGTCGACACGCCGATGCGCAGCGAGTCGCCCACCTCGCGGTAGTCGGCCGGGTCTCCGTCGACCTCAATGGCGACCCCGGGCTGGTCCACCAGCAGCGGCAGCACCTCCGTGGTGAAACGCATCGTGTCGATGCCGCCGAGCTCCGCGCGTGGCGCCAGGGACCGTCCCGGATCGGCACAGAGCAGTCCGAACCGATCGAGCGGGATGTCGAGATTGGCCAGGATGGCCTGCTCCTGGTCCATATCCCGGAATCCGGCATCCGATAGCTCCGGATACAGCGGTGCACGCAGCCGCGAATCGCCGACCTCATACGCCCATTCCCAGCTGACATCGAGGCCGTGGTCAGCAGCGTATGACGCGCGCAGCACCAGCGTGGGATCCGAGATCACTGGTGGCATGAAGGACTTGTCGGACGAGATGACCGTGGCCATGTGCCGCAACCGCGGGTAGTACTCGTCGCAAAAACGGGGCTGCTCGGCGGCAGGAATCTCGAAACGCTGGTTCTCCAGCGCCATTCGTTGCAGTTGCTGCGGCACGGGCTTGGCGAGCTTGGCCAGCCGGAGATGCCAGTCGCCGTGATCGGCGCTCTCCCCGGCTTCCGCGCGGTCAATGTAGATCACACCATGCCCTTCGGTCCCGATGAACCGGATCGGCACGGCGACGACGTCTGTGTCTGTGCCGTCGACGCGGATCACGGGGGCGATAACGAGCGCACCGGACCGTTCGCTGCGAGTGACATCGAGGCAGACCTGCGCACAGCCGTACCGGTCCAGCGAACCGAGCCGCTTGCGTCCGTGAACCAGCCGTACGCCGATCGCTTCGGCCTCGTCCAGCATCGACCAGAGTTGACCACTCTCGAACGCAGACAGGTCGATCGACTTCTCGTCGCCGTAGGAGTAGTAGGCCTGATAGCTGCCGCGATAACTGTCACGCGACCGGTATACGGCGTACATCTCCTGGAGCAACCGCACGTGCGAAACAAGGCAGCCGCCGTAATGCTGCTGGGAACTCAGCTTGGTCCAGCTCCCGGCGCTGACCCAGCCGTTCTTTCCCGGCTTCACCAACCGGGCCAACGGCCTCAGCGCCGACCCGGTCGCCGCCGAGCCGCGTGACGGCGCTGGTCGTGCGTCCGCGGACAACGTCAGCTCGATGGCCAACGGTGTCGCGCTTGGCTGACTCGCAGGAGCGACCGGCCGGGACTCAAGCAGCGATCCCAGGGACTGCTCCCATGTCACGGGTCGTGGACTCCGGCGGGGTGCGGCCGGTGGATGCTCAGCGTCCAGCGCCGCCAGCACCAGCGCCGCGACATGCTTGCAGTTCAATCCGACGGGGCAGCTGCACTGCCCCAGCTCGAACTCCGGGGACAACTCATCGAAGTACACCGCCGTCGTGTAGAGACCGCCCCTCCCGCGCACCGTCCCGAGAAGTGCACCCTCCGAAGGATCCCACCGCATCCGGACGACCGCATGTTGCTGTGCGTACTGGGCTCCCCTCGCGTAGGAGGCGGTCCCGACGGCGTCCTCGACCTCGGTGAGGTCGAGGTCACGCAAGGCTAGGGGCAGCATGCGGCACAAGGTAGCCGTCGGCACCGACAAGGATCGGTTGGCATGCCAGTATCGCAGCAGATCTGCTGTGGATGTAGACCGTTGAGCTTCTCGGCGTCGGCAGCCTGGACCACGCCATACCCGATGCAGGGCTGCGACCTGGGTAGACCGGTGGGCCTAACGTGGCACAACCCGAACTCTTCGGTCCTCGTCGAAGGTCCTGAGATCGCGATCCACCCCGTGGTGATGAGCCGCTTCAACCGCGGATTGCGGCAGCGGTTGAGGCGCCGCGGAGCGGTCGAAAGGTGCCTCAACCACGGGCACCGGAGGTCCTCGTGGAACAGGCAAGACGGGACGACGCGGCTCACCGCGTCGCTCACCAGAAACCTATCTCGGCGGATACGCTGCGTACACGGCTGGGGATCGGTGCGACGCAGGCGCGACGCCTTGTCAAGACTATTCGTGCCGAGTTCCAGGCACGGATCGCGCACGGTCTGGTCGACGCGGGTACCACGCGTGAGGCAAATGGGGCAGGCGGCCTTGGTGGCTTGACGTGGGCCGGCAATCTCGCGTGGACTCGGGCTCCACGTCCTCCCGCTTGCCCCCCGAGTACTGGATCATCGGCCAGAAGCCGTCCGGCCGGCGCGCCCTCTGCCTTCTTTTGATCTTGCCGCGCTTGCTGAGCAGGGCCTCGCAGCAGATGTTGAGGTCGATGAGCCGGTCCTCCGGCAGGGACTGCGAGTCGGCGAAGACGAACCGACGCAAGGCGACCTGCAACGACCGATCCTGCTGAACCGGTGAGGTCGCGAGCATCTCGTACACTCCTCGCACAGCATCGACGTGCTCGTCGGTAAGGAGCAGGATTGGCCGGTTGACGTCGGCGGCACCAACCGCAGATAGGGCGGCGCTACTGCTGGGGCGTGTGAACGTTCGAGTAGACCGGCGCTTTTCGTCTAAGAACTCCTAACAGAATGATCTTGGAAGCCGGTGCTGTTGCTCACCGGTGAATACGACGTCAGGCTGTCGCTGCGGAACGCCGCCGAGTATGCCGGTCTGTTCGAGCATGCCGAGTTGGCGGTGCAGCCCGGCGCCGGGCACTTTCCCTGGTTTGACGATCCCGCGTGGTTCACGCGGGCATGGATGGCTTTTCTCGGCTGATCGTGTCGAGCAGCAGCGTCGCGGCCACCGTTGCTCCGTCGGTGCGGATCATGCTGGCCACGGCGGTCGTTCGTGCCCGGGTGGCCGTCGTCGTGGTGCCCGCGCCGCCGTGGTGCCCGCGCCGCCGTGGTGCCCGCGCCGCCGTGGTGCACAACGGCAGCCACCCGGCCGAACAGTGCCTGCTGGTTGACCTCGCCGACGCCGAAGCAGTCGTCCCGGTCGTCGATCAGGGCCAGGTCGGCCCAGCCGCGGGAGACGAGTGCGCGGCGGCCCTGCGCGCGGATCGCCTCGATGGCCACCTGGGCGACGTCCGTCGATGTGCGCATGGGCATGTTGCCGAAGCCTGCGTACACCGGTGGTGTGCCGGCGTCCAGGAACGCTTCTAGGTCGTCCGGGAGTGGGCGAACGTCGGGCAGGATCCACGCGCCGGTCTGCACGACGTCGAGGTCCGTCGGCTGCCACGGGTCCAGGGTCGGGTCCGTCGCCAGCCACGGGTGGTCGCCGATGACGTAGTCGCGGACGTTGTCCACCGGTGGCAGGCCGATCGACGCCCGGTTGGTGTTGAGCGCCGCACCGAACAGCGCGTTGATGCTCTGGGCGTCCAGGTCCCACAGCATCCGGTTGTCGGTCACCTCCGGCGGGAACGGCCGGCCCGGATACGCCAGCGGCGGGTGGTGCGGCGACGGCAGGGTGAGCTGCTGGAAGGTCGCGGATACGGAGCGGATGCCCAGTTTCTCGGCCACCGACCGCGCGCCGGCCGCGGCCGGCATCATGCCGGTCGCCACCAGCGCGTCGCATCCCTCGGACGCCGCGGTGACCGCGTCGAACTGGCTGGCGATCAACAACCGTCGATTGCACGGAGCCTGCGGAGGCAGACCACCGGTCGAGTTCGAGACCCTGTACGAGCTGGGCGACCTGATCAGCCTGGTCGCCTGACCCCAACAACGAGTCTCTACCGAACCCGGGATGGTTCACTGGACCGGCTCGGACCGAACGAAAGCGCGGGGTAAACGTGGGGCCGATCTTGAGCGGCGTTTTCCGCAAGCCTGTGAGCTGTGTCGATGCGCCCCCGGCAGGATTCGAACCTGCGGCCTAGCGATTAGAAGTCGCTTGCTCTATCCGGCTGAGCTACGGGGGCAGGTGATCAGCGTAGCGAGAACCGGCTGTGTACCTGCACCTAGCTGGTAGACGCATCCGACGGCGTCACCCAAGCACTCACCAAGCGTAACAACAATCGCGCCAGAGACAGCGACGACGTGGGGAACTAGACGGGGAAGCACCGGGCAAGCGACACGACCAGGACCCGGCCGTGCGCCAGGATGATCGCGCCTACCACCTGGCCTGAGCATTGACCATGGCCGCAGACCTTACCGGTGATCACCTCGGAGCGTGACGCGTTTGCCACCCCCAGTTCCCACCACACGCGCGGGGTCACCGTTTATCGTCCGGGTATGAACTCGTCTGGCCCGTGGTGGGCTATCCCGGCGTTCATGCTCGGTGGCGTGCTGCTGACCCTGCCGGTGACGGTGTGGCTCGATCACCGCAAAGGCAGACGCGAGACAACGGCCCGACTGGTCGAGCACACCCGGGAATCGGTCTACCGGTGGACCGAACGCAAGCTGGACCTCTACAGCCGCCACCTCAAGAGCTGCCACGACCTGCGCGACCTCGACGTGTGGCCCGGCAGTTCATCGCAGCCATTGACCGCCACTGGATCGCTGACCGATGCCATCGCCCGAAGCGCCACCGAGATCGTCTTCATCGCGCCCGCGCGGGTGTCCGGCCCCGCGCAACGCGCCGTGACTGGACCGCATCGAGCACGGCACGCGGGGGAGCACTGTGGCGTCGGCGATCGGTGCTTACTTGATCGATATGGGACGCTTCGAGGCGGCCAAAGGTTACCTTGCACAGGCCCGTAAAGCTGGTCACCACGCGGTGACCCTGCGTGCGCCGCCTATGCGGCAGCCTTCACCAGCTTGGCGGCATTCGTGCGTGACGACACACCTAACCGCTTTGGACACCGCCGCTGCGGCTCGCAGCCTGGCAGCGCGTACCGCCGATGCTCGGCTCAAAGCCCTAGCCGAGCATCGGGCCGCTGCCGCCTACGCACTCGACGGCCAACACGGACCGTCGATGGTCGCCTGTGCCCGCGCCCAAGGATTCCTCGCCAGCAGCGGCGTGGTTGCTCCCGAGTCGCTGGCCTATTGGGTACACGAAGGCACGCTAGACAGCCATCGCAACCAGTTCCTGTGCCTGCTAGGCAAACCCAGGGAAGCTGTTAACGCCGCCAGCAACGCCAAGGCGCGATTCGACCGCACCTATGTAGGCAGCTACGGGCGCTGCCAGGTGCGACTGGGCCACGCACTCGTGCTCTCCAAAGAAATCACCGAAACCGCCCACGTGCTCGGTGACGCCGCCAGCCACGCTAGCCTGTCCCCACGAACCACAGCAGAACTCCACGCTACCCGAGCGTTGCTGCAACTCTGGGAACACACCGCTGCCGTCAAGACACTCGACACCCAATTAGAAGCCTGCGGACTCCTAATCAACACGCCAAGTCAAGTAGGTGAGTCGCCAGGGGGTGCAACTCCCCCTGGCGACTCACCTGGCCGTCGGGTGCCGCGTCCGCGCCGCTCCCCTTAGTGCTAATACCAGCAGCGACGTTGGGGGTCCCAGGCCCGAGGATGCCATGGGGACCAAGGGGGCCGGGGGTCCCGGTCGCACCAGTCGCGGTCGTCGTCTCTGTCATAGGGGCGGGGGCCAGGATCGTATGCTACTTTGCCAAGGCTGAAGACTTCAATGATCCTCATGTTCTCATCCTCTCTTTTTCCCAGGAACTCCATCTCCCGGGAAGGCAACGCTAGAAAAATCCAGGTCGTTCTTGCAATTTACTTGCAGTGGAACCTCCTCGGATGACTCTTGATCGCGCTTGGCTTCTCCTGGCGCGATCCTGAAAACCCTCCCGCTGGGCTCAATGTGTTAGACGCCCGACGGGGCTGGAGGTTGTCCCGGGTCTCGTAGAACTTGAGGTGATGGTCCCCTACCTGGAGTCCTGCCGCACGGTAGGCACTCGGGTGATCAGCTAAAAGAGCGGCATCGGCTATGACCGCCGATCACATGACTAGGCCCCGCCCGCGAATGCGTCCAGCGCGCGGATCTTGTTTGTGACGTCCAGCGCGGCCACCTTATAGGCCTCCGAGAGCGTCGGGTAGTTGAGAACGGTGTCGACGAGGTAGTCGACCGTGCCGCCGCAACCCATGATGGCCTGCCCAATGTGCACGAGGTCGGTGGCGTTCGTCCCGAACACGTGCACGCCGAGCAGGGTGCGGTCCTCGGTCGAGACGAGCAGCTTCAGCATCCCGTATGAGTCGCCGACGATCGCGCCGCGGGCGAGCTCGCGGTAACGGGACATCCCCACCTCGTAGGGCACGGCGGAGCGCGTCAGCTCGGCTTCGGTCTTGCCGCAATAGGAGATCTCGGGCACCGTGTAGATCCCGATCGGCTGCAGTTCCCGCAGTTCGCGGGCAGGCTCGCCGAACGCGTGGTACGCCGCGAGCCGCCCCTGGTCCATGGAGGTGGCCGCGAGCGCGGGGAAGCCGATCACGTCGCCGACCGCGAAGATGTGCGGTACCGCGGTGCGATACCACCCGTCCACCGCGATCCGCCCGCGCTGGTCGGCGGTGAGCCCCGCCTTCTCCAGGTCGAGCTCGTCGGTGACGCCCTGGCGGCCCGCAGAGTACATCACCATGTCCGCCGCGATCCGCTTGCCGCTGGCAAGGCTCGTGATCGTTCCCTTGGGGGCGATCTCGACCTTGTCCACCTCCTCGCCGAAGCGGAACGTCACGGCCTGGTCGCGCAGGTGGAACTTGAGCGACTCGACCACCTCGGGGTCGCAGAACTCCAGCATCTGCGGGCGCTTCTCGACAACGGTCACCCGGGTGCCGAGGGCGGCGAACATCGACGCGTACTCGATGCCGATCACGCCGGCCCCGACGACGACCAGCGAGCCGGGTATCCGCTGCATTCGCAGCACGCCGTCGGAGTCGAGCACGCGCTCGTCGTCGAACTCGACCTCGGCCGGTCGGGCCGGTTTCGTGCCGGTGGCGATCACGATCTTCTCGGCGGTGACGGTGGTGTGGTCGCCCCGGGCATCGCCGCGCACCGTGAGCGTCTGCGGGTCCTCGAACTGGGCGGTGCCCCAGAGCAGATCGACGTGGTTGCGCAGCAGCTGGCTGCGGATCACCTCAACCTCGCGGCCAACGACGTGCAGGGTGTGGGCCAGCAGGTCGGCGATCGTGATCTCGGACTTGACCCGGTAGCTGGCGCCGTACATGTCCCGCTGGGCAAAACCGGTGAGGTAGAGGACGGCCTCCCGCAGCGTCTTGGACGGGATCGTCCCGGTGTTGACGCAGACCCCACCCATCATGTTGCGGCGCTCAGCCAGGCACACGCGCTTTCCCAGCTTGGCGGCCGCGATGGCCGCCTTCTGGCCGCCAGGCCCTGAGCCGATCACCAGCAGGTCGACGTCATACACCCGATGGTCCTTCCCGGCGCTGGGCGCAGCCCCACCGGATCGCGGCGGCCGCCTTCCACCGGTCAGCGTCGCGGCCCGAGGTCACACCGGGCAAGCCGGGAGGTTAACAGTGCACGAAGACACCTGGGACGGCCCGCCGACTGGCGAGAGATACTGGCGACGGCCAACCACGCGAGACCAACCACGCGAGGCCAACCACACGAGGAGAGCGCAGAACCATGCTCGACGATCACTGCGGCTCACAGCCGTTGAACCCGTGGCAGGCGTGGCTGTCGATGTTCGGCATCCGGGCGCCGCTGTCCGGTAATGTGACCCAGGACATCGCGCCCTCGATCGGCCTGGTCAACATCAACGAAACGCGCTCCGGCGACCCGGGGTTGGAGCACCGCATCATCACCCAGGTGGCCAGCTACGGCCGCCAGCTCGGCTGGCTCCTCGAGGCTGTCGATGTGCTGGCCCGGCAGCAGTCTCGACACGGCCTCGACGAGGTGGACATCCGCGCGCTGGACCAGATTGACAAGCTCGCCGAGCGGGTCGCGGCGGTCAAGGAGCAAAAGGCGCTCGACCATGTCGACCGCATCGTCTCCGAGGTGCAGGCCTTGAGCCGGGACCCGGACGCCAACGCGGAGGCGATCCGGCGGGTGCGCGAGGCTCTGCCCGAACAGTGACCAGCGGAGCTCTCGGCCCGCGCAGGAGGAACTCGACATGAGACGCACCGCAAAGACAGCTCTGGTCACCGGCGCCTCAGCCGGCCTCGGCACGCACTTCGCGCGGCTGTTCGCCCAGGACGGTCACGACCTTGTGCTCGTCGCCCGCCGGCAGGACAAGCTCGATCAGGTAGCCACCGAGCTGCGCCAGGTGTACGGGATCCACGCGACCGTCATCACCGCCGACCTGACCGATCCGAAAGCATCGCTGCACCTCCACGAGGAGGTCATGCGGGCCGGTATCGAGGTGGAGTTCCTGATCAACAACGCCGGATTCGGGACCAGCGGCGCCTTCGCCACGCTGAATCTCACCCGCGAGTTGGACATGATCGAGCTCAACGTCAAGGCACTCACGCACCTGACGGGCCTGGTCCTGCCGGCGATGGTCGCGCGCCGCAGTGGGCGCATCCTCAACATCAGCTCGTTGGCGGGGTTCCTGCCGGGACCGTTCATGGCGACGTACTACGCCTCCAAGGCGTACGTGCTCAGCTTCACCGAGGCGCTCGCCTATGAACTGCGCGGTACGGGCGTCACGGCCACGGTGCTCTGTCCGAGCTCGACGGCGACCGAGTTCGCGCAGGTGGCCGGCGTCGAGAGCGCGGCGCTGTTCCACAGCTCCTCGGACGCGGCCTCGGTCGCGCGCTATGGCTACCGCTCGATGATGAAGGGCAAGACGATCGCGGTCCCGGGCGTGAAGAACAAGCTTTCGGTGGAATCGCTGCGGGTGAGCCCGCGCTCGGTGATGCGCATCGTTGCCGGGCACCTGAACAAGCCCTGACCGGCCCGGCTCAGATCCCCGCGATGGCGGCCACGGTGAGGCCCAGGACGAGCAGCGGGCCGGCGACCCGCAGGTGCACGAACGCCAGCGCGGCGAACCACAGCGGCCACACCGGCACCGGGCGCGGCGGCTGCTCAGGCCGGGGCTGGCGAAACCACGGCCACACCGTGACCAGCCGGTAGAGCCCGCCGAGGGCGAGCAGCGTCGGCCACGGCAGCGCACCGACGAGCACACACACCACGATGAGCAGGTAAAAGCCTGCCATCAGGGCCAGGGTCGCGGCCCGGGCCCGCCGCTCGCCCAGCAGTACCGGCAGTGTGCGGATCCCCAGCGGCTCGTCGTAGGGGATCTTGTCGGTGTGCTTGCCCATCAGCACCGACGTGCACAGCAGCGCGTAGGGCAGCGACGCCAACAGCACCTGCCAGGGGACCGACCCGACCGCCGCGTAGTACGTGCCACCGACCATCAGCGGCCCCCACACCACCAGCACGTCCGGCTCCCCCAGGCCGCGCTTTTTCAGCCGCAACGGCGGCGCGGTGTAGGCCACCGACAGCACGAACCCGGCCAGCGCGAACGCCACCACAGGCCATCCCCGCGCCAACGCGAGCACAACGAGGATCACCAGGTCGGCAGCGTTGACGCCCAGCACCGCCACGACCAGCGCCCGGCGGGTGACCAGCCCGGAGAGGATCGGGTGCGGGGCATACAGCGCCCGAGGGTAGCTGGCGGTGTCCGAACCGGCGCTGGTGTCGTAGAGATCGTTCATCAGGTTGTTGGCCAGGTGCGCGAGGGTGATCCCGATGACGGCCAGGACGAGCCAACGCCAGTCGACGCCGGGCGCGCGGGCGGCGAGCAGCCCGGCCACCAGCCCGGCGATCAGCGTCATCGGCAGCACGGCGGCGCGGGAGATCACGATCCAGCGGGTCACCGGGTCGATCGGGCCCTCGGGCGGGTTAGTCGTGCTCAGGGCATAGCGCCAGGCTCTCACCCGGGAGCGAGCCGCAGCATCGGTCACACCGTCGAGCCTGACAACTCCAACCGGATCGGTCAACGGAACGCGTGCACCACCGCAGCCATGTCCTCGCCCGCGTGCCCAGCGTCGGCCGCAGCCGACATAATGGTCAGCTCACGCAGGCTTGAGCGGGTCGTGACCGAGCGACATCAGGTGATGGCGCCAATCAGCCCGATCGGCGACAGCCGCCCGGTTGCCCCGGCGCTCGACGTGCACCTGTCGAACCACGCTGCGCATCACCTGGAGATCATCACGGGTGAGGTCGGTGCGACGCTTGCTCAGCATCCGCAGGACCTCCTGCCCAGTCGGAGTGCCCGCCTGGTTCGGGAGGTTTGCGTCGTTCGAACTCACCGAGTGGGTGCGCAGCCAGCGAGCAAGCTCCCCTGATGACATGTTCACCACCCGATGGAACTCCAGCCACAGTTCACCTTCGTGCAGCACGGTGTCCACCATCGTCCGGTCTCCTTATCCGAGGATGAGGCGGTACGGAGTACCCTTGTCGCGGCGCGAACAAACCTTGTGGTGTTCTGGGCTGCCGTGGTGACACCTCAACTCGCGGCGATACCGACGGCCAGCAGCGTGACGCCGAGTAGCAGCCAGACCACGTAATCACCGAGGTGACCCGAATGCGCGGCACGCAGCGCGCGTAACGGCAGGCTCAGCATGGGCAAGACCCCGCTCAACCGCTGCGGCGGCCGGTCGCGGTACAGCGCGATGGTGGCAACGAGCAGTGCCAGCAGGGCTGACAAGATGCCCAGGAGCAGACCAGCGGGGCTCCACGTCATGACCTGCGGGGTGGGCGGGGGCACGGCGCGGACGCCATCCAGGGCAGCGGCGGCGTAGCCAGTGGAGTCAAGCAACTGTTGGGCCGCGTCCTGAGCGAACGCGGCCAGCCCCGGAAGGAGGCCCAGGATGAGCCCACCGGCGAGCAGCGCCGAGGAGAACGCGGCGGACCAGGTTCGCGCCACCCCGTAGATGCCCAGCTCGACCATCACCCCAGAGAACAGCACGCACACCGGCGAGGGCGCGACAGCGTGCGCATCGGCCAACCAGAAGTGAAACGGCACCGCGGTGATCGTCGCGGAGACCACAACGTCGGTGAGGGTCAAGGCCTGCACCACCGGGTCGACGACCCGGGTACCGACCGGGATGTCGCTGAACACCGGTGCGGTGGCCCCGGCCCGGAAGCCGACGGCGAGCAGCAGGACGTAGGTGGCGGACTGGGTGACAGTCAGGCAGGCCACCGCGTGCACGAGGTTGCGGCTGGTCACCAAGCCGTAGCAGCCCACCAGGAACAGCCAGCCAGCCACCAGGTAGGGCAGCATGCTCACCGCTGATCCTGGTGATCCGCGCGCCGCACCACCACGGCCTGCTCCAGGAACGCGGCGAGCAGGAGGACGACCGCGGTCGCCACCTCCATTCCGACGGCCGCGTTGAGCACCGGCACCGTCCCGCCGGAGAGCAACTCACCGAGGGACCCGGTGGGCACCATGTTGGCCAGGAAAGCGCCGCCGACCACGAGACCGACCAGGCCCACCGCAGCGAAGGCTGCGGCGCTCAGCGACTCGATGATCTCCAGCACCGTCGGCGGTGCGGCACGGCGCAGCGCTGCGTAGCGCCCGGCGACGTAGAGCAGGTGCCAGCCGGTCGCCAGCACCACCCCGCCCTGGAACCCGCCGCCCGGGCTGAGCTGACCGTGCGCGATCACGTACAACCCGATCAGGACGCTGACCGGTAGTAACAGGTACCCAGCCAACCGGGTGGTCGGCAGCACCCGGCCTCCCGCCCGCTGCCCGATCTCCCGCTCCTCGGGTGCGGAGCGCAGCAGCACCAGCGTTCCGATCACCGAACCGAACAGAATGAACTCCTCCCCCAGCGTGTCCATCGCTCGCTGGTCGAAGTTCACCGAAGACACCACATTGGCCGTCGCGCGCTGCTCGGTGGCCATCGCCACCGCCCGATCCCCATAAGGGTGAAAGTCGGAGCCGAAGCTCGGCAGACCCCGCACCGCGAGGAAAAACAGCACAGCGAATGCCGGTGCCACCACCGCGAAGAGCACCAGTCGCGCCCGAGGGCTCACTGCCGCCCACTCAGCTTCTGAATCGTCAGCATGATCATCAATGGAACCACTGCGGTTCCAATCGCCAGCTGAGACAGTGCCACGTCCGGCGCCTGCACGGTGACGAAGAGGATCGCCAGTGTCAGCCCGAACACCGACAGGATGACCGCCTGCCGGGCCGGATCCCGGGTCAGGACAACCAGCGTGCCGGCAACCGTGACCAGCCCCAGCGCCAAGAAGATCAACAGCATCATGCCAGTGAATCCGTCTCGACCAGACCTGCACGTTGTGCGGCGGCCCGGCCGAAAGCGGCCACCGTGACCGCTCCGCTGCCGATCAGCAGCACTCCGATCAGGACCAGCTTGACCGCCGAGGAGCCCAGCCCTGCATGCACCACCAGTGCCGCGATGACCAGCGGCCCGCCCACGGAGGAGGCCGGACCCAAATAGTGCAGGCGTAGGAAGGCCTCGCGTGCCACCAGAAGGCCCAGACAGCCCAAGGCCACCCCAGCAATCCCCGCGGCAAGCAGCACGATCTCCATCAGGTTCACCGCCGCACCACCAGGCGAGCGAACACGAGCGATCCAGTCAACGACAGCGCGGCTAATACCAGGCCAACGTCCACGTAGGAACTCCGCTGGTATCCCGCAGCCAGCAGCAGCATCTCCAGCGTGGCGACCATACCAGCCATCGCCAGGCCGGCCAGCCGGTCCAGGATGGGTCCGCGACCGGCCACCACCACCGCCGGCAGCATCCCCACCACCAGCAACACCGCCGCACCCACCAACCACCGGTTCACCGGTGCACCGACCTTTCCACCGCACCCGACCCAGCACGGACGGCATGCACCAGCAGCGCCGGTGGGTGAAAGCTGCTCTCCACGACAAAGCTGCCCGGACTCAGGCTCAGGATCAACCCGGCCACCGCCTGCCAGCTCTCCTCGCGGATCTCGTCCGGTTGCTCCGTCAAAGTCAACGACCGCAGTGCACCCTTCGGTGCACCCCGCCGACGCACCTCCGGCCACACCAGCCGGGCCAGCAACCACGTGTCAGCCAGCACCGCTGCCGGGAGCCGGAGCAGCGCGCTCATCCAGCCCTGGGGAGCCACGAACGACGAGCCGCTCATGTGACGCGCCAGCACCGCGGCGCCACCCGCGATGGCGCTCAGCAATGCTCCCAACACGAACTCTCCGCCAGAGCGCGGTGACACCAACATCAGATACCCGGCAAACAGCAGCACCCACCACACCGCCGCCTCAACCAACCAGGATCCCCGACATCGGCCCACACCACGATCGAACCATGTCCGCACCCACGCGGCATCTAGCGCCGGTGATGGCGGTTCGGGCTACGTAGCGCTGGCCAGGCCTGGTGGGCGACGGCGGCGACGGGCACAGCGATGATCGCTCCGAGGATTCCTGCGAGCACGGTGCCCACGGCGAAGGCGAGCCCGATCGCCAGTGGGTGCAACCGCACGTAGCGGCCGACGATCACTGGTTGGAGCAAGTGGACTTCGACCTGGCTTTCGACGATGAGGATTCCGAGCAGGATCAGTGCGATCAGCCATCCCTGGGTGCCGAAGGTGACCAGGACGGCGAGCCCACCAGCGACCAGCGCACCGATGAACGGAATAAAACTTCCCAGGAATATGAGCACGGCCAACGGGAGCGCCAACGGCACGCCCAACCAGTACAGCGCGAGACCCATCACGATGCCGTGAATGGTGGCGATGACCGCGGTGCCGCGCACGTAACCGGTGATGGTGGTCCAGGCGGCCCGTCCAGCCTGGTCCACTGGGCGCGCCTGGCGCGGCGGTAACGGGCTGATCAGCCAGCGCCAGATCCGGTCACCGTCATAGAGCAGGAAAAAGGTGATGAACAGAGTAAGAATAGTGAGAGCGAAAAACTCAACAAAGTAGCCGGCTCCGGTGGTCAGGTAGCCGACGGCCTCGCTGCGGTTGCGCTGCAGCCAATCGACCACCGACGCCCCGATCTGGTCGATCTGGAGTTGAGCCAGGCCTCTGCCGCCCAGCTCCGTCCGGAGCTGCTGGACAGTGCCGACCAGCTGTTGGATCAGGGAGGGCACCTGCTGGGTGAAACGCGCGCCGATCAGGTATCCCAGACCAGTCAGGACGACGACGGCCAGCAGCAGCGTCAGCAGTGCGGACAGCGGTCCCGGCAGCCGGCGGTGCAACAGCTCGGCGACCGGCCGCAGCAACGCGGCCAGCAGCAACGCGGCCAGCAGCGGGATCACCACCAGCGACAGCGAGGCAAGCACCCGCACAGCGGCATACGCCGCGATCCCCACCAGCAGCAACCGCCACGACCACGCGGCGGCGAGCACGAGGCTACGTGGGATGGCGGAGCTGAGGTCGCCGCGCCGGGATTTCCCCCGCAGGTTGCCGTTGCGCCGAGCGCGGGCCGTGTCGGACGAACGGGTGACGGGCATGTCGCCGCTTTCAGGGAACGGGCGGGGCGGCCGTGTCCTGGCGAAGGTTGTCCAGCGCTGTACCGTACCGGTTGGCTACTCGGGCCCGCAGCGCGGGATCGGTCCGGGGCACGGGTTCGAGAAAGATCTCGTCGAGGTCGGTGAACTCCTGGCGGAGCTCGTCGTCGATGCGCACGCACGCGCGTTCCAACTCAGCGGTGGACAGTGAGTCAGCAAAATCCACTCGCGCACACAGCAGTACCTTATCGGTGCCCGTGAGCATGGTGAGCAGATCGACCACCTGTCCTACCTCCGGTGTCGCGCTCAGCCGAGCGTATACCGCGCGGACCAGACGCTCGTCGGCCTGCGCTCCGATGAGCAACCGCATGTTCGTGCGGCCCAGCAGGTAAGCCACCGTCGCGAGGAGCGCCCCGATCAGCAGTGAGGCCAGCCCATCCCACAGCGCCGAGCCGGTCAGTAGGTGCAACCCGACACCGGCGAAGGCCAGGAGCAGGCCGAGCAGCGCCGCGGTGTCCTCAAAGAAAACGGTCTGGACCGTAGGATCATCGCTGGTGCGCAGGTGTTCGAGCAGCGTCTGGCCCGTATCGTCGCGCTCGCGGCGGATCTGGCGCATCGCCTGGATCCAGGACCCGCTCTCCAGCACGAAGGACAGCCCCAGCACGAGGAAGGCCACCCACACCAGGGTCTGCTCCCCGCCCCCACCGAAGATCGTGCGACCCGCCTCATACACCGCGAACATCGCACCGGTCACAAAGATCGACACGGCGGCGAGGAGCGACCAGAAGAACCGCACCTTGCCGTAACCGAACGGGTGACGCCGGTCGGCCGGTCGCTCGGATTGCCGCAGCGCGGCCAGCAGCAGGGCCTCGGTGGAGGTGTCGGCCACCGAGTGCGCGGCCTCGGCCAGCATCGCGGCCGATCCGGTGAGCACTCCGGCGACCGCCTTCATCACCGCGATCACCACGTTGACCGCGAGCGCGACGATGACAGTCCACGTGCTCTCCCCGCCGCCGGAGCTCCGCTCGGCGGTTTCCGCGCGGTGTGACGGTGTGATCCGCGCTGTTCTCCCGGATCGGTTCACTGTCACCAGTGAGCGTGCTGGCGCATCAGCCGGACGCTCATCGCTACCACGGCGCCTCCTCAAGATCCAAATTTATCCGTGAACAACGGTTTCCCCAGGATAGGCCGCGCGAAACCTGGATCTGTTCGGACGTCGGTGTTGGCCTCACCTCAGGGAATGCTAGCGGCCGCCCTGAGCGCGTCTGCCAGCTCGAGTGCCTGCCGAAAAGTCAAGATCGCGACGGTATCCAGCGTGGCGTCCAACGTGATCACGGTGCGCACATCATGTTTACCTTTCGTTGTCGTGGAATGGCCAGACCGACGACTCCAGCTTCGGGTCATCGCCGGTCCGGCCATGACCCTGACAGGGGGTGGGTGAGCGGTGTGTCAGGGCTGCACAGAGTCAAGCATCACAAGCGACTCCAATGCAAGCCTTGGAGCGTGTTTTTCTCCGCGACGCTACTGTTCTGTTACTTTCACTACGACGAGAGTGCGGCAATTCTTTCATATCGGGTGTAAGATTCCTTCAGAATGAGAGAGGTGGACGATGACCGAGGGCACCACGACGGGATCGACGGTGCCGCGCAGGCAGCTCGGCCGGTACCTGCGCGACTTGCGCAACCAGGCGCGGCTGCCGGTGCGGGCGGCGGCGACGCGGTTCGAGTGGTCCGAGGCCAAGATCTGGCGGATCGAGACGGGTCAGATGCCGATGCGCAGCCTTGACGTGGAGACGATGTGCCGGATCTACGGTGCGCTGCCGGACGTCACTGAGGCGCTGGTGGGGTTGGCCAAGGAGACCAAGGCGCGCGGCTGGTGGCACTCCTACGGCGACGTCATCCCGGAAGTCTTCAACGTCTACGTCGGCCTGGAGGAGGCCGCGTCCCGCTTCGCCTGGTATGAGTCAGAGCTGGTGCCTGGCCTGTTCCAGACCGAGGACTACGCGCGCACGGTGATCCGGGCGGACAACCCCGGCGTGGACGACGCCGAGATCGAGCGGCGGGTGCACGTCCGGATCGCCCGGCAGGCGCTACTCACCCGGGTCACCGACCCGGCGGTGCTTCAGGTGGTGCTCAACGAGGCCATCCTGCGCCGCCCGGTGGGGGGCGAGAAAATGATGGTGCGCCAGCTAGCACGGCTGCGAGAACTCGGTGGGCTGCCCACAGTGTCCGTCCGGGTGATGCCCTTCAGCGCCGGGCTGCACCACGGCGTCACATCGGGGCCGTTCGTGATCCTGCGGTTTCCGCTCAACGGCAATGGCCAGGAGACCGAGCCACCCACGGTGTACGTCGAAAGCTTGACCGGAGCGCTGTACCTGGACAAGCCCCACGAGATCGAGCGTTACGACATCGCGTTCAGCAACGTCTGGGAGTCCTCTCTCGTCGAGAAGGCTTCGGAGGACCTCATCACACAAGTGGCAAGGGAGCTGGAAAAGTGAGCACAACCGGCCTGTCGAGCGCCACCTGGCGCAAGAGCAGCCGCAGCAACGGCCAAATGAACTGCGTGGAGATCACCGACATCGACGGCGGGCACCGCGCCGTGCGGGACAGCAAGCACCCCGCTGGCCCGGCGTTGATCTTCACTGCAGCCGAGTGGTCCGCGTTCACTGTGGGCCTGCGCGCCGGCACGCTCGGCTGACCAACCCGAGCGGCGGCGACCCGGCAGCCGACCTGGCCGCCGGGTCGCCGCCGCGCGGGCTGTGGCAGGTCAGTGCACTCAGGTAGCCACTCTGGATGGTAAGATCATTGCTCGTGCCCACCCAGATGAGGATATGAGGTTTGATGTTCGCGCCCTCTGCTAAGGTCTCGCTGACCGGAATCAAGCCGACCGGCGAGCCGCATCTCGGCAATTACATCGGCGCTATCAAGCCAGCACTGGCACTCGCCCAAGAATACGAGGCGCTGTATTTCATTGCTGACCACCACGCGCTGACGACTGTTCGTGATCCACAGTTGCTGCGCCACTACACCAGATCGGTGGCCGCGACGTGGATCGCCGCAGGCCTCGACCCAGATCGTGTCGTCTTCTACCGGCAGTCGGACATCCCCGAGATCTTCGAGCTGACCTGGATCATGTCGTGCATGACCGGCAAAGGCCTGATGAACCGGGCGCACGCCTACAAGGCCGCGCGGGACCGCAATGCGGAGTCGGGCAAGACCGACGTGGACGCTGGGATCAACATGGGGTTGTACAACTACCCGGTGTTGATGGCCGTAGACATCCTGATCATGGAAGCTGACGTGGTTCCAGTCGGGCGTGATCAGATGCAGCACGTTGAGATCGCCGCCGACATCGCCGGGTCGTTCAACCACGTCTACGGAGACAGCTTCACGTTCACCATTCCCCAGGCTGTCGTTCCTGACGCCGAAACCGGGCGCACCCTGCCTGGCGTGGACGGCCGGAAAATGAGCAAGTCCTACGACAACACCATTCCCCTGTTCCACAGTGAGGCGCAGCTCAAGAAACTGGTGCGCCGCATCCCGACCGATTCCACGCCGGTGGAGGAACCCAAGGACCCGGACAGCTCCATCATCTTTCAGATTGTGGACCAGTTCGCCGCACCGGAGATCGCGGCCGAGACGCGACGGCGGCTGCGCGAGGGAGGCATGGGCTGGGGAGAGCTGAAAAATCAGCTGTTCGAGGTGCTCAACACGCAGCTAAGCCCGCTGCGTGAGCGGTACAACGCCCTGATGAACCCGGACAGCGAGCTGGACACCCTGCTGGCGGCAGGGGCCGAGAAGGCCCGCAAGCGAGCAGTCCCGGTGCTGGCGCAAGTACGCAAGGCGATCGGCATCGACTGACCGCCTCGGCAGCCAGAACATGGCCATGGACCGACCGCCGTCCGGCTGTTCCGCAGAACCGCAGGTCAGCCAGGGCTCGATATCAGCGCTTCCGTCAAACTCGAGGCGGTTCAGTAGGTTACGAAGAGCGTAGTATGTGCTAGCGGTCCGGGGCTTCCTAGCGGCGGCCACGGTGTCGCAGTGGCCCGTGCTAATCAGGGAAGAAGTATGCGCGACAAACTTGAACAAGCGTTACGGACAGCCACCGTGCCGCTGACCACGGCGTCACACAGGGGCACCGGCTTCTTCGTTGCTCCAAACCTTATGCTCACCTGCGCGCACGTCATTGCGAAGGGTGACGCCATGCCCTCGATTGGCCACGCGGCGGTGACTCCATACCGCATCACGGCGGAGCTGTCTGCACTGGAAGAAACAGGTCGCCCTGCGCAGGAGTTAGGTCAAGCAGATCTTGCCCTACTGCATGTCGATGGTGACGACACGAACCCTTACGTTTGCCTGGCTGAACCAGTCCAACCCGGCGACGAGCTGTGGACTTTCGGCTATCCCGACGGTCTTTATCGCTCGGGGGACTCGGTCGTGTTTCGCTGTGAAGGCATCTCAGAACGCAACGACGGCACCACGCTGCTCAAAGTAACCCAGGGCAGGATCAAACCAGGGTTCAGCGGCGCCCCGGTACTGAATTGGCGCACTGGCGCGGTCTGTGGCCTCGTCCGTTTCCGCGCACACGCCGACACTGCTCGGCTGATCCCAGTCACAACCGTGCTGGCCGCCTATCCAGAACTCGCCAAGGTGCACGACACACCGGGCGGAAACCGGATGTGGCTGGACCTGCTCAACGACGCTCAACTCGCTGCGGCCGGCATTCGGTACCCCGGTCCTCAGCTACGCGATTATCTCACTGCGGCCCGCGAGGCTGATCGCCAGCATCCATACGCGCACCTGTTACCTGGTGCTCCCCCGTTGACCAAAGTCTACCTCACACAGCGAGCCAGCCAGCACCAGGCTCAGCAACAACTGGATGACCCAGATACAATCGTCGCGAACGAACACAGGGTGGACGCGGCTACGCTTGCCGGACTCTTGCCCGGCGTTCAGGTCCTGGGCGGTCCAGGAGCTGGCAAGTCCAGTCTGATACGACATATCACTGCAGTCGCAGCCAGCGAATGGCTCGACAAAGGGATGGGAGAGTTCATCCCGGTGCCCGTTGCCGCTGACGCTTTGACCGCTGGAATGGCGTTGACGGAGGCGCTTGCGGCAGGTGTCGTTGCCAGCCTCGACACCGAGCTGGATCAGCACAGGCTGACCGAGATGTTCAGCTCCCAACCCCTGCCCGGGGTCCCGTGGTTAATCTTGATCGACGGATTGGACGAGATCCTCAATCCGCAGTTGAGAGACGTCGTGCTGCGCAAAGTAGTCCGACATCAGCGCGATAGCCGGTACCGCTTCATGGTGACCAATCGACCGCTGCCGGACAGGATTTTCCACCGGACACTCGCGGAGGAAAAATATCCTGTCTATGTCATCGAGTCGTTCGCTGACGATGAGCTATTTAAGTTCGCCATGGGTTGGTTCAAGGAACTAGGCGACGTCACGCCACGAGAAACCGCCGGGAAGTTCACAAAGCGGCTCGAACGTACCAAGTTGCGCGGGTTGGCAAATATCCCACTGATCGCGACAATGGTGTGCATCCTATTTGCCGAGGATCCCAACCGTGCACTTCCATTCAACCGCTCCGAACTGTATGGACGTTTTGTCGACTGGCTGCTGAGCAAGCATCAGGATCTCGTCGACGCGCGTACTCAGCTACGACAGTGGGTTGACCCGAACGGCCTCGGAGCTGAACAGGCAGTTGACGAACTCCTCATCGAACTCCGGCCATTGCTGCAAGGACTCGCTCATCACCGGCAGTTTCCACCACTCAACGATCGAGTTCCGACAGCTTCCTCAGGGCAGACGTTGACGTGGAGCCACGTCCAGCCCCCGGCCGCATTGTCCACCACCAAGTGGAACGACGTCGTCCCTGAGGTTCTTCGGATCAGCGGTCTGTTGGTACAAGACGGCAAGGAATTCCGTTTCCTGCACAGAACCATCGAAGAATACCTCGCTGCACGCTATCTCGCAGACATGAACCCCGATCCTCATAGGCGTGCTGCCAGACGTCTCCTGTCTCCGCAGGAACGCTGGCCATGGCAGCACCTCGAAGTCAAAATTTCCTTGCCGCGCTGTGGATCGAACGTGGAGCGAACCTCACCAGACCACTCAACCGCCTGCTCTGGCGGAGACATCGGCACGAGAACATCGAGTTTATTATCGAGCTTCACCGACAGGGCGTCACGGTTCCCGAGAAGATTCGACGGCGTGTCATCGACATATTGACCCAGATCATCGCCGACCCGGCCTCGCTGCGGCAAGACTGGCTGAACGCGAAAGAATCATTGGTGGACTTCGATCGTGACCGCGCGGTAGAGGCACTTAATCCCCTGGTCATGCAACGAGGAGATCACTATCGACGCTTAGAATCAGCTTTGGCATTGGCCACGCTACATCAGGAGACAGGAGTCATCGCGCTGGAGCGACTCGTAGACGAAGCCACCGCCAAGAGCACCGAGAGGCTCAGCGCTGCCCGGGCACTGAAGAACGTTGATCCTGGGCGCGCGAAAGTCGCATACATCCGCCTCGCGTCAGATGCGAAAATGGGTCTGCTGCGAGTTGGCGCGGCCGACGCCGTGGTCTCGACCAACGGTGCGGAAGGCATTGGCCTGCTCCAAAATTTGGCGCGAAGCGCAACCATTAGCGACTCAATTCGTCTCAAGGCTGCACGGATGCTGATCAGGCATGACCTAGATAGCGGACTGCTGTCCCTGATCCAACTCAGTGAATCTCCAGAAATCGAACCAGATATCCGAATGGAGGCGGCAATCGCCGTCGGCGACCACGCCAATGATCGAAGTATTCGCCTACTTCTCACGCTTTCCCGTGACAATTCCCTGCCCGACTTACTTCGGTTGAAGGCAGCCAGCGCAATCTGGCGACGCAACGAGGAGTCTGGGGTCAGCGAGCTTGCCTCGCTGACTGAGAATTGTCGAATTAACAGCATGGTGCGCATCGACGCTGCCCGCCAGGTCGCCAGCTCGCGGTCGCACTACGGGTTACAGCTGCTGCTGCAGCTGACTGCCGATTCCAGCATGGCGAAGGACCGTGTCACAGCGGGCCCAAGCGGCGGGAAAACTGGAACCGACACGAGGCGCTGCTGCGCTGTGCCAGTTGGCCGAGGAACAGCAACTCGACAGCACAACTCGGCTCACCGCAGCGCTGGCCGCAATGGACTTCGACCCTTCCCAAGGACTCTCCGTGTTAATTAAACTGGCAAGCTCTAGAAGAATTCACGCCTCTGACCGCCTGAGTGCGGCCAAAGAGGTCGCGCACAGAGACCGGGGCCACGGCCAAAACCTCTTGTGGAGATTAGCGGAGGACAACACGGTAAACGCCTCATATCGGATCGACGCAGCGGAATGCTTGGCTGATTATAATCCTGCGCTCAGTGCTCTTTTATTGCGTGACCTCAAACCACCCAAAAAGGACCTCGCACCACCCAAGAAATGAGGTCTTTTGACCTATTAATAGTGTCAAGTGAGAAGTGTCGCCACGACGAGTCGTCACGACGACCCGACCGTCGGCGCCGCAGCTGAGGCTGCGGCTAGACTAAATCCTAAATCGCAGGCGGGAAGCCCCAGCGCTCGCTGATCTTGTTGTGGTTAGTTCATTCGCGCGAAAGCAGCCGGAGCGACACGACGACCCTGGTTGATCACGACCGCTTTCACCCTTGTTGCTGCGGTGTCCACTCGACCGTGACTTTCACGTTCGCCTTCGCCGCGCCCTTCACCAGGATGGCCGTTAGATTGCCTGCGTCCACCCCGATCTCACAGCCAAATTCGACAGTTACCTTACCCGGCTGGACCTTACGAAGTGCCGATGTGATTGAATCGGAGACCGTCTCGGCGACCGCGCTAATAGACCGGGTGAAGTCCTCCAGCCCAAACTTTCGAGCAGCGACCTCTTCCTCCTCGTCGAGCGTCAGAGCCTCGACATAAAAAGTCCGGTCACCCTCCAGGATCGGAACATAACGGGAACGGTCGATCTCCTCCATTGGTGTCAACCTTTCTGCCAGCGGCATGCGTGCGATGTTCAGAAGCATATACGGACTACAAGTCCTCTTCGGACACGTTCGCATCTGTAACGACTGCGAGGAGCAAGGCTCGCATGAGTGTAGACGAACACCACGTCCACCAACGGTGCGCGTCGTATGCCAGATCGTTCCACCGTTGATCTTCAGCCACCGCCAGAGCCAGATCTACCAGCACCCGGCACAGATCATGCCGTGACCGCAGCCGGTGCAGCCCAGCTAGGACCCTGCGACAGTGGGTCGGTCAGCGTCGTGTGATCAGCCAGAGCCGCCAGCAGACGAGAACCCGCGTGCGATACTCCACCCTTGCCGCCCGCAGTCACCGTGATCTTGGGTCGGGACGTTGTAGCCTGCACGTCGGAAGTGTCCTCCTACCCAGAATCATGGACCTTGGCGCGAGGGGCAGTGCAGGTCCCGTCGATTGTGACGGCAGCAGATGGATAGACCGGATGCATGGATGATGAGTTCGGTGCACATGCGGGCCGGTGGTTTCCGCGCCGCAGTCGGGCCCGGTAGTCCCCCGCCGGGGACTACCAACAGCGGCAAGTCGACGCCCTACGGGTCACCAGCGCGCGCTACAGTACGTAGCTATGTCGGTCCGGCACGTCTCTGTTGTCGTCGAGTGGGACAGCGATGACGAGGTGTGGGTGACCCACGTGCCAGCCCTTGACAGTCTGTCGTCATACGGCGACACTCGCGAGGCCGCGCTGGAGTCCACCCGAGAGGCCATCGCTGGTTACCTGGAAGCTTCAGCCAAGGGTGGTATTCCCCTCCCCCGCAGCGGGCCTGAACCGAGCATCGTCGAGCTTGAGGTGTCGTTCCCCTGACTCGTCTTTCCCGGATCAGCGGGCGGCGCATGGTGCAAGCGCTTCAAGAAGCCAGATTCGAGGTCACGCACGTCCGTGGAAGTCACCATTACCTCCGACGCCCAGGCGGTACTCGCCTTGTGGTCGTGCCCGTCCACGGAAATCGTGATCTTCCCACTGGCACGCTCCGCGCCATCTTGCGTCAGGCCGAACTCACTGCTGACGAACTGGCCAGCCTGTTGTAGAGCTGGCCGTAAACATTCCTGCAGAACGTGGGGTCTGTCACCGCCACGCGGTCCGGGACTGGAGAAGACTCCGCCGGCCCAGTGCTGATCTTCACTGCGGCTGAGTGTGCCGCGTTCACCACAGAGTCCGTAACGGTGAGTTCGACTGACTGGCTCGATCAGCGACCTCCGGTGCACCCTTGGTCGTCCCGTCACGGGACGACCAAACTTCAGCGGGGCTATGTGGTGTTCCGTGGAACTGCCAGCGGGAGACAGATGATCGACTTCGAGGCCTTCCCCCGGTGCAGGCCAGCCGGCTCGCGGGACCAGCCATCGACGGTGACCTCGGCCAACGCCCGTCACTTCGTGGCGAGTTTCGACCGTCCCAACATCCAGTACCGCATCGTGGGCAAGGAGGAGCCCAAGGACCCGGACAGCTCCACCATCTTTCAGATTGTGGACCAGTTCGCCGCACCGGAGATCGCGGCCGAGACGCGACGGCGGCTGCGCGAGGGAGGCATGGGCTGGGGAGAGCTGAAAAATCAGCTGTTCGAGGTGCTCAACACGCAGCTAAGCCCGCTGCGTGAGCGGTACAACGCCCTGATGAACCCGGACAGCGAGCTGGACACCCTGCTGGCGGCAGGGGCCGAGAAGGCCCGCAAGCGAGCAGTCCCGGTGCTGGCGCAAGTACGCAAGGCGATCGGCATCGACTGACCGCCTCGGCAGCCAGAACATGGCCATGGACCGACCGCCGTCCGGCTGTTCCGCAGAACCGGGCGCAGTCAGTGCCCGCCGTGAGTGCTTTCGTTCACGATCAGGCACGCCGCGACGCCCCCGCTCTCCTTTTACAGGAGGTCGACGTCCAGGTCTGGTGCGATGCGCTGCAGTCGGCCTAGGTCGGTGCTCAGCACGGGCCAGCCCCGCTGGCGGGCCACCAGGATCACCTGTCCGGCGATGCCGTCCCAGGCTCGCGACTCGTCCAACAGTCCGATCACCTTCAGCGCTTCGGCTGAAGAAAGCTCTGAATGGATCACAGAGGGGTGGTCGAGCAGTCGTGACAGCAGGGTGTCAGTGTTGGGGTACGCCACGCATAGGGCGCGGACCTCGATCACCGCCAGCGCGGGGACGTAGAGCACGATGCCGAGTTCTTTGGCGACGGCCAGCCACGAGTCCATCGCCACACTGCCCCGGACGTAGGCGACCAGGGCGCTGGGGTCGACGACTTTCCCGCCGATCACCCGGCGAACGCGGCGTCAGCCACCGGGTAGAGACGTCGGATCTCGTCGTCACCGGGCCAGGCCACGCCGATGCTTCGGTAGACCCTGCGGTAGTGCTCCAGAGCAGGTGCGCCGCGTTCGGAGACCAGCTCGGCCAGGATGGCGTCGGCTTTGGCGCCCTGCACCGGGGGCAGGGGCACCCCGGGCTGGGGTTCCCAGGTGTCGGTGGCATCCACCCGGGCAGCCTAGCCGATCCCCGCCGGTACCGGAGCCGAGCGTGCCGTGTTCACCACAGAGTCCGCAACGACGAGTTCGACTGACTGGCCCAAGCAAGGGCCCCTAGGATCACCGGATGACTGTCGGCGACACAGGACTTGATGTGAGCGATGCCGTGCAGGTGCTGCGCCGCGTGTTCGGCTACGACTCGTTCCGGGGCGCGCAGCAGGAGGTCATCGACCACGTCACCGCCGGTGGTGACGCGCTGGTGCTCATGCCGACCGGCGGCGGCAAGTCGCTGTGCTACCAGATTCCCGCGCTCGTACGAGAAGGCGTCGGCGTCGTCATCTCGCCGCTCATCGCGCTGATGCAGGATCAGGTCGACGCCCTGAGGGCGCTCGGCGTCCGGGCTGGGTTCCTCAACTCCACTCAGCAGGCGTACGAGCGCCGCCAGGTCGAGTCCGCATTCCTCACCGGTGAGCTGGACCTGCTCTACCTGGCGCCGGAACGCCTGCGCGTCGAGTCGACGGGCAACCTGCTGGAGCGCGGCGCGATCTCGCTGTTCGCCATCGACGAGGCGCACTGCGTGGCCCAGTGGGGGCACGACTTCCGGCCCGACTACCTCGCCCTGTCCGCGCTGCACGAGCGGTGGCCCACCGTGCCCCGCATCGCCCTGACCGCGACGGCCACCAGGGCGACCCACGCCGAGATCGCGTCCCGGCTGAACCTGGCCGACGCCCGTCACTTCGTGGCGAGCTTCGACCGCCCCAACATCCAGTACCGCATCGTGGGCAAGAACGAGCCCAAGCGGCAGCTGCTGGAGCTGCTCCGCACCGAGCACTCCGGCGACGCGGGCATCGTCTACTGCCTGTCCCGAGCTTCGGTGGAGAAGACCGCGCAGTTCCTGGTGGACAACGGGATCGCGGCACTGCCCTACCACGCGGGGCTCGACGCGCCGACTCGAGCCGCGAACCAAGCTCGCTTCCTGCGCGAGGACGGTCTGGTGATGGTCGCCACGATCGCGTTCGGCATGGGCATCGACAAGCCCGACGTGCGCTTCGTCGCCCACCTTGACCTGCCCAAATCCGTCGAGGGCTATTACCAGGAGACCGGCCGGGCTGGCCGGGACGGCCTACCCGCCACCGCCTGGCTGGCCTACGGCCTGGCCGACGTCGTGCAGCAGCGCAAGATGATCGACTCTGGCGAGGGCGACGATGCCCACCGCCGCCGGCTGGCCACCCACCTCGACGCCATGCTGGCGCTGTGCGAGACCGTTGAGTGCCGTCGCGGGCAACTGCTCGCCTACTTCGGCCAGCAGGCCAGCGCCAGCGCGTGCGGCAACTGCGACACCTGCCTGTCACCGCCGGAATCGTGGGACGGCACGATCGCCGCGCAGAAGCTGCTCTCCACCGTGCTGCGGCTCGACCGTGAGCGTCGCCAGCGCTTCGGCGCGGGCCAGGTGATTGACATCCTGCTCGGCAAGAAGACGCCCAAGGTCACCCAGTTTGGCCACGACGGTCTCACGGTGTTCGGCATCGGCACCGAGCTGCGCGAGAGCGAGTGGCGCGGGGTGGTGCGCCAGCTGCTGGCCCAGCGCCTGCTCACCGTCGAGGGCGACTACGGCACGTTGGTGCTCACCGACTCCAGTGCCGAGGTGCTGAGCCAGCAACGCCAGGTCATGCTGCGCCGCGAACCCGAACGGGTGGCACAAGCCGTCCCCAAAACGCCCAAATCCCGCCGCGCCGCACCCGTCGACCTGCCCGAGGCGGCAGTGCCGGTGTTCGAGCGGCTCCGCGCCTGGCGCGCCGCCGCCGCGAAGGAGCAGGGCGTACCCGCCTACGTGATCTTCCACGACGCGACCCTGCGCCAGATCGCCACCGAGCCCCCCACAACCCTGGCCGAACTCAGCACGGTCAGCGGTGTCGGCGAGACCAAACTGGCGCGCTACGGGCAGCAGATCCTGGATGCCCTCACGGCCTAGCAAGGAAAAATGGCTTTACGGTTTCCAGGTCGTCACGCACGTCGCCTCGAGGTAACTCATCAGGGTCTCGGTGGTCCTGTCGACGTTGTGCACGTCCTTCAGATGCTCTGCTACCTGGCGCATCAGGTAATACCTGTCGGACGCGGTGAACTAGCTGCCACACTCCTGGTGCCCGCATTGGAACTCGTGCATAAGCCCGTCGCGGATCTTGAGCGCCTGGCTGGCGGCGACGGAGCGACACGCTACCGATGATCTCTCGCACCGGGGTTGTCGCTGCTCAGCTTAGATCGATGATGACGGTTTTGGTCTCCATGTAGCTGGTGAACACGGCGTGGCCCATCTCGCGACCCCAGCCGGATTCTTTGTAGCCGCCGAACGGCAGCGCCGCGTCGAACACGTTCCAGGTGTTCACCCAGACCGTGCCGGCGCGCAGCCGCTTCGCCGTGCGGATGGCCTTCGTGATGTCGCGGGTGAACACACCGGCGCCCAGCCCGTAGTTGCTGTTGTTCGCGGTGGGGATGATGTCGGAGCCAGCCTTGAACGGCGCCGCCGCGACGACCGGCCCGAAGATCTCCTCCTGGACTGCCTTCATGTCCTCCCGGGTGCCGGTGAGGATCGCCGGGGCGACGAAGTAGCCACGATCGCCGACCCGGTTGCCACCGATGACGCTGGCACCGTCATCCTTGCCCGAGTTGAGGTAGCCGGTCACCCGCTCGAACTGCTCCCGCGACACCAGCGGGCCCATGGTGGTCGAGGGGTCCAACCCGTTGCCGACCTTGATGCTGCGGGCCTGCTCGGCAACTCCTTCGACGACCTGGTCGTAGACCGACTCCTCGACGTAGAGCCGAGAACCCGCCACACAGCACTCCCCCTGGTTGAAAAAGATCGCGTTGGCCGACCCGACGATGGCCTTGTCGATGTCCGCGTCGGCATAGACCACGTTCGGCGACTTGCCACCCAGCTCCAGGGTGACCTTCTTCAGGTTGCCGGCAGCGGCCTTCACGATCTCCTTACCCACCTCGGTGGACCCGGTGAACGCCACCTTGTCCACGTCCGGGTGCGCCACCAGGGCCGCGCCCGCCTCACCGTAACCAGTGACGATATTCAGGACGCCCGGCGGCAGCCCGGCCTGCATGGCCAGCTCGCCGAGCAGCAGCGCCGACAGCGGAGTCTGCTCGGCGGGTTTGAGCACGGTCACACAGCCCGCCGCGAGCACCGGCGCGATCTTCCAGGCCGCCATCAACAGCGGGAAGTTCCACGGGATGATCTGCCCGCAGACTCCGACCGGCTCGCGCAGCGTGAACCCGAAGTAGGCGTCCTGGTCTCCCGCCGAGATCGGGATCGTGCTGCCCTCGATCTTGGTTGCCCAACCGGACATGTAGTGGAACATGTCAGCGGCCAGCGGCACGTCGGCGACCTTGGCGACCGCGAGCGGCTTACCGTTGTCCAGCGACTCCAACAACGCGAACTCCTCGAGGTGCTCAAGGATCAGATCACCCAGCTTGTGGATGATCCGGCCACGCTGGCCATGCGGCATCCTCCGCCACACCGCACCGTCTTCGAACGCGGCCCGGGCCGCCCGCACCGCCCGGTCCACATCCTCAGCCTCGCCGCGCGCGACCGAGGCGAGCACTTCCTCGGTGGCCGGGTTCAGGCTCTCGAACGTCCTGCCCGACGCCGCGTCCACCCACTCACCGTTAATCAGCAGCTTGCGGCTCAGTGAACCCACGACCTCCTGGATGCGGGGTTCGTCGAGTGTCAGGCTCATCGTCGACCTCCTCGTGAAACATCAGAAACGACAACTGTCGAGCCTGGTCGCTACTACCACCTCACCCAAGTAGAAAAACGGCCAAGCGCGCTACATCACAGAGAACCATCCCATCAACGATGGTACCAGAGCGATTTTTCCGCTGTCACGGATCTCCTGCGGTAATCGAAGCGCGGATGCGGAATCGATTGAAATGGACTGATGCCCTATGGATGTCAAGCCGTTGACGATTCTGCTTCGAGTTGGCGTTCGGTGATCAAATTGCGGATTTCGCGGGTGATGTAGTGCTTGAAGCAGCGGGGGTGCTGCCTTGGGGTCGAGGAACCGGCAGGCCACCTCCACCCGTTGGCCAGATTTCACCGGAGGGCCCTGTCTCTTGAAAGCACGAGAATCTGAGAAGGTGGGCGCACCGGCTGGGTTACTCGTGTGCACCTGTTCTGTGACGGTCTTTTCCTCCGCCAACTGAGGCATCATAGCCGCTGGCGAGGTGTGGTTCGATTCCTTGTTGATCAAAGAGGACAACACAGTTGCCGTTCCGACGATCTGAGCTGGACTGTCTAGAACCCATGACCACCCTCTGCTGATCTTCCCCTGCGTGCTTCCAGCGTCCCGTTTGATCACCAAAGAGCTTTGCCGCCGTGTCGCCCATCCTGGGCGATGTGCACACAACGTCACCTACCGTGCACCGTAGGTGACAGGCTACTGTTCGCTGGCCGACAGGTCTCCCGGGGTGTCCCCGGTCAGACGTCAAAGATGGGCAGATCAGTCCCGGTCGACTGGAGGAGGTGAGCGATATCAGCCCAGTCACTCGTCAGCGCAGCGGCAGAGCGGATCACGGCTGTGGCAACGACCGGAACAGTTCCCTGCTCCAGCCGTACCCGGTGGTTGGCCCACAGCGCACGGTCGTTGCGCTCGGCGGCGATCAGCGCTCCAGCGTCTAAACGATCCCGCTCGCGCCGATTGACGACCGATGGCAGCCCCTGCCCGGCGCTGGGCGGCCGCCAGCTCGGCGGCCGTGAGCGAACCGTGCTCGGGTCAGACGGTGAAACCGAGAGCGCGTAGTTGGTCCCGGCCGTCTTCGGTGATCTTATCGGGGCCCCACGGCGGGATCCATACCCAGTTGATCCGCACGTCATCGACCAGTCCCCCGCCGGGACCGCTGGTGAGCGCGGCGCGAGTCTGGTCCTCAATGACGTCGGTCAGCGGGCAGGCCGCGGAGGTCAGCGTCATGTCCACGATGGCGACGTTGCTCTCGTCGACCCGGATGTCGTAGACCAGGCCCAGATCGACCACGTTGATGCCCAGCTCCGGATCGACCACATCACGCATGGCTTCCTCAAGGTCGTCGAGGGTGGCCAGCTCACCGTCCGGGCGGGGCGTCGGGACCTGGGGCATCCCGGCGGCACCGCGCACAACGTCGGATTCCTCGTTCAGGCTCATGGTGTCTCCGCTCGTTGGGCGCCATTGGCTGCCCGTCCGACAGCATCCTTAAAGGCCATCCAGCCCAGCAAGGCGCACTTCACTCGGGAGGGGTAGCGCGACACGCCGACGAAGGCGACCGCGTCGGCGAGCACCTCCTCGTCGGGCTCCACCTGGCCTCGACTCTGCACCATCTCCACGAACGCGTCCATGGTGGACCTCGACTCGGCCACAGTCCGGCCGATCACCAGATCGGTGAGCACCGACGTCGCCGCCTGGCTGATCGAGCAGCCGATCGCATCGTAGGACACGTCGGCCACCCGGTCGCCGTCCAGCGCTACCCGTAGGGTCACTTCGTCCCCACAGGTGGGGTTGACCTGGTAAGACTCGGCGTCAAAGGGCTCCCGAAGGCCTTGTCCGTGCGGGTGGCGGTAGTGATCCAGGATGATCTCCTGGTACATCTGCTCCAGTTTCATGCGCCCACCCGGAAGAAACGGCGCGCCTCGTGCACCCCGGCTAGCAGCGCGTCGACCTCAGCGGGCGTGTTGTACAGCGCGAAGCTGGCCCGCACCGTCGCAGCGATCCCGAAACGGCGGTGTAACGGCCAGGCGCAGTGATGCCCGACCCGCACCGCGATCCCCAGGTCGTCGAGCACTTGCCCGGCGTCGTGCGCGTGCACGTCGTCGAGCACGAAGGACACCGCGCCACCCCGGTCCTCGGTGTCAGGAGGACCGATGATCCGCAGGTCGTCCATCTCTGACAGGCCGGCCAGCGCATGTTCGGTCAGGACACGCTCATGCGCGGCGATTCGGTGCATCCCCACCGCCGACAGGTAATCCACCGCCGCGCCCAAGCCGACCGCTTGCGAGGTCATCGGGACACCGGCCTCGAAACGCTGTGGTGGCGGAGCATAGGTGGAGCCCTCCATCTTCACCAGCTCGATCATCGACCCTCCGGTGAGGAACGGCGGCAGCACCTCTAGCAGGTCGCGGCGGCCGTAGAGCACGCCGACCCCGGAGGGCCCCAGCATCTTGTGCCCGGAGAACACCGCGAAGTCGACATTCATCGCGGCAAAGTCCACCGGAGTGTGCGGCGCCGACTGGCAGGCATCCAGCACGGTCAACGCCCCGACCTCGCGAGCCCGACGGACCAGCTCCGCGACCGGCGGCACGGTGCCCATCACATTGGACTGGTGAGTGAACGCCACTACCCTCGTGCGCCCAGACAACTCCAACGAGTCGAGGTCCAGCCGGCCGGCGTCGGTCACCTGATACCAGCGCAAGGTGGCGCCGGTGCGCCGGCACAGCTCCTGCCAGGGCACCAGGTTGGCGTGGTGCTCCATCTCGGTCACCACGATCTCGTCACCCGGCACCAGGGCGAAGCGTCGGGCCGCCGCCGTGGCTCCTGTCGAGTTGCTCAGCGCGTAGGCGACCAGGTTGATCCCCTCGGTGGCGTTCTTGGTGAACACCACCTCCCCAGGCTGAACTCCGACGAACGCCGCGATGCGAACCCGCGCCGACTCGTAGGCGTCGGTGGCTTCCTCGGCGAGTTGGTGCGCGCCGCGGTGCACCGCCGCGTTGTGCTGCTCGAGGAAGGCGCGCTCGGCGTCGAGAACCTGCCGGGGCCGCTGCGAGGTGGCCCCGGAGTCCAAGTACACCAGCGGTCGACCGTCGCGCACGGTGCGGGACAGGATCGGGAAGTCGGCGCGGATCTTCTCCTGCTCGCTAACCGTCAGTGGCTCAGCAGTGCGGTGCCCAGTAGTCAGTGGCGCAGTCACGGTGACACCTCCGTGACCTCCTGCCGGTGAGCGAACCGCTCGTAACCGCCGGACTCCAGTTCCTCGGCAAGTTCCTGCCCGCCGGACTCCACGATCCGCCCGCCGGCGAAGACATGGACGTAATCAGGCGTGATGTGCCGCAGGATCCGGGTGTAGTGGGTGATCAGCAGCACACCAACATCCCCGCTGGCCCGATAGCGGTTGACCCCCTCGGAGACCACCCGCAACGCATCGACGTCCAAGCCCGAGTCGGTCTCGTCCAGCACCGCGATCTTGGGTTTGAGCAGGGACAGCTGCAGGATCTCGTGGCGCTTCTTCTCGCCGCCGGAGAAGCCCTCGTTCACGCTGCGCTCGGCGAAGGTGGGGTCAATATCCAGCGCGGACATCGCCGCTTTGACTTCCTTGACCCAGGTGCGCAGCTTGGGCGCCTCGCCGCGGATCGCGGTGGTGGCGGTGCGCAGGAAGTTCGACATCGAGACACCGGGCACCTCGATCGGATACTGCATAGCGAGAAACAGGCCCGCTCGGGCCCGCTCGTCGACCGACATCGACAGCACATCGACGCCGTCCAGGAGCACCTGCCCCGAGGTGACCCGGTAGCGCGGGTGCCCGGCGATCGAGTAGGCCAGGGTGGACTTGCCCGATCCGTTGGGACCCATGATCGCGTGGGTCTCCCCCGCCCGGACGGTCAGGTCAACGCCGCGCAGGATCTCTTTCTCGGGGGTCTGTGCGTCGTCAGTGGGCACCGCGACGTGCAGGTCCTTGATCTCCAGGGTGGTCATCGGTGTGTTCTCAGCTCCCGCTAGCGGTTGGTCGGGGTAGAAGGGTCGACGTACACGTCGTCACCGTCGATCGTCACGGCGTAGGTGTCCACCGGTTCGGATGCCGGTGGGGAGGACGGCGCTCCCGTGGCCAGGTCGAAGCACGATCCGTGCAGCCAACACTCCAGGCCCTTGCGGGTCACCTCGCCTTCGGACAACGCGATCTCGGCGTGTGAGCAGACGTCGGCCAGTGCATAAACCTGCTCACCCTGGCGGACCAGCACCACCGGCACCTTGTCGACCTCGAAGCCGACGGGCACGTCGTCCTTGAGATCGCTCAGGCCGCAAACCCGGACTGCGGTCATACCCCCACTGCCTCCAGCTCAGCCTCGATCGCCATCGCCAGCCGCTCGCGTACCGGCAGGACAGTGATCTTCTGCAGGATCTCGCCGAAGAAGCCCCGCACGACCAGCCGGCGGGCCTGCTCGGCGGGGATACCTCGGGAGGTCAGGTAGAACAGCTGCTCGTCATCGAAGCGGCCGGTGGTGCTGGCGTGCCCAGCGCCGACGATCTCCCCAGTCTCGATCTCCAGGTTAGGCACCGAGTCAGCCCGGGCGCCGTCGGTGAGCACCAGGTTGCGGTTGACCTCGAAGGTCTCGGTGCCCTCGGCGGCAGCTTGGATGAGGACGTCGCCGATCCACACGGTGTGCGCGTCTGGCTTTCCCGTACTGCCCTGCAGCGCACCCTTGTAGGCGACGTTGGACCGGCAATGCGGGACAGCGTGGTCCACCAGCAAGCGGTGCTCCAGATGCTGCCCAGCGTCAGCGAAATACAGCCCGAGCAACTCGGCGTCGCCGCCGGGCTGGGTGAACGTCACGGTCGGGGATTGCCGGACCAGGTCGCCGCCCAGGCTCACCGTAGTGGCTCGTAGTACCGCGTCGCGGCCCAACCGGGTGTGCTGCGCGGCGACGTGCACCGCGTCGTCGGCCCAGTCCTGCACGCTGAGCACAGTCAGCCGGGCGCCGTCGGCGACGATCAGCTCGACGTTCTCCGCGTAGGTGCCGCTGCCCTGGTAGTCGAGCACCACCACGGCCTCGGCGAACGCCTCAAGGCGCACCTGCAGGTGCCCGTAGGCGAGCGCTCCGGCGCCCGGCCCAGTGACGGTGATCATCACCGGGTCTGCGATCCGGGCCTGTGCCGGTACCGTCACCACAGTTGCCCGCGCCGCGGAGTTCCAGGCCTGCGCGGCAACCCGATCGGCGGGGACACCACCATCGCCCAGACGCGGGTCAGATCGGCCCACGTCCTCGACGGTGACTCCACCGGTTGCCCGCACGCTGACCTGCACGGTGCCGGTGGCGGCGACGCCCTGGTGTAGCCCGCGCAGCCGCCGCATCGGGGTGAACCGCCACTCCTCCTCGCGCCCCGTGGGCACCTCGAAGGCGTCCACGTCGTAGGAGGTAAACCGCTGACCCCGGGAGACCATCGGCACACTGGTGGCCGTCATATCAGCCGACGGCTCCTTCCATCTGGAGCTCGATCAGGCGGTTGAGCTCCAGGGCGTACTCCATGGGCAGCTCCCGGGCGATCGGCTCGATGAACCCGCGCACGATCATGGCCATCGCCTCGTCCTCGGCCAGCCCCCGGCTCATCAGGTAGAACAGCTGATCATCGCTGACCTTGGAGACGGTGGCCTCGTGGCCCATCGACACGTCGTCCTCACGGATATCGACGTAGGGGTAGGTGTCCGAGCGGCTGATCTGGTCCACCAGCAGGGCGTCGCACTTCACCGTGGAACGGGAGTGGTGGCTGCCCTCGTTGACCTGCACCAACCCGCGGTAGGAGGTACGGCCGCCGCCGCGGGCCACCGATTTGGACACGATCGTGCTCGACGTGTACGGCGCGGCGTGCACCATCTTCGCCCCGGCGTCCTGGTGCTGGCCCTCGCCGGCACAGGCCACCGAGAGCACCTCACCCTTGGCGTGCTCGCCGATCAGCCAGACCGACGGGTACTTCATGGTGACCTTGGAGCCGAGGTTGCCGTCGATCCACTCCATGGTCGCGCCCTCGGCGGCGGTGGCCCGCTTGGTGACCAGGTTGTAGACGTTGTTCGACCAGTTCTGGATCGTGGTGTAGCGGCAGCGGCCGCCCTTCTTAACGATGATCTCGACGACCGCGGAGTGCAGCGAGTCGGACTTGTAGATTGGCGCCGTGCAGCCCTCGACGTAGTGCACATACGCGCCCTCGTCGACGATGATCAACGTCCGCTCGAATTGGCCCATGTTCTCGGTGTTGATCCGGAAGTAGGCCTGCAGCGGGATGTCAACGTGCACGCCGGGCGGCACATAGATGAACGACCCCCCCGACCACACCGCGGTGTTCAACGCGGCAAACTTGTTGTCACCAGCGGGGATCACGCTGGCGAAGTACCGCTGAAACATCTCCGGCTGCTCGCGCAGCGCGGTGTCGGTGTCCAGGAACTGGACACCGAGCTCCTCCAAATCCTCACGGATCTTGTGGTAAACGACCTCGGACTCGTACTGCGCGGCCACGCCAGCCACCAGCCGAGCCTTCTCCGCCTCGGGGATACCCAGCCGGTCGTAGGTGGTCTTGATGTCCTCGGGCAGCTCGTCCCAGGACGTGGCCTGCTTCTCGGTCGACCGAACGAAGTACTTGATGTTGTCAAAGTCGATACCGGACAGATCAGCACCCCAATTCGGCATCGGCTTGCGCCGGAACAGGAGCAACGCCTTCAGCCGGGTCTCCAGCATCCACTCCGGCTCATTTTTCTTCGCCGAGATGTCACGTACCACCGCTTCGGAAAGGCCCCGCTGCGCGCTGGAGCCGGCGGCGTCGGAATCGGCCCATCCGTACTCGTAGCGACCCAGGCTGGAGAGCGTTTCTTCCTGGGTGAGCGGGGTAGGCAGGGCGTTCTTTACTCGCACATCCTGCTCAGGGGCAGTCGTCATGCTTCAGACGCCTCCATCCGGTTCAGTGGTGCCGGTTCTGTGGTGAGAGTGGTGGGAACAGTCGTCCGGACACCGTGCGGTACCCGAGCCTCGGGGACGTGCGTCGTGCACACCGCATCGCCACGGGCGATGGTGGCTAGCCGCTGCACATGGACACCGAGCAGGTCGGCGAAAGCCGCAGTCTCGGCCTCGCACAGTTGCGGAAACTCCGTGGCAACGTGCGAGACCGGGCAGTGGTGCTGGCATAACTGCGCACCGGTACCGAGGTGCTCAGCTGACGCGGCGTAACCCTCCGCGCTCAGGGCGACCGCCAGTAGCTGCGCCCGCGCGACCGGGTCGGCCGCAGCGACCACTGTGGCCCGATGCCGACCGACCAGCTCTGTCACGCGGCGCTCGGCGAACGAGCGGACCGCCTGCTCGCCGTCACGCTCGGACAGAAAGCGCAGGGCGGCCACCGCCAAATCGTCGTAGGTGTGCTCGAACTGCGCCCGGCCGACGGCGGTGAGCAGGAAAAATTTGGCTGGGCGCCCACGACCGCGAGGACCTCGGCGCGGTGCCGAGCGGTAGCTGGCCTGCTCGAGGGCAAGCAGGGCGTCCAAGTGGCGGCGCACTGCGGCCGGGCTCAGCCCCAGCGCCTCGGCGACCTGCGCGGCTGTCACTGGACCATGCTCCAGCAACATCCGCGCCACCGACTCGCGGGTGCGGCGGTCGGTCCCGACGTTTTTCACAACATTCATGTTACGTATTTCCCCCCGAGCGCACAACGGCAGTGCGCTCCACGTGCTTCCACGCGCTCCACCAAAGGTTCAGGCGGCCGCAGCGCTACCCTTCGCGGCGTGGTGGCCGGGAAGGTGCGTGGTGCCAGCGTCCGTTTCGGGGCGCCCGGGCCCGGTCTGGATCTGGCCGAGACCCGCCAGCTCGATACGGTGCGCCGGTTCGGCACCGTCGGCGCGCTGCTCATGGGCCTGGGCTCACTCGGCGCGGGGACGGCTCCGGTGTTGGGCAATCCGGTGGTCGGCCGCCCGGTGCTGGGCCTGTTCAACCGGATGCCCACCGCATCACTGGCGGTTGTCTATACCGGCATTGTCATGGTGGTGCTGGCCTGGTTGTGGCTCGGCGCTCTGGCCGCTCCCGGACGAGCCCGGCTGATCTCCCGGGCCCAGCTGGATCGCACGATGCTGATGTGGGCGGTGCCGCTGCTGGCCGCCCCGCCGATGTTCAGCCGGGACGTCTACAGCTACCTGGCGCAGAGCGCGATGATCAACCGCAGTCTGGACCCCTATGTGCTCGGTCCGGCCGAAGCGCTGGGCGTGGACCATCCCCTGGTGCGGGGGATCCCCACGATCTGGCGCCACACGCCCGCACCCTACGGCCCGTTGTTCCTCACCTTGGGCCGGCCGATCGATTGGATTGCTGGCAACGACGTCGTGCTCGGCGTGCTGCTGCACCGCAGCCTCGCGGTGGCCGGTCTGGTGATGATCTTCTGGGCGCTGCCGCAGCTGGCCCGCCGAGTGGGCGTCTCGCCGGTGTTCGCGCTGTGGCTCGGTGCCGCCAACCCGTTGGTGTTGTTTCACCTGGTCAGCGGAGTGCACAACGAGGCGATGATGATTGGCCTGATGCTGGTCGGCCTGGAGCTGGCGCTGCGCGGGCCCGAGAGCGGACCAGCCCTGCTCGGCGGCACAGCGCTCATCGCGGCCGCAGCCCAGGTGAAGGTTCCCGCAGCGCTAGCGCTCGGTTTCGTCATGGTGTGGCATGCCCGGCAGCGGGGTGGCCGGCGGCGCGACGTGGTGTGGGCAGCGGCGGTGGTCGGTGGGGTCGCGATGGCCACCACCGTGGCGATTGGCCTGGGCACCGGGCTCGGCTTTGGCTGGGCTGGTGCGCTCGGCACCCCCAACGCGGTGCGCAGCTGGATGTCGGTGGTGACCGAGCTCGGCTTGCTGGCCGGGTGGATCGGCAGCCTCCTGGGATTGGGCGATCATATCACCTCGGTGCTCGCGCTCACCCGGTTCACCGGGCTAGCCGCCGCTGGCGGAGCCTGCCTGCTGCTGTTGTGGCGTTGCTGGAAGGGACGGGTCGAGCCACTGGCTGGGCTGGGGGTCGGGCTGGGTGCTGTGGTACTGCTGGGGCCGGTGGTGCATCCGTGGTACCTGCTGTGGGCCGTGATCCCGTTGGCGGGCTCCGCCACCCACCCGGCATTTCGTACCACCGCTACCGTGGCCTGCGCGGTGCTCGCCGTGGTGGTGGCGCCCACCGGCTCGGATTTTCTGTTCCGGGCCTGGGTGCTGCCCTCGGCGATCGCAGCGGCAGCGGTCACCCTGGTGGTACCGATGCTGCTGGTGCGCGGGCGCACTCCCCCGCTGTCCGGGGCATTTTCCGGGGCATTTTCCGGGGCCCTTGAGGCCAGTGCGCCCCGATCCGGTGGCGCGACCTAGGCTCTGTCAACGTGACCCCGCCCGCGCCATCGGCTGCTGTCGAGGTCTGCGGCCTGGTTCGGAGTTTCGGCGCGGTCCGGGCCGTGGACGGGCTTGACCTGCGGGTGCAGCCGGCCACGGTGCTGGCTCTGCTGGGGCCCAACGGTGCCGGCAAGACCACCACGGTCGAGGTGTGCGAAGGGTTCCAGCGCCCAGATGCCGGCGTGGTTCGCGTGCTGGGACTGGACCCAATCGCCGACGGTGCCACGCTGCGCCCCCGAGTCGGGGTGATGCCCCAGGGCGGCGGGGCTTACCCGGGCGTGCGAGCCGCTGAGATGCTCGGTCTGGTCGCGGTATGCGCGGCACGGCCGCTGGACGTCGGATGGCTGCTTGACGTGCTGGGGCTCACTAGCGTCGCGAGGGTGCCCTACAAGCGACTGTCCGGCGGCCAGCAGCAACGGCTTGCGCTGGCCTGCGCCCTGGTCGGGCGGCCGGAGGTGGTCTTCCTCGACGAGCCCACCGCCGGCCTGGACCCACAGGCCCGACGGCTGGTCTGGGACATCATCGCCAGGCTGCGCGCAGACGGCGTCAGCGTGCTGTTCACCACGCACCTGATGGAGGAAGCCGAGGCGCTGGCTGACCAGGTGGTGATCATCGACCATGGCCGGGTAGTGGCCAAGGGCAGCCCCGCTGAGCTGACCTCAGCGGGCACAGAGCGGCAGCTTCGGTTCGGGGCCCGGCCCGGCCTGGAACTCGGCCCACTGTGCACCGCGCTGCCCGAGGGGTGCCGGGCCAGCGAACCGCGCCCCGGTGGGTACCTCGTCGAGGGCCTGATCGACCCGCAGGTGATGGCCACCGTCACCGCGTGGTGCGCCCAGCAAGGGGTGTTCGCCGAGGGCCTGCGGATCTCCAGGCGCAGCCTGGAGGACGTGTTCCTCGAGCTCACCGGACGGGAGCTGCGGCCGTGACCACCTTCTCCCCCGGCACCTTCACGCCCGCACCCGGCCGGGGCCGGCTGTCGCGGATGCTGCTCACCCAGGCCCGCACTGAGTTCATTCTCACCCTACGCAACGGGGAGCAGGTGCTGCTCACCCTGCTCATCCCCTTGGGGATGCTGGTCGGGCTCACCGTGCTGAACGTCGTACCGGTGCCCAGCCCGCGGGTGGACAACATCACCCCACGCATTCTGGCGCTGGCCGTGATGTCCACCGCGTTCACCGGGCAAGCTATCGCGCTGGGCTTTGACCGCCGCTACGGGGTCCTCAAACGGTTGGCCGCCACCGCGGTGCCACGCTGGTCCCTGGTCGCTGGCCGGATGCTCGCTGTGCTCGGGGTGGTACTGGTACAGCTGGTGATGCTCAGCGCGGTGGCCGTCGCGCTAGGCTGGCATCCACAACCAGCCGGTGTGGCCCCCGCCGCGCTGCTGACCCTCGCCGGCACCACGGCGTTCGGCGCGCTCGGGGTGCTGCTCGGGGGGACGCTGCGGGCCGAAGTGGTGCTCGCGGTGGCGAACACGATCTGGCTGGTGCTCGTCGTGGCGGGTGGCATCGTGCTGTCCGTGCCCGACTTGCCCGGACCGCTCTCCGCAGTCGCCGCCACGCTGCCCTCCGGAGCACTGGCCGAGGGGCTACACACCGCGCTAGTCACCAGCGCCACCCCATGGGGCGCGCTGGGGGTGCTGCTGGCGTGGACCGCAGGCGCCGCTCTACTCGCCGCCCGCACGCTGCGCCTGTCCTGAGCCCATCCCCTGAGTTCCGTGAGCCTACAAATCCCTGCTGCACACGAAGTCGAGTGCAGATATGTAGAGCACGGACGTTTCTTATGGCACAGTGATGCGGTGGGGACGGAGTCGGAGGTAACGCCCGCTAACGGGGTGATCGCACGGCCCGCTGTTGGCAGAGTTTCCGAAGACGGCGGCCAGACGGGCTGGGGACTTCCGCTGGCGGTGCTGATCGTCGGGATGTTCATGTCGATCCTGGATATCAGCATCGTCACAGTGGCGCTGCCCAACATCCAGAACGAGTTCGGCGGGACCACCAGCGACGTGCAGTGGGTGGTCACCGGCTACTCGCTGACGGAGGGCGTGGTGGTACCGGCCACCGCGTGGTTGGGCGATCGTTTCGGGTTAAGCCGGCTCTATACCCTGGCGCTGCTGGGCTTCGCCGCCGGGTCGGCGCTGTGCGGGCTCGCCTGGAGCCTGAACATTTTGGTGATCTTCCGGATCGTCCAGGCGTTCCTCGGCGGGATCCTGCCGACGGTCACATTGTCGATCTTGTTACGGATCGTGCCTCGGGACCGGCTCGGCGCCGCCCTGGGCGTGTATGGGCTGGGGGCCGTGTTCGCCCCGGCCATCGGGCCGGCGCTGGGCGGGTATCTGGTCGAGTACGTGAACTGGCGGCTGATCTTTTTCATCAACGTGCCGATCGGGATCCTCGGCGCGGTGGCCGCGGTCCTGGTGTTACCGAGGTTCCCGGGGCGGGTCGGGCGGCGGTTTGACGTGCTGGGTTTCGTCACCGTGGCGAGTGGTCTGTTCTCGTTACTGCTGGCGCTGTCGAAGGGTGCGGACTGGGGCTGGAGCTCCTACCGGATTCTGGGCCTGTTCACCATCAGCGTCCTGAGTTTGGCGTTGTTCGTAGTGATTGAGCTGGAGGTCGACGATCCGCTGCTCGATCTCCGGGTGTTCCGTTACTGGGCGTTCACGCTCTCGCTGGTGTTGATCTCGTTGCTGATAGTGGTGCTGTTTAACGTGGTGTTTTATGTGCCGCAGTTCCTGCAGCAGGTCCAAGGGTTGAAGGCATTCCCTGCCGGACTCGTCCTGCTGCCGCCGGCGCTGGTGATGGCGGTATTGATGCCCATCGCCGGGCTGATCTATGACCGCATCGGGCCCCGATGGCCGGTGGTCATCGGCCTGACGATCTCGGCCGTTGCCACCTACCTGCTGCACACGACGATCACCCTCGATACCACCCGCGGACACCTCATGTGGTTGCTGATGCTGCAATACACTGGCCTAGGGCTCAGCATGATGCCGCTGTTCAGCGCGGGTCTCGCGGTCATCCCCACCGCGCACGCCAACACCGCCAGCGCGCTCAACAACGTCGTGCAGCGTACCGCCGCCGCGCTCGGAGTTGCGGTGTTCACGGCGATCGTGACCCTCCAGCGGGCGCAGCTGATGGCCGGACGCGCCGCATTGCTGCCCGTAAACACTCCCACTCCACACCTCGGTCCAGCCGGAACCCCGGACTGGCTTGGCCTGTACGCCACCTACCACCAGGCGGATCTGCAAGTGTTCGCCGGCGCGATCGCCAACCTGTTCCTGATCATGACGGGGTTCTGCGCCCTGGGCGTGCTGGGGGCGCTCCTGCTACGGTCCGGACCCGCTCCGGCGACCCCGGCCGGCATCGCCTCACCAGCGCAAGCTGGCTCCCAGTCGCCGTCCGCCAATGGTCAAGTGGACGGCGAGCGCAACCTCGCTTCGCCCGCTGCCGCGATCGCCAAGGACAACGGCAGCTTCGCTCGAACCACTGACAGGCACTTGAGGTGATCCGGGCTATCGAAGCGCGGTGTCTGCTGACCCCTCTCCGGATTCGCGATGGTTTAGCGGGCAAATGAGTCTAGCTGCCGTTCATCTGAAGGTTAGAATCGCGCTAACAGGCTCGGGATGGAATACTTCTTGGTGGCGGCCTGACCCGCGAGGTCGATCCGATCTTACCTGATTTTTGCGGTACTTTTCGTCGTCTCCTGTTCATGTTAAGTCTTTTTAATCTCGTAGCGTCCGAGCATCGTGTAAATCTGCCATACGCCCACGAAGGACGGCTCATGGATTTCTCCGTCATCGTTCTCGCGGTTGTGGTGACCGCGCTCGTGTTCGACTTCACTAACGGCTTCCACGACACGGCGAACGCGATGGCAACGTCCATCGCTACCGGAGCGCTGCGACCCAAGGTGGCGGTGGTGATCGCCGGAGTGCTCAACGTGATCGGAGCGTTCCTGTCCATCGAGGTTGCTAAGACCATTTCCAGCGGCCTCGTCAACGAAACGAAGATCACCCCGGTGGTTATCTTCGGTGGCTTGATCGGCGCGATCCTGTGGAACCTCCTGACGTGGCTGCTCGGGCTTCCCTCCAGCTCGTCGCACGCCTTGTTCGGTGGTCTGATCGGCGCGACCTGGGTGACAGCGAGCTCCTCCGCCATCAAGTTCGGCTCGGTGCTCAGCAAGGTGCTGCTACCTGCCGTGTTCTCACCGATCATCGCCGGGGTCGCCGCCCTTGCGGCCACCTATTTCGCTTACCGGATCACCGCGCGCGCCACCAAGGAAACGATCGCACACGGTTTCCGACTCACCCAGATCGTGTCTGTATCGATGGTCGCGTTGGCCCACGGCAGCAATGACGGGCAGAAGACGATGGGGGTCATCACCCTCACACTGATCACCGCCGGCTCGCTGCCAGCGAGTGCCGGACCCCCGTTCTGGGTGATCCTCAGCTGCGGGCTCGCCATCGGGCTGGGCACCTCCCTCGGTGGTTGGCGGATCATTCAGACCCTTGGCAAGCGGGTCAGTGACATTCAGAGCCCGCAGGGTTTCGCCGCCGAGACCAGTAGCGCCGCAGCCATCCTCACCTCCGCACACCTGGGCTTCGCGCTGTCCACCACACACGTGTGCACCGGCTCGATCTTCGGCGCCGGCGCTGGACGCCGGCTGGCGTCGGTTCAGTGGGGGTAGCTGGGCAGATGGCGGTGGCCTGGCTGTTGACGCTGCCAAGTGCGGCGATCGTCGGAGCGCTGTCGGCCTGGGTCGCGGGCAGAGGCACCCCCGGCACGGTCTTCGTCGCCCTGGTCGCGCTCGCCGCTGCGGCTGGTATCTACGCCCTATCCCGCCGTAAGCCCATCACCGCCGAGAACGTCAACGACGTCCCGGCCGCGCAGCCCGCCATCGCGAGCGCCTGACGCCGGACCCGAACACGAAACGAGGAGATAGTACCAATGAGCATCGCCTGGGGTTCCCTGCTGGTCGTTTTCGTCGTCACGTTCGGCGTGGCTGTGGCCGTGGTGGTGCTGGTGTCCTTAGGGTTGGTCGGGCTGTCCGCTCGTACCGTGCCCTCGGACGAACCACCCGCTCGTGTCGGTGCGAGAGCCGGCACGGTCATCGGCGGACTCTGCCTGCTGGTGGCCGCCGCGATCATCGCTTTCGGCGTGTACATCATCGTTGTCTGAACCGCGTTTCGCGTGCGGTACGTCGTTCCTGGCGGCCCGATCGTCTCCCGCTGATCGGGCTTCCATTGCTTGAATCTGGGCGGTGAGCAGATGCACCTGGGCGAGTAGTTCGTCCAGCTTGGTGGTGAGTTAGTCGCCGGTCTGTTCTACGTCCTGTTCGACCTGGCGTAGGTTGTCCACAAACCAGGTGGCGAACGATCCGGTGACCACGCCGAGTAGGGCGATACCGGAGATCATCAGCGTGCTTGCCACCACCCGGCCCTCGGTGGTGACCGGATAGAGGTCGCCGTATCCGACGGTGGCGATGGTGCTCAGGGTCCACCACACTGCGTCGCCGAACGTGGTGATGGTGGCGTGCGGGGCGTACCGCTCGGCATCCAGTACCGCGAGCGAGGCGACCGTGCCGACCAGAAGCATGGTGGCCGTCACGTAGACCGCGACTTTACCCCGGAATCCACCGCGCATCCGCCGGTTCAACGCGCTGATCATCGCGATCACCCGAAGCGCCCGCAGCGGTCGGGCCATCGGCAGCAGGAGGATCAGCAGGTCAAGCAGATGTGCCCGAACGAACCACCTACGGTCACCAGCCAGCCCCAACCGCACGAGGTAGTCGATCCCGAACAGCGCCCAGATCGCGGTCAGCCCCAGGTCGACCATCTCATGCTGGTGCCGGTTCAGCGCGGTGTCCAGCACCTCGAACGCGTAGAGCCCCAGGAAGATCATCGCAAGCGCGGTGAGCGGCCACTCGAGCCGCCGCTCCCAGGCCACAATCCGCGTTTCGCCGGTGGTCATGCCCAGGCAGGCTAGCCGACTCGCGGTGGGCCGATGCGGAAATGCTTCCAGAATGGGGGTTGTTGGTCGGGGGTTCATGTGGTGTTCCCCGGCGGCTCGTAGCGTCTCCGATGGCCGACATCATCGTCGGCGCCCGCGTGAGCCACTCAGTGGGACAACATCGTCTGGGATAGCGCGGATGGCGGCACGATCTGCTTGGCGGAGGTATTTTCGCATGGCGAGCAAGTCGTGTCGACCACGTTCGTCACGCCCTACCCGCCGGGATTCCCGGTACTCGTACCGGGTCAACGCTTCAGCAGCGAGATCCTGGAGTTCATGTCCAGCACTCCTCGAAACCCCGCTGCGGTGATGGCCGTCCACCGGTAAGATCGGCGAGGTAAGAGACTGACGCTGATCCGCGCGCCAGCGGCCCTGGATTCAGTGTCAGCACCCACGAACGCCCGCGTGATACGAGATGACGAAATTTATTAATTTTTCAAAGAAATGCGCACCGGTCTCATGAGCAGCGTCGCCGCCGACTTCAGGGAAGGCGAAGCGAAACGGCAGGGGACGCTTCGGCTTGGACGCCATTATTTCGATGCCAAGACCCGCCTTATCATGGCAATTGTTAATCGGACTCCCGACTCGTTCTTCGACCGAGGTGCAACCTGGGAGGAGCCGGCCGCGATGGAGCGCATACACGCCGCCGTTAGCGAGGGAGCCAATATTGTTGACATTGGGGGAGTGAAAGCTGCGCCCGGTGATGAGGTTGATGTGGCGGAGGAAATCCGTAGAACGGTGCCATTCGTTGCAGCCGTCCGCGCGGCGTATCCGGAACTGATCATCAGCGTAGACACCTGGCGACACGAGGTGGGCAGCGAGGTCTGCGCCGCCGGCGCCGACTTGCTCAACGATTCCTGGGGAGGCTGGGACGAACAACTCGCTCGGGTGGCTGCACGATACGACGCAGGCCTCGTTTGTACGCACACTGGCGGTCTACCGCCGAGAACCCGTCCACACCGGGTGGCTTACGACGACGTGATGGGCGACGTCTTGAACCGCACACTTGCGTTGGCGCGCCGCGCTGTGGACGTCGGCGTCAACCCTGCACGTATCCTGATTGACCCAGCTCATGATTTCGGCAAGAATACATGGCATTCCCTTGAGATCACTAGGCGGTTGGGTGAGATGGAGTCCACGGGCTGGCCAGTCTTAGTATCGTTGTCCAATAAAGATTTTGTCGGGGAGACGCTCGACGTACCCTTAGAAGAGCGGCTGACCGGTACCCTCGCGGCGACAGCAGTATGTGCATGGCTCGGAGCTCGCGTTTTTAGGGCACATCAGATACGCGAAACGAGGATGGTACTAGACATGGTGTCCGCCATCCGCGGTGAACGCCCTCCTGCCCGTGCAGTCCGCGGCCTTGCCTGAAATCCTGCGCGCGACGGGAGTCGGATCTCAGTGATCAGCAGTGCCGCGTTGTGCCCATGCGCTCCATTGCTCGCTCGCGAGCTGACTGGCCTGGATCCCGTGGCACCTACGTTGCGTGAGTCATGTGCCGCAGCAGTGTCCGAGATGCTTCGCGGCATGCCGGACTTAGTCGTAGTAGTTGGACCAGCAAGCCGCACCGCGACTTGGCCCGCCACATCACAGTGGAGTACATCCGCTTTTCAGGGCCAAGTAGGATCGAAGGACACGCGTGCGCTCCCACTGTCACTGGGACTGGGTGCGATGCTGATCGATGATACCGACTACCCGGGACCGCTTGTATTGCAAGCAGTCGGCCAACACGAGCCGATGGATAAATGTATTGACATTGGAGCTGAGATAAGCGATTCTAGTGACCGCGTCAGCCTCCTTGTTATGGCAGACGGAAGCTGCTGTCGGAGCACCAAGGCGCCTGGCTATTTCGACGAACGCGCCATTTCATTTGATTTGGAAATTGAGCGCGCCATTCGTTCTACCAACCTTGAGGCTCTACTGGGCGTGGATCAGAAAATCGCACACGAATTGCTGGCCCAAGGCAGGCCCGCCTGGCAAGTCCTTGCAGGCGCTACGCGCGGCCATGAATACAACACCAAGATTCTTTACGCCGATGATCCGTTTGGCGTCGCCTACTTGGTGGCGTTCTTTCTTTGGCGGGCACTGTCAGGTTGACAGTGCCTTCTCACGCCTTCTCACGCCTTCTCACGGTCACCCTGATCCCGCAGCGTGATCGCGTCGGTCGGGCAGATCTCGACGCACTCGCCGCAGGAGGTACAGCGCGCCGCGACGACCACTGGGTGCTGCGGCGCGGGGCGCAGTGCGTGCTCCGGGCAGGTGCGCAGGCACGCCCCGCAGGCGGTGCACGCTGAGCTGATCGACAGCGGATGCGGCGGGGACCTTAGTGGGGTGGCCAGTGCCGCGACCGCGACGGTGACGTGCTCGCCACGCAGCTTGGGTACGATCAGCGATCCCCCGCCGAGGTCGCGGGCCACGAGCAGCGCGGCGGCCTCGGCGACGCTGCGGGTGCCGACATGGCCGCGGACCTCGTCACTGGGATGCGGCACGTCCACCGCGTCGAGCTCAGCCGCCGGGTAACAGTGCAGCGGCGCACCGTGTTCCCCGATCACGGCGCGCAGCCCCGGCTCACCACGGCGGCGGTCAATGGTGCCGAACGCGATGATCTCACTGAGATCAACCACGGCCGACCGAAGCGCCGAGGCCACCGCCGCCGCGCGCACCCCGCAGGACGATCCCAACCCCACCACCAAGGGCCCTACGACCAGACTCACCGTCGCAGTCCCCAGAGCAGCAGCACCGGGTTAGTCGCGGCCAGCCGCACCGACCCGTCGGGCAACTCCGCGAACCGGGACGCCGCCAGCTGCACCCCCTCGACCTGGTGGCCCGCCTCCCGCAGTGCCGCGCGGCAGGGCACCAGACGGTCCAGCGCGGCCAGCGCGACCACAACGCGGGGCGAGGCCTGCGCCGCGGCGCGCACCACATCGGGCCCTCCCCCGCCGACGAACACCGCGTCGGGCTCGGGCAACCCGCTCAGCACGGCCGGCGCCTGCCCCTCGATCACCCGGATATCCACCCGGTGCGCGCTCGCGTTGGCCACCAACCGGACGCACTGCGCGGGATCCCGCTCGACGGCGACTACGGCCGCCCCGAGCCGCGCGCATTCCACCCCGACCGATCCCGACCCCGCACCCAGATCCCACACCAACCGACCCGGCCCCGGGGCCAGTCGCGCCAAAGCCAGCGCCCGGACCTCCGACTTGGTGATCATCCCGTCGCGGTGCGAGAACTCCGCCTCCTCCAGCGCCCAACCGGTGGCGGGAGGCACCGGCTCGCCACCGGCGATCCAGCCCCGAGCGGGCACCGCCTGCTCATCAGCTAGGCACAGCACGACATGCGGATCGCGCAGCGGCCCGCCATCGAAGCGTCGCACCCGCTCGTCGGGCCCGCCGAGGTCCTCGGCGACCAGCACGGTGCGCCGCCAGCCGGCCAACCCGGCGATGATCTCCACGGCTGCCGTTCCCGGCCCCGTCAGCACCGCGACCGCAGGATGAGCCCGGCACACGTTGAGCGCACGACGCAGCGACCTGCCGTGCGCCGAGACCACGACGACGTCGTCCCAGGACCGGCCCAGCACCGCGAACGCCCGCGCCACACTGGAGAGCGCCGGCAGCACCACCGGTCGCAGGCCGCGGGTGCGCAGCGCCCGCACGATGCCGAAAAACCCCGGATCGCCGCTGGCCAGCACCACCACGGGCGAAGTATCCGGCAGCCGGTCGAGCTCCGATGGCCCGAGCACGACAACGCCCGCGGGCACCGGCACGGCGGCGAGCTGGTGCGGCGCACCAACCACGACGTGCGCAGCCGCCAGCGCCTGTGTCGCGCCAGGTGGCAGCGCCGCCCCATCCAGACCGACCACGGTGACGCTGCTCATTCAGAGCTCATTCGGACCCAATTAGGCTCGGTCGCGGCCACCACCCGCTGCCCGGCGAAGTCGACCATCGCCGCCTGGGTCGCCAAGCCCTGCCCCAGCTCGACGCTGAACCGGTGCAGCGTGTCGGCCACCCGGGCGCAGACATCGTCCCCGCAGGCTCGAAGCAGTCCACCAGCCTCCCAGATCTCATAGGCTCGCCGGGCGGTCGGGGTGCCGCGAATCTCCGCGATGTCCTCCAGGCAGCCCCCGTGCGCGGCGGTGATCTCCGCCAGCAGGCCGGTGTCCACCGTGGACCGGGTGTAGTGGGTCATCAGGATCCCGGAGGCCAGCTTGGTCAGCTTGCCAATCATGCCGACGAACACCACCCCGGTCAGGCGGTGCTCCACCGCGCGGCGCAGCGCCGCCCCGGTGAAATCGCCGACCTCCACGAACGCCACCGGCGGCAGGTGCGCCAGCAGCCGCATCGCGGCCCGCTCGGTGCGCCCGCCGGTGGCCAGCACCAGCGTCGGCACCTCCTGGGCGGCCATCACCGCCACCGCCTGCTCGACCGAGGCCCGCCAGGAGGCGGTAGAGAACGGGCGGACGATCCCGGTGGTGCCCAGGATGGAAATCCCGCCCTCGATACCCAGCCGGCGGTTGGTGGTCTTACGCGCCATCCGCTCCCCGCCGGGCACGCTGATCGTCACGTCGACACCCCGCCCACCGGATGCCTCCCACACCGCGTCAGTGATCATTTTCCGGGGTACCGGGTTGATCGCGGGCTGCCCGACGGGCAACCCCAGCCCGGCCCGGGTGACCATCCCCACTCCCTCGCCACCATGGAGCACGACCTCGCCATCGCCACGCCAGGCGACGGTCACCGTCAGGTGCGCGCCGTGCGTGACATCGGGATCGTCGCCAGCGTCCTTGATCACCACAGCGGTGGCGCTGCCCCCCTCGCAACGCAGCGAGTGGACGGTGAAGGTGTGCCGATCCCCCGACGGGAACGGGATGCTCACCGTGGACAAGCGGGTGCCGCTCAGCGCCGCCACCGCGGCCTTGGCCGCCGCCGCCGAGCAGGCACCGGTGCTGAACCCGGTCCGCAGCGCGTGCGGCCGTAGCTTCGCGGTCCTCGGCAAGTCCGGCTCGCGCAGCGGTGGACCACCCTTCACAGCTGCGCCCCCCTACCGTTGCGCGGCGGCAGGACCACCACCGTCGACAGGTAGGCCGCCGCGTCGATGCACGCCAGTGGGGTGATCCGCTCCTCGGGGGTGCCGAGGTGCTCGGCACACCAGGCGCGCTCCAGCGCACCGGCGGCCGCGACCCGCTCCCGCAGCGCCGCCAACCGGCGGCCGCCCTTGTAAGCGACCACCGTCCCGCCCCGGGCCAGCGCATCATCCACGATCGTGAGGTCGCGGGACAGCGGGAGCAGGGTGAGCGGTTCGCAACCCTCGACCAGGGTGAGACCGGCGGCGCTGGCGGCGGCCTGCATCGCGGTGATGCCCGGCACGGTGCGGATCCGGAGGCCGGGCAGCAGCTCGCGCACCGTGGTGGAGAGGTAACTGAATGTGGAGTACACCGAGGGGTCACCGAGGGTGGCGAAGGCTGCGCTGCCGCCGTGCTCACGCAGTTGCGCTACTACCCGCGCGGCGGCCACGTCCCAACAGTCGTGGCGTCGCCGCTGGGACCCGGCGACGTCGTCGTTGAGCGCGAACACCAGCCGCTCCAGGCGATCGTGGGTCAGGTGCGCCCGCACGACGGCCTCGGCCCGCCCCGCCACGCCGGGGGCCATCCCCGGCACGAACACTCGCCCGGCGTGGGACAACTCCCGCACTGCGGCAACGGTCAGCAGGTCCGGATCCCCCGGACCCACCCCGATCCCGACCAGCTCCACGGTGCCCGATCCGCCCGTCACAACCCGCCCTTCACACAGCTCGCCACGAAGCGTGCCACCGCCGCCGGATGCGCGACGGGGTGGGTGTGCAGGAACGACGCATGCACCCCACCGTGGACGAATCCCTCAGGCGCCGCGCCCACCCAGGCCCAGGCAGGGTCACCTGCGCGGGGGATGACGGTGGTGCGGTGGAACTCGTGACCGCGCACCCGCTCACCCCGGCTGTGCAGCACCGATCCGCGCAACGCCACCGCGTCGCGGTAACCCAGCACCAGGTGCCCGGTCATCGTCGCCTCGGCGTCGAGCACTCCGCACATCGGTGCACCGTCCACCGAGCGGCACAGGTACAGCAGCCCACCGCATTCGGCGTGCACCGGGGCCCCGCGCCGGGCCAGGGCGGCGACCTCGGCGCGCAGGGCCGCGTTGGCCGACAGCACCTCGGCATGGCACTCCGGAAACCCACCGGGCAGCACCAGGCCTGCCGTGCCGGGGGGCAACGACTCATCGCGCAGCGGGTCGAAAACCGCGACCGTGGCCCCGGCCGCGGCGAGCAGTTCGGCATGCTCGGGGTAGCCGAAGGTGAACGCCGGCCCACCGGCCACCGCGACCACCGGCGCCGCAGCTAACCGGGGGAGCTCGGTCTCCGGTGCCCACCGCAGTTCGCTGGGCGAGGCGGCGGCCAGTGCCACCACCGCGTCCAGGTCGACCTGCGCGGCCACCGCGTCGGCCCACCGCGCCACCACGCCCGTCGCGGTGGCGTGCTCGGCTGCGGTGACTAGCCCCAGATGCCGCGACGGCACCGCCAGCGCGTCATCCCGGCGCAGCGCGCCCAGCACTGGCAGGCCCACCTCAGCGCAGGCCTGCCGGCAGACCTGCTCGTGACGCGCCGAGCCGACCTGGTTAAGCACCACCCCGGAGATCCGGACGCTCGAGTCGAAGGACCGGAACCCGTGCAGCAGCGCGGCGAGGCTACGGCCCTGGCCGCGCACATCGACCACCAGCAGCACCGGGGCCCCCAGCAGGGCCGCGACCTGCGCCGTCGAGCCGTGGCCCGCAGTCCCGGCGCGGCCGTCGAACAAGCCCATCACGCCCTCCACGACCGCAAGCGCAGCCCCGGCCGCGCCATAGCAGGCCAGCGGCGCGATGCGCTGCTCGCCAACCAACACCGGATCGAGATTGCGGCCCAACCGCCCGGTGGCCAGCGCGTGGTAGCCCGGATCGATGTAGTCCGGACCAACCTTGAACCCGGCCACTGTGGTGCCCCGCCGCCGCAGCGCAGCCATCAACCCGGTGGCGACGGTGGTCTTACCGGCGCCCGAAGCGGGCGCCGCCACCACCACTCGTGAGTGGCGTCGCGAGCTAGCTTCAGCCAGCATTCACGTGGCGGCTTTGCACCGGGTTCCCTCGGTCGGAAGCTTGAGGCTGGTGAGATAACTGACCCCGGCGCGATCAACGCAGCTGTTGCCCTGCAAGAAAGCGGTGTGTTGAGTGCTTTCGAAGGTCAGCAGGCGTGCGTTGAGGTCGTGCGCGAGGTTGACCCCGGACTGATAGGGCGTGGCGGGATCCTGCGTCGTGGAGATCACCATGGTGGTGGCTAGCCCAGGGGTCTGCGGGTGGTGCGGCCCGCTGGTGGGCGGCACGGGCCAGAACGCACAGTTGTCAAGGGCGGGCGAGGGTGGTTCTCCGGTGTCCAGGAATGGGGCGACCTTCCGGTATTGAGCGTCGACATCACGGGCCACGTTCGGGTCTTTGATGGTCGGATTGTCAACACAGAGGACGGATTGGAAGACATCCATCTCGGTGGAGTAGGTACCGTCTTGGGACCGTCCGTAGTAGCTATCGGCAAGGCGCATGAGAATTTCTCCGTGCCCCTTGGCGAGCTCTTGCAAACCACGATTGAGAGGTTGCCAGAGCTCGCGCGAGTACAGCGCTTGGACGGTGGCGATGGTGGCGTCGGTGTACGACAGCTTGCGCCCGTCGGACAAGCCGACCGCTTGGTTGATCAGCGGCCGGACAAGGTCCTGGAATTTGCTCTCAGCCTGACTCTTGTCCGACCCCAAAGCGCAATCAGCGCCGCCCACACACGACGCCACGAACGCGTCGAAGGCCTTTTGGAATCCTCGACCTTGGTCAACGAGTTGGGAAGCCGGATCCTGAGCAGGATCGACAGCGCCGTCGAGAATCATTGCGCGAACATTCTTAGGAAAAGCTTCAGCGTAGCTTGTGCCGATCCGAGTGCCGTAGGAGTAACCAAGGTAAGTCAGCTTTTCATCATGGAGGGCCGACCGCATGACATCCATGTCGCGGACCACCTCGCGGGTGCCGATGTTTGCGAGCACATCTTTTCCGGTACCCTTGACGCATCCTTCGTCGTCAGCCTTTTCCTGGTCTTCAGTCTTCGCCACGCCCGCTGGTGAGGTGTCAACGTTGAGGTCCATCAGGCGTTCATAGTCCCGCACTTCGGCGTTCCGGCAGACAACCTGCGGTTCGCTCGAGCCGACACCGCGCGGGTCGAAGCCCACGAAGTCAAAACGACGTCCCAGGTCATTATCCGTGATGGTGTCGGCGAGGCTGGCTGCGGTGCTCATGCCGGACCCTCCAGGACCACCCGGGTTGATCACCAAGGATCCGATGCGCTGCGCTGGGTCCGACGCGGGTCGGCGCAGCAGGCCCACCTTGATGACTCGGCCGTTCGGGTTGGCGTAGTCCAAGGGCACAGTGAGGTAGGCGCACTGCAGGCCAGGGTCGGCGTAGGCCTTCTGGTCACGCGGGGTCTTGGCGAACGAGGAGCAGCCGCCCCAGGCCAGGTCCTGACCGTAGAACCGCTGCAACCCCGCTGGGACTGGACCGACGGGTCCGTGCTGCGCGGTGGTACCCGCGGCGGATGTGCACGCCAGCGCTAAGGAAGCCACCGCCGCGAGCGCCAACCCAACGGACAGCGCAGGAGCACGTTCCATCCCACACTCCTTAACCAGGTGTTTTGCCACCCAGTAATAAAATAATCACCCAATAATGATCACACGATGCTAATGATCACACGGTGCGACCGGATTCCTTCACCGGGTGAGCTTACTCATGGGCATGACCGAACGTGCCCAGCAGGTTGTCCTTGATCTCTGGCCGGCCGGCGGCGACAAGGGTGAACGTCGCCTCCCGGACCAGCCGCTGCGCATGATGCCAGGCAAGGATCCCCGAGCTGCCCACCGCCACCACGAGGGCGCCAGCGCAGCGGTAGGCGAGCTCGGACGCGGCGGCGCGGGCCGCCGGCATCGTCTCGGGGTCGCTGAGCCCACCGTCAAGACGGTCCCGGATCACACCGTGCTCAGCATGCAGCAGCTCCGCGACCTCGGGTCGTCCGGCCTCGCCGATCATGTGGATGCACCGCCCGGCGACTCCCATCGCAAGGCAGCCGTTCAGCCGCGAGTTCATCCGGCGGTTGGCGAGGAAGTCGCGATGCGAGACCTCGGCGGTGACCTTCTCGGCCGCCAAGACGTAGTCCTCGAAGCGCAGCCGGACGGTGTTGCTGCCCTGGGCGGCGACCATGCGCAGCTTCTCAACGGTGATGCCAGCGTCGGCCTCGGCATCGAGCAGCCCGGTAACGATGGTGCCGGTGGGCTCCCCCGCCTTGAGGGCCGTGTTGCGCGCCGAGATCTGCAGCACGTCGATGATGCCCCACCCGGTGACGAACGGAGCCTCGCCGCTCACCAACCAGCCACCGTCGGTGGCCGTCGCCCACAGCCGAGGAGGCTGCGGAACCGCGCCGGCGAAGGCCACCCCACCGCGCAGCTCGCCCCGGATCGCCGCGCCGAGGTACTTCTCCCGCAGATCTGCGTTCGTCGTGCCGGTGAGGCCGCGCACCACGCTGTGGTGCTGGATCCAGGTGAACGTCGTGGTGAGACACCCGCCCGACAGCGTCTCGAGGATACCGATCAGTGACGGGAGGTCGATCTTGATGCCACCGTGCTCGACCTCGCCCGCGAGACCGTAAAAGCCCTGTGCGGCAAGCAGGTCGAAATGACTACCCGGGATGGCTCCCTGAGCGTCGACCTCAAGGGCCGCCGGAAACAGCACGTTCTCCGCGATCGTGTGGGCCCGCTCCAGCATGCTCGCCACCCGACCAACGCTACCCGAGCCACGCTTTCCGCATCGCCGCGTCTGAACCACAGCCCTCGACGAGAGTCGAACTGACCCGCGCCCTAGCATTCGGCGCGTGACAGTTGACGCCAGCGCGCTGCTGGCCCAGGCACACCGCCCAGCGGCTGGGCTCACCCGGCGCGATGTGGCCCGCCTGATGCTCAGTGTGCCCGCAGCGGAGGCGGTGGCTGCCATGCCCGGGCTGCGCCGCGAGCTGCTCGCAGCGGGTAATCCGTTCTCAGCCCGGTTCTGGGAGTCCGCTGAGTCCGTCCTGCGGCGGATCGCCGACGGCAGCGCCACGGTCGGCGAGGTGCACGGCTGGCTCGAGGCAACCGGGACCGAACCAACCGCGATCATCGGGCTGCATGTGTGGGAGGACGAGCCAGCACGCACGCCACTCGCCGATGAATTGCATGAGCTGCTCGTCACGCACCTCGAAAAGCGCCTCACCGCAGGAGACATTGACCCTGACCGGCTGCTCGCGCAGGACCCGGCAGCCACCCGAAAGTACCGGGAACTACAGGAACGCTGGATGAACTCACCGTTGCCGGATGGCCGGGTGCCCATGGACGAGCTGCTCGACGAGGCGGATGACGACTTCTTCGCCGAGTGGGACGCCGCCGAGCAAGCCGCTCTCGACGAACTCCAGGACATCCTTACTGAAGTGGGCGAACGCCCTCGGCCCGACGCGGAGTTACACGCTGCCTGCCAGGTCCTGCGTACCGCGTTGACGCGTGGGGGATGGCCGGCCGGCCTACTCGGCGCCGGCGGTGGGGTGGATCCGAGCAACCTGGACTCCGACGACGGTCAGCTGTGGCTACAGTTGGCTGCGGGCGTGGTCAGCCCAGTGGCCGAGCCATCTGAGGATATTCCGGACGACCTGCTCTCCTCGACCGCTCTCGATCACGAAGAGTGGCTGGAGGCGGTCGCTGCGCTGGCCCGCGGCGGTCCCGGGACTCCCGCCTCCGCCCAGGACCTCGCCAGGTTCGTCGTGGATGCGGACGACGACGATGACATCGACGTGCTCCAGGGGTGGTTCACGACCGTCGTGGAGCAATGGCACCTGCTCGGTGCCGTGGACGATCGTGAGCGGCTCACCCCACTGGGCTGGTGGGGCATCCCCGAGGCGCTCCTGCAGGTGTGGTCCAACGACACTGCGTAACAGGGTCAATACCGGTGACCAGGGTCAATACCGCCAGCGATGCGCGGTCACGATCTCGTCTAGGGATCGGTCGGCCGCCCAGGCTGCGTCGGACCGGCGTACCGCGAGGAACGCGCCGAGCAGCGGCTCCCCGAGCATCGCGATGAGCCGCTTGGAGCCGGTCAGGGCCTCCTCCTGCTCGGCGGGTGTGGTCGGCAGGCGGCCCAGGCCACGGGCCGCGCGGTCCTGCTCACTCCACCGACCAGGGTCGGCCTGAATCGGTTCGCCTGGGTCGGCTCCGTCACGCAACCCCGCCATGCCGGCCGCGATCACCGCAGCCAGCGCCAGGTACGGGTTGGCGGAGGCATCGGAAACCTTGAGCTCGACATTGGCGTGGTCGGCGCCGAGCAGCTCCGAGCCCAGGACGTAGCGTAGCGGCGCCTCCCGGTTCTCCACTCCCCAGAACTGGTAGGCGCTGGCGAAGTAGCCGGGGCGCAGCCGGGCCAGTGACGGCACGCTCGGCGCGGTGATCGCGGCCAACGCACGGAGGTCGCGGAGCAACCCGCCCAACCAGCCTATGCCGTCGGCGGCAGGGCGGTCACCAGCAATTTCACTACCGGCCAGCAGGTTGCGTCCGCCGCGCCAGACCGAGGTGTGCAGGTGCCAGCCGTTGCCCACGCCCGCAGCCGTGAACAGCGGCGCGAAGCAGGCCCGCAGGCCGTGCGCCCTGGCTGCGGCATGGATGGTCTGGCGGGCTAGCAGCTGCCGGTCGGCGGCGGTGATCGGGTCGGATGCGACGATGCTGAGTTCTACCTGAGCCGGCCCGTACTCGGCGTGCAGCTGATGGACCGGCACACCGTTGGCCGCCAGATCGGCCAGCAGGTCGGCCACGAACTCGTCCACTGCCAGCAGGGCGTGCGGGCTGTAGGCGGGGGCGTCGTAGGCCAGCCGCGGCTCCCCACCGGAATCGCTGAGGTCGCCAGCCTGCGTGAGCACGAACTCCATCTCGTAGCCAGCCTTGACCGCCAACCCCTCGGCGACGGCCGCCTCGACCTGAGCTTCGAGCACCCCACGCTGGTCATATGGCCAGGGCGAGCCGTCCACCGCGATCTGCCGCCCGGGTGCCCATGCCAACGCGGGCTGCCCGGCGAGCCGAGTCAGCCCACGCAGGTCGGGCACCAGCCGGACGTCGCCGGAGGGGGTGGCCATACCCTGATGGGCGAAGGTGATCGCATCGTGGGTGTCGAACACCGCGAACAGCGTGGAGACCCCGACCCCGCGCTTGGCCACCTGAGGTAGCGACCCGATCGGCACAATCCTGGAGCGCGGTATCCCGTTGTTGTCCGCCCAGGTGATCGTCACCCCGACAACGCCGCTAGCCGCCAGGTCCGAGGCGAGCGCTCCCGCGTCGACCATATCCCGTCCTCCTGTCCACCGCGTACCCGATCATGCTTGCGGTCAGGCTAGCGCGCGGCGGCGACCGCCGACACAACAGCTAGCGACCTGAATCACCCTTGCGCGCCAGCGCGCGAGGTGCGGTACTAGCTCCAGACACGCGACGCCATCGCCTCGGGAACGCATCATGGACCGCGTTCGTCTGCAAGAGTAGGGCCTTGGGATCCGATGGCAGGGTGGACGGGTGGATCCCGTGAGCAGCGCAGCCGGTTCTACCCGGTCTGGTCATACCGACCGGGCCACGACGGAGGGAGAAGCCATGACCAGCACGCTTACCCGCCCTGAGTTAACTGCTTCCGACCGTTGCGACCGGTGCAGCGCCGCCGCGCGCGTCCGGGCAGTGTTGCCTTCCGGTGGCGAACTGCTGTTCTGCAACCACCACGCCCGCGAGCACTCGTCAAAGCTGAAAGAGCTCGCGGCGGATATCCAGGCCAGCGAGGCCTAACCGCCAGCGAGGCTCGTGGTCCGATCCGGTTGACTCATGCTTTGATCACCTGGCTTGACGTGCGCGCTCGCCTGGCCGCCTACGAGATCGGCACCCTCTGCCAAGTGCTGGGCGCAAACGGGTGGAGCCGGCGCTGGATCGCCAGGGCGACCAAGGCCCAGCAGTCCGAGATCTCCGCGATCGTCAAGGGCCGGCAGATTCTCGGTTACGACGTGCTGGTGCGGATCACCGAGGGCCTCGGCATTCCCCGGGAGCGCATGGGGCTCTCATTCGGCGCTTACGCTGGCGAGGTCACGACCGCCGAGCCCTCGAAGGGAGTCCATGAGGACGTGTTACGCAGGTACTTCCAGCGCTTGCTAGCGCTGGGCGCGATCGCCGCGTGCGGCCCCCAAATCGAGCGCATCGGCGAGCTTGCCCCCGGCCTCGCCGCGCCCGTGGACCTGCCGTCCCGGATCGGCACCGTTGACGTCGCGCGGCACGCCCTGCTGGCCGCCCTGTACACCATCGCCGGATGGCTCCCAGCCCGGGTCGCCTGTCTGGAACGGTCCCTCGCGGTCCTCCTGTGGTGCGCGATGCGCCGCCGATCGGTCTGCTGACGCCTGGGCGTCCGCCGCGTTGACCTGCACTATGGCCGGGCAATCCCCCGCGACGTCCATGCCGGCGGGTTCATCGAGATGTACCCCGAAGTAATCACAGAGGTCGCCGTACCGATCCGGCACCGCGACGCGCTACAAGAGCACCGAGGTCACCACCGAATGACCACACCACCGCCACCGTGACGACCACCCCGCTGTCCGCTTCCGCTGACAGCTCACTGACGATGGTCACTACGATGTGGTCGATCCGAAGATCATTTGAGCACGCGCTGTTCATCTGGGGAAGGTTGGCTACACACCTGACTGCGAGCTCTCGCGACTCCACTCAGGGATCCCGCACTGAGCGATCTCATTTTTTACGTCATCACGGCTTCTGGCCGCCCGTGCTGAGCATGCCGGCTTGCTGGAGTAGCTCCGGGCCAGCGACTATACCGATATTCGGGCTAGACGATAGAGGGAGAGTGGCTAGAATACGGTTACCTGATATCGTCATCGATCACCGTCAGCAAGCCGTGTCTCCTCGAAAATAAGTGGTTACCGTGGTGAGTCTACGTAGTAGCTCACCGAATCCCTGTCGAACAGTGCGTAGGCGCCAGTGCTGGCCGCGACGGGGTCACCCCGACAACTAGGTAGCGGCCTACAAAGTTAGGTGGCGAATTTGTCTTGCCATGCGAGATTTTCCTGGCCATAATCTTACAGGAAGGTATCGCGATACCGTTGAGATGAGGTGTTCTGTCCCGGCACACTGGGGTCACTGCGAGAAGGACTGGGATGTCAGATACATTGAGCGAGATCGACGGCCAGCATGTGGAGCTGCTCCCCGCACGTACTGTCATGTCCCTGTTCACTGCCCAGGGTGGCGCCGTCGGCGGTGGTTTCGGCGGGGTCGCCGCCCCCGTCACCCCCATCACCCCCATCATGCCCGTCATACCCCTCTCGGGTTTACTCTTGGACTTCACCGGCTCCGTCGGCGGCGGTTCCGAGGGTCTGCTCTCGGGCGCGACCGGCTCCGGCAGCGGCGGTTCCGGCGGTTTGTTCTCGGGCGCGACCGGCTCCGTCAGCGGCGGTTCCGGCGGTTTGTTCTCGGGCGCGACCGGCTCCGTCAGCGGCGGTTCCGGCAGCGGTTCCCTCGCCCCCGTCACGGGTTTACCCTCGGGCGTGACAGGGCAGTAACGGCTGCGCGGAGGTGAAGTTGTGCGGCTGAGCGATGATCTGATCGCGTGTGGTGCCGTTGGCCAGGGAACAGCACCGGCGTGGCCGAGCTGATTGGGTTCGGTCGGTACCCGATCGGTGGCCGGTGGGTGCAGGAGGTGATCGCCGGGCTGGCCGGGATCAGCCCAGTGGGCGGCCCCACAGTACCGACTGCCTCCAACCTCCCGGAGGGACTACCGAGCGTCGCGCCGAGCGGTCGGACTGCGCTAGATCGACGGGATGGCGCGAGGACAGCCCCCTGCGGATACGGTCAGAGCTGAGGCGGACCACGGCGCCCGCAGCGCACCGCTTGATAACTTCGGTCGTGCTCATGCTCGCTGACGATCCAGGGCCCCGGCAAAGTCCTGTTTCGGCAGATAGATGCCCATAGATCACTGAACGAGAGGGGCGATCATGATCTCGTGTGCTCTCAGTGCGCCGAGTTCGACAGGAGAGCTGCTCGGCCGGCCAGAG
>JBOHFR010000013.1:0-18047 GCA_050699715.1 Pseudonocardiaceae bacterium
TGGTGGGGTCATGGGTGTGCGCACCACCCGAGCTGGTGGTGCGCAGGCGGGGCGATGGGCAGATGGTGGCTCACCGCCTGCGAGCGCCGTATCGATCGACGTTCATGACCTAACTTCAGGAGGTCTGAGTCCGTCGGCGCCTACGCCACCAGCGGATGATGAGCGCTAGCAACGCCAGGCCGGTGATCACCGGTACAGCACAGGTGGCGACCGCCCGGCCGGCGGTCAGGTCAGTGGCCACCGTGACGGTGGTGCCCTCATCGGTCTCGGTGAAGCGGCCCGACCCTCGGTACTGCAAGGAGATCGGCCCAGCCGGGCCTTAACACAATCCCCGCGAACTCATCGCCGCTAGCCGAGGTGATGGTGGCTCCCGGGAGCCACGGGGCCACCCGCTCGGGATCCCGCAAGGCCCGCCAGACGGCAGAGGGTGTTTCTCCGCCGGATGATTCGTGATCGGCTGAGCGCGCGGCGGCACCCACGGCGTCAAGCGGGTGGCCATCACCACATACTCGCCAGGTTCCCCGCCCCTCACTTCATGGCATTGCGCCAGACGGTGTCGATGGACACCGGGACGATGAACGTGTGCTCAAGCCTCATTGTGCTCAAGCCTCATACAGTCCAGCCTCGCACCCCGGCAGACCCCCGAAGCGCACTGCGCCAAAGACGCCGACAAACTCGAATGCCTCATCCAAGCGATTGAATACCAGGACGCCGGCTACACCAGGGTGCAGGGCTGGATCGACTCCGCGCGCCACAGCCTGCGCACCTCCCCGCTCGCATGACGAAGCCGCTGACCCACGTGTCGCCTGTCTAGCCGGGCTCCGGGTGGGCTCCCCGTGATAGGTGTGACGGGTCGGGCGTGCGCCCGTCACACCGAGGGAATTTCATGATCGATGACACCTCGCCGACCACCGCCCGCTACTCCCGCGGTGGCTCAGCCGGCTCCCGGCGTGTGGGGAGCCGGTGCTCCCCACACGGGCTCGGTGCGGTCGTGGCCCCACCGCAGCGGCCCGACCCGGCGTTCTACGGCCTGATGGCCGGGATCCGACTGGCCGCCAGGAACCGGTACGGGCCAGCTGATGGGTCTACCTTCTCGACCGGCGGCCAGCCGGAGTCTTGATGGGGACTGCTGGGTTTTCTCGGCGCGCTATTCTGGTGTTCTTGCTTTCTCCGCGTATCCGGCCAGCAGGTGCACCAGTCGCGCCGCCCCCGGGGGGTCCACGGTCAGGTGCACGGGCAGCAGTCCGCCGGGAATCCTGATGGTCAGCCGTGTTCCGGTGTCTCTGATGATCTCCGCTGTTGCGTTGTCGGTTACTATGGCGTCTATCAGCATCAGCTCATACCCCATTTCGTGTATTGCGTGGACAAGGGTGGTGGAAGGCATCGGGGCTGGCGGCTCTGTTGGCGGCACCCGCCCCGATGCCGGTCTTGAGGGCGTGGTCACTATCCCCGGTCACCCCAGCCACACGCTCAGCAGGTTGCCCAGCGTCGTGGCCTCTTCCTCATCGAGGGAGATCACGCATGAGCCGGTGATCTGGGGATCGAGCACGATCGTCCCGCCGCGCTTGCTCACCACCAGGTTGGTGGCCTCCACCGGACCCCCCTCCAGCTGACATGTCGCCGGGATCTCTTTGCGGCAGCGGCCGCTCGGATGCTCGCCCTGGCCGGGCCCAGACCGATGACGGCGCTCGATGGTCACGGTGAGGGCTCCCCGGTCAGGACCTCGTTGAGCACCTGAACCGCGCTGCCCTGCACCCGGTGTTGGCATTGCCCGAGTTCGTCCGAGAACACGATCAGCGATGATGTCCACTCACGCCAGGCGGAGTAGTCGCGACCGAATCCCTCGATGCGAATCAGATCGACCCAGTCCTCGCTGACCCGGTGCCCCACCACGGAGCGTCCGCGCCCGGCGCCGTGTCCCTGAGCTGCCCGCAGTGAATGTCCGCCTGCGGTGGTGTCGCCACACCGCTGCCCGTCTCCGTCATGGTGTCCTTCCGTGGTGGTCGCCCGTGGCGCGGCCAGGCACTGCCTCTCCGCGCCACGGGCATGACCTCGTCGGCGGGTGCCCACAGGTGCAGGCGTCCCTCGTCGGGGCAGCTGACCGGCGGCCAGCCGGGGTCTCGGTGGGAAACCGGGGATCAGACACCGGCAAGCCCGCCAGCTCAGGCTCACGCCAGTCCGCACAGTCCCGTCCTCTCAGCGGCCTTCCCCGCTCGGGAAGTGGCCGCATGTGATTGCTTGATTGCGTACAACGGTAGGCTGAAGAATGCCTGGGAGGGACTGGCTGCCAGTACGAGTATTCGCAGCTCAGAAATAGTGGATGGAGATACCCGATGGTCAGCGGTGGAGGAACATTGCGCGGTAGTCAGGGCTCGCCGCGTTGCCTCGGCGCGGTGTCAGGCTTCCTACTCAAGCTGATCCGGGAATCGGCCGGGCTCACCCAAATCCAACTGGCTGAGAAGCTGGGCGTGGACGTCGCTAGCGTGCAGGGTTGGGAGAGCGGTCGCCGGCCGCTGACGGCACTGCGCGCCGCAGATCTGGCTGGGCTGCGATCACGGCTGGTGCGATACGGCGCGCAACCCACCTTGCTCGCGACGCTGGAGGACGCCATCCAGGCGGATCTGATCATCGCTCAAGCGGTGCAGGCTGGAGGCCAACTCATCACGGCCGATGAGCACCCGCTCGGCGTGACAGTCCACCAGCGCCAGCTGACCAAACTGATCACCTGGCCGTTCACCGGGCTAGCTCCCGACTCGCTGCGAGATCTCGTGAGCGCGCGGGTACGACGTGGCCCTGTCCCAGACCAGCCGACGCTGACCCAGGACGAGCGAACGCGCTTCTTCGATCACCTCCTGGTGACTGCGGATGCAAACCCCCATGACGAGGCCGTGCTGTGCCGTCGCCAGGCGATCTACCTGCTCAGTTTCGACACCCGAGCGGGCACGGCCGACTGGCTGCGCACCGAGCAGCAGCGCACACTGCGCGCCGCCTGGCGCACCGATCACGTTCCGTCCTGGGTGGCCGTCCGGGAATCCGCCGTCGGACTCGCCCGCGGTGGTGATCGCGACCCGTTGCGGGCCTTCCTGCGGCACGCCCTGACCACCGACCAACTGGAGCAAGCGAACCTCAACTACTGGGCCTACTGGGCGGGCGAGATCGGTGACGTCCAGGTCGATCACAAGTTCATAGTCCGCATCAAGCCAGGAGACTGGAACGGAACCCGACTACTCAGGCACCTTCTGAATGAACCGAACGATCTGAATCCCAGCTGTAACCACGTCGAACTCAGGATCCACGCGGTGTGGGCGCTGCTGCTCACCCATCGCAGCCTGCTCAGCATCCATCCCGGCCTGAGATCCGCAGTCGCCAGCACGGTCGAAGAGCTTGCTGAGGATCACGATCTGAGTCTCGAGGCGCGACGGGAGTTGTCCGACATCGGCTACGCCGTCCGCCTCGCGCACCAGTAGGTTAGGTAGGGTCGCCCGCGTGGAGGAACCGGTCGAGCAGCACGCTGTCGCCGTCGCGAGCTTCGCCTTCGAGCTCGGCGTGCTCAAGCGGATACGCCGCGCCGGCTGGTGGCATGCTGGAGTCCGGGATCCCGAGTCGGTCGCGGAGCACAGCCTGCGGGTCGCGCAGCTGGCCTCCATCCTGGCCGCGATCGAGGGTGCCGAGCCTGGCCGGGCGGCGCTGCTCGCCATCTGGCACGACTCGCAGGAAACCCGCACCGGCGACATCCCGCACACCGCCCGGCCCTACCTTGACCAGTGCTCCCCCGAAGTGATCACCGCTGACCAGACCGCTTCGTTACCCGACACCGCCCGGAAAACCGTGCAGGAAGCAGTCGCCGAGTACGAGGCAGCGCAGACCCCCGAAGCGCACTGCGCCAAAGACGCCGACAAGCTCGAATGCCTCATCCAAGCGATTGAATACCAGGACGCCGGCTACACCAGGGTGCAGGGCTGGATCGACTCCGCCCGCGCCAGCCTGCGCACCGGCACCGCACACCGCATCGCCGACGCCGCCCTGCGCACCTCCCCGCTCGCCTGGCGAGGCCGCTGACCAGTTAGGTCCCCTCGGTGATCCGGTGGCACAGCCAGGCCAGCGCGAGCGGGTAGCGGTAGTCGATCCCGCTGTGGCTGGCGTCGAACAGCTCGAAGTGCACCCGCTCGTCAGGCAGTCCGACGGCGCGTAGCGCGTCGCGGAACGCCTGCGCGCCGAGATCGAGGTACCACTCGTCGCGGGTGCCGGCGTCCAGCCACACCGCGCGCAGCGAGCACAGCGCCGACGCATACCTCGGCGCCATCCGCACCGGGTCCCAGTCCAGCCACCGCTGCCAGACCTCGGGACGCAGCACCCCGGTGTGTGGGTCGAAGGGCAGCTCCGGGGTGCCGTCCTCGCGGGCGGAGAAGCAGGCGGCGATGCCCAGCGTCATGAGCAGGTCCGAGTCGGCGGGCTTGGTGAACGCGGTCCGGGACCGGAAATCGGCCCACCAGGCGCCGATGTCACCGTCATAGTCACGCAGGTGGCGCACCGACTTGCCGAACTCGGCGAGGTAGCACAGCTCGTAGAGCGCATCCCCGGCGTGGCTGGCCAGCGCGCCGAACAGGTCCGGCCGCAGCATCGGCGTGATCATGGCGCCGAACCCACCGGAGGACTTGCCACTGATCGCTCGGTGCGCCCGATCAGGCAACGTCCGGTAGCGCGCATCGACAAAGGGCACCACCTCCTCGCACAGATAGCTGTGGTAAAGCCCGGTCCCCGGGGAGTCGACGAACTGACTGCCCCCATACGCCGTCCACGCGTCGAGAAAGACCACCACCGCAGGCGGGACGTCACCGGCGGCGAACATGGCGTCGGCGGTCTCCGGGAACGGCTGGCGGTACGGGCTGCGGTTGCGCCACATGGCCAGATGCCCGGTGTACCCCTGGATCACATAGACGCTCGGGTAGCGCTGCCGCGAGCCCTCGTAGCCAGGCGGGACATAGACCCACAGCGGGCGGCGCGCGGGATCGCCCAGCGGGTTGTCCCGCAACAACACACTATCGATCAGATGTTCATCCAGCCGGCCAGCCAGCGCGGCGAACCAGGGCAGCACGCAACTCACCTCACTCCACCGTGAGCACCAGCGGGCCGTCGTCGGTGATGGCGACCGAATGCTCCCAGTGCGCGGCGCGGGAACCGTCCACGGTCACCACGGTCCAGCCGTCGCTGAGCTCCTCGGTCTTGTCACCGCCGGCGGTGAGCATCGGCTCGATCGCCAGGGCCATGCCGGGCACCAACCGGGGACCGCGACCCGGCCGGCCCACGTTGGGCAGGAACGGGTCCATGTGCATGGCGCTACCTATGCCGTGGCCGCCATAGTCGGCGACAATCCCGTACGACGTGCCGTGCGCGAGGGCGGCGGCCAGCGCAGCGGACTCCACCGCGTAGGAGATGTCAGTCAACCTGCCACCGGGTCGGACCGCCGCGATTCCGGCCTCCAGCGCGTCCCGGCAGGCCGCAGAGAGCAGACTGTCGGCCCGCGCCACGGTCCCGATGAGCACCGTCACGGCAGCGTCGCCGTGCCAGCCCTGGAGGATCGCGCCGCAGTCGAGAGACAACAGGTCACCGTCGGCGAGCACCTGCTCGCGGCTGGGGATCCCGTGCACCACCTGCTGGTTCACTGAGCTGCAGATCGACCCGGGAAACCCATGGTAGCCCTTGAAGGACGGCACCGCGCCGGCATCCCGAATCGACTGTTCCGCCAGTTCGTCCAGTTCACCGGTACTTATCCCGGCCCTGGCGTGGCCCGCAAGCAACCGCAATGTCCGGGCCACCACCGCACCGGCGGCGCGCATCGCCTCGATCTCACCAGGAGACTTGAGCTCGATGCCTGTCCTACCCCGCAACCGTCGTACCACAGCACGCACCCCGCCCCCGGTCATCGCGCGCTCATCACGCCCGCGTTCGCAACGCGTCCAGCGCCCGAGCCGTCACATCCGGCACCGAACCGACCGCAGGCACAGTAACCAACCGATCGGAGTAGAAGACGAGCAGTGGCGCGGTCTCCTCGCGATAGAGCTGCTGGCGGTGCCGGATGACGTCCTCGGTGTCGTCGGCACGCCCGCGAGCCAGCAGTCGCTCGAGCACCTGGTCCTCGGGCACGTCGAACGCCAGCACCGTGTCGATCTCACAGTCGCGATCACACAGCAGGGCTTCCAGCATCTGCGCCTGGCCGACCGTGCGGGGGAATCCATCGAGCAGGAACCCGGCCCGGCAGACCTCCTGGGTCAGCCGTTGCTCAACCATCGCGTTGGTCACCTCGTCCGGCACCAGAGCCCCGGCATCCAGGTACTCCTTGACCTTCCGGCCTAGCTCGGTCTCGCCGCCAGCGTGCGCCCGGAAGATCTCTCCGGTCGAGATGTGCGCCACACCGAGCTCCTCGCTCAGCACCGCAGCCTGGGTACCCTTGCCCGCTCCCGGCGGGCCGACAATGAGGATTCGCACTAGCGTAGGAACCCTTCATAGTTGCGCTGCATCAACTGGCTTTCGATCTGCTTGACGGTGTCCAGACCGACCCCCACCATAATCAACACTGCGGTGCCGCCGAAGGGGAAGTTCTGGTTCTGCCCGTTGCCGGTCAGGTCGAGGAACAAGTTGGGCAGCACGGCCACGACGCCCAGATATAGGGAACCAGGCAAAGTAATCCGGCTGAGGACAAAATTCAGGTACTCGGCGGTGGGGCGCCCCGGCCGGATACCGGGGATGAAACCACCGAACTTCTTCATCTCCTCGGCGCGCTCTTCGGGGTTGAAGGTGATCGCTACGTAAAAGTACGTGAAGAAGATAATCATCAAGAAGTAGAGGGAGATGTGGGCCCAGCTGGCCTGGTCGGACAGGTAGCGGGTAATGAAAGTCTGCCACCAGCTCTGGGTACCGGTGGGGGAGCTGGTCAACCGCGCGATGAGTTCAGGGAGGTACAGCAGTGAGGAAGCGAAGATAACCGGAATGACACCGGCCTGATTCACCTTCAGCGGCAGGTAGGTGGAGGTACCGCCATACATCCGGCGCCCGATCATCCGTTTGGCGTACTGCACCGGGATCCGTCGCTGGCCCTGCTCGACGAACACCACGCTGGCGATGATCGCCAGCCCGAACAGGCACACCAGCAGGAATACCAGGGGACCCTGCGAGTCGAGGATGTTCTTGCCCTCAGCGGGGATGCGCGCGGCGATCGAGCTGAAGATCAGCAACGACATACCGTTGCCGATACCCCGGTCGGTGATCAACTCACCCAACCACATGATCACGCCAGTACCTGCGGTCATCACCACGACAATGACCACCAGGTTGAATACGGACTGGTCCGGAATGGGCGGCAGCAGGCAACCCGAGAACAGCTGGCCGCGCACCGCCAGCGCCACGATACCGGTGGACTGCAGGATAGCCAATGCGATCGTCAGGTACCGGGTGTACTGCGTGAGCTTGTTCTGACCGGACTGTCCCTCCTTCTTTAAGACTTCAAAACGAGGGATCACCACGGTGAGCAGCTGAATGATGATACTAGCGGTGATATAGGGCATGATCCCTAACGCAAACACCGAAAGCTTCAGCAATGCCCCACCGCTGAACAAATTGATCAGCGAGTAGACATTCTGATTATCGCCCCGCTGCACCCGGTCCAGGCACTGCTGAATATTGACGTAGGAGACCCCAGGCGAGGGGAGCGCGGCACCGGCCCGGTAGATCACCACCATGCCGAGGGCGAACAGGATCTTGCGGCGTAGATCCGGCGTCACAAGGGCCGAGCGGAAGGCGCCGAGCACTCCTACCTCCTGGGCACGGCCGTGGTGCGACCGTCGATCACGGACCGGCGGTCGCCTAACCTGAAGGCAGCGACCACACGGTGCAGGGGAACCTGACGGCGGATACCAGCTAGGCTCGCCCACCCGTCCTGGCCGACTGTAACAGCAGGGCCCGACAGCAACAGCGACAACCCGTAAGGGCAGGGAGCCATCTACAGCACGGTGCTGCTACCGCCCGCCGCGGCAATCTTGTCGCGCGCGGAGCCGGAGAAGGCCGCAGCGCTGACCTGCAGCGCCACTCCCCCGATGTCGCCGTCGCCGAGCACCTTCACCAGCAAGCCCTTGCGCACCGCACCAACAGCTACCATCTGCTCAGGTCCGACGGTGCCCCCAGCAGGGAACAGCCGAGCCAGGTCGGCAACATTGACCACTTGGTACTCAGTGCGGAACCGGTTGCGGAAACCCTTGAGCTTGGGCAGCCGCATGTGAATCGGCATCTGTCCGCCCTCAAAAGCAGCAGGCACGTTCTTGCGGGCTTTGGTTCCCTTAGTCCCGCGACCCGCGGTCTTGCCCTTGGAACCCCCACCGCGACCGACCCGCATCTTGGCAGTCTTCGCACCATCGGCCGGGCGCAGGTGATGGATCTTGATACTCATTTCGTGGTCACCTCATTCGGGACTTCCTCCACCGTCACCAGGTGACGGACGGTGGCTATCATGCCACGAACCTGCGAATTGTCCTCTTTGAGCACGGACTGCCGGATTTTGCGCAGCCCCAGAGAGCGCAACGTCTCCCGGTGGTTGCGCAGGGCACCAATAGTGCTTCGAACCTGCGTGATCCTCAACGACGGTCGAACCGTCGAATCAGACAGAGCCGGTCGCGTCGAATCAGACACAGTCACGCCCCCTGCCCGGCACGCGCCCGCAACATACCGGCCGGGGCCACGTCCTCCAGCGGCAGGCCACGGCGTGCGGCCACCTCCTCAGGGCGCTGCAAGCCCTTCAGCGCCGCCACCGTGGCGTGCACAACGTTGATCGCATTATCACTGCCCAGCGACTTGGAGAGCACGTCGTGCACACCGGCGCACTCCAATACCGCGCGAACCGGACCGCCTGCGATGACCCCGGTACCTGGCGAGGCAGGACGGAGCAACACAACGCCGGCCGCAGCCTCGCCGGTGATCGGGTGCGGGATAGTGCCAGCGATCCGGGGAACTCGGAAGAAGCTCTTCTTGGCTTCCTCCACGCCTTTCTGGATCGCCGCCGGCACCTCCTTGGCCTTTCCGTAACCGATGCCGACCATCCCGTCGCCATCGCCGACGACAACCAACGCTGTGAAGCTGAAGCGCCGGCCACCCTTGACCACCTTGGCTACCCGGTTGATCGCCACCACCCGCTCCAGGTGCGGGCTCTTCTCCGGCTGGGCAGCCCCGCCGCGGCCACCGTCGCGGCGGTCCCGACGATCGCTACGCTCGCCTCCGCCTTCCCGCCGCACGCGTCCAGGCATCAGGCGTTCCTTCCGTTGCTCGCGTACCGCTGCTGTCTTGTGTTCATCATCAGTCAGAATTCCAGGCCGGATTTGCGAGCGGCGTCGGCCAACGCCGCAATCCGACCGTGGTAGTCGTAGCCGCCGCGGTCGAAAACCACCCGTTCCACGCCGAGGGCCTTGGCTCGAGCGGCGATCAGCTCACCGACCTTGACCGCCCTGGCCTTCTTGTCCCCATCAATGGCGCGGACATCCGGCTCGATGCTCGACGCCGCCGCCAGAGTGTGCCCAGCCACGTCGTCCACCAGCTGCACGGCGATGTGTCGAGACGAGCGGTTGACCACCAGCCGCGGGCGCTCCGGCGAACCACTGACCCTCTTGCGTAGCCGGAAGTGCCGCCGCGCCCGAGCCAGCCGGCGTCGGGTCGAGATGTCTGTGCCCACCCGCGACCGCTTAGGTACCGACGGCGCAGCCGTCAATCCAGCTACCGACGGCGCAGCCGTCATATCAGGTACCGACGAATTAATCGCTGCCTCAGCCATGATCACTTACCCGTCTTCCCGACCTTGCGCCGGATCTTCTCGCCCGCGTAGCGCACGCCTTTGCCCTTGTAAGGGTCAGGACGCCGCAACTTACGGATGGTGGCCGCGACCTCGCCGACCGTCTGCTTGTTGATGCCGGCCACCGAAAAACGTGTCGGGCTCTCCACCGTGAAGCTGATGCCCGCCGGCGCCTTGACCGGCACCGAATGGCTAAAGCCCAAAGAGAACTCCAGATCCGAGCCCTTGGCCACCACCCGGTAACCGACGCCATGGATCTCCATCCGCTTTTCGTAACCTTGGCTGACGCCGAGGACCATGTTGTTCACCAGGGTCCGGGACAACCCGTGCAGCGACTTGCTGCGCCGTTCATCGTCCGGCCGCTGGACCAGCAGGGTACCGTCCGGTGCCCGATGCACAGTGATCGGCTCGGGCACGGTGTGCGACAAGGCGCCTTTAGGCCCCTGCACCGTCACGGTGCGCCCGTCGATGACCACATCGACGCCAGCCGGCACGGTGATCGGCTGCTTCCCGATGCGCGACATCTCCTCTGCTCCCCTCTCACCAGACGAAGGCGAGGACTTCCCCGCCCACGCGCTTCTTGGCGGCCTGCCGGTCGGTGAGCAGTCCGGTGGACGTGGAGATAATCGCCACACCCAAGCCACCGAGCACCTTGGGCAGCGAGGTTGACTTGGCGTAGACCCGCAGGCCAGGCTTGGACACCCGACGCAAGCCAGCAATACTGCGCTCCCGGTTCGGGCCGAACTTCAATTCTACCACCAGGGACTTACCCACGGCTGCGTCCTCAGCGTGGAAGCCCGAGATGTAACCCTCCCGTTGGAGAATCTCGGCGATATTGACCTTGATCTTGGAGTGCGGCATCACAACCCGGTCGTGATAAGCCGAGTTCGCGTTGCGCAGACGGGTCAACATGTCTGCGATCGGATCGGTCATCGTCATAGCGACCTCGTGATCCCTTCCCGCCGTGGTTCCCTTCCGGGCCTACAGCGACTGTTGGCTGCGCCGTACGCAGGCGCCCCCGGATTTAGCGGGCTTAGCATGAGCAGCCTTACCATGAGGATTTACTCACGCCCGGAAGCTCGCCACGATGAGCCATCTGGCGCAGGCAGATCCGGCAGAGCCCGAACTTCCGGTAGACCGCCTTGGGCCGCCCGCAGCGCTGGCAACGGGTATACCCACGCACCCCGAACTTGGGCTTGCGCGCGGCCTTGATGACCAGCGCCTTCTTCGCCATCAGTTCTCCTTGAAGGGGAAGCCCAGACGACGCAGCAGCGCCCGGCCCTCCGCGTCGGTGGTCGCAGAGGTGACCACAGTGATATCCATGCCGCGCTGGCGGTCGATACTGTCCGGATTGATCTCATGGAACATCGACTGCTCAGTGAGCCCGAAGGTGTAGTTACCGTGACCGTCAAACTGGGTCGGCGACAGCCCACGAAAATCGCGGATACGCGGCAGGGCGATCGTCAATAGCCGGTCCAGAAACTCCCACATCCGGTCGCCGCGCAGCGTCACCTTGGCGCCGATCGGCATCCCCTCGCGCAACTTGAACTGCGCGACGGACTTGCGAGCCCGCTTCACCTGGGGCTTCTGGCCAGTGATCGCCGCCAAATCCCGCACGGCACCGTCCATCAGTTTGGCGTCCCGGGCGGCCTCGCCGACGCCCATGTTGACCACGACCTTCATCATCCCGGGTACCTGCATCGGGTTGGAGTAGGTGAACTGCTCGCGCAACGCCGCGACAATCTCCTCGCAGTACCGGGTCTTCAGCCTCGGCACCGCCCCAACACGATCGCGCTCTCCCGTAGGCATCTCAGTCATCTCAGGCATCTCAGATGTCCTTGCCGGTGCGCCGCGACACGCGTACGCGCCTGCCCTCGTCATCAGTGCGGTAGCCCACCCTAGCCGGCTTGCCACTGGAGTCGACAACCATGACGTTCGAGACGTTGATGGCGGCCTCCTGAGTGACAATCCCGCCGCTTTGCGCACCGCGCTGGGTACGACTGATCCGGGTGTGCTTCTTGATTCGGTTGACGCCCTCCACGAGCACTCGGCCGGCGTCCGGGTAAGCCTGGATCACCTTGCCTTTGGCGCCCTTGTCCTTGCCGGCGATGACCAGAACCATGTCGCCCTTTCTGACCTTCACCGCTACAACACCTCCGGAGCCAGCGAGATGATTTTCATGAACCGCTTGTCCCGTAGTTCCCGACCGACCGGACCGAAGATCCGGGTGCCGCGCGGCTCACCGTCAGGCTTGATCAGCACAGCGGCGTTCTCGTCGAACCGGATGTACGAACCGTCCGGGCGGCGCCTCTCTTTCACGGTCCGCACGACAACGGCCTTGACCACATCGCCGCGCTTGACGTTGGCGCCGGGAATGGCTTCCTTGACAGTCGCCACGATGATGTCCCCGATGCCAGCGTAGCGGCGCGAGCTACCGCCGAGCACCCGAATGCACAGGATTTCCTTGGCACCCGTGTTGTCGGCGACCCGCAGTCGCGACTCCTGCTGGATCACTTGGCCTTCTCCAGGATCTGGACGAGCCGCCAGCGCTTGGTGGCCGACAGCGGACGAGTCTCCATCAACAACACCCGGTCGCCAACTCCCGCCACATTAGCCTCGTCATGGGCCTTCACCTTGGTGGTAGAGCGCAACACCTTACCGTACAGCGCATGCTTCTTGCGATCCTCCAAGGCCACGACGACCGTCTTGTCCATCTTGTCCGAGACGACGTAACCTTCCCGAACCTTACGCTTATTTCGCCCTTCGGGCGGGGGCGCCTCATTTCGCCCTTCGGGCTGAGCCGCTTTATCCTGCTCGGTGTCAATCATGCCGCACCCTCACTTCCCGCAACGGCGCCCGGAGACACCGACAGACCCAGCTCACGCTCGTGCATCACAGTGTAAATGCGGGCGATGTCACGCCGGACCAGACGCAGCCGGCGATTGTTGTCCATCTGTCCAGTGGCCATTTGGAAGCGCAGGTTGAACAGCTCCTCCTTGGACTCGCGTAGCCGCAGCACCAGCTCATCGTCGGTGAGCTCGCGCAGCTCGCTCGCAGCGGTGGTGGCTGCCATCTACAAGCCCCCCCCTTCGCGGGTCACGATCCGGCATTTCATTGGCAGCTTGTGGATCGCGCGGCGCAACGCCTCGCGGGCCACCGACGCATTCGGGTAGGCCATCTCAAACATGACTCGTCCCGGCTTGACGTTGGCCACCCAGTACTCGGGTGAGCCCTTGCCAGATCCCATTCGAGTCTCCGCCGGCTTCTTCGTCAGCGGCCGGTCCGGGAAAATGGTAATCCAGACCTTGCCACCCCGGCGGATGTGCCGATTGATCGCGATCCGAGCCGATTCGATCTGCCGGTTGGTCACGTAAGCTGGTTCCAAAGCCTGGATCCCGAAGTCTCCGAACATGACCTGGGTGCCACCGGTGGCCATACCCGACCGGCCCGGCGAGTGCTGCTTGCGATGCTTGACCTTGCGTGGAACGAGCACGTCTCAACCCTCCCCATGCCCTGCGGTAGCCGCCTCGTCAGTGCTGGCGGACTGTGCCGGGCTCGTGATCGGCTCGCTCGACGAGTTCTCGGTTGACGCTCCAGCAAGCTCCGCCGCCGCAGCGCGACCCGCCTCGGTCGAGGTCCCAGTCGTCCCGGCAGCCCCGGAACGACGCCGAGCAGGGCGCTCCCGCCGGGGTGCCCGGGCTGCGGCGGCCGCTGCCGCCGCAACGCCTTCGGCGTCCCGCTCGCGTCGCCCGCCGACCACGTCACCCTTGTAGATCCAGACCTTCACGCCAATCCGGCCGAAGGTAGTGCGCGCCTCGAAGAGCCCGTAGTCGATGTCGGCCCGCAGCGTGTGCAGCGGAACGCGGCCCTCTCGGTAGAACTCTGAGCGGGACATCTCGGCGCCGCCCAGACGCCCCGAGCACTGCACCCGGATGCCTTTGACCTGGGGAGAGCGCATGGCGGATTGGATGGCTTTGCGCATCGCACGCCGGAAGGCAACCCGATTGGACAACTGCTCGGCCACCCCCTGAGCGACGAGCTGAGCCTCCGCTTCGGGATTCTTGACCTCGAGAATGTTGAGCTGCACCTGCTTGCCCGACAGCTTCTCCAGCTCGCCACGGATCCGGTCTGCCTCCGCGCCACGACGGCCGATCACGATGCCCGGGCGGGCGGTGTGAATGTCCACCCGCACCCGGTCACGGGTGCGCTCGATCTCGACCTTGGCGATGCCCGCCCGCTCCATGCCCTTGGACAGCAACCTGCGGATCGCGACATCTTCCTTGACATACTCCGCGTACTGCTTGTCCGCGTACCAGCGGGATTTCCAGTCGGTCGAGATACCGAGCCGGAAGCCGTGCGGGTTGATCTTCTGACCCACTAGCGGGCACTCCTTGTCTGGGTAACCTTCTTGCTGGTGCCTGCCCGACCGTCACGGGACCGGCCAGCGGCACGGCGCCCCGGTACCGCCTCAACCTCCACCGTGATGTGGCTGGTTCGCTTGCGAATCCGGTAGGCCCGACCCTGCGCACGCTCGCGAACGCGCTTTAACGTAGGGCCTTCATCCACGAAAGCCCGCGCCAACACCAGGGTGTCAGGATCGAGGTTGAGGTTGTTCTGAGCATTGGCCATCGCGCTGGCCACCACTTTCAACACCGGGCCAGACGCCGCCTGTGGCGTGAACCGCAACAACGAGAGCGCGTCGTGAACGGGCAGCCCCCGGATCAGGTCGACGACCCGCCTCACCTTACGCGGGGCCATGGGGATCTTCCTGGCTCGCGCAATTCCGCGCAGCGGCAGCTCCTCGGGCGCCATGGCTTGTCCTTTCGTCACGGTCATGATCCAGTCATCGCCAAGCTCAGCGCCGCCGAGCCCGGCGGTCGTCCTTGATATGACCCCGGAATGTGCGAGTCGGGGCGAACTCACCAAGCTTGTGACCGACCATCGCCTCGGTGACGAATACCGGGACGTGCTTACGCCCGTCGTGCACCGCGATGGTGTGGCCGATCATGTCGGGAATGATCGTGGAGCGGCGGGACCAGGTTCTGATGACCTGCTTGGTACCGGCTTCGTTCTGCGCATCCACCTTCTTGAGCAGGTGGTCATCGACGAACGGGCCCTTTTTCAGGCTGCGTGGCATGTTTACATCCCTCCTGCTCAGCGCTTCTTACCGGTGCGGCGGCGGCGCACGATCAGCGCGTCGCTGGCCTTGTGGCGCCGGGTACGGCCTTCGGGCTTGCCAGCCGGGTTCACCGGGTGACGCCCACCGGAGGTCTTGCCTTCACCACCCCCGTGCGGGTGATCGACCGGGTTCATCACGACACCGCGAACCGTGGGCCGCTTGCCCTTCCAGCGCATCCGGCCCGCTTTACCCCAGTTGATGTTGCCCTGTTCGGAGTTGCCAACCTCACCTACTGTGGCGCGGCACCGGACATCGACGTTGCGGATCTCACCTGAGGGCATCCGCAGCTGGCCGTAGGGGCCGTCTTTAGCCACCAGCTGAACCCGCGCACCAGCCGAACGAGCAATCTTCGCGCCGCCACCCGGACGGAGCTCAATCGCATGCACCACCGTGCCAACCGGGATACTCCGCAGCGGCAGGCTGTTACCCGGCTTAATGTCAGCCTTGGGCCCGTTCTCCACGACGTCGCCCTGGCGCAGCTTCTCCGGGGCGATGATGTAGCGCTTCTCACCGTCGGCGTAGTGCAGCAGCGCGATCCGCGCGGTGCGGTTCGGGTCGTACTCGATGTGCGCGACCTTGGCCGGCACGCCGTCCTTATCGGCCCGCCGGAAATCGATCAAGCGGTAAGCACGCTTGTGTCCGCCGCCCTGATGCCGGGTGGTGATCCGGCCGTAGGCATTGCGACCGCCCTTGCTGTGCAGCGGCCGGACCAATGACTTCTCCGGGTGGTCCCGGGTGATCTCAGCAAAGTCGGAGACGCTGGCGCCACGGCGGCTCGAAGTCGTCGGCTTGTACTTGCGGATGCCCATGTCTATCCGTTCTCGCTCACGCGGCCGGCCCGCCGAAGATCTCAATCGGCTTGCTCGCCGAGGACAACGTCACGACCGCCCGCTTAGTGTCCTTGCGCTTGCCGTACCCGAACTTGGTGCGCTTGCGCTTGCCCGGGCGGTTGAGGGTGTTGACGCTCACCACCTGTACGCCGAAGATCTTCTCGACAGCGATCTTGATCTCGGTCTTGTTGGCGTCCGGCGCAACCACAAAGGTGTACTTGTGCTGATCCAGCAGCCCGTAACTCTTCTCCGAGATGACCGGTTTGCGGATCACATCGCGGGGATCGGGAATCATCGAGCTTCCTCCTGCACCGCAGTGACGCCGCGCCCGGCGAGGAACACCTGCAGAGCGTCCGCAGTGAACACCACGTCGTCGTTGCTCAGCACGTCGTAGGTGTTGAGCTGATCAGGGGCTAGCACGTGAACCGAAGGAAGGTTGCGCACGCTGCGGCGCCCCACCTCGTCAGCCCGGCTGAGCACAACCAGGAGCTTGACACTCCGGCCTGCCAGCGCATCAAGGACCGTGCGAGCAGCCTTGGTGGCCGGAGCATCTCCCGAGACCAGCTCGGACAGCACGTGCACCCGTCCGTCGCGAGCCCGGTCGGACAGCGCACCGCGCAGCGCAGCTGCTTTCATCTTCTTCGGGGTGCGCTGGCTGTAGTCGCGCGGCGTAGGGCCGTGCACGATGCCACCGCCGGTGAACTGGGGTGCCCGCGTCGAACCCTGACGGGCTCGCCCGGTGCCCTTCTGCCGGTAAGGCTTGCTGCCCCCACCGCTGACATCGCCTCGGGTCTTGGTGCTGTGCGTGCCCTGCCGTGCCGCAGCAAGCTGGGCGACCACCACCTGATGCATCAACGGAATGTTCGCTGACACGTCGAAAATCTCGGCGGGCAGCTCCGCAGTGCCTGCGATTGCACCCTCCGGGGTATGGATATCGACACTTCGCACTGTTGGGCTCACCCTTGCGCACCGCCCTTCGCTGCCGTCTTGACCAGCACCAAGCCGCCCTTCGGGCCGGGTAACGCACCCTTGATCAGCAACAGCCCCGACTCCACGTCCACCCCGTGCACGGTGAGGTTCTGGGTACTCACCCGGACGTTACCCATCCGGCCGGCCATCCGGGTGCCCTTGAACACCCGACTCGGTGTGGCGCAGCCGCCGATCGAACCCGGGGAACGGTGCTTGCGCTGGGTGCCATGGCTAGCACCGAGACCGCTGAAGCCGTGCCGCTTCATCACCCCGGCGGTGCCCTTGCCCTTGCTGGTGCCGACCACGTCAACCACAGCTCCGGCGGTGAACACCTCGGCGGTGACCTCCTGACCGACCTGGTAATCCGCCGCGTCGCCGGTGCGCAGCTCGACCAAGTGGCGTCGCGGCGTCACACCAGCCGCAGCGTAATGCCCGGCCACCGGCTTGGTCACCTTGCGCGGGTCGATGGTGCCGTAGGCCAGCTGCACGGCAGAATAGCCGTCTTTCTCCGGGATACGGATCCGGGTCACCACGCACGGCCCGGCCGCGACCACGGTGACCGGGACGATCCTGTTGTTCTCATCGAAGACCTGAGTCATCCCAAGCTTGGTGCCCAGTACCCCTCTCACGATCGCCTCAGCGATCCCCTTAACGATTCCACTATCCTGATGCTCCGAATCAGTCGCTGTCATTCTCTCGGCCTTACTGGATGTTGACGTCGACGCTGGCCGGTAGGTCGATGCGCATCAGCGCGTCCACCGTCTTGGGCGTCGGGTCGAGAATGTCGATCAGCCGCTTGTGCGTGCGCATCTCGAAGTGCTCACGCGAATCCTTGTACTTGTGCGGCGAGCGGATAACGCAGTACACGTTCTTCTCGGTCGGCAGCGGTACCGGCCCGACGACACGAGCACCGGTGCGCGTCACGGTCTCGACAATCTTGCGCGCCGAAGCGTCGATTGCCTCGTGGTCGTAGGCTTTGAGCCGGATGCGGATCTTCTGTCCCGCCATAGTGGCTTGCCGTCCTGTCAGTCTCGTGCTGCTGGTCTCGTCGTCACTGAGGTCTCATCGTCACTGGTCGGGGCTGACCTGGTACAGGCCCAGGGTCAGGGTCAGCCCGTCCCATACCGGCCCCCGCGCTCGGGTGTGTCGCGCTGCGAACCTAGCAATGGTAAGCGATCCGTGATCGCCGATCAAATCGGGGCTTGGTTCTCGTGAGCTGGGCCTCGTGAGCTGGGCCTCG
>JBOHFR010000013.1:18147-88260 GCA_050699715.1 Pseudonocardiaceae bacterium
GAGCTGGGCCTCGCGAGCTGGGCCTCGCGAGCTGGGCCTCGCGAGCTGGGCCTCGCGAGCTGGGCCTCGCGAGCTGGGCCCCAGTCACTTGAGAATCTTGGTTACCCGACCGGCACCAACGGTGCGACCACCTTCACGGATCGCGAACTTCAGATTCTCGTCCATAGCGATCGGTTGGATGAGCTGCACTGTCATCTCGGTGTTATCACCCGGCATGACCATCTCAGTGCCCTCGGGCAGCGTCACGACACCGGTCACGTCGGTGGTGCGGAAGTAGAACTGCGGACGGTAGTTGTTGAAGAACGGCGTGTGCCGGCCGCCCTCGTCCTTGGACAGGATATAAACCTGAGCCTCGAACTGAGTATGCGGGGTGTTGGTGCCGGGCTTGATGACGACCTGCCCGCGCTCCACATCCTCGCGCTTGATGCCGCGAACCAACAGGCCCACATTGTCGCCGGCCCGGCCCTCATCGAGCAGCTTGCGGAACATCTCGACGCCGGTGACGGTGGTCGTCAACGACTTCTCTTTGATGCCGATGATCTCCACTTGCTCGTTCAACTTGACGATGCCGCGCTCCACCCGGCCGGTGACCACAGTGCCGCGGCCGGTGATGGTGAAGACGTCCTCGACCGGCATGAGGAACGGCTTCTCGACCTCGCGAATCGGCTCCGGGATGTTGTTGTCCACGGCATCCATCAGTTCCAGGAGCTTCGCACCCCACTCGGCGTCGCCCTCGAGCGCCTTGAGCGCCGATACCCGGACGATCGGCAGGTCGTCGCCGGGATATTCCTGGCTGGACAGCAACTCCCGGACCTCGAGCTCGACGAGCTCCATGATCTCCTCGTCGTCGACCATGTCAGCCTTATTCAGCGCGACGACAATATAAGGCACGCCGACTTGGCGGGCCAGCAACACATGCTCGCGGGTCTGCGGCATCGGGCCATCGGTGGCGGCCACCACCAAGATGGCGCCGTCCATCTGGGCCGCACCGGTGATCATGTTCTTGATGTAGTCCGCGTGCCCGGGACAGTCAACGTGGGCGTAGTGCCGCTTCTCGGTCTGGTACTCGACGTGCGCGATCGAGATGGTGATGCCCCGCTGCCTTTCCTCGGGGGCCTTGTCGATCATGTCGAACGCCGATGCCTGGTTCACGTCCGGGAACTTGTCGTGCAAGACCTTGGTGATCGCCGCCGTCAGCGTGGTCTTGCCGTGGTCGATATGACCGATGGTTCCGATGTTGACGTGCGGCTTGGTCCGCTGGAACTTCGCCTTCGCCACTGGTCTCGTCCTCCTGGACTTGTTCTGTGATCCGCCGGACCGTTAACGGTCCTGATGTAGCGGCATGTTGTCAGTTGGTCTCGAGTGGTCTCGAGCGGATGCCGTCAGGGGCTCCGGTACCCGCTGCTGCGGCTAGCCGCAGCTGGAGAGAATCACGGCATCACTCACCCGTCGCCTTCGCGATAATCTCCTTGGACACGCTGGCCGGGACCTCGGCATAAGAGTCGAACTGCATGGTGTAGTTCGCCCGACCCTGGGTCCGCGAGCGTAGGTCACCGACGTATCCGAACATCTCCGACAGCGGCACCAACGCCTTGATGATACGGGAACCGCTGCGCTCTTCCATGTGCTGGATCTGACCCCGTCGGGAGTTGAGATCGCCAATGACGTCGCCCATGTAGTCGTCTGGCGTGGTCACCTCGACCGACATCATCGGCTCCAGAATCACCGGGCCGGCCTTGCGAGCCGCTTCCTTGAACGCCATCGAGCCGGCAATCTTGAAGGCCATCTCGGAGGAGTCCACCTCGTGGTACGCGCCGTCCAGCAAGGTGAGCTTCACACCGACCAGCGGATAGCCCGCGAGGATGCCGTACTGCATGGCGTCCTGCGCCCCGGCATCAACTGACGGGATGTACTCCCTGGGGATCCGCCCACCGGTGACCTTGTTGTCGAACTCGTACAGTGCACCATCGGTGCTCTGCAGCGGCTCCAGCTTGATAATCACACGGGCGAACTGACCGGAACCACCCGTCTGCTTACGGTGGGTGTACTCAAGCTTGTCCACCGTCTTGCGGATCGTCTCCCGGTAAGCCACCTGCGGCTTGCCGATGTTCGCCTCGACCTTAAAGTCGCTGCGCATCCGGTTCACCAGCACCTCAAGGTGCAGCTCACCCATCCCGGCGATGATCGTCTGGCCGGTTTCGTCGTCCTGCTTGACCTGGAAGGTGGGATCCTCCTCGGCCAGCTTCTGGATGGCCGTGCCCAGCTTCTCTTGATCGCTCTTCGTCTTGGGCTCGATGGCGACCTGGATGACCGGTTCCGGGAAGGTCATCGACTCCAGGATGACTGGCGCTTGCGGGTCGCACAGCGTGTCACCGGTAGTCGTCTCCTTCAAGCCGATCATCGCGTAGATATGACCGGCCCGGGCTTCCTCGACCGGATTCTCCTTGTTGGAGTGCATCTGGAAGAGCTTGCCGATGCGCTCCTTGCGCTCTTTGGTCGAGTTGATCACCTGAGAGCCTGCGGCGATCCGACCAGAGTAGACCCGGACGTAGGTCAGTTTCCCGAAGAAGGAGTGCGCGGCAATCTTGAAGGCAAGCGCGGAGAACGGCTCAGAGATCGAGGGTTTCCGGACCGCCGACGTACCGTCGGGCAACAGACCCACCACCGGCGGGACATCCAGCGGCGAAGGCAGATAGTCAATGACCGCGTCCAGCATCGGCTGCACGCCTTTGTTCTTGAACGCCGATCCGCACAGCACCGGGTAGACCTGGCTGCGCACCGTGAGGGTGCGGATGCCGGCCTTGATCTGCGTCTTGCTGAGCTCCTTGCCAGCGAGGTAAAGCTCCATGAGCTCGTCGTCGGCCTCAGCGACGGCCTCCAGGAGTTTCTCCCGGTACTCGTTCGCCGTCTCGAGCAGGTTGGCCGGAATCGCCTCGACGGTGTAGTCCTCACCCTTCTGAACTTCCCCGCGCCAGGTCAGCGCCCGCATTCCGACCAGATCGACGACACCCTGGAAGTCGGCCTCGGAGCCGATCGGCAGCTGGATGACCAGCGGGTTAGCGCCGAGCCGCTCACGGATGGTACGCACCGTGAAGTAGAAATCCGCGCCCAGCTTGTCCATCTTGTTGACGAAGCAAATGCGCGGGACGTCGTACTTATCAGCTTGCCGCCACACCGTCTCGGACTGGGGCTCGACGCCCTCCTTGCCGTCGAAGACCGCGACGGCGCCATCAAGCACCCGAAGCGAGCGCTCCACCTCAACGGTGAAGTCGACGTGACCCGGAGTGTCGATGATGTTGATCTGGTGATCGGCCCAGAAGGTGGTGGTCGCGGCGGACGTGATGGTGATGCCCCGCTTCTGCTCTTCCTCCATCCAGTCCATCGTGGCGGCGCCATCGTGCACCTCACCGATCTTGTAATTGATCCCGGTGTAGAACAGGACCCGCTCGGTCGTGGTGGTTTTGCCGGCGTCGATATGCGCCATGATCCCGATGTTGCGGACCCTGGCGAGGTCGGTCAGCACTTCACGTGCCACGAGAATTCACCTAGCTGTCTTGAGAGTGGTCCGTCACCAGCGATAGTGCGCGAAGGCCTTGTTCGACTCGGCCATCTTGTGGGTGTCCTCGCGACGTTTCACGCTCGCGCCGAGGCCGTTGCTGGCGTCGAGCAGTTCATTCATCAGGCGGTCAATCATGGTCTTCTCCCGCCGCTGCCGGGAAAAAATGATCAGCCAGCGAAGCCCGAGCGTGGTGGAACGCACCGCACGCACCTCGACCGGGACCTGGTACGTAGCGCCACCAACGCGGCGGCTCTTCACCTCAATGGCGGGCTTGACGTTGTCCAGCGCGCGCTTGAGAGTCACCACGGGGTCGGTACCAGTCTTATCCCGGCAGCCTTCCAAGGCTCGGTACACGATCTTCTCGGCCACCGAGCGCTTGCCCCGCACGAGGACCTTGTTGACCAGCTGAGTGACCACCGGAGATCCGTAAACCGGGTCGGAGTGCAGCGGCCGCTTCGGGGCGGGACCCTTGCGAGGCATCAGCCTTTCTCCTTCTTCGCACCGTAACGACTGCGGGCCTGCTTGCGGCCCTTCACGCCCTGAGTGTCCAGCGATCCACGAATGATCTTGTAGCGGACACCGGGAAGGTCCTTCACCCGACCACCACGCACCAGGACGATGGAGTGCTCCTGGAGATTGTGACCCTCACCCGGAATGTAAGCCGTGATCTCGACCTGGCTGGTGAGGCGCACGCGGGCAACCTTGCGCAACGCCGAGTTCGGCTTCTTCGGGGTCGTCGTGTAGACGCGGGTACACACTCCGCGCCGCTGCGGGCTCCCCTTCAGCGCTGCAGTCTTGGTCTTCGCGAGCTTATCCTCGCGGCCCTTGCGGACCAGCTGCTGGATGGTAGGCATGGACCAGCTTTCTTCAGTGTTCTTGCGGTTCTGCGGTTCTTGCGCTTGCTCTGCCGTCATGTGGTGCCGCGTCGTGCCGTGCTACCCGACCACCGATGCACTGCATGGCCGGTCACTCCGTATCCCGCAGTCGGGCGTGTCGCTGTTAACCCAGCAACTCGATCGGGTAAACCCGACGGGAGCTGGGTGGTACCGGCGCCAGATCCGGAGGCGAGCGGCCCACAGAACCTACACCGCCAGTGATGCACCATCAACAGACATACAGAGCGGCCCGACCGAAGACGGGACCGAAGCCGAGGATACCTGGGGCGCTCACCCAGGGTCAAAACGGGGTCCGAACAGGGCCCGAATGAGGAGGTGCACCCATGCCAGGACCGCTGGTCGGGCTGCGGGTGATCGAGCTAGCTGGGATCGGCCCAGGCCCCCACGCAGGGATGCTGCTGGCCGACCTAGGAGCCGACGTGGTGCGGGTAGACCGGCCCCCCGAAAACAAGCCCGAAAACAAGCCCGAAGGCAAGCCCGAAAACAAGCCCGAAGGCAAGCCCGAAGGCAAGCCCGAAAACAAGCAGAGCCTCCAGCTTGCTCCGGGCGGCGAGGACCAGATGCTTCGCGGCCGGCGCTCAGTGATGCTCAACCTGAAGGAACCCTCCGGTCGGGAAACCCTGCTGCGGCTGGTGGAACGGGCCGACGTGCTGATCGAAGGCTTGCGTCCCGGTGTCACCGAGCGATTGGGTGTCGGTCCGGCCCACTGCCACGCCCGCAACCCGGCCCTGGTGTACGCGCGGATGACGGGATGGGGGCAGGACGGCCCGCTGGCCGACCGCGCCGGGCACGACATCACCTACATCGCGCGCTCTGGCGTGCTGCACGCCGTCGGGAACGCGGGGGGCAAGCCGGTGCCACCGCTGAATCTGGTCGGGGATTTCGGCGGTGGCTCGATGTTCCTGGTGGTCGGAGTCCTGGCGGCACTGTGGGAGCGGGAACGGTCGGGCGCCGGTCAGGTCATCGACGCGGCCATGGTGGACGGGGTCAGCGTGCTGGCCCAGATGTTCTGGTCGTTGCGCGCCTACGGTTTGTGGAGCGACCAGCGGGGCAGTAACCTGCTCGATTCAGGCGCCCCGTTCTACGACACCTACGCCTGCGCCGATGGTCGCTACGTCGCCGTTGGCGCGCTGGAACCGCAGTTCTATGCGGCACTGTTGGAGGGCCTTGGGCTCGCCGACCAAGACCTGCCCGCGCAGCTGGACCTGGCAGGGTGGCCAGTGTTGCGCCAGCGGTTCACCGACGCGTTCGGCAGCCGCAGCCGCGATGAGTGGGCGACGGTGTTCGACAATACCGACGCCTGCGTGGCACCGGTATTGTCGTTCGCCGAGGTGCCCGCGCACCCGCATATCGCGGCTCGCGGCACCGTCATCACCCTCGGCGGAGTGCCCCAGGCCGCCCCCGCACCACGGTTCTCCCGCACCCGTCCCGATCTGCCGACACCGCCGCCGAAGCCCGGCGCCGACACCATCCAAGTACTCGCCGACTGGGGCGTAAAACGTATCGACAAACCGGTCACGGACCCAGCGTGACCGGTTTGTCGATCGCCTCTTACTACCTGTAGTCGCGACCGAAGTCGTAGTCGTCCAGCGGGACAGCTGCTCCGGTTCCGGTACCGAACACGTCCGGGGAGTAGTAGCCCTCGTCATAGGACGGGACTGCGTAGGCCGCAGCCCGGGCCTCCTCGGTCGGCTGCACCTCGATGTTGCGGTACCGGTTGATCCCGGTGCCGGCCGGGATCAACTTACCGATGATCACATTCTCCTTGAGCCCGAGCAGCTTGTCGCTCTTACCCTGGATTGCCGCGTCGGTAAGGATCTTGGTCGTCTCCTGGAACGACGCCGCAGACAACCACGACTCGGTCGCCAGCGACGCCTTGGTGATCCCCATCAGGACCGGACGGCCCGAGGCCGGCTCGCTACCTTCTGAGACCACCCGGCGGTTCTCCGACTCGAACTCACCGCGCTCGGCCAGCCCACCGGGCAGGAACTCGGTAGCACCCGACTCGATGATCGTCACCCGGCGCAGCATCTGCCGAACGATGACCTCGATGTGCTTGTCGTGAATCTGGACCGCCTGCGACCGGTACACCTGCTGGACCTCGCGGACCAGGTGCAGCTGCACCTCTCGCGGCCCCATCACGCGAAGCACCTCGTGTGGGTCCACCACACCCTCAAGCAGCTTCTGGCCGACGATGACGTGGTCCTCGTCGGCCAGCGGCCGCTCGGTGCCGTCGATGGTGACCACCGCAAGCCGCTGCCGCTTGGACAGCTTCTCGTAGACGATCTCCTCGCTGCCATCGTCCGGAATGATAGTAATCTTCCAGAACTTGTCACCGTCCTCGATGCGCACCCGGCCGTCGGCGTCCGCGATGGGCGCCATGCCCTTGGGCACCCGGGCCTCAAACAATTCCTGCACCCGGGGCAGACCGGTGGTGATGTCCTCACCAGCGATCCCACCCTGGTGGAAGGTGCGCATGGTCAGCTGCGTGCCAGGCTCACCAATGGACTGAGCGGCCACAATGCCCACCGCCTCGCCGACATCGACGAGCTTGCCGGTGGCCATGGACCGGCCGTAGCACATCGCGCACACCCCGCTGGCGGACTCACAGGTCAGCACCGAGCGCACCTTGACCCGCGCCACACGAGCGGCGACCAGCATGTCGATCGCGGGGTCCCCCAAATCCGCCCCCCGAGACATGATCACCGATCCGGAGCCATCCAGGATGTCCTCCGCGGCGCAGCGAGCGTACACGCTGGTCTGGACGTAGCGGTGCCGGATCAGGCGAGAGTCCGGTCCCGCTTCGACGACCGGCATCTGGATCCCGCGCTCGGTGCCGCAGTCGTGCTCCCGCACGATGACGTCCTGCGAGACGTCCACCAAACGCCGGGTCAGGTACCCGGAGTCGGCTGTCCGCAATGCGGTGTCGGCCAGTCCCTTGCGGGCGCCGTGCGTGGCGATGAAGTACTCCAGCACGCTCAACCCCTCGCGGAAGTTGTGCTTGATCGGTCGCGGGATGTACTCACCTTTGGGGTTGGAGACCAGGCCGCGCATCCCGGCCAGGGACCGGATTTGCGTCATGTTCCCGGCCGCCCCGGAGGACACGATCGTGAAGACCGGGTTGTCCTCCGGGAAGTTGGCCTCCATCGCCTTGGCTACCTCGTCGGTGGCCTGTGACCAGATCTTCACCAGCTCGCCGTTGCGCTCGTCGTGTGAGAGCACGCCACGCTGGTAGCGCTTCTCCACCAGGTCGGCCTTCACCTCGTACTGGTCGAGGATCTCCTGCTTGGCGGCTGGCACCACCACGTCGGAGCTGGACAGCGTCACCCCGGAGCGGGTGGCCCAGTGGAAGCCAGCGTCCTTGAGCTTGTCCAGCGTCTGGGCGACGGCAACCATCGGGTACCGCTCGGCGAGGTCATTGACGATCGCCGCCTGGCGCTTCTTGGGCAAGATGTCGTTGACGTACGGATAGTCTTCGGGCAGCAGCTCATTGAACAGCACTCGTCCCACGGTGGTGTCCGCGATCCACGCCGCTCCCGGTTGCCAGCCCTGGGTCTGCCGCAGCTGGGCCTGCTCGGCCAGCGGCGGGACCACGTTGCGCAGCCGGACCCGGATTCTGGCCTGCAACCCGATCGTGCCGCGATCCAGGGCCATCAACGCCTCGGCAGGCGAGGAGAACGAGCGGCCCTCACCCGTGTCGGCCTCACGGAGCTTGGTGAGGTGGTACAGACCGGTGACCATGTCCAGCCGAGGCATGGCCAGGGGACGGCCCGAGGCCGGGGACAGAATGTTGTTGCTGGACAACATCAAGATCCGAGCCTCGGCCTGCGCCTCGGCTGACAACGGCAAGTGCACCGCCATCTGGTCACCATCGAAGTCCGCGTTGAAGGCCTCGCAGACCAGCGGGTGCAGCTGGATCGCCTTGCCTTCGACCAGTTGCGGCTCGAAAGCTTGGATGCCCAGCCGGTGCAGGGTCGGCGCCCGGTTCAACAGCACCGGGTGCTCAGTGATGACTTCCTCCAGGACGTCCCACACCTGCGGACGCTGCCGCTCCACCATCCGCTTGGCCGACTTGATGTTCTGCGCGTGGTTGAGATCCACCAGGCGCTTCATCACGAACGGCTTGAACAGCTCCAGCGCCATCTGCTTGGGCAAACCACACTGGTGCAGCTTGAGCTGCGGGCCGACCACGATGACCGAGCGGCCGGAGTAGTCGACTCGCTTGCCAAGCAGGTTCTGCCGGAACCGGCCTTGCTTGCCTTTGAGCAAGTCAGAGAGCGACTTCAGCGGACGGTTTCCGGGGCCGGTCACCGGACGACCGCGACGACCGTTGTCGAACAGGGCGTCGACGGCCTCCTGCAGCATCCGCTTCTCGTTGTTGACAATGATCTCGGGCGCACCCAGATCGATGAGCCGCTTGAGCCGGTTGTTCCGGTTGATCACCCGACGGTAGAGGTCGTTGAGGTCGGAGGTCGCGAACCGACCACCGTCGAGTTGCACCATAGGGCGCAGGTCCGGCGGAATCACCGGCACGCAGTCCAGCACCATGCCCATCGGGTTGTTGCGGGTGATCTGGAAAGCCGCGACAACCTTGAGACGCTTAAGCGCGCGCAGCTTTTTTTGCCCTTTGCCGCTACGGATGGTCTCGCGCAGATTCTCCGACTCGGCGTCAATGTCGAAGTTCTCCATCAGTTTCTGGATCGCTTCGGCACCCATGGCGCCAGTGAAGTAGTCGCCATAGCGGTCGTAGATCTCCCGGTAGAGCAGCTCATCGATAATGAGCTGGCCGACCGTCAGCTTGGTGAACGTCTCCCAAATCTCATCGAGCCGGTCGATCTCGCGCTGGGCACGGTCTCGAAGCTGGCGCATCTCGCGCTCGCCGCCCTCTTTGACCTTGCGCCGGACATCACTCTTGGCGCCTTCAACCTCCAGCTCGGCGAGGTCAGCTTCGAGCTTTTGCTGGCGTGCCTCAATATCGACGTCGCGGCGGTCCGCGAGTCGCTTGCGCTGCACACCGATCTCACTCTCCAAGGTGGGGAGATCGTTGTGCCGCTCCTCGGTATTCACCGCGGTGATGACATAGGCAGCGAAGTAGATGATTTTCTCGAGGTCCTTGGGAGCGAAATCGAGCAGATAGCCCAACCTGCTCGGGACGCCCTTGAAGTACCAGATATGGGTTACCGGTGCGGCCAGCTCGATGTGACCCATCCGCTCACGGCGCACCTTGGCGCGAGTAACCTCAACGCCGCAGCGCTCGCAGATAATACCCTTGAAGCGAACGCGCTTGTACTTGCCGCAGTAGCACTCCCAATCCCGAGTGGGACCGAAGATCTTCTCGCAAAAAAGCCCGTCCTTCTCCGGCTTGAGCGTGCGATAGTTGATGGTCTCCGGCTTCTTGACCTCACCGAAGGACCACTGGCGGATGTCCTCTGCGGTCGCAAGCCCGATGCGGAGCTCGTCGAAGAAGTTGACGTCAAGCACGTCTCGTTCCTTCTCCCCTGTGTTGTCGAAACCCTGATGTTGCGGAAACCCGGATATTGCCGAAAACCGGTGTTGATGCAATCAGGGTGGGGTCCGTGCGGGGTGTCTCAGTTACTTCGTTTCTGGTACGTCTGGCGAGAGGGTGAGCGGGAGGATCACCCTCCCGCCAGACGCGGTCTTGAAGAGCCGTTACTGCACGACGTCATCTACCGATGGCGACTCGTTACGAGAGAGGTTGATGCCGAGATTGGCAGCCGCCCGCTCCAAATCCTCATCGTCGGAATCCCGCATCTCGATTGCCGCCCCGTCACTGGAGAGCACCTCGACGTTGAGGCACAGCGACTGCAGCTCTTTGAGTAGCACCTTGAACGATTCGGGGATTCCCGGCTCGGGAATGTTCTCGCCCTTGACAATGGCCTCGTACACCTTCACCCGGCCGAGCACGTCATCGGATTTAATCGTCAACAGTTCCTGAAGGGTGTAAGCCGCACCATAGGCCTGCATCGCCCAGCACTCCATCTCTCCGAAGCGTTGGCCACCAAACTGCGCTTTTCCGCCGAGAGGTTGCTGCGTAATCATCGAGTACGGACCGGTCGAGCGAGCGTGGATCTTGTCATCGACCAGGTGCAGCAGCTTGATGATGTACATGTAGCCAACCGCGACCGGGTAAGGGTACGGCTCACCGGTGCGACCGTCGAACAACTGCGCCTTGCCATTGGATCCGACCATTTGCTCGCCATCCCGGTTGGGCAGAGTCGAGCCGAGTAACCCGGTGATCTCCTCCTCCCGAGCACCATCGAACACTGGCGTGGCAACCACGGTGCCAGGCTCAGCCTGATGCAGCTCCTCAGGCAGCCGGGAGGCCCACTCCGGATCACCATTAATCTGCCACCCGTTCTTGGCGATCCAGCCGAGGTGCGTCTCCAAGATCTGTCCGATGTTCATTCGACGTGGGACACCGTGGGTGTTGAGAATGATGTCCACCGCCGTCCCATCCGACAGGAACGGCATGTCCTCCACCGGGAGGATCTTGCCGATGACGCCCTTATTACCGTGCCGGCCAGCGAGCTTGTCGCCGTCCTGGATCTTGCGCTTCTGTGCGACATAGACCCGGACCAGCTCGTTAACGCCGGGCGACAGCTCGTCGTCGTCCTCCCGGGAGAACACCCGGATACCGATGACCTTGCCGGTCTCGCCGTGCGGCACCTTGAGGCTGGTGTCGCGGACCTCGCGGGCTTTCTCACCGAAGATGGCACGCAGCAGCCGCTCTTCGGGGGTCAACTCGGTCTCACCTTTCGGCGTCACCTTGCCGACCAGGATATCTCCGGCCTGCACCTCGGCGCCGATCCGGATGATTCCTCGATCGTCGAGATCCGCCAGCACTTCCTCGGACACGTTCGGGATGTCCCGGGTGATCTCCTCAGCACCGAGTTTGGTGTCCCGGGCGTCGATCTCGTGCTCGTCGATATGGATCGAGGTGAGCACGTCGTCCTGGACCAGACGCTGGCTCAGGATGATCGCGTCCTCGTAGTTGTGGCCCTCCCACGGCATGATCGCCACGAGGAGGTTCTTACCCAGGGCCATCTCGCCGGAGTCGGTGCACGGCCCATCGGCAATCACTTGGCCTATTTCCACCCGGTCACCCTCGGCCACGATGGGCCGCTGGTTAATGCAGGTGCCTTGGTTGGACCGGTGAAACTTGTGCATCCGGTAGGTCTGCCGGCTGCCGTCGTCGGCCATGACAGTGACGTAGTCGGCGCACAGTTCCTCGACCACCCCGGCCTTCTCGGCCACCACGACGTCGCCGGCATCGACCGCCGCCCGCAGCTCCATACCGGTTCCCACCAATGGCGCATCGCTGCGCAACAGCGGTACCGCCTGGCGCTGCATATTGGCGCCCATCAGGGCCCGGTTGGCGTCATCGTGCTCGACGAACGGGATCATCGCGGTGGCCACCGAGACCATCTGCTGAGGCGAGACGTCCATATAGTCCACGCCTTGCGGGTCGATGTAGTCGACGTCGCCGCCCTTGCGCCGGACCAGCACGCGGTCCTCGGCGAAGTAGCCATCATCGCGCAGCACTGCGTTGGCCTGTGCTTTGACGTACCGGTCCTCCTCGTCAGCGGTCAGGTACTCAATCTGCGCGGTGACGTGACCGTCGACGACCTTGCGGTAGGGCGTCTCGATGAAGCCGAACGGGTTGACCCGGGCGTAGGACGACAACGACCCGATCAGCCCAATGTTCGGACCCTCCGGGGTCTCGATCGGGCACATCCGGCCGTAGTGTGACGCGTGCACGTCACGGACCTCGAAGCCGGCCCGCTCGCGGGACAGGCCACCGGGACCGAGCGCGGACAGCCGCCGCTTGTGGGTCAACCCGGCTAGCGGGTTGGTCTGGTCCATGAACTGGGACAACTGGGACGTGCCGAAGAACTCCTTGATCGCCGCCACCACGGGACGGATGTTGATCAGGGTCTGCGGCGTGATCGCCTCGACGTCTTGCGTGGTCATCCGCTCCCGAACGACCCGTTCCATCCGAGACAGACCCACCCGGACCTGGTTCTGGATCAACTCCCCAACGGTGCGCAACCGGCGATTGCCGAAGTGGTCGATGTCATCGGTCTCCACCGGCACCACTGGCGCGACTATGCCAGCCACACTGCATGCGGCCGGCATAGTCGTCTCGCCGGCATGCAGCCGGACGAGGTAATCGATGGTCGTGACGATGTCGTCCTCGGTCAGCACCCCGTTGCGATAAGGCAGGCCCAGGCCCAGCTTCTTGTTGGCCTTGTAACGGCCGACCTTGGCAAGGTCGTAGCGCTTGACCTTGAAGAAGAGGTTCTCCAGCAGCGCCTGCGCACTCTCCTTGGTGGGCGGCTCGCCCGGGCGCAGCTTGCGGTAGATGTCCAGCAGCGCCTCGTCGGGGCCGGCGGTGTGGTCCTTCTCCAGGGTGGCGAGCAGCGTCTCGGAGTGCGCGAAGCGCGCGGCGATCCGCTCGGCTGTCCAGCCCAGGGCCTTGAGCAGCACAGTCACCGGCTGGCGGCGCTTGCGGTCGATCCGCACGCCCACCGTGTCGCGCTTGTCGACGTCGAACTCCAGCCAGGCGCCACGACTGGGGATGATCTTGACGCTGTAAACGTCCTTGTCGGTGGTCTTGTCCACCGCGTGGTCGAAGTACACGCCAGGGGAGCGAACAAGCTGGGACACCACGACCCGCTCGGTCCCGTTGATGATGAAGGTGCCCTTGTTGGTCATCATCGGGAAGTCACCCATGAACACCGTCTGAGACTTAATCTCACCAGTGTTGTTGTTAGTGAACTCGGCCGTGACGAACAGGGGTGCGGCGTACGTCATGTCCTTGTCCCGACACTCCTCGACGGAGGCCTTGACCTCGTCGAAGCGAGGGTCGGAGAAGGACAGGGACATCGAGCCGGAGAAGTCCTCGATCGGAGAGATCTCCTCCAGCACCTCAGCGAGACCACCGATGGGCTGCTCGTCACCAGCCTCGATGCGGCGCTGGTACCACTTGGCGGCACCGATCAACCACTCGAAGGATTGGAGCTGCAAGTCCAGGAGGTTGGGGACCTGGAGCGGCTCGCGGATCTTCGCGAAAGACGGCCGGGCCGGAGCTCCTGGGAGACGGGGTACGGAGTTGTTCGCAGCAGAGGTCTTGGTCGGGCGGGAGACTGCCAAGATTGCGTCCTTCCGAACACTAGCGCTGCCGAGCGCAGGACCACGTGGTCGCTGGCGACCACCCTCCCGGCGCGGTGTTGGTGCAGTTGCTGATGTAGTTGTCGAGACTGCTGTTGTCATTTGCGCCTGGTTAGCTTCGACGGTTGTTACCATCGACGCCGCCCGCCGAGACCCTGTGCCCCGCTGAGCCCTGTTCACAGGGGAACCCCGTACTGAGGTACCCCACGAGCAGGGAAATGAAGAGTGGGCAGCGCAAAGAGGCAGTCTAGCCCCTAGGACGACGACTGTCCAGCACCGGGCGCAGCCGGCGCAATCGTGCCCCTAGAGTGACCTGCCAGGCGCCGCCCGTCAAGAGCACGTCGTCCGATCAGTGGTGGGATATGCACGATCAGCGGCCACGAAGCTGACCGGTGCGACCGATCGCGATCAGAACGGCTCCGCGTCGGCGATCTTCCAGCGGCCGTTGACTCGATGCGCCGTGACAGCGAGCCTGCCGGAGGCTAGGAGCGGCAGGGCTTGACCGCCCTGGTGGGCCTGCTGATCGAGAAACACCAGCACGATCGCCCGGTCACCGTCGAGCACCTTGACGGCAAGAGCGGGCACAGTCGCCACCACCACGGCTTGTTGTGGCGGCGCCAGCTGGCGCACCCGAGCGAACTGTTGATGAAAAGTTTGCACGAAGGAACCGGTGATCACCTCGGCAGCGGCTCGTTCGTTGTCATCCAACCGGGCGAAGTCATAGGAGAAGACGCGTTGCACCGCTTCGCGTACCTGCCCGGAGACCTGGGCGGTGCTGCCGGCATCGACCAGCGCGTCGTTACTCGCCGCCGCAGACCCGGCCAGCTGGTTGGCCTCGCCGCGGAACCAGGCCGCGAGACCCAAAACCATCACCACCGCAGCGACCAATGCCACCAGCGTCGCCACCCCCGTCAGGCGCCGGGACGGCTTCGCCATCTCCTCGGCCCCGGATGGCTTTGCCATCTCCTCGGCCCCGGATGGCTTTGCCATCTCCTCGGCCCCGGATGGCTTTGCCATCTCCTCGGCCCCGGATGGCTTTGCCATCTCCTCGGCGGAGTCAGGTTGTGGTGGGGCCGGGATGGTCATCGTCGGCGTTCTCCCTCTTTCGGCTCCCGCACTACCGGGGGGCCTAGTGATGTCGGGCCTAGTGTGGGACCTATTTCGGGTCAGTGTGGGGCCTATTTCGGGTCAGGCTGCGGGGCACGGTCCAGGCACCGAGTAAGCGTCGCCGACCGGCGTCAACGCGCCGACCTTCCAGGCGTCGCCGGCACGAATCATCTCAAGGCGGACGCGCCGGTGCGCGCAGCTCGGGTCACTTTGTTCGGATTGAGATGTGACGTCCACCCCAACGAACACCTGCGCGGTGCCGGCATGCTCATCGAGCGAGGCGACAGCGGCGTCGAGAACCCTCGCGCTGCTGACCGTTGTGGAGTCGGTGATGGCGCGGGCATAGGTGTTCCGGTTGGCCCGCAGCTGGGTGAGTAACGACCCGGCAGCGGACTGTTCCCACAGGGTCAGCCCGTCCTGCACCCGCCGATAATCGAGCGTATCGAGGTTGAGCGTGGCCCGTTGCGCATCCCGCAGCACGGCGTCTCGGTCCATCCCTAAAGCAAGGGACTTGTCGTGCGCGGCCCAGTACCAGGACACGCCGAACCAGCCCGCAGCGGTGGCGGCGACCACGGCGACGACCGCGACCACGAGGATAGCGCTCCGTAGCAGGCCGCCAAGGAAAGCTCGCCTCGGGGCGGTGCGGGTGGTGGCGATACTGGTCATGGTCATCCCGGGGAGAGAGATAAATGATGATAGTGACTCGGGGCGCTTAGGGGGCCGCCCAGGGTCTCCCCCGATAGCGGTCGCGCGCGCCGAGGAGGCAGTCCGTGAGCACTAGACATGAACAAGGACACCGGGAGATCGCGCCCGGTCGGTCCGGGTACTGGCAGGCCTGGCTCCCCCAGAATCAGGCCCGGGCGGTCGTCGTCATCGTGCACGGTCTCCATGAGCACTCGGCACGCTACGCGCATGTCGGCGCCCGGCTGGCCACGGCGGGCTTCGCGGCCTACGCCGCCGACCATCGCGGACACGGACGGTCCGACGGACGACGAGCCAACATCGAGCGGATGGCGTTGATCGTGGCGGACCTGAGCTCCTTCGTGTGGTTTGCCCTCGAGCGGCATCCCCACCTGCCGGTGTTCATGGTCGGCCACTCGCTCGGCGGGCTGATCGCGCTGCACTATGCGACCGAACCGAGGGCGACCGAACCGAGGGCGACCGAACCCAAGAAGAACTCCAACCCCGGGGCCGCCAACCCGGGGACCGTCCTGGCCGGGCTGGTCGTGTCCGGGCCGGCAGTGCAGGCACTGGCTGGCTCGGCGCTGCAAAGACGCCTGGCTGGGGTGCTCTCGGCGCTGGTCCCCAACCTTGGCGTGGTAGCCCTTGACGCCGATCAGAAAATCAGCCGAGACCCCGAGGTGGTCCGTGCCTACCAGGCGGATCCGCTGGTGTACCGCGGCAAGCTCAAGGCCCGGACCGGAGCTGAGATCCTGGTGACGATGGAGGGCTTGCCCGCCCGGCTGCCGCGGCTGTCCCTGCCGCTGCTGCTCCTGCACGGCACCGACGACCGGATATGCGCGCCAGCCGGTTCGGCGATGGTGCACGACACAGTGTCCTCCCCGGACAAGACCCTGCGCCAATACCAAGGCCTCTACCATGAAGTGTTCAACGAGCCCGAGCGCGAGGCGATCCTCACCCACCTGCTCTCCTGGCTCACCCAACACCTGCCCGCCCCGCATTCAGCGGGCTGAGCGGGGTTTCACGGGTCGAATAGCCCCGCTGCGCCCGCTGAATGCGGTTGACGGGTCTCAGGTGAGGCTGATCTTGGCGCCGGCTTCTTCCAGCTTGGACTTGGCGGCCTCGGCCTGGTCGCGGGGGACGCCCTCCAGGATCGGCTTGGGGGCGCTCTCTACCAGGTCCTTGGCCTCCTTGAGGCCCAGCCCGGAGACAACCTCCCGAACCACCTTGATGACCTGGATCTTCTTCTCGCCGATGGCCTCGAGAACGACGTTGAACTCGTCCTTCTCCTCGACGGCCGGGGCTTCGGCGCCGCCCACGGCTAGACCAGCCGCCACCGCGACCGGCGCCGCTGCGGTGACATCAAAGGTCACCTCGAACTTCTTCACGAACTCGCTCAGCTCGAGCAGCGTCATCTCTTTGAACGCATCGAGCAGATCGTCGGTGCTCATCTTCGCCATGATGGCGTCCTTCCTTCCGTCGCCTTGAGACGACTGCTGTCGTCGGTGGATTCAGTGAGATTCAGCTGAAATCCACTGGATTTACTGGATCAGTCCGATCAGTCCTCGGCGGGCTCGTCGGTCGGCTGCTGCTCGTGTTGCTTGTCGCGCAGGGCCGCAGCCAACCGGGCGACCTGGGAGGCCGGCTCGGCGAACAGTCTGGCGGCCTTGCTAAGATTGGCCTTCATCGCGCCGGCCAGCTTGGCCAGCAGCACCTCGCGAGACTCCAGGTCCGCGATCTGGGTGACCTCAGCAACCGTCAGCGCACGGCCATCCAGGTAGCCACCCTTGATCACCAGCGCGGTGTGCTCTCTGGCGAAATCACGCAGCGTTTTGGCCGCGAGCACCGGCTCACCATGCACGAACGCAATCGCGGTCGGGCCGATGAACAGCTCGTCGAGACCCTCCACCCCGGCGTCTCGCGCGGCGCGCGACACCAGGGTGTTCTTGGCAACCCGGTAGCTGGTCGCGGCGCCGAGGGACCGACGCAGACTGGTCAGTTGGGTCACGGACAGGCCGCGGTACTCGGTGACGACCGCAGCCGCAGCACTGCGGAATTGGTCCGCGATATCGGCAACGGCGTCGACCTTGTCCGGTCTAACCATGGGCCGCCTCCCCGGTTGGATTGCCGGCTCAGCCGGCAGTGATGGTGGATATCGGCGTGGTGCGTCTGCTGGTATGGAACGACGCTTGAGCGGCGCCGCCCATACCCGGGCCCGAAAACGACGAACGCCCCGGCGCAGCAGGCGCGGGGGCGTAGCCAGGCCGCGCGCAAGCGCGCAGCGTGACGGCACAACCACTCTCCTCCTGCGCGGGTCGCCCGCAGTCACGGGACCTTCGTGCGTACCCAGAGCAATAGCCAGGGGCACGCGAAACCAGCGGTCTTCGGTGGAACCGCAGTGAGCCTAAGCCAACGACACCGCCGCCACCAAACCAGCCCGGTCACCCCAGCGTGTGACCCCACCGCAGACACCGCCGACGGGCTATTGGGGCAAGCCCGCGCAGTGCACCATCCCGCGCAGCTCCCGACCCACCGAGTCCTCCCGGGACCGCGCGATCAGTTCGGCGATTGGTCGGGAATCGACCGCCGCCAGCGCCACGATCAGGCAGTGCCGGTCCAGGGCCCGTGTCCCCGACTCCAGCTGCGACAGGTACTTCGGGGAGATCCCCGCCAGGCCGGCGACCACCGGCAGCGACGTGCCACGAATGTGGCGGATCTTCCGCAGCCGACGGCCCATCGAGCGCACCTCCACCGCTGACCGTACTTGCACCTGGTCAGCGCCAGCGCTCCCGAGGCAGGACGAGGTAGCTGGCCAGACCGTTGCCGAACGACCAGTCCTGCCTGCCGTTCTCGACCAGCATGACCCCGAGGTCTTCCGGACGCAGCCGGACCTCATCGACGAGCAGTTCGTCCAGCAGCGCGTAGAAGCGCTGCTTCGCCTCGGTCGAGCGACCGGCCGCCAGTGTCACGTGCACGAACACGAAGCGCTCCGATCGCTCAACGTCCAGGTAGGAGCGGTCGAACATAAAACGCTCGGCAGCGTGCTCGGTGACGATCTGGAAGCGGTCGCGCTCGGGAACGTCCAGCGTCTCGACGAGCGCCCGATGAACGCTGTCACTGATCGCCCGAAGCTCCGTCTCCGGCCAACCCTTCACGACGTCAATGCGAACCAATGGCACAGCTGGAGAGTATGGCACCCCACCCCCGCCTCGCGGCGATGACCGTCAGCTAGACCGGCAGGCCCGCCCGGTACGCCATCCCCCGCAGCTCCCGGCCCACCGCGTCCTGCTTGGACCGGGCGACTAGTTCCGCAAGGGTCTCTCGGGCGGCCAGGTCCTGACGCAGGTACGGCGGGGAGATCCGCTCTGCACGGCGAAAAGCGAGCGTGGCGTCATTGCGGCGGCTCCGTACTTTAGCGAGCGCGCGCCCGTAGTCCACCCAGTAGAGGGCCTGACTCCCCCGGTGCGGATGCACCTCCGGATGTAGGCCCTCGGCGATGGCGATGGCGCGTTGGTGGTCCCCGGTCTCCAATGCCACATGGCGACCTCCGCCCGGGTCCTTATGGTCCGATGAGGTTGCGGATCAGCCGCCCAAGCTCGACGTGTCGCTCGTCGGGCAAGTTGCCGATGTGTTCGCGGAGCCAGTTTTGCGGATACCAGACTAGCCGGTCGAGTATGACGGTGCCGATTCCGGGGATGGGTTCGTGGAGTTCGGGGTCACGCATCTCGTGTGGGTCGATCTCGACGACGATGACACCGAGCCCTGATTCGTTGTAGAGGTCACTGGACACGACGAGATGGGGAACGCTCGATAGTACTTCTGTGTGGGTGGGGTGACCGGTGGTCCAGACCTGGCCGAAGCTAGGCGGCACCCGATCCCTCCTGGCTGACGTACTGGCGCACGGCAGCCCGTCGGGCGGCGTAGGCGGCCAGCCGGTCCTCGCTGTCAATGCCGGCGGCCCGGCGCTCGGCGGCGGCCCGGGCGTAGGCGCGTCGAGTGGCTTCTCGTTGCGCCACCTGAGCCAGCCACGTGGAGATGTCCAGTCCGTCTTGCTGGGCCTCTCGGCGTATCTGAACTGCTATTTCGGGTTCGATACTGATTGTCATACGAGTTCGCATACGGAAGACCGTATCATCCGGCTTTCCGGTGGTTGTGGTTGCCGGAGGGCGCTGTGTCGGACCGACCGGGTGACCTCCGCGCGGCTAGCAGCCATCAGGGTCGCGGCGACAGCACGGCTAGCGGTCCGCCGTGAGCCCGAGTCGGTAAGCTGGTTCGGCCGTCAGTATGGATGGCGATCCGTCCCACCTGGCCCGCTGGCGAGATGTTCACGAACACCGCCTTCGTAGCTGCCTAGGTGCCGTCTGGTTGAAGAGAGTGTGTCGTGATGTCAACGGAGGAATCCGCAGGTGTGGGACCCCGGTCTGGCTACCGCACCGACGCGGTTGCCGCCACTGCCCGCGACGCTCCCGAGGGGACGGCGCTCCGGCTCGCCGGCCGGGTCGTCCTCTGGCGCCGGATGGGCGGACTGATCTTCGGGCACCTGCAGGACCGCAGCGGGCGGGTACAGATGTCGCTGTCCAGAGACGAGCTGGGGGCGGAGCTCTTTAAGGACTGGTCACGGGCGGTCAAGGTCGGTGACTTCGTCGGGATCGCCGGCAGCCTCTACACCACCCGCCTCGGCGAACGGACAGTGGCGGTGTCCGAGCTGACCGTGTTGAATCAGACGGTCCGCGCGTTGCCGGACAAGTGGCAGGGCCTGTCGAACGTGGAGGCCCGCTACCGGCGCCGTTACCTCGACCTGCTGGTGAACGCCGAGTCCCGGGAACGGTTCCGGACCAGAGCGAGGATCATCCGGCGGATCCGCCGGTTCCTCGACGACAACGACTTCCTCGAAGTCGAGACGCCGATCCTGCAAGAGGCGGCCTCCGGCGCGGCCGCACGACCGTTCGTGACCCGGCACAACGCCCTGGGGGAGGACTTCTACCTGCGGATCTCGCCGGAGACACTGCTCAAGCGCGTCGTCGTCGGGTCACTGGAGCGCGTCTATGAGCTGGGCCGCAACTTCCGCAACGAAGGCATGGACGCCTCCCATCTCCAAGAATTCACGATGCTGGAGTGGTACACGGCCTACTGGGACTACCGCGACAACATGACCTTCATCCGCGAGCTGATTCTCGCGGTGCTCGACGAGGTCCTCGGCACCCGTACCGTCACCTGTGGCAGCGTGAAGCTGGACTTCGGCGCCGACTGGCCAGAGCTGGACTACCGGGCCGAGATCGCCCGGCGAACCGGTATCGACCTCACCGTCGTCCGCGACCTGCCGGCACTGCAAGAGCGGGTCGCCGGGCTCGGTCTGGACGTCGAGGAGGCAGCGTCCTACGCGGGGCTCGTCGATCTGCTGTACAAGAAGACGGTCCGGCCCGAGCTCATCCAGCCGTGTTTCCTGGTGCATCACCCGGCGGAGCTAGCCCCGCTCGCCCGGCGCAGCGACGACGACCCAACCAGGCTCGACATGTTCCAGGTCGTCGTGAACGGCTGGGAGATCGTCAAGGCGTACTCAGAACTGATCGACCCGGTCGAGCAGCGGCGACGGCTGGAGGAACAAGCCGAGCTGCGCGAGGCCGGCGACGACGAAACCATGATGATGGAAGAGGACTTCATCGAGGCGATGGAATACGGGATGCCGCCGATGTCCGGTCTCGGCCTCGGAATCGACCGGTTCGTCGCCCTGCTCACCGATGCGCCCACGCTGCGGGAAGTCGTTCTCTTCCCCGCCATGCGTGGCATCAAAAAGAGCCAGCCCAACCCGGACGACCACAGCTGAATTGCCCGCCGCAGGCGCAACGAGCGGCAGGTCCCGCTCAGGGGGTGGCGGGCTCGTCGGCGAGCAGGTTGCGGGTGCGGCTGGGGTCGACTGGGATACCAGGGCCCATGGTGGTGGAGAAGTTGACCTTCTTCAGGTAGCGCCCCTTCGCGGTCGAGGGCTTGCTTCGCAGCACCTCGTCAAGCGCAGCGGCATAGTTCTCCACCAGCTTGCCGGTGTCGAACGACACCTTGCCGATGATCAGGTGGAGATTAGACTGCTTGTCCACCCGGAAGTTAATCTTGCCACCCTTGATATCCACGATAGCCTTCGCCACGTCGGGAGTCACGGTGCCGGTCTTGGGATTGGGCATCAGGCCTCGGGGTCCGAGAATCCTGGCGATCCGGCCGACCTTAGCCATCTGGTCCGGCGCCGCGATGGCGGCGTCAAAGTCCAGCCAGCCACCCTGAATGCGCTCGATGAGATCCTCAGAGCCGACCGCGTCAGCGCCAGCGGCCGCTGCCTCGGCCGCTCGATCCCCGGTGGCGAAGACGATGACACGGACAGTCTTGCCGGTGCCATGCGGCAGGCTCACCGTGCCGCGAACCATCTGATCGGCCTTGCGGGGGTCAACGCCCAGCTGCATGGCCACTTCGACAGTAGCGTCCATCTTGCACGGGGACGTCTCCTTAGCCAGCTCCGCAGCCTGCAGCGGGCTGTAGAGCCGGCTGCGGTCAACCTTCTCGGCGGCCTGGCGATAGGCCTTACTGCGCTTCATATCACTGTCCTTACGTCACCGGATCAGTTGTGGTGCGGACCAGCGCCGGCCCTTCCACGCGTACAGGTCTTCTTCAGTCTCAGGTCTTACCGGCTCAGTTGACGACTGTGATGCCCATCGAGCGGGCGGTCCCAGCAATGATGTTGATCGCGGCATCGATATCGTTGGCGTTAAGGTCTTCAAGCTTGCGCTCAGCGATGGCCCGGAGCTGATCGCGGCCGATTCTGGCGACCTTGGTCTTGTTCGGCTCCGCTGAACCCTTGGCCACTCCGGCCGCCTTGAGCAGCAGCACCGAGGCGGGTGGGGTCTTGAGCACGAAGTCGAACGAGCGGTCCTCGTAGACCGAGATCACCGCAGGTACCACCTCACCACGGCTGTTCTGCGTCGCGGCGTTGTACGCCTTGCAGAACTCCATGATGTTCAGACCGTGTGGGCCCAGCGACTGCCCGACCGAGGCCGGGTTCGCGGTGCCAGCCTCTAGTGCGAGCTTCACGGTGGCCGTGAGCTTGCGCCGCTTCTTCTTGGGGGGCATGGTTCCTTCCTCGGGCTGGTGCTTACGGCCGCCTCAAATGGGGTCCGGCCGTGCGGGCCGAAATCAGGGCTCGTGAAGGTTCAGATCTTAGCGACCTGGCTAAACGAGAGTTCGACCGGAGTCTCCCGACCGAAGATTGACACCAACACCTTGAGCTTCTGCGCGTCGATGTTGACCTCGTTGATCGTCGCCGGCAACGTGGCGAACGGACCATCCATGACGGTGACCGACTCACCCACCTCGAAGTCAACCTCGATCGCGGGCTTGGAGCCACCAACGCCTCCCGCATGCTTGCCGGCGCCGACCGGCACCTTGGGCTGCGCCACCCGGGGGACGAGGAATTTCAGCACCTCATCCAGGGTCAGCGGCGAGGGCCGTGAGGTGGCACCGACGAAGCCAGTCACCCCCGGCGTGTTGCGCACGGCGCTCCACGAGGGATCGTTAAGCTCCATCCGGACCAGGATGTAGCCGGGCAGTACCTTGCGCTGTACCTGCTTGCGCTGCCCGTTCTTGATCTCTGTGACCTCTTCGGTGGGCACTTCCACTTGGAAGATGTAGTCCTCGACATCCAAAGTCTGGATTCGCGTCTCCAGGTTCGCCTTCACCTTGTTCTCGTAGCCGGCGTAGGAGTGCACCACATACCACTGGCCGGGAGCGGCGGCCAGCGCGGACCGGAGCTCGTCGACCGGGTCGGCAGGACGCGGGGGCACCTCGACCTCGGCCGCCCCCGCGTCCTGGTCAGCTTCATCACTGGTCTCGGCGACCTCGGGTGAATCGACCTCGGGTGAATCGACCTCAGGCATATCGATCTGGGGCGTACCGGCGCCGAACAGCCCCGTCAGCTCCTGCCCGCCTTCGGCGGAAGTCCCTCCGGGGAAAGTCACAGTTGGTCTCGCTTTCTTTAAACGTGCGTCATGCCGTGCTGGTCGTCAACGCCGCACCGGCCGTACCCGGGATCAACCAAACACGGCCAGCACCGCCCTACCCAGCCCCATGTCCAGCAATGCCACGAACGCCACCATGAAGCTGACGAAGACCAGCACGACCGCGGTGTAGACCACCAGCTCCCGGCGGGTTGGCCAGATCACTTTGCTGAGCTCGGAGACGACCTCGCGGAGGAACCGAATCAGCCGGGCCGGCGCAGCAGTCTTGATCTCAGTTGCGTCGCGAGCCCTGGTGGGATGATCCTTGCCCACGACCCCGGACCGTCGCGCCTGGGTGGGTCGGCTGGTGGATCGCACCCGGTGCACAGCGTCGGCAGGCCGCAGGGCGTCGGATGACGCCTCGGCTTGCTCCAACCCGTCCTCCGTCTCGTGGGCGCGATCATCGCTCACGCTGGTGATCCTCCGCTTCGCCGGGCCATCTGGCGGTTGGGTCGTCGCCAGTCGAGGTCAACGCAGGGGCGACAGGACTTGAACCTGCAACCTGCGGTTTTGGAGACCGCTGCTCTACCAGTTGAGCTACACCCCTTTACCGGACGTCTCCTTGCCAGACGCCGCACCACGGGCACCATCGGGCCCGAGAGATCCGTTGGCAACCCAGGCACGCAGAGTATAGGCCACCGGAGCCAACACACTCCAAGTACCCCAGGCGCGCCGTGAACTCGACGCCACCTAACCGTTTGCGCCGAGCGGGGAGTCGATATCGTCGAGTTCACGACGTCGAGCGGCGCAGCGGTCAGGCTAACGCGACGGTGGCGGTGGCTTGGCCGAGCACAGCCTGGGCGGCGCAGCGGGCGGTGATGGTGACGATGACGGTGCCGTCCTCACGTCGTTGCGCCACCGTGCCGGAGAACTCAACGAGCGCCCCTTCGGCGTCGTCGGGCACGACGACCGGGCGGGTGAAGCGGACTGCGCACTCCACGACGGCAGCCGGGTCACCGGCCCAGGTCGTCACCAGGCGGTTGGCCAGCGACATGGTGAGCATCCCGTGCGCGATGACGTCAGGTAGTCCGGCCTCCCGAGCGGCCCGTTCGTTCCAGTGGATCGGGTTGAAGTCGCCGGAAGCTCCGGCGTAGCGGACCAGGTCAGCCCGGGTGACACGGACCCGCAGCCCAGGCAGCTCGTCACCCTCAGCGACCTCGTCACGGCGGCGCCGGCTCACCGGTCTTCCCCCGCGTCCGAGCTGCGGACAACCAGCATGGACCAGGCTGTCGTCACCGGATCGCCGGCAGCGTCAGTGATCTGGCAGCGCACCGTGAGCATGTCGTTGCCCCCCATCGTGCGCACACCCTCGACATGCAGCGTCGCGGCCAGCTCATCGCCGGCCCGGATCGGCCGGTGGTGGGTGAACGACTGGTTGCCGTGCACCATCCGGCTGCAGTCCAGCGCAAGCTCGGGGTCACAGACCAGCGCCCGCTGCGCGCGCAGGACCAAGATAATCGCGAATGTGGGGGGGGCGATCACATCGGGGTACCCGCACGCTCGGGCGGCGCTGGGATCACGGTAGACCGCGTCATCGTCGCCGATGGCGTCGGCGAATTCCCGGATCTTCTCGCGTCCTACCTGGTAGATACCCGCCGAAGGGTAGCACCGGCCAAGAAAGGCGGGGTTTAGTGCCATCCGCGCAGGCTAGTTGGGCAGGGCTCGATACCGGATGGGTCAGCGGGTCTCGCGGTGCGCCCGGTGAGTGTTGCAGTTCGGGCAGTACTTGCGCAGGGTGAGCCGGTCAGGGTCGTTGCGCCGGTTCTTCTTGGTGATGTAGTTGCGGTGCTTGCACTCCTCACACGCCAACGTGATCTTGGGTCGAACATCAGTGGCGGCCACGGGTGCCTCTCTCTCGCCAAAGCTGTCATCAACTGCGCTGCTGTCATCAACTGCGGTCGGGACCTGCTGCGGCCAGCGCCTCGTGCGCCGGACCGATGGTAGCGGTGGCCGGAATCGAACCGGCGACACAGCGATTATGAGCCGCTTGCTCTTCCGACTGAGCTACACCGCCCTCGCGGGTGACCCCTCCCACGAGCCCCAATACGGAATCGAACCGTAGACCTTCTCCTTACCATGGAGACGCTCTGCCGTCTGAGCTATTGGGGCAGTTGTTCTTGCTTGTTCTTGCTTGTTGCTGCTTGTTGCTGCCGGCTCCAGCGAGCCCAGCGAGAGCAATCCTACACAGCCTCCGTCACACAACCTCGGAGTGGCCCGCGCAAGCGCCGGCCCGGGGCTCATCGTCCAACGCTTACCGGACCAGGGTGAGGACGACGGCCTCCTCGGGCGCTCCGGCGGCGCGGACGGTCCGGGTGGCCAACCAGGCATCGAACCGCTCCGGCCCGAGCGGGCGGGAGATCAGGAAGCCCTGTGCGACGTCGCAACCCATCTCCACCAGCTGGTCGCGGGTGGCGTCCTGCTCGACACCCTCGGCGACGACGATCAACCCGAGTGAGTGGCCGAGCTCGATGATGGCGCGGACCACCGCAAGGTCACCGAGATCACTGGCCAGCCCCAGCACGAAGCTCTTGTCGATCTTGACCTCGTCGACCGGCAGGCGCCGCAGGTAGGCCAGCGACGAGTACCCGGTACCGAAGTCATCCACCGCGATGCGAATGCCCAGCTCGTGCAGCCCGCGCAGCACCGGTAGCGCGCGCTCCGGATCGCTCATCACCGCCGACTCGGTGAGCTCGAAACTGAGTAGCGCGGGGGGCACCCGGTGCCGCCCCAGTGCGTCGATCACCCGGTGGGGGAACTCGGTGTCGGCCAGGTTGCGCACCGAGAGGTTGACCGCGACCGACAGCGACAGCCCACGGTCCAGCCAGCTACGGCACTGCGCCAGGGAGCGGTCGAGCACGTAGTCGGTGAGCACGTCGATCAGACCGGTGGTCTCGACGAGGGTGACAAACTCCTCCGGGTCGACCATCCCGAATTCCGGATGGTGCCAGCGCACTAGCGCCTCCACCCCAATCACCTGGCGGGTGGACAGCGCCAGCTGGGGCTGGAAGTGCACATCGACCTGCCCGGTGTCCAGCGCGTGGCGGAACTGGGTAACCAGCTGGAAACGGCGCAGCAGGCGCTGGCCCATGCTGGGCAGGTAGCTGAGGACGGTCTCCTCGCCGCAGCGGGCGGCGCGCAGGGCCACGTCGGCCCGCTGCACCAGGGTGTCCACATCCCGAGTGGGCTCGGTCCCGGTCAGCGCCACGCCGGCCACCGCGCTGCACTCCACGGCGAGCTTGTCGACCGGATAAGGCTCGCTCAGCGCCTTCTGCACCTGCTCGGCCACCTGCAGCGCCTGTTGCGGGCAGACGTCTACCAGCAGCACGGCAAACGTGTCCCCCTCAAGCCGGGCAGTGAGCGTCTGGTTTGGCAGCGCGCGGCGAAGCCGCTCGCCCGCGCCCAGGAGGACTCGATCGCCCCAGACGTGGCCCAGCGCATCGTTCACCGATGACCGCAACCCGAGCTGGATGACGAGCACGGCGCACGGCGCCGAGTCCCGGCGCAGTACCACGGTCGCGGCCTCCCGGAAACCGAGCCGATTACGCAGCTTGGTGAGGCTGTCGTGGTAGGCGTCGTGTCGTAGCTGGACAAGAAGCCGGCAGTTGTCCAGCGCGGTGGTGAGATGGCTGGCCAGCGTCTCGACCAACCGCACGTCAGCCGCCCCGAAGCCGCGCACCCGACTCTGCCGGTCATGCACCTCGATAACGCCCAGAAGTTGGTCGGCGCCCCGCATCGCCGCCACGAGCACCTCCGAGGCCGCCCTCGTGGTCAGAGCAGCGGTGATGACCGGGTCCTCACTGCTGCTCACCAGACGCCGCACCTGCCCGGTCCGGACCGGCGGGCTGGCCGGCAGGACAGCGCTGATGTCGTGCCGCGAGAGCGGGCGGGGCAGCGCGACACCGGCGACCACAGTGCACAGCCCGCCGTGGGCAGATATCCGGTGCAGCACGACGCGGGCGGCGTTGAGCTGCTCACGGGCCAGCTCCATGGCGGTATACCAGGCACCCTCGTCCAGCTCCGGCGGTTCCGGTGCGTCCTCGCCACCCCGCCGCACTCCACCTCGCCCGACGACGGCCACCCGCAGGCTCAGGTCGTTGAGCACACCGAGGTCACGCTGGTCGCGAAGCAGTCCGTAGTAGGCGCTGTACACCCCGGCCGCCGTCACCGCCAGCAGGCCTACCAGCACCGCGCCCCACGCCACCCGCACCAGTCCTGCGGCGGTGATCCCGAGCGCGGCGTTGAGCAGGCCGGTGAGGTAGACGTGCACCATCGGGCGGGCACCCTCGCCAGGGCGCCGGTGGTCCAACAGCACAATGAAGACCCAGCTCAGCCAGCACGTGATGGCGTGGGCGATGACGAACCCGGCGAGCACCGCGATCCACAGCGGCGGCCAGGGCCAGTGCAGCAGGAACACCATGCAGGCCAGCAGGTCGGTGAGCGCGACGGTAAGGGCTGCGGAAGAGGCGTTGAACAGCAGCTTGGGCCAGGTGTCGCGGCGCAGCAACCGGGCGATGACCACAACGCCGACAGAGGCTGCCAGCACGACCGGGCTAGGTAAGTACAGCAGGCCGAAGACCAGCGGAATCTCGGTGAGAGTGATCCGTGCGCTGTCGCGGCAGACCTCGACCTCGATCGCCAGGGCTCGGGCGATTCCGAATCCCGCCGCCAGCGCAAGGACACCGAACGCCATACCAAGACTTGGCTTGAGCGGAACCGTGACCACCACGGCCGCCCCAGCCACCCCGGCAGTGAGCGTGAGGATAGCCACGAAGGCAGTCGAGGCCATGGCTCGTCCGCGCGAGAGCACGGTGCCCGACGGGAGCCATCTCACCTGCACATGGACCTCCCGCAATGGCTCAAGGGCTGTGTCCTTCCTGTCCTCCCCGTCCTTCCCCGTCCTTCCCCGTCCTTCCCCGTCCTTCCCCGTCCTTCCCCCGCCCTTAGCCCCCGATCAGCGCACAGGCATTCGGGCGGATTGGGCGGATTGGGCGGATTGGGCGGATTGGGCGGATTGGGCGGATTGGGCGGATTGGGCGGATTGAGGGTAGACCGGCTGAAGAAACTCAGCCGACCTACACCCGGTACTGGCCGATCTCGACACCGAGGGGGAAACTCGCCGAGGCGAGGGCGATGGTGCTGATGGAGCTCATCATTCACCTCCAGCTACTCGTCATTCCGGATCAGATAGTTACCAGAAGTGAGATTACCGTTAACTCACTTGGGTGCAGGATAGCTTCTTTAGGGTTGCATCGCCACTAGGAAAATCCGGTCCGCCACCGGCGGTCGAACGGCGGGATGCGGCAAACCGTCTCGTACCTAGCGTTACCGATCGCTATCGCCTGGTACCGGTATCGTCACCACTGTGGGCCCGCACTAATGAACGTCGTCAGAACGCGGCGAGGTCTCCTCCAGCGTGGCGCGTAACGTCGCGTCGGAGTCCAGCACCCGCTGGGCTAGCTCATGCTGGAAGGCCACCATCCGCCGCGCGAGTGCCGGGTCCGAGACGGCCAGGATGCGGATCGCGAGCAGCCCGGCGTTGCGCGCCCCGCCGATCGACACCGTCGCGACCGGCACTCCGGCGGGCATCTGCACGATGGACAACAGCGAGTCCAGCCCGTCGAAGTGCGCCAGCGCTACCGGCACCCCGATCACCGGCAGCACCGTCGCCGAGGCCACCATCCCGGGCAGGTGCGCCGCTCCACCAGCCCCAGCGATGATCACCTTCAACCCCCGGCTCGCGGCGTTGCGGGCATAGTCGAGCATCCGGGCCGGGGTGCGGTGGGCGGAGACCACCGACACCTCGTGGGGCACGCCGAACTCCTCGAGGGCCTGCGCGGCGGCGCGCATCACCGGCCAGTCCGAGTCGCTGCCCATAATCACACCGACCAGGCTCACGCCGTCTCCCGTCCCGGCCCGTGCACCGGGTAACCGTCCGGCCAGCTCCCGGTGGCCAGAAAGGCAGCCGAGCCGACCGCCACCTCGCGCACCGGCGCCAGCCGCGCACCGCACACCGTGACGTGCCCGATCTTGCGCCCGGGCCGCTCTGGCTTCGCGTACAGGTGCACCTTCGCCTGGGGGTAGCGGGCCATCAGGTGGTGCACTCGCTCGTCGAGACCCATCGTGGGCCCGGTGCCGGCGCCCAGCACGTTGGCCATCACGCACGCCGGGGCCAGCGGTGCGGTGGAGCCCAACGGATAGTCCAGCACCGCCCGCAGGTGCTGCTCGAACTGCGACGTCACCGCACCCTCGATGGTCCAGTGCCCGCTGTTGTGCGGGCGCATCGCCAACTCATTCACCAGTAACTCACCGGTAGGCATCTCGAACAGCTCGACGGCCAGGACGCCGACCACTCCCAGCTCCCCCGCGACGCGCAACGCCAGCTGCTGGCCAGCCTGCGCGAGCTCGGTGTCCAGGCCGGGCGCCGGGGCGAGCACCTCCACACAGATCCCGTCTCGCTGCACCGTCTGCACCACCGGCCACGCCGCGCCCTGCCCGAACGGCGAGCGGGCCACCAGCGCGGCCAGTTCCCTGCGCATCGCCACGCAGTGCTCCACCAGCAACGGGGTGCCCGCAGCGAGCAGCTCCGCCACCACCCGGCGCGCGCCGGTGGGGGTGGTGAGCATCCACAGGCCGCGTCCGTCATAGCCACCGCAGGCGGCCTTGAGCACGCACGGCCAGCCATGCTCGGCGCCGAACACCACGGCGTCCCTCGGCTGGGTCACCTCGCGAAACGGCGGCACTGGCACCCCCAGCCGGGCCAGCGCCTGGCGCATCACCAACTTGTCCTGGGCGTGGCGCAGCGCGTCCGGACCCGGGTACACCCGCGCTCCCTCGGCCACCAGTACCCGCAGGTGCTCGGTGGGAACGTGCTCATGATCAACGGTGAGGATGTCGCAGCCCACCGCGAACCGGCGCAGCGCGGTGAGGTCGTCGGGCTGACCAAGGACCACATCGGCGGCCACCAGCGCCGCCGGCTCATCCGGACCGGTAGCTAGCACCCGTAGCGACTGGCCGAGCGCCACAGCGGCCTGGTGGGTCATCCGGGCCAGCTGCCCGGCTCCCACCATGCCGACGACGGGCAAGCCAGTACGGGAGTCCACGAATCAGTGACCTTATCTGGAATCCTCATGACCCATGGAACCGACAAGAGACGACGAGCGGCAACCAGCCCAGGCCAACGAGGACGACGGACGCGGTCCGGCGTGGGAGCGGCTGGAAGATCAGCTCGGTTGGTATGACGGCAAGAGCGTGACCGCCCAGCGGATGTACAAGCGGGTCAAGCTCAGCCAGCTCATCGTCGGCGCTGTGGTACCGGTCGTCGCCGGCCTCCGGGTCTCCGCCCCGGTCACCGCGACGCTCGCCGCCCTCGTCGTCGTGGCCGAGGGTGCCCAACAGCTGTACCAGTGGCAGACCACCTGGGTGCTCTATCGCTCCACCGCGGAAGCCCTCAAGCACGAGAAGTATCTCTACCTCGCCGCCGCCGGCCCCTACAGCACCGAGGACCGGCACCGCGTGCTCGCTGAACGTCTCGAAGGCCTGATCTCCCAGGAACATGCCACCTGGACGGAGAGCCGCCAGAGAGAAAGGCACACCTCTGCGCCGAGAGCAAAGCACATCTAACACAGCGGGCGACTGGCGAGAATCTCTACCAGATCGGGTGTATCAGCGGGCCTTCGTGGCAACTCTGTTAGAGCACAAGCCGCCGCCCACGAGGGGAAGCTATGCCGGTTACCTGTGAGCTTGCCCGGAGGACGCGGATCCGCGCCTTTCGGGCCCGGCAGTATGTGTTGATCATCGCCGAGGGCGAGCTGCCCACGCCCGGCTTCGACGTCGCCATTACCCAGAACCCGGTGGAGATCTCACCTGCGCAGTTCACCGTGCAGCGCTGCGCCCGCCCGGGCATCCGGCCCCCGCACGTCACTTCCTACCGTGAGACCACCACGGTCCGCTTCCCCGAAGACCAGCCTACGGTGACGGTTCACCACGCTGATGGCACCGACCAGGTTGACATCGAACAGTGCGGCGAGGCGCTTTCCTTCTACCTGCGAGCCATCGGCGACAATGCTGACCGGCCGTGCCCGCAGGGTGCTGACGAGGCCACCGGATTTTCGAAGAAGCTCAGTTTCGAGGAAGCGTTCGCCAACGCGCGAGCCAACCTTCCGCCAGCGCAGCCCCCCGTCGCGGACTCGGTGGAACAGATCCAGGTACTCGAGATCGGTGCCCTGTTCGGCGGCATCGCCGGCTTCCGCGACATGTTCGTCCGCATCTGCCGCACCCACGACTGAAGTACCCTGGGGGTTCGCCTTTATCATCCCCCGTGATGAGCCGTTGACGGGGGGTGATCGTGGTCCAGATCTTCATCAGCTACGCCACCCCGGACCGGACGATCGCCGACGTGGTGATCGGCGTGGTGACGTCGTCCTTTCTGGCGTCGCCCTGGTGCTCGGCTGAGTTGGGGATCGCGGATGCACTGGGTTGCTGGATCATCCCGTTGCGAGCTGAGTCCGATGCGGCGCATCCGCTGATACAAAACCGGCAGTACGTGGACTACCAGGACGACCCCCAGCAAGCCCGTTCCAGCCACGCACCAGCGACTCCTGGTGTCGATCGATCAGGCCGAGGAGCTGTTCACTCGCACTACCCCGGACGCCCTGCAGCGATTCACCCAGCTGCTGCGCGAAGCGGTCGCTGGTCCGGTGCACGTGGTCGCGACGATGCGCTCGGAATTCCTTGATGACCTCCGCAAGCTCCCCGCGCTGGCCGGCGTGCCAATCGAAGCCCATGTGTTGGCCCCGCTGGACCGGGAGATGTTGCGCGACGTCATCGAAGAACCCGCCAAGATAGCCAGGCTGCGCCTCAATGACGGACTGGCGGCAGCGCTGGTCGCCGACACCGGCAGCGGAGAGGCCCTGCCACTGCTCGCCTTCACCCTGCGCCAGCTAGCCGACGGCCTGCCCGCCGGAGGCACGTTGACCCGGGCCCACTAGGCCTTGCGGACGATCTCCTCCGGCATCGCCAGTGCCGCGGCGGCGAGCTTGACCAGGATGCCCGTCTTGCCGTGCACCCGCCGGAACTCCGCGTTGACCTCGTTCTCGACCTTCTTCTCCGCCCGGACGCTGATCTTGTGGACCAGCTGGATGAGCAACTCCACCAGACCGTCGATCACCTCGGTCTTCCGCGCCCAGCACAACGCGGCCAGCAGCGTGATCCGGATCGGCCGCGGACAGTCGGCGAAGTCCGACGGGTACATCGTCATCGCCCGGGCCCGCCACCCAGCCACGATCTTCTCCGAGACGTCCTCGAACAGCCCCGCCGGCAGACCGATCGCCGTCACCCGCTCCAGCTTGGTGATCTCGGTCAACAACGTGTCCAGTGGATCGAGCCGGGGTCCTCCCTCAGCTCCTGCAAGAAACTCCGCCGACCGCCCACAGCGTCCGGATCATCGGCCGCGACCAGCTCCTCCAGCCTGCCGACCACCTCCGCGGACAGCCGCGCCACGCTCACCGAGGTGAACACACGCTCGAACATCGCCTCCGCCGCGCCCAGCAGCCTCTCGATCCGCGCCGGCCTCGGCGGTTCGATCTTCTCCTGACGGCAGCGGGCCAGCAGCGCGTCCCGCAACCGGTCCCGCGAGAGCTCCACCGGGCACATCTCCCCGGCCAGCCAGACGATCAGCGTGTCCTCGTCCCCGACCGTCGGCTCCCGGAACCCGTGGAACTCCCTGATCTGCCCCCGGTGGTACTCGATCGTGCTGCCCGACCACCGGTACTCACCGAACAGCCCCGACTCGACCGTGACCTGCCCGGCCATAAACTCCACAACCGCCCTCGGTACGTCCTCACGGCGAGGGAACCGCGCCTCCTGCTCGAAGAATTTCACCATCACGGCGAAACCCAGACGCGTCGCACCCGACTTGTTCGCCAACATCCCGAACTCCGCCTCATCCAACGTCCAGCACTCGATGAGGAGAGCGGGAAAAACTGGGGGAGGCTGGCTACCGCTTCGGGGACGGGGTGGGGCGTAGCGCTGGAGTGAACGGCCCGAACGGTGATCACCCAGGTCGCGCGAGATCCTCGCCTCCCCCAGTTTTTCCCGCTCTCGTTTCATCGAGGAAAGAACCCTGGTCAAGTACACCGCTGGCGCTGTGCACCGTCACGACACCGGCGTTGTGGGGCGTCATGGCGAGTACGGTCAGGTCACGGTTGGCCCGGGCATGGTCGGCATGAGCCCGCACGCGTGCAGCTGGGCGTCGAGGGTGGTGACGGCCTGGGTGCCGGCCCAGGGTTGCATCAGGGCTCGGGCGGTATGGAGTTCCCCGGTGAGCCGTGGGGAGAGGTGTGCGAGGCTGGCCGCGTCGCCGAGGACACGGGCGGCCTCGGTGATGTCGTGGGACAGGACGAGCGCTTGGGGGGTGAGTGGCTGGTCGTAGGGCAGCAGGGGGTGTCCGCGTGGATCAGCCCGTGCTTCCCGGACAACACCAGAATGTGCTCTCGCAGCCCGGTGCGTCGGTGGATGTACGCGCGAAGCTGGGGCACGCACCATCCCAGATACAGATCGAGTGCCGCCACCGGCGTGGTAGTCGGCAGCTTGCGAGCTGAGCATCCGACGATGACCACAGCCGCGCGGGTGATGTCGTGATCACGGCTCACGCACCACCCGCAGCCCGAGACCCGGCGAGGCCGCGGTGATGGGGACCTCGTTGCGGTACCCGCACTGGGCGTAGCGCGGCAGCGAGTGGTAGGAGCCACCCAGCACGACGGCGCCACCACCGGGCCGGCGGGTCGTGGTCCACTCCCACACATTTCCCCCGATGTCGAGGATGCCGTCCGGGGTGGCGCCGTCGGCGAACCGGCCGACAGGAACCGCGTGGCCGTACCCCGTGTCGCGGAGATTGGCGTGCCGAGGACTCCAGTCCTCGTCTCCCCAGGGGAAACGACGCCCCGACGGTCCGGCCGCCATCCATTCCCACTCCGCCGCGGTGGGCAACCGCGCACCCAGGCCTGCGGCTACCCCGTTGGCCTGTGCCCAGGCAGACCGGTCAACGGCAGGTCACCACCCGGCCGTCCGGCTTGGGCGCGGGTGACCGGGGTACGAGACCACCACAATCCCGAACCCTCGGCTCCTTGATCAACAATGATCCACGACAGGTCCGAGGGGTCTACCCTGGCACCTGCTCGGGCAGCTCCTCGCGGATCACTCGGCCCCACGTGATCAGCAGCGGCAGGCCTCGACCGCTGCGGCAAACGGCATGCCGATGATCCCGTAACTGGCCAAAATCGGGCAAAGCCGATCCCTGACGGTGGCAGGCGACAGTATCCACAGGGCGACCTGTGCGTTAACGCTGCGGGTCTACAGTCCAGCGCCACGCCGCATACGGAGGTCGAGTGATCGTGCCACTCACAGGACGACAGACAGTCCAGGTGGTTTGCCACCTGCGCGTGATAACGATCCTTCTCAGAATCGATACGCCTTAGATTGGAATCACGAATTTATGCCGAAAATATTACCAGTTCCATCTGGGTCACCTCTACCCGCCATCAAGTTCTTCAAGGACGCGGTAGAGGACATCCTCGTCGGGCGGAAAACACTCGAGCCTCGTCCGCGTAGCCTGCCGTGGATTAACCGAATCCAGCAGGCCGGGCAAGCCTTACTCACGCATGGCCCACGTTTCGGCGCGCCGACTGTTTTTGCCACTGCCCGTATAGTAGATGTTGCTGTTCGATCATTCGACAGTGTGACTCCCGAGGACTTAAGGTGCATCGGTTACGACTGGGCGGACCGGAGCTGTGAAGAGTTCGTGGCGGAGTACGCGCGTTGGTTCGCAAGGGAGCTGGGGAAGAACTACCCGGTGGCGTGGATTAGGTTCGAGGTTATCGACCAATGAGCCAGAACGTGCCACTCTTATGAGCCGCGGTTCTACGAGCGCGCGGCGCAACGGCACGTGACACGCCTTTTCTCTGGTCCAGTTTTCGTCAACGTTCGCTGGGGTCTCATCGGCAACCTTACGTCGAGGCATGAGCTGGATGCGCTGGTGTTCCGAACGCGGCAAGCGGTACCGGTCGAGGTCAAGGCCCATTCGATCGACAGGGGCGACATGGACGAGATCGCTGCCAAGTACCGTCGAATCGGCTTCTCGCGCATCATTCTCGTTGCTCCCGCCATTTCGCTCGAAGCAAGCCGGAGCCTTGCTGACGATAAAGCTCCGTGCGTAGAGTTCGCACTCTTCCATCCTGATCTTGACGTTATTCGGGACTGGTATTGCACTGTGTGGCCTCAGAAAATGCCCGAGTGGGCTCATTCCGCCTTGGCGAGCGGTCGCCACCATGTGCGGTTCGTGCTGAGTCGACCTACGGACCGAGGTCGGTTTGTCATTGGCCAGCAACGGACGCGAGTTTATTCTGCCGACACTCTGCTACGACTCGTGGCTCGCCTTCCCACACCCCCTGTGCGCATCCTTTGGACGCCGCAACGCTTTACGACGCCGCGAGACCTCATCGCCCGCGGGAGCAGGGTCACCGCAATTGGCGGTTTTGTGCCGATCGACATTGACGGCGACCGCCTACACCAGGCATTCCATGCTTGCCAGATATCGCGAAGTGACGCGGTGTGCCGGTTCTGCGTACGATATGCCGATGCCGAGTACCGTTCTCTCGTGAAGCAGCTCGACGAGATGCCGGTTGATGTACTGGCGAGCGGCGGGCGCGGCGTCCATGTCTACTACGAGGATCACGGTGATGTGCGAGAGCGCGTCGTGAAGCTATCCAGAGCGCGCGCGATTCGTCTCGACGAGAATGTCACGACCTCACTGAAGAGCACCGTTGCTCTTCCGGGATCACTTCACGCGGGCAGTATGCAACCCGTTGAGTCAATAATGAAGGCGGCTTGCGAGGTGACGCAATGCTCGTGACGCCACTCTCGGTCCTCGCGCGGCATCGCTTGGAGCAGTGCGCCGGCCTGCCCGGCGAGATCGCTCGGCGAGTTTGTCAGATCCGCTCCGGAGCGACTGCGCTGTTCCCGGAGCTTGCTGCCTTGACTCGGCCCTTGCGGGGCGAACCGCCGTGCCTGTGTTGTGGTGTGTCACAGCCAACGGGAATGATCCTTGCCCTTGCCGAAGAGGTGCGCACCCTCCGGCCGGTAGTGAACACGGCTATTGATCAATGTCACGTTGATCCGTCCTCGCTGTCACGGCGGTTGCTTGCCATGTGCGCGTCCCGGCCGATGACGCAGACCCGGGTGGCTTTTGTCGGCGACGACGACCTGGCTTCCGTTGCCCTGCTGCGTCTTGCGCCGCCCGAGCAGTTGCTACTCCTCGATATCGACGAGCGAATCATCACGCTACTCCGTAACGAGGCAAGCCGGCTCGGGTTCAGCGATCGGGTTAGCATCGAGCGCTGCGACCTATCCGCCAAGGACGACGTTGAGGGAATCGCCAGGAGTTATGGCGAGATGTTCGACTTGGTGGTCGCCGATCCGCCATACGCCGAAGATGGAATGGCGCGGTTCGTCGACCGCATTGTTCCCGGCGCGTTCACCTACGAGACGAGTGATGTGGTGTCCTCGCTCGTTGTCGCGCGTCGTCTTCCTGGTGGTCCGGCGCGATGCGCGGCAGAACCGGGCAGTCTCGCTCGCTTCTACACCACCCGCGCGGTTCCCGAGCGAGCGCCATTGTTATCTCACCACATGGAAACGGAGCGTGAACCATGAGCGCGGTCAGCCGCATCACTTTTGTCACGGGAAATGCTGGGAAATTCGCGACGGCTCGCGAGCACCTGGCATCGCTCGGTGTCGAGCTGGAGCAGGTGGCGCTTGACCTGGACGAGATTCAGTCGAGCTCGGTTCACGAGGTCGCGCTGCACAAAGCACAGCAGGCGTTCCGGGCGCTGAGGCGGCCGGTCATCGTCGAGGACAGCGGTTTCTACATTGATGAGTTGAATGGCTACCCTGGCCCGTCGGTGAAGTTCGTGATCAAAGGGCTCGGGGCTGAGGGCATCGCGCGGCTGGCCGACCAGACCGCCACTCGTCAGTGCCACTTCCAGGGTGTACTCGTCTACATTGATGCTCACGGAGTGCCACGAATCTTCGCCGACGAGGGCGATGGAGGCACGATCGCCGAGAAGCCCACGGCGACGCCGCAGCCGGGTTCGTGGTCCGCGCTCTGGGATGTGTTCGTGCCAACGGGCTGCACTGAGCCTCTGTCTGCGCTCCGGGACCACGAACGCGCCCACGTCTTCGACGGCTGGGCCAAGCAGTCGGTGTTCACGCAGTTCGGGGAGTGGCTGGGGCGCAAGCGGCGCTCGGCCGATGCGAGCCAGGCCGGCGGTGGCCGGCTGCGGAACGCGCATCTCAACTTCGAGTTTCCGGCCGACCGCATCGCTTCTCGCCCGCGGCCGAAGGGACAAGATCTGCTGCTCGTGGTCGATCGAACTAGCGGTGCGGTGGAGCACCGTCGCTTCGCCGAGCTACCGCACCTATTGCCCCCGCGAAGCCTGCTCGTCGTCAACAACTCTCAGGTGGTCAAGGCCGCGTTGCGGCGAACGCCGGATGACGGCACCTACCTGCACATCGTGTCGCCCTTCCAGACAAGTTTGAGTAATGTCACTTGCCTGTGCCCGTGGAAGCCTGCCGTGGGTAGCTCGCTAACGGTGACCGGCGGTCGCTTCATCGTGGAAAGTAGTCCAGAGGCCGGACGCGACCTCCGGCAAGGGCTCCTCGTGCCAGACAGTTCTTCGGTCACGACGTTGCAGGTGTTCATGGAGCGCTACGGCGAGGTACCCATCCCCATCTACGTCAATGCCCAGCGCGAGCCGGACGAGGCCGACGCCATCGACTACCAGAACGTCTACGCTTCTAGCCCAGGTTCGGTTGCCTGTGCGACGGCCGGCCTTCATCTCCACGATGGCCTGCTCGACGGGCTACGGCGTGCCGGCCATGATGTTACCCAGGTCACGCTGCATATAGGCTACGGTACCTGGAAGAGCCTCGCGACCGAGTACGTTGATGAGCACGACATGGATGCCGAGTTCTGTGAACTGTCGACGCAGGCCCTTACGGCAGTACGGGCAGCAAAAGCCGAGGGGCGGCCCGTGGTGGCAGTCGGCACATCCAGCGTGCACACGCTGGAAACTTTCGCCAATGAGATTCTCAGTACCGGTCCGGCTCAAACGCTCCAGCGTGAGACCAAGCTCTTCATCGCGCCGCCGTTTGACTTCCGTGTGGTCGACCACATGATCACGAATTTTGCCTACCCGCAAACGCCGATCATGGCGCTTACGGCCGCGTTCGCGGGCTCTGCGCAACTGCTCTTCGGTGCTTATAAGGAGGCGGTGGATAACGGGCATTACTTGTTCTTCTCGTACGGTGATGGCATGTTCTTGCGCTAATGAACGGGAGGTCGTCTCTCCGCGATCTTTTGTCCACGAAGGGAGCCCCGCGACGTGCGGACGGTGTTAGTGACGGGCGTGCAAGGGGTAGGGAAGACCACCCTTGCTCACCTCGCGGCCCAAGCTCTCGCCTTAGAGGACTGAGATTACGCGGACCTAATGATGCGCGTCGAACCCGCCATTCTCCACAAAGACGACCTGCGGTTTATCGCTTGGGAGGATCGCGTTCAGGTGTATTCCAAGGTTGACGAGCTCCTGGCTGAGTTGTTCTGGCCCGGAGATGGACGTGACACCTGTGTATTACTCGAAAATCACCTCAGTATCATCGACCAGGTTGGCGTGCGCACCTTCCCGCACGAAGACGTCCGCCGGTACAACCCCGTTGGTTTGGTTGTCGTCGAGGCCTCGCCCGAGGATGTGCTACAACGGCGACTAACTGACGACAAACGCAACCGCCATATAGGGTCCCTCATGGAAGTCGCCGAGCAGCAGCGGATCAATCGCCGAGAAGCGGGACTTGTCGGGAAATTAATTGACATCCCGATAGCTACCGTCGCCAACGACGACCGGGAGCGAGCCGCGCGACAACTCGCCGATTGGGTAACGGCGGCGCTGGGATGAATAACATACCTATCGTCTCCCTGCTTGAGGTAGCTTCTCTGCAAGCGCACGTTTCCGTTAGTGACGTGCGGGCGCTTGTCGCCGAGCTCAAGGCCCCGGTCACCATTGTTGGAGAGATGCACACTCACCCCGCGCTCCTGGTTGAGGTGGATAGCGCGCTCGTCGAGCGGTTCTGCCGCCTGCTTCAGCCTTATTCGGCGCTGGAGATCGTCGAACTTCGGCGGCATTTTCGTTCCGCACCGTGAAGACCTGCGTCGGCACCGAGTTCTGCCGCTTCGGCCTCGGCGACTCCACCCGGTTGGGCATCGAGCTGGAGGAGCGCTACAAGGGCCTGGAGAGCCCAGCGAAGCTGAAGCTGGCCGTCGCCGGGTGCCCGCGCAACTGCTCCGAGGCACTGGTCAAAGACATCGGCCTGGTGGCGGTCGGCGAGGGCCAGTGGGACCTCTACGTGGGGGGTGCCGCCGGGGCGTCGGTCCGCAAGGGTGACGTGCTGGCCCGGGTGGCCAGCCACGACGAGGCGTTGCGGCTGGCTGGGGTGTTCATGCAGTTCTACCGGAGAACGCGCGGTGGCTGGAACGCACCTACGACTTCGTGCCGCGCCTGGGCCTCGCTGAGTTGCGGGCGATCCTGGTGGCTGACCGGGACGGCGTCGTGACCGGCCTGGTGGCCCGGATGCGGGAGTCGCTGGACGCCTACCGCGACCCCTGGCTGGAGGGCCGCGACCCGGCCACCAGCGGCCAGTTCGCCGACGCCCTGCCCCTGACCCCGCTGCCCCAGGTCCCGGTCCGGTGACCGCCCGGGCCGGCAGCGGATACCGGCTCGGCCCAATCGAGCAGGTCCCGGGGGATGACGCGGCTGGCGTGGCCGTATCCACCCCCACTTGGTTCCGCTCTCGGTGCAGCGCCGCGCTGATCTGGCGATGTCTCATTTCCATAGGTCGAGTGCGCCGATGATGTCTGGGGCTGGAGGTAGACCGCTGGGTCGGTGTGTCCTGGTCCCCGTGGGGACAGGGACGTCGGTGCGTAGTTGGATGAGGGTGCGCCACAGGATGAGGTGGTCCCACTGCTGGCGGATGAGGTGGCCTGTGCGTCCGGTCAACCGGTCGAGTGTGTCCAGGTCTTCGAGGTGTGCTTCGTTGGTGAGGAGCCTGGCTGCGGTCTTGTCTCCGATGCCGCGGATGCCGGGGATGTTGTCTGACTTGTCTCCGGTCAGGGCGCGGTAGTCGCACCATTGGTGGGGCAGCACACCGTGTTTGTCGTGGACCTCGGCGGTGTCGACGCGGCGGCGGTCGACCCGGCGCCGGGTGTTGAGGACCGAGACGCGGGGTGAGAGAAGCTGGTAGAAGTCCTTGTCGGTGGACATGATCAGGTGTTCGCGCGCTGGCTGTGCGGTAATGAGGGAGGCGATCACGTCATCGGCCTCCCACTTGTTGTCCTCGATCCAGTGGATGCCCAGCAGGTTGAGCCCTTCGTGGATCCGTGGTAGGTCGGCGAAGGCCTCCTCATCGCCGGTCACGGGGGGCTTGTACCGGGGCAGCAGGGCTCGTCTGTCGGCGGCGCCGTCTTGGCCGTCGAAGACCACGATGACCTCGGGTGGGGTGTCGAGGTTGCGGGCGGCGGCTCGGATCAGCGCGAAGAACCCGAATACCAGCGTGATGTCGCGTCCGCTGCGGGAGGTGATGCGGGCGGGGAAGCCGAACGCGGCCCGGTGCAGCAGGTTGTGACCGTCGACGTGCAGCGCTGACGGCGGTTCAGTGGCGCCCACGGGCTCTCCTTTCCAGCGCACTGCTGCCCGTGACCGCGGCTACCGGGTGCCCACGAGGTGGACGGCGGGCAGACTAGCCGATCACGGGGATACCGGAGGAGGAGCATGACCGTGAGTCGCGCCATCCTGTACTGCACGGTCAATGGAGTGTGCAATAACACCAATGGTCTTGGCCGGCAGACAAAGACGTTGCTGTCCGCCTTGTGGTGTCATCGTGAGGAGTTGATTCGCTGCGTAGGCCCATTCGACGTGCATGTGGCTTGCCCGCAGCCAGGGCCGGACACCTGGGCCTTCGATCCGGCTGATCTCGCGGTCAGCCGGCGAGTTGTCGCGTCGTGGGGAGGGTTGGTGCACGCATTGCCCTACGAGACGCAAGCGGAGTTCTGGTCGGTCCCCACATGGCAAGCGCTGTCAGAAGCAGCTGCGGCCTGCGCTGTGGTGTTGGCGCGGCGATACGATGAGTTACTGGTGATCGCTGTCGATACGCCCTTCGCTGTGCTCGGTGAGGTCTTGGCGCGCCGGAAGCTTCCGGAGACCCGGTGCGGTGTCCGTGTTCTGCTCGCTTTCTACAGCACGGCCTTGATCGTGGAACGCCCGCATCCCAGCCCTGCGCGAGTCGCGTGGGAACAACGCGGGATCGACAGCGCGAACGGGGAGGCTGGCGTGTGGGTGGGTGATGTCGGTCGTTTCCTGAGCTGTCATCTGCGGTCTGAGTTCGGGTTGAGGTCGGGGCGGCTTGTGCCGTTGACGTCCAGTCTCGATCTTGCCAGCCCGGATCTTCAGCCTATGCCGGTGGCGATGGCGCGGAGGGTGGCTGCGCGTTGGGAGGTGCCGCTGGATTGTCCGCTCGTGGTGACCATCGGTCGGACTGATCCCACTAAAGGAATCGATCTTCTGATCCACGCGGTGGGCCCGTTGCGTGACGCGGTCCACCTGGTGATCATCGCTGTTCCTTTCGGTGAGGGTGATCCATTGATCGCGGATTACGCGCGTCGTATCGCGGAGGAGGGTGTGCGGGCGACTGTGGTCACTGAGTACAACCGCGAGTTGCCGCGGGCATTGTGTGGGTTGCCGGAGACTGGCGCGGTGGTCTGCCCGTCGCGGGGGGAGACGCTGGCGAATGTGCCGTTCGAGGTCGCGTTGTGGGCTGAGCACGCTGGGCCGGTGGTGGTGGCGCCACGCCGGGATGGGTTTGTTGAACAGATCGACGATGGGGTGACCGGAGTGCTGTATGACCCCGCCGCACCGGGTGCGTTGACCATGGCGATCAGGCGGGCGCTGAGCCTTACCGAGGTGCGCCGTGCCGGTATGCGGGCCGCGGCGTATGAGCGGGTACGCGCTGAGCGGGATGTCGTGCGCAACCTTGCCCAGACGTTGGCGTTCTTCTGGCCGCCGAGGGAACGGAAGATCCCCGAGTCAGCCCGCGAGGAAGAGGTCCTCCAGGTTCGGACTCCAGACCTTGCTCTTGGCCGGGCTGGGTTCGAGCCCGTGCGCGGACAGCAGCTGAGCAAGGTAGTCGTAGGCTCGGTGGGCGCCCAGACGATCGGTGCAGAAGATCACGTAGTTGTCGGCGACCCGCACGACGGTGATGTCGGTGAGTGCGTGGTCGACAGGTAGCAGGCGCAGGTTGGTCAACAGCGGGGACAGCCCGCTGCCCGGCGCCAGCGGTGAGGGGAGCCCTTCCACGGCGTGCCGAACCGTCGTGAGGAAGCGACCGTCGTGTACCCAGTCGGCGAGCCAGCCGACGGCCTGCTCCACGGTGCCACCCGCGGTGGCGTGCGCGATGTCGATGTCAGCGACCCAGCACGGGCTGGTGATGCCCCGCTGCTGGGCGTAGTCCAGAGCGTGGATGCGGCCCCGGCCCGGTCGCCATCCGAACATCCATTCCGGGTAGGCGTGCGCGTCCAGGATCGGTTCGACGCAGTGTCGGATCGCTCGGTGCACGATCCGGTCCTCCACCGTGGGGATGATGACGTGGAGGTGTTTGTCTGCGCTGTGCCAGCCGACCTGGCGAACCGGGCCGGGTCGCCAGGAGCCCTCTCGCAGCCGCGCGGCCAAGCGCGTGAGCCGGTCGTGGAATCCGACTCGGTACTGGTGCCAGGTCAGGCCGTCAGCACCAGGACTGGACGTGGTGCGCATGCACCCGCGGGCGGCCTGGGTGAGACGGCGAGGGTGGATGAGTAGGGGCATCAGAGAGTGCGTCTGGACCATTTTGCGGGCGGGATGGATTTTAGTCATGGTTGATCGCTGTTGTTGATGGATTCCCAGTGGCGCAGCGAGATACCGGCCGCTAGGACGTTGCGCGCTGCGGGGCCTTGGTGCAGAACGAGGTCGAGTGCGGCGAGCCCGGGGATGAAGGAGCCTGGTCCTTGCGGGTAGGGGTGGTGGGTGTAGCTGATGATCTCGACGCTGATGCCGGCGGTGGCCAGCAGAGTCGTGTCGAGGTAGCGGGGTGCGCTGGTGCCCACGCGTAGCACGGAGGCTCCGGTACGTCGGGCTAGATCGATCAACATCGCTGTCTTGCGTCCTGAGGGGCTGATCACGCTGGAGTACTCGATGCTGACGGAGAGACTCAGCGCGTCGAGCACCAGGCGGATGAGCGCGGAGTTGACCTCATGCAGGGTTGTCCACGGGTGCTGGTAGACGCGGCACAGATCGTCGCGGAGATCGTCGAAGTAGAGCGCTCGGCGGTAGGTCTGTTCCAGGGTGCGCCAGTGTCGCTGCGCCCAGCGTGGGTCGGCGATCTCGACCTCGCGGATGGATTGACCGAATCGGCCGGACCGGTGGACGGGGACGCTGAGCAGGTGGGGGCCACCACTGGGGCCGCGGATGAGGTTGCGGTGTTGACGGCCGCGTTCGGCGAATTGGACATGGTCGAGCAACACCAGGCGATCGACATCGAGTAGCCGCGCGAAGTAGCCCTGCCAGGGCAGGTAGGCGGGCTGATGGGCGACCAGGATGTGTTGTGTCATCGGTCTGTCGTTTTGTCGTTGCGGTGGTCAGTAGGCCAGGCGGTATGGGACGAAGCTCTCGGCGTAGCGCCAGCCCAGAGCGCCGCCGACGGCGGCGTCGACTGTGCGGATGTGCTCGACGCGGCGGGGGTGGCCGTGGCCGCGCAGCTGGGATACGTAGCAGTGCAGGGCGTCTTCTTTGGTTGCCCAGTGCTGGGAGGTGTCGACGTGACACCACCACGGTTCGGCGCGGGCCGACCAGTGGTCCTCGACTCCACGGAAGCCCAGCACGAGTGGCGGGGTGTGTTGGGGTCCGCGGCCGTGGACGCGGGCGGCGGCGAACGCGGCGCGGTGCACAACCTGGTGGTCCTGGTGGAAGCCGCCCGCTGCGGGGATCAGCAGCGCGTTAGGACGAAGCGTATGCAGAGAGACCTGCTCGTGACGCTCGATGAGCTCGACCACGGCGCGAGGCCGAGCCGCGATGTCCAGCGCACCGGTGTGATCAACCCACGCCACCGCCCGGCGCGTGACTCCCAGTGCGTCACAGGCCGCCGTGAACTCACGCAGGCGGGTGGCGGGGTCGCTGTCACCTGACCACATCGGCGTGGCACGCACCGTCACAGCCAGGACATGGACGCTGACCCCACCGGCGACGAGTCGGGCGATCGTGCCGCCACAGCCGAGAGTTTCGTCGTCCGGGTGGGCGGCCACCACCAGCACCTGCTGCCCAGCTGTGAGGCCGAAAACGCTCACGGTGTGCCGCCCGAGCGCCGGTCGACTGCTGCAAGAAAATGCGCGGCGATCGCCCGTGGTCGGTGAGGGGCGGCACGCACTGGTCCGGCCTGGCTGGCGCACCGGTATCGGCACGGGTTGCCCAGGAGATCGGTAACGGCCTGCCAGAGGCCCTGGGCGCCGTGGGCGAGAGGCACGACGGCCCCCGCGTCACCGATCAAGGTGGGGACGTTTCCCAGATCGAACGTGATGACTGGGGTGGCGACGCTGAGTGCTTCCAGGGCGGTGTTGCAGAAGGTTTCCGGGGAGGTGGAGGCGATGATCGTGCAGGAGGCGGCGGCGAAGAACGGTTGCACCCCGTGCCAGCGCAGCTTGGGACATAGCCGCACCCGGGGATGGTCATCGGCCAGGCGCTGGCAGTCGGTGGTGACCTCGCGCTGCATCCCAGGCCAGTACTCGAACCCCGCGCTGGCCAGGACGATCTCCAGGTCCCGACCAAGATCGGGTGGGCATGCGGTGATTAGCTCCGCGATCCCTTTGTGCGGTTCGGCCCTCGTGACGATGCGCACGGGCCCACGCCGACGCAGGTACTCCCGTATCGAATCGGATGGCGGTGTTCCAGGGGTGATCAAGGCGTTGGGGACCGCCTGCCAGCCACGGGTGTCCAGCCCGGCTGCCGCGGCCTGGCGGAGGAGGAACTCGCTGTTGGTCAGGACGTGGTCGGGACGGTGGGCCAGTGCCCGGTGCAGGTAGGTGTCGGTGCGCAGCACCCGCACCATCAGCGCGGTCGCGATACTGGGATGCGGCGCGAGGTATCCCAGACCCCAGGTGGCGTCCGCCCAGCACACCAGGTCGGCGTCCATCTCGGATAGCAGCCCGGTGACCTCGCCGCACAGGCCGGGGGCGTTCGCCACCGCGGCGAGAAGATCCTCCTCGGTGGCCGGGCGGGGCAGGACCAGCGAACCGAGGCGGATGATCTCGGACTGGTCAGCGTTGGTGACCGGCCCGGCGGCCAAGACGTGTGCCCGGTGACCCTCGGTCCGCAGCCCACGGACGAGGGCGGCGATGCTGCGCTCGATGCCGGCGGGTTCGTCGGGGCCGTAGGTGAGCAAGACGAACACGATGGTCATGGTCGCCTCCGCGGGTGGTGACGCGGCGGAAGGGTCCGGGTTGGGGTGACGGCTGGCGGTGGTTCCCAGGGGAAGACCACCCAGTCACGCACATCCCACAGCCACAGGTCCGGGTGATCGGTGGCGCCCTCGTTGCGGCACAGGGTCACGGTCTGGATCCGCCGGGGGACGATGAGGGCGTCCAGCGCGGCCGACACCGCGGCCAGCGCGGCGCCTGTGCCGTAGATGTCGTCGCACAGCAGCACCCGCAGACTATGATCAAGACCGGTTGCGGCGGTGACGTCGAGGTCCACGATTCCGGTAGCCTGCTGGCGGATGGCCTCACCGTGGTTGTGCGACACGCGCACCACGGCCTGTGGCCGACGCAGATACGCGGCGAGTGCGTGCGCGAGTCGGGTTCCGCCACGGGCAACCCCAATCACCACGTCTGGGGGCGACGCGGCGAGAGCCTCGGCGAGGACCTTGATGCCGGCGTGGACGGTGTCTTCGTCCAGCCGCAGCACCCCGGTGGAGTCGAACACGCGGGGCGTCAACGTGGACTCCTGTCATCGGCCTCGACGCCGGGAGGTTGGGCCAACCCCACCTGTCCAGCACGGCGGTGGCATGCTCCCACGTCTGAGTCGGGTCGGGTATCCACTGCGCGGCGGTGGGTGGGTCGCTGAGCAGGCTAGGGCCGATCAGCCCCAGGTAGGCCGGTTTGAGCAGCAGTAACAGCTCGCTGACTGCCGCGCGCCGCGTCTGCTGGACCCACTCCTGGTGGACCGCAGGGCGCAGGTCGGCGACTCGTTGGGGGGTGAGTCGCTGGTCGTAGGGCAGCAGGGGGGTGTCCGCGCGGATCAGCCCGTGTTTCCCGGACAACACCAGGATGTGCTCTCGCAGCCCGGTACGTCGGTGGATGTACGCGCGAAGCTGGGGCACGCACCACCCCTGATACAGATCGAGTGCCGCCACCGGCGTGGTAGTGGGGAGCTTGCGGGCCGAGCATCCGACGATGACCACGTGCCGCGCGGGTGATGTCGTGATCACGGCTCACGCACCACCCGCAGCCCGAGACCCGGGGAGGCCACGGTGGTGGGGACCTCGTTGCGGTACCCGCACTGGGCGTAGCGCGGCAGCGAGTGGTAGGAGCCACCCAGCACGACGGCGCCACCACCGGGCCGGCGGGTCGCGGTCCATTCCCACACATTTCCCGCGACGTCGGCGATGCCGTCCGGGGTAGCGCCGTCGGCGAACCGGCCGACAGGGACCGCGTGGCCGTACCCAGCGTCGCGGAGATTGGCGTGCCGCAGAGTCCAATCGTCGTCGCCCCAGGGGAACCGACGCCCCGAGGGGCCAGCCGCCATCCATTCCCACTCCGCCGCAGTGGGCAACCGCGCACCCAGGTCTGTGGCTACTCCGTTGGCCTGTCCCCAGGTCAGACCGGTCAACGGCAGGTCACCACCCGGCCGTCCGGCTTGGGCACGGGTGACCGGGGTACGAGACCACCACAATCCCGGGCCCCCGTTGTCTTGATCAACGAGAACCCACGACAGCTCGGAGGGGTCTACCCTGGCGCCTGCTCGGGCAGCAGGAACGATCGCGTTGACCGTGTTCCGGCCGCTACCCGACAGGTGCGGTGAGCGTCGCAGCGAACGACGGCCCTGCCCGAGCCCACGTAGCCCCCCTGGAAGGTGGTCAGCGGCCACGACAATCACCCCATAACAGGGTGTGCAGTCGAAGGCTGAAATGCCAGCCCCGGTCCAGCACAGGATCGACCAAGCCACGTGCCCGATCCAAAACCTGCTCAGCGGTGGTTCCCTCGGGCATCACCCACACTGGAACAAGGCCGTAGGCACCCACGAGGGCATCGATTTCACCAAGGTCATCAGGTCCAACGGCGACGAACTTCCACGCCACTGATCCCGTGGCGGCCAGTGCCCGCAGCGCTGCGGGGACAATGCGGCGGTGCCGAGCGACACCGGAGTTCGCAAGTTTGGGTGAGACCACGAACAGATCCACAACGGTGTCCAGGCCCGCGTTCGGAATCCGGGTGCCGTTCGTTTCGACCTGGACCCGTGCGGGTGAGCACAGCTCTACCAGACACCGCAACGCCTCCTGCTGCAACATCGGCTCACCACCGGTCACCACGACCAGGTCCACGGCCTGGGCGCGCACCCAGGAAGCGATCTCAGCGACCCGCCCGCGCTGGGTTTCGCGTTCCCGGCGGAACTTCGCCCAGTTCCAGGAATACTCCGTGTCACACCACGCGCAGCTCAGGTTGCAGTGCGCGAACCGCACGAACGCTGCTCGCTGCCCGGCCAGCGGCCCCTCACCCTGCAGCGACACGAACGTCTCGCACCACACCACGGACGGGGCCGGGGTGATCCCGAGTCCGGCGCTCACCCGAGCCCACCGCCCCACGCTGGCACGTGAACCGGTGAATACACCGCCCACGAGGTGGCGGTCTCCGACACCACCGTGTGATGCAGCCGCCGGACCAGAGCTGGCTCCAAGTTGGCCGAGCACCAGTCGAAGAAGTGCCGGGCAAGGCACTCGCAGGACGGCTGGAACGGAAGAACCTCGTTGAGGTTGCGGTGATCGAGGGCCTCAGCAATGTACTGCTTGACAGGGTCCAGACGATGGAAATCAGCCACGAACCCGGTGTCGTCCAGCTCGCCAGCGGCCAAGGCGACCCGCACCGTGTAGTTGTGGCCGTGATCCCGGGCACAGGGATGGCCCGGGTCCAAGCCATGTAAACGGTGACTCGCTGAGAAGGCGAACTGCTTTGCGATGAGATACACGAGTTCCTCCGGTCTCGTTCCGGGTGCCTGGCACACCAGCCAGACGTTGTTCTGTGGTCAGCAGCCGCCGATGCCCAACACACCTCCCTCAGCGAGCACAAGCTCGGCTCCCCTGATCACGAGAATCCTCATACCGCCCGCTCTTCTGACCAGGTCGGGATGGCGTAGTTGGTGTGATCGTGGACACCGGCCAGGGAGAAAGCCTCACGCCGCTCCGCGCAGGCACCACACTGACCACAATGGACTGCCCCGCCCTCGTAGCAGGACCACGTCAGCTCGAACGGCACCCCGAGCCGAGCGCCCGCCCCCACGATCTCAGACTTAGTGAGCGACAAGAACGGCGCCATCACCTAAAAACGTGAAGAGATGAAGCCGGCGTTGGCCACCCGCACCATCTCCGTGAACGCCACCACGAACTCCGGGCGACAGTCCGGATAGATCGGGTGATCGCCACCGTGGGCGCCGAAGGCAACCGCGTCGGCTCCTCGCGCGAGCGCGATGCCGGTCGCGATGTCGAGCATGATGGCATTGCGGTTCGGCACGACCGTGCGCCTCATCGACTCGTCGGTGTAGTGCCCCAGCGGAACATCCACACGGGTATCAGTCAAGGCCGATCCGGTCAGCAGGGCACCCACCGACCGTAAATCGATGACCTCGTGCGGTGCGCCCAGACGCGCCGCTACCGCACGAGCGGCAGCCAGCTCCGTCCGATGACGTTGCCCGTAATCGAACGACACCACGCTCAGCCGGCACCCCGCCGCGCGCAGCGCGAATGCCATCGTCGTGCTGTCCAACCCGCCGGAGAGAATCCCGACAACATGCCCCGGTGGCTCATCCAGCTCAGGCAGGCCCCACGATCCCATGATCACGATTCCTGCCTCCTCGCTCAGATGTGGGGCGTCATGGTGAGCACGGTCAGGTGACGGTTGGCCCGGGTGTGGTGCGGGTGGTCGGCAGGAGCCCGCACGCGTGCAGCTGGGCGTCGAGGGTGGTGACGGCCTGGGTGCCGGCCCAGGGTTGCATCAGAGCTCGGGTGGCGTGGAGTTTTGCTGTGAGCAGTGGGGAGAGGGTGGCGAGGCTGGCTGCGTCGCCGAGGACACGGGCGGCCTCGGCGATGTCGTGGGACAGGACGAGCGCGTGGCCTAGTCGCATCTCGCAGAGCACGGAGGCATGTACATAGGGGGTGCGGTCAAATCGCGCGCGGGCGTTGATCGCGGCGTCGACGGCGTCCTGCGGTCTGCCCAGCAGTACGAGAAATTCGCTGCGGTGACTGTCCAGCGTGCCCTCGTGGAACCAGTAGGCCGGCGAACTCGGGGCACACCCGTTCCCACTGGTGAGGAATCCCCCGGCTCGCTCACACGCCCCCATATACGGCCCGTACTGGCCGTCAAGTGCGTATGCACCAGCGGCCATCTGCTCAACGAAAGCTTTGAGTTGAGCGTCGTCGGTGCGCGCCGCCAGGCTGCGCGCGGCGGCCGCGGTATCCAGCGCGGCGGGCGTGTCCCCGCGCAGGCGGGCCACCAAGCTTGTCCAGACTGCCGCGTAGGCGGCGCACGCCGGGTTGCCGGCGTCGTGACCAGCTCGGCGACCGCGCTCGCAGTAGCGCCTCGCGGCGTCAAGGTGACCCATGTACAAGAAGTAGCCACCGATTGTGGTGGCCATGTTGCTGTCCAAGGCGTTCAGCGCCTTGGACAGCCCGTCCGAGCAACCGCCCTTGAGCAGATGGCGCACGACCTGGTGCTGCGCGAGGACGGTATCGAGTACCTCACCCGGGCCGAGCGTGTCTTCTTGACGCTTGCAATTCGCGAGCGTGGTGGCCAGGTTGTTCACGACCCGGGCGTCTACCCGGCGGGGAGCCTCCACAGCTTGTGCTGTCCGGGCGCACTCGTCGGGGTCCAGGCTGGACAGGCCCACGGCCGCCAGTGCCCACCGGGCGACCCGCAGCGCGTTACGACGACCCAGGGTTCGCGCCAATATCATGACCACCTCCCGCATTAACTCCTCGGCCAACTCATTGCCCACACCTGTTGTCCCCGGCCACGCGTCGCGCACCCGTGCCTGGCCAGGTTCCCGCGTGCACTGCGAGAGTGCGGGTGCGGCCCTGAGGGCGTTCACACCGGGTTGCGCCGCCGCTTGCCGCGCCTGGCGCTGGTGAGCGCGCCACCGACCACGATAGTCCTGTTCGGCCTGTGCCAGTGTGGTGTGCTCGGTGACCAGGGCGCCCTCAGCCCGGCACACGTCGTCGGTGATCTTCCACTGCTTCCCGGGCATCCCCCGGGTGCCGTGCTCGACCTTCGAGATCGTGGTCCGGGTCCGGCCGAGGGCCTGAGCCAGCTCAGGTTGGGAGATCCCGGCCGCGTTGCGGTAGGTGGCCAGGTGCTCGCCGAGGCTGCGCCGCAGGGTCGTCACCCGCACTCGGTCAGCCGCCAGTTCCCCCGTATCGACCGTCATGGCTGTCAACTGTAGAGAAGTGGCCCGCGGGGGTGGCTGGCCGGACAAACCGGGCGCGGGCCACTTCCTGTCTTCGCTGTGGTCACAGCCGACACAGTGCGTCATGCACCTGGTGCCGGGCTGTTGCGACAAGCCCGTGTGACGCGGCGGGCGCGGGCGACAGCAACGACTGCTTGCCCGCGTGCAACCCCGAGTCCCCGGTACCAGGTGCGTCATCAGGAACGGTCGCGCGCGGACAGGAGCGCTGTCCTGGGCCGGGCGGCCAGCGCTCCTGTCGAGTTCGGGAACCCAGGAGTACCCCGATCTTGATCCATCAGAGATCCGTCGGCTGTGCGACGGGCGCGGGCGTACGGTCCGTACACTTCCGCCGTGTCCATGGTCGATGCGGTGCTCATCCGGATCCCGCAGCCCTACCGCGACATCGCGGTTCGCCACCGGGAGCTGGTGAAGTTCGCCCTGGTCGGCGGGATCACCTACGTCGTGGACATCACGCTGTTCACGGTGCTCAAGACGACGGTGCTGGCGCCCAAGCCGGTCACCGCCAAGATCGTTGCCGTGCTGGTGGCGACGATCGTGTCCTACGTCCTCAACCGGGAGTGGTCCTTCCGCACCCGGGGCGGCCGGGAACGGCGTCACGAGGCCACCCTGTTCTTCCTGATCTGTGGCATCGGGATGGTGATCAACGCGACCCCGCTGTGGATCTCGCGGTACGTGCTGGACCTGCAAGTCCCCCAGGTCAGCCTGCTCGCCCAGGAGGCCGCCGACTTCGCCAGCGCCAACGTGATCGGGACGCTGCTGGCGATGGTGTTGCGGTGGTGGGCTTTCCGGCGATACGTCTTCCCCGACCAGAACGTGCGCCGCCAGGTGCCTGTGGGTTGATTAGCGCACCACGCCGGTGCCAGGGCGCGGCACGTCGGCGAACTCCTCGCTGCGCGGTACCCGCAGATAAACGGCGAACCTGGCAGGGCGCGCGGAGCTGAGCTCAAGGCGTCCCCCGTCGGCCTCGACCAGCGCCCTGGCCAGCGCCAGCCCAACGCCAGTCGAGGACGCCCCCGAAATCCCCCGGTCGAAGACGTGCGGGGCCAGCTCCTCGGGCACCCCCTCGCCGCCATCGGTCACCTCCACCACGGCCATCTTGTCTGGTCCCACTCCGGTCCACCGCGCGGACAGCGTCACCACGCCGGCGCCGTGCCGCAGCGCGTTGTCGATCAGCACCCCGAGCGCCTCGCGCAACCGGCCGGGCGTGACCCGGGCGACTAGCCCGTCGGCTACCCGCAGCCGCAGCGGCCGTCGGTCAGCGTCGGCCTGCGGCTGCCAGTCGGCGAGCACCTCGCCGAGCAGCTCGGCCAGCTCCACCGGTTCGGCGGTGGCGGCCCGAGCCTCCTCGGTGGCCCGCAACAGGTCGTCGAGCACCGCGCCGAGCCGCTCGGCCTGCTCCAGCGCCGCCTCGGCCTCCGCAGCGATATCGGGGTCGGGGTAGGCGGCCAGCTCGTCTAGTCGCAGCTGCAGCGCGGTCAACCGGCTCCGCAGCTGATGTGACACGTCGCCGACGAGATCTCGCTCCCGGGCGATGAGCTCGGCCAACGCGGCCGCGGCGGTGTCCAGTCGATCCGCGACCTGATCGAGCTCAGCGATGCCGTACCTGGCCGGCGCGAGGCGGAAGTCCCCCATCCCCAGCCGGGCGGCCCGGTCGGCGACGTCCGCCAGCGGCCCGGCCAGCCGCCGGGCGGTGACCGTGGCGATGGCTGCGCCGATCCCCACCGACAGCCCCACGAGGAGGCACACCAGAGCGAGAGCGCGCAGCTGACCAGCCCGAGTGCTGTGCTGCGCCAGCCGCCAGGTGGCGAATGCCAGTGGGCCGCCCAGCACCAGTCCGGTGATCGTCACCGCGATCACCGTGGAGCGCACAATCCTGCACCGCACGACGGAACGCTACGCCGGTTACGGTTTTTCTACAGCGCATCACAGCGCGTCGAAGCGGAACCCGACTCCCCGGACGGTGGCGATCCGGCTGCTGCCGATCTTGCGGCGTAGCCATGACATGTGCATATCCAGCGTCTTGGAGTTCTTGAGCTCGAGGTCCTTCCACACCTCACGCAGGATCTCCTCCCGGCTGACCACCTGTCCCGGCCGGGACAGCAGGACCCGCAGCAGCTCGAACTCCTTGTTCGCCAGCGTGATCTCGACGCCGTCGATGAGCACCCGGTGACCGGCGAGGTCCATCCGCACCCCACCCGCCACCAGCGCGTCCGGCGCGCTGCGGCGCAACAAAGCGCGCACCCTGGCCAGCAGCTCGGCCAACCGGAACGGCTTGGCCACGTAATCGTCGGCCCCCGCGTCCAGCCCGACGACGAAGTCCACCTCGTCAGTTCGGGCGGTGAGCATCAGCACCGGGAGGTCAGGGCGCACCCGGCGCAACCGGCGGCAGACGTCCAAGCCATCCATCCCCGCCAGCCCGAGGTCGAGCACCAGCAGGTCCACCTCGGGCTGGCGGGCGCGGGCCAGCGCGGTGTGGCCGTCACCGACCACCACCACCTCGTGGCCCTCGCGCTGCAGGGCGCGGGACAGCGGCTCGGCGATGCTGGCGTCGTCCTCGACAAGCAGCACGGTGGGCACACCAATCAGACTAAGGCGACGTGGCAGCCTGTGCTCGTGACCGCCGACGTCGTGCTGACCGACCTCACCTCGGATCTCGCCCTGGCCCTGACCGTGGCTGACACCGCCGACCGGATCACGCTGGACCGGGCAGGCGCCGCGGACCTGCGGGTCAGCCGCAAGCCCGACCGGACCCCGGTCACCGACGCCGACCTGGCCGTCGAGGACGCGATACGCGTGGTGCTGCGGGCCCGGCGGCCACGGGACGCGGTGCTCGGCGAGGAGCGCGGCGGACCCGCTGCAGCAGCCGGTCGGGTGTGGCTGCTGGACCCGATCGACGGGACGAAGAACTTCCTGCGCGGCGTGCCGGTCTGGGCCACCCTCATCGCGCTCGTCGAGCAGGGCAAGCCGGTGGTGGGAGTGATCAGCGCACCGGCGCTGCGGCGGCGCTGGTGGGCAGCGACTGGGGAAGGGGCGCATACCCGCGATATGGACGGGGCCACCCGCGCCATCACCGTGTCCGGGGTCGGTGAGCTAGCCGACGCCTACGTCTCCACCACGCATCTGGGAACCTGGGTGGAGCACCGCAGCCGACAGTCCTACCTCTCGCTGGTGGACGCAACCTGGGAGAATCGGGCCTTCGGCGATTTCTGGCAGCACTGCCTGGTCGCCGAAGGGGCGATCGACCTAGCCGCCGAGCCACTCGTCAGCCCCTGGGACGTGGCCGCCGCGCAGGTGCTGGTGGAGCAGGCCGGCGGCCGGTTCACCGACCTCGACGGGCTCGCTCGATATGACGGCGGCACCGCACTGTCCTCCAACGGTTTATTGCACGACGCCGCGCTGGCCCTGCTGCACCGGTGAGCGGGGCGTGGCGAAGCTGGTTTGGTGACGTTTGGTAACGTTGCGCTGGGTCAAGTCCGTGCTTACTCAAGGCTCCATCGCCGAAATCGCCGTGAGCAGATCGCTCATCGCCGATGAGGGGTTGTCGCGCGGAAACATGGTCTGGTTCCGTTTATGACGACAGGACAACGACGATGCACGTTGCGCTGCCGCATGACGGTGCGGCATGTATTGATCGGCGTTGATATTTTTACCGGAACGCCCGTCGAGTTCACGGCTTCTCCTCTCAGCCTCGTCGGTGTCGAGGAAGGCGGTCCGGTCTTCGAAATGCAAGATCAGCCAAAGCTCAAAGCATGGATTCGATATGGCGAGCCGGATGTTTTTGTCACGAGCCAGCTGGATGGCCTGCTTCAAATTGGGGTGCTCCTTGGGCGACTCGACATCGAACACGCACCAGCACTCGTCGACCTCGTCGTCGACTGCCCGATCGATCGCCAGTCTCACCAAGGTCATCGGCACTCCCTGATGTGGGTCGACCTCGATGCTGATGGAGGTGTTGCTGTGGACGTTCGGGAGCCGCTTGAGACCGTTGATGTAGTCGGGTTCGGAGGCTTTACCTTCACAGAAGATGACAACGGTCTTACGTTCCGGCCTGTTGGCGGTCTTCCGTTTGAGGTTTTTCGCTGTCGTTCTTCTCGGCGTCATCCCGTCAGCCGATCAGGCCGAGAGCGCGAAGCATGTCGGTTCGGTCCACGTCCGGCAACGCCCCGAACCGGCCATGCAGGTAAGCTTTTTCCAGGTTCTGGGACTTCCGCACACGTTCTCCAGCGAACTCAGCCAGCGCTCCGAGTCGGGTCGCGCCATCTTCTGTCTTCTCGGTCAACCAAACCTCGTCGCGGTTGAGATGGTTGAGCAGGCTCGTGTCATGCGAGGTGAAGATCAACTGTGCGCCCAGAGGGTTTGTTGCCGGATCGTGAAACAGGCGTATCAACTGCATGGACAAGGTAGGATGCAGGCTGGCGTCCAACTCGTCGAACAGAAGCAGTGAACCAGCCTTGAGCGTGGCCAGAACGGGGCCAATGAGCTGATACCACGTGCGTGTTCCCTCCGACTCGGCGTCGAAGTCAAGCGGTACCCGCTCATCGCCGGTTCGGTGCAGAAGACGCATCCTGCGTTGCATCCGCGTCTGCGTGGAATCAGGGCCAGCCGAGTAAATGACCTCTTGCTCGTCGAACATGACGTCGTCGATCCCGAGATCGGCCATCCGCAGCAAGGCCAGCGCTCGAGTCCGATCCGCCTGGGTGAACCTGGCCTGGCCCTCCATACCCGTCAACGTCGACTGGTCATGATCGGAGGGGGCCTCGAACAAACGACGAGTCAGAAATCCCTGGCGGGAAAAACCGAGACGTCGGCTCGGTAGCCGCAGTCCGCGCGTCTGAGCGGCGAGCAGGTCACGAGCGAAATCCGAGACAAGAGGCTCACCGAACCGTCGGGCGATGGACAGTCCCAGTGTTCGCGGCGTCAGCTGGCCGCGAGTACCGGAGAGGTTGCCGAGACCACGTTGGAGCTTGAACTCGGTGCCTTCGCGTTCGAAGATCCGGCGCCGCTTCTTCTCCGGATAGTGAAACAAACCCTCGTAGTGAACCGCCTGCAGATCCAGCACGACAACGTACTCGTACCGCACACCAGAGATGACGGACTCGATGGTGAACGCCGACGGCCTGCCCCGACCGTCGGCGAACGCGAACGGCTCAATCGGGATCTCGTCGTCCCAGAAGCGCAGCGAGTCTCGGACGGCTGCGTGCAGCCAGGTCAGCGCAGCGACGACATTCGTCTTGCCAGAGGCGTTAGGACCGTAGATGGCTGCCAGTGGTAGCAGGCTCTCACCCAGATTGGGTATCGGGCGCGCCTCGGCCCGGTCGCGGTCAACCGCGACCATCGACAACTCGACAGAGTCGCGTATCGAACGAAAGTTCGACACCTCGAACCGGATCAGCACAGCGCACCCCTTCGCGGTGTCTAGGCGGCCAACACAGCCGCGATTTTGACAAGTATGTACGACAACCTACTGTTGTCGGCACCTGAGACACGGGTAACGGCTCAACGCTGGCGGCCGACGCCCACGGGCGAGACGATCCGAGCCGCGGCACCGGGCCTGCGTCTCCTGTGGGTTCGACCCGTATGAGTCGGCAACGTGAGCATTTACCAGGGGCAGCTGATGGGTGGTCGAGTTGTCCAGCGTGGTCCCGGTGTGTGTCCTCCGCATGGGCGACCTCGCGGGTGCGGTGCCCGCCCGCTGGACCTCGAGATCATTCCGGGGCTGCTCCAGGCCGAGCAGTACATGCGCAGGCTCTACACCCTGAGCGACCCACCGTCCGCCAAGGAAACCGATCGGCTCGTGAGGGCGCGGCTACAACGCCGGGTACCGCCCGGAGCGCCGATACAGGGGAACAACCTCGACCGCAACGAGATGTCGGTGTCCGGTGCTCGTGTCGACCATGCCCAGGACCAGGGCCGGGCCGCTCACAGCGAGGTCCTCACCACGTGTCGTCCAGTCTCCGGCTCGCCCGGCCCCACGGGTGGCCGGGCGAACAGTCCCTGGAGCCCGATGCGGACGGTGAACCAGACCTCGCAGGGAAATGAGCGGCGCCAGAGCCATCGCCAGGTGCCGCGCCGTCGGCCGCGCCGGCAGCCGTGACATCGGCCAGTGCGAGTGAGGATCTGGTATTCGAACAGGATGAACCGCAAGGTGGCACGGACGTCGGGATGGTTTCCGGCCCGCTCCAGCTCGGCGAGCTCGTTCCAGATCGAGCGGATCATCGTGCTGGTGTGGGGTCGGTCGGCCAGCCAGGCCAGGGTCCGAGCCGAGAGCCGCGAGGGCACCGTGATCTGAGGTGTCGGTACAGGCATCAGGCGCCGTCCGTGGTGGTGAGGACGCGCACGAGGTCGGGTCGCAGGGCGATCGTCTGGCATCGTCAGGTTGACGAGTGTCCAGCGTGGTGTCGCGTGTGGGAGCCGAGGGTGGTCGTTGCGGTGTCCCTGGGTTAGGCGGCTGGGCGCAGGGCGACGACTTCGTTCCAGGTGGTGAATCGAGTGTTCATCTCGCGTCGGTACTGTTGGGCGGTGAGTCGGTGGCGGCCGGGCCGGAAGTGCGGTGATATCCCGCTGAACGCGGACAGGAACCTCTGGGCGCCGCCCGGTGAGCTGAACTTCTTCATGGCCCGCTCGCGCTGCCTCGTGGGTTGGTGGGAGTTCTCCGCCCGGTTGTTCACATACTTCGAGGATCGGTGCTCCACCGAGGGCATCAGCCGCCGGTGCGCTACCCCGTAGCTGCGCAGCTTGTCGGTCACCAGCACCCTCGACGTGTACCGCAGTTTCTTGAACAACTTGCGGAAGAACCTGGTCGCGCCCTTGGCGTCACGTCGGGAGGTGACCAGGATATCGAGCACATTCCCGTGTTGGTCGACCGCGCGCCACAGGTAGTGAGCCTTGCCGTTAATCTTGATGAACACTTCGTCAAGGTGCCATTTGTCGCTGGGACGGGCCCGGCGGCGGCGCAGTCCGTTGGCGTAGCGCTGGCCAAATTTTCGGGACCACTGGTGGATGGTCTCGTGGGTGACGGTGACACCGCGCTGCAGCATCATCTCCTGCACGTCACGCAGGCTCAGCGGGAATCGGTGGTACAGCCACACACAGTGCCCGATGATCTCCACAGGGAAGCGGTGACCCCGATACGACGGCGGTGTGGCGTCCACCGACCCATGATGGGCCACCCGGTCTCGGAGCGCCCGAGCACCCCAGACGCACCAACCTGACGATGCCCGTTCCACAGCCTGGGGTCAACCTTTCACGCCTCAATCACCAGCCCATATCCGTTGATTTTTCGGCACCTGGACCCGGTACCCCGAGTTGGCTGGTTCGCCGGCCGAAAGTGCCGGTGTGAGGGCTAGGGCCATCAGACGAGCAGATGGACTCACTGCGCTTCACGCCTTGCAGCGTGTGCTGTACCGCTGCGCCAAGCAGGACCCCAAGCGTCGTTATCTATGCCCTCTACGACAAGCTCACCCGCAGTGATGTGATGTGGCAGGCATGGTGCGATGTGGCGGCGAACCAAGGGGTGATAACCAGTATCAAAAGTTGCGGCCATTCAGCTGTTCGGAGCGGAACTCCCGGGCGGTTGGCCTGAGTCCATATTCTTCTAGCTGGGCATCGAGTGTTGTGACAGCGTGGGTGTTTTCCCAGGGTTGCATCAGTGCTCGGACTGCATGGAGTTCCGCTGTGAGTCGTGGGGAGAGGCTCGCGAGGCTGGCCGCGTCACCGAGGACACGGGCGGCCTCGGTGATTTCCTGAGAGAGCACGAGCGCTTTGCCCAGTCGCACCTCACAGTGTGCGTAGGAGTGCACATAGGGGGTGTTATCGTACCGTGCTAAGGCGCTGGTTGCGGCCTCGATGGCTTGTCGTGGTTTGCCGAGCAAGATGAGAAATGTGCTGCGATCACCGTCTAGCGTGCCCTCGTGCAGCCAATACGCCAGTGACTCGGGTGAACCCGCAGTCGCGGTGGCGAGGAATTCCTGAGCTCGTGCACATGCGGCCATACATGGTCCGTGTTGGCCGTCCAGCGCGTAGGCGCCGGCAGCTTCCAGTTCGGCGCGAGCCTTGATCCGGGTGTCATCGGTGCGTGCCGCCAGGCTGCGCGCGGCGGCGGCGGTGTCCAGAGCGGCGCATGTGTCGCCGCGCAGAAATGCCGCATAGCTTGCCGAGCAAGCCGCGTAGGCGGCGCACGCCGGGTTGCGGGCCTCGTGACCGGCTCGGCGGGCACGCTCGTAGTAACGTCTCGCAGCGTCAAGGTGACCCATGTCGAAGAGGTAGCCACCGATGGTGGTTGCCATATTGCTGTCCAGGGTGTTCAGCGGCTTGCGCAGCCCGTCCGGGCAGCCGCCCGTGAGCAGATGGCGCACGACCTGGTGCTGCGCGAGGACGGTGTCGAGCACCTCACACGGTCCGAGGGTGTCTTCTTGGCGTTTGCAATGGGCCAGCGTGGTAGCCAGGTTGGTCACGACGCGGGCGTCCACCCGGCGGGGATCCTCGAGGGCTTGCGCGGTCCGGGTGTACTCGTCGGCGTCCAGGCCAGACAGGCTCAAGGCCGCCAGCGCCCACCGGGTGACGCGCAGCGCGTCGCGGCGGCCCAGGCGCCGCTCCGAGATCGCGATCAGCTCCCGCATCAGTTCCTCGGCCAGCTCCCGGTCCGCGCCTGGTATCCCCGGCCACGTGTCCGGTCCGCCGCTCTGGTCGCGGTCCCACTCGCTGCACGCGGGTGCGGCTCTGAGGGCGTCCAGGCCGGTTTGTGCCGCCGCTTGCCGCGCCTGGCGCTGGTGGGCGCGGCTACGTTCACGGTAGTCCTGTTCGGCTTGGGCCAGCGCGTTGTGCTCAGCGATCAGGGCACCGTCGGCCCGGCACACTTCGTCGGTGAGCTTCCACTGCGCCTCGGGCATCCCCCGGGTCCCATGCTCGACCTTCGAGACCGTGGTCCGGGTCCGCCCGAGTGCCCGAGCCAACTCGGGTTGCGACACCCCGGCCGCGGCGCGATAGGCGGCCAGATGCTCCCCGAGACCGCGCCGCAAGGCCTTCAGCCGCACCCGCTCAGCCGCCAGCTCCCCCGCATCCACCGTCATGGCGGTCAACCCTAAAGGAGTGGCACGTGGGGGTGACCCGGTCGACAACCGGCGCGAGCCGCTGCCTGCCGTCGCTGTGACCACAACTGTCACAGTGCGTCATGCACCTGGTGCCGGGCCGCCGCGACACACCTATGACGGCATCGTCAGGTTGGTGCGTCTGGGGTGCTCGGGGTGACGGTGATCTGCGACCGGTCCAGGGGTGGTTTCCCCTCCGCCGCCCAGCAGCGATACGCCGCCTCAACCTCGTCCCACAGGCGGCGGAGGCCGTACTGGCGGATCAGGCGGGGGCCAGCTGAGCCGTCGTAGCGGGCCACGGCCCATGATCCGCCCACCGGGTCGAGCAACCACAGTAGATGGTGTCTCCGGTCATCAATGGGTGGCTGGTGTTCCCAGACGCAGTGGCGCACCCGCGTGCCGATGGCCCATCGGACGTCGTGGGTCTCGGCGACGCGCCAGGGCTTCAGAGTGGTGGTGGAGACCTCGGCGGCGGGATCCTCGGGGTCAAGGTGATCGAGAATCCACTCGGGGGTGCGCTGGCTGCGCACCGCCATGAAACCGACCCGGCCGCAGGGGCTGCCGATCGCGGTGCCGTGCCCGTCCACGGTGAGGCGCACCAGGGGCACGGTGCCACCGAAGTCGGTCCGCATCGGGCTCACGATCACCCCGCCTGGCCTGGTCTGGGCGACCCACGAGTAAGGAAACTCACCGACCCGGACGGCGGCGGTGGCGATCACGCGGTCATAGGGCGCCCCTTCCGGATGACCGTGGACACCGTCACCGGTCACCACCCGCACCGGGAGGTCCGTGGCGTGCAGCGCTGCTCGCGCGCGGTCGGCCAACACGGGATCGATCTCCACCGTGGTCACGTTGAGTGTTCCGAGGCGGGCGGCCAGCAGCGCGGCGTTGTAACCGGTCCCGGTTCCGATCTCCAGCACCGTGTGACCGTCGTGCACATCGAGGGCAGCCAGCATGCCCAGCACCAGTTCTGGCTTACTGGCCGAGCTGGTGCACAGCTCGCCACCAGTGTCCGGCCACCTGGTCTTGCCGTCATCGAACTGGATCAGGATCGGCACATTGCGGTAAGCCGCCTGGCGCCACTGGTCGGAACCGTCGTCACGGCTGATCGGCTGCGGCCTGCCCGCATCGTCATCCACCCACACCTGTAGTGGCAGGAAGTGATGGCGGGCCACGCCCAGAAATGCCGCCCGCCACGCCACCGGCACCGCATCCGCCGCATCCAGCTCCGCAGCAAGCTGCTCAATCGTCGTCATCGTGAGGCTCCGCCGGCAGGCCTGTCGCTGAGGGTAGTGGTTCCGCGACGGCACGCCAAGGTGTAATATCCACTCTCATGTACGGGACGTACCGGTGGGAGACCGTCGTGGGTCGCCGAATGGCGAGTTCCCACGGCCGCCGCATGTCCTGATCGGACTATTAGGAGAGGCCTCTGGGTGCCTCTCTGACGGGGTAACGCCAGCCGGGCCGGAAAGGTTGAGGAGTGGGTCGTTATTTCGTGACGACGGCAATCCCTTACGTGAACGGGAGACCGCATGTGGGGTATGCCCTGGAGCTGGTCGAGACGGACGTGCTGGCTCGGCACCGCCGTCAGCGTGGCGACGAGGTGCGGTTCCAGACCGGCACCGACGACAACGCCTTGAAGAACGTGCAAGGCGCTGAAGCGGAGGGCATTACTCCGCAGGAGTACGTGGGGCGGGTCGCTGGCCGTTTTCTCGCCCTGCACGAGAGCTTGAACCTGTCTTTCGACGATTTCATCAAGACCAGTTCTGACCCGCGACACACCCCGGGTGTGCACAAGCTGTGGAACGCTTGCGCCGAGAAGGGGGATTTCTATCGTAAGAGCTACAGCGGCTTGTACTGCGTCGGCTGCGAAACTTTCTACGCTGAGGACGAGCTGATAGGTGGGCGGTGCCCCGAGCACGGCACGGTGCCCGAGCTGGTCGAGGAGAACAACTGGTTCTTCCGGCTCAGCCGCTACCAGGAACAGCTCCACGACCTGATCTCCAGCGACACCCTGCGAATCGAGCCGGCATCCCGCAAACGTGAGGTGCTGTCATTCATCGAGACCGGCCTGGAGGACTTCAGCGCGTCTCGGAGCATGGCTCGCGCCCGCGGCTGGGGTGTTCCGGTGCCGGGTGACCCAGACCAGGTCATCTACGTCTGGTTCGACGCGCTCGGCAACTACATCACCGCTCCCGGCTACGGCACTGATGAAGCGAGCTTCCGTCACTGGTGGCAGGAGAGCGACACTCGCGTGCACGTCATCGGCAAGGGAATCATTCGCTTCCATGCTGTGTATTGGCCGGCGATGCTGCTCTCCGCTGGCCTCCGATTGCCCGACACGATCTTCGTTCACGAGTACCTCACCGCCGGTGGGCAGAAGATCAGCAAATCCGCCGGCAACGCCGAGGACCCCGCTGAGATCGCTACGCAATACGGCACCGAGGCGCTGCGGTGGTGGATGCTGCGCGATGTGGCCCGCGCCGGAGACACCGATTACACCGCCGAACGGCTCATCGCCCGTTCCAATGAGGACCTCGCGAACAACCTCGGCAATCTCGTCAACCGCACCGTGTCGATGGTCAACCGCTACCGCGACGGCGTCATCCCCGCCATTGCCCTCGACAACCCAGCGGCGGACTCGCTTCGCCTCGCCCGATCTGACGCCGCAGCCAGGATCGACCAGTCACTGGCCGATTTCGACTTCCGCCGAGCCGTCGAAGCCGTGACCCGCATCGGCGACGAGGGAAACCGCTACGTCGAAGCAGCTCGCCCCTGGGACCTAGCCAAAGCGGAACGCAAAAACAACGCGGAACCCACCGCACTGGACACCGTGCTCGCCGAGCTCGTCGCCACGTGTCGCGACATCGCTGAGCACCTCCAGCCGTTTCTGCCCACAGCCGCTGACCGCATCACCGAGCAATGCGGCAACGGCGGCCCGCAAGTCGCCCAGCCCAGCCCCGTCTTCCCGCGTCTGGAATCGCCCGGCAGCTAGGTGTTGTCTGGTCGGGCACTGCGGGTGAGGAAGTCGGTGATCCTCTCGTCCAGCTCGCGCAGGTGTGGCGAGCTGGCGCGCAGTGGCTGGGCCTGGCGTTGCAGGGTGCGCAGCCGGTCGAGGGTACGGGCGGAGCTGACCTGCACCGCCGTGCGCAGCGCGTCCCGGCCCACCGCGGCGGCCTGCTCCCGGTCGTTGCCGAGCAGGTGGGCGCTGGCAAGGTCGGTCTGCGCGAAACAGCGGGCTCGGACCCGCCTCATCCACCAGCACCCGCAGGTGCGACTACCACCCGCCGCCGCACTCTCAACTACCCACGATGCTCCCGGCTCCGTAGTCATAGTTGCTCGACCACAGCCGGGGACCCAGCCCCGCCTCCCACCCCAAACCAAGATCAGAAATAAGGATGAAGATCACCAAGATCAACCCCGGTGCGGAGCCCGCCATACCGTGAGTGATCAAAAGTAGGCTCCGAGGTGAAGCGCTGCCGACGCCTGGACGAATTTCTTGTCTGCGTCTCCGAAGTTCTCTCATATCCTGAGGAGGCTAGTCGAGGGCAACTTGAACCGCCTGATAGCCACAGCCAGCGCGGCCGTCGAGCGCCACGAGAGGAGCAGTGTGATGTTCAGGATCGCCAAGAGTTTCACCTTCGAGTCCGCACATCACATACCCGGCCTGCCGGAGGGCCATAAGTGCGCCGGACCGCACGGCCACAGCTACACTGTTACCGTGATCTTGGAACTGGAGGATTTGGTGAAGCCCGGATTCGTCACTGACTTCGGCGACCTGGCCCCGTTCGGACGCTACGTGAATGAATTCCTGGACCACAAGGATCTCAACCAGGTTCTCGACATCGTACCAACGAGCGAGCTGCTCGCGTGGCATCTGGCGGAGTGGTTCATGGAGCACCTGCAACCTCAGTTGCCTGGACGGCTTGCCTCGGTGCGGATCTCCGAAACAGCCACCAGCTGGGCAGAGTACGAAAGGCCCTCCTGATGACGACCACATTGTACACAGGGCAGCGGCTGCAGATCGTCGAACCGTTTGGGACATTCGGCCCGACGTTGCAAGGGGAAGGGCCTTCCACAGGCCAGCTGGCGTTGTTCATCCGGTTGTCGCGCTGCAATTTGTCCTGCCCTGGCTGCGACACTCCAGAGAGCTGGGACTGGTCACGACACGACCCGCGCACGGGAAGCCGATGGGTACACGTTGACGAGCTGCTGCGGTGGGTTTACGAGCATGGGTCGGCAGAACTGGTTGTCATCACCGGTGGGGAGCCTCTGCTCCAACAGCATCGGTTGGTGCCGTTGGTCGGCGCCTTGGCCGAAAGCGGCCGGCGGGTGGAGATCGAGACTAACGGAACTAAGACGCCAGTACCCGAGCTCGTCGCCGCCGTGGCGCAGTTCAATGTATCTCCTAAGCTGGCGACATTTGGCTCTGGTATGCCTCGCGCGCAGCGGATCGCGCCGGAGGCATTGCACACATTCTCCGCATGCGGCAAGGCCGTGTTCAAGTTCGTCGCCTGCAGCGTCGCTGACCTTAACGAGATCGCCGACTTGGAGCAGAATTTTCAGCTCTCGCCAGTGTGGGTGATGCCCGCAGCCACCACCCATGACGAGGTCGTTGCAGGCTTACGCACACTGGCTGATCCAGTGCTCGCCCGTGGCTGGAACCTGACAGGGCGGCTGCATATCCTGCTGTGGGGAGACGAACGTGGGAGGTGATACCGCCGTAAGTCGGGACACCGCTACCGTAACAGTGCCTCCAACCGCTGCTGCCGACCGCCGGGCCCTCCCGCTAGCAGGTGCTGCGACGGGCGCACCGGAACTCGTGGTGATCGGCAGCATCTCATCCGATCGTCTACGGACCCCACATTCACCATACGATACGTCCTGGCAGGCGGAGTATGCCGTAGACGGCGCCGAGATCGGCTGGACCACCGCCTTATCTCCGACGTCTATAGCGCCGCGCGTGTATTCCACCTATGCCCCACCGGGTCGCCGGCCGCGCAGTTGGCACTGGCCAGAGCACTGCGGGTAGACCCGCGTGCTGCAGGCGCAAAGCTGTCAGCCAGCACTTTCCGCAACCGAATTAGAGCCGAGCCCTGCCCCGTTCGCGCACTATGGGAACTGGTGGACGTGCTAGTGTGCAATGCTGAGGAGGCGCGGTTGCTCACCGAACAGGCCAGCCTGCATGGCGCACTGGACGCGATCGGCGCGGTGATCCGGGCTCGGGACCACGCCAGCGCCATGTGTGTCACCGATGGCGCGGGCGGGGAGTATCTCATGACCATCGCTGGGGCACTGCTGGTGGCGTCCTACCCAACATCGGTGGTGGACCCGACCGGCGCAGACGAAACCTTCGCTGGTGCGCTAATGGCCGCGCATCTGGCTGGAGCCGGCCTAGCTCAAGCCATGGTCACCGGTACGGCGGCGTCCCTGGCCGTGGAGGGAATCGGCCCTAACCGGCTCTTCGCGGCGACCCCGTGCGAAATGCAGAGGCGTGCCGCTGTAATCGCGGCCATGACCGAGACAGCCTGCCGACATGGATGAGCCGGTATTCATTGCCATAGAAGGGATCGACGCCAGCGGCAAGACCACGTTAACCGCAGCGCTGGCTTCCGCGCTGCGCCACAAGGGCCTGACGGTGGCCGAACACAAGGAACCCAGCCGCGGCCCGGTCGGCGAGTTCTTCCGGCGCATGAGCACGACCGGTAGGTGGCCGGCAATGACAATGGCGTTGCTGTCGAGTGCTGACCGCTACCAGCAGCAGGATTATCTGGCCACCGCCCGGCAGCGGTACCAGGTCGTCCTGGCTGATCGCTACTACCTGTCGGGACTGACCTACCACGCCGCCGACGGCATCGACCCCGCCTACTATCAACAGCTAAATCGAGATGTCGCCAAGCCCGACGCCTATCTCTACCTCGACATCACCCCCGCGCTCGCCGCAACCCGAAAACGCGGCGGACCGGACGGCTATTGGGAGGAACGGGATTTCGCTGTCCGCCTGCCCGCTGCTTACGACGCGTGCCTGGCCCTAGTCACCGACACTGAAGCCGCCCACGTGATCCGCATCGACGCCAGCAAACCGCCGCACGCGGTCTTGGGCACAGCGCTGGCCGCCATCTGCGCTCTCCGCCCCGACCTCCTGGAAAGGATCGGCGAATGACTCCCGTGCCTGCCCCGAGGGAGGTGCGTGCGAGTGCAGACCATCCGATTTCGTCGACCACCCACACTGAGGAGAAGACTGTGCGACCGGCGTTCGTCCTGCCGTTCGATGTCCAGCCCAACCTGGCGGGCACGATGGATATCCAGATCCCCTCCCTGGCCTGGGAGCCGCTGCCGAACGGTCGGTTCCGCCGCGTGTACTACCTCGATAGTCACGCCGTCACTGTCGAGGTCACTGAAGGCAAGAGCGCGCTGCATTTCTCCTATATTCCCCCGGATCCTGCTCTTGCGGCTCGGCTGGAGGCGCTGCTGGAACGCACATTTTTTCGCATGATACACAGCCTTGTACTGGACGCCAACCCGACGTTGCGCAGTCTCTACGACCGCTACCAGGGTGTGATCATCATGCACTCCGACCCGTTCGAAGCGCTCGTGCTGACTATCCTGTCGCAAAATCGGACCGGCGAGATCGTCCGAAGGGTTTACCCGACACTCGACGAACGATGCGGTGGAGTCACCGCTCACTCTCTTGCCGCGCTGTCGCTGGACGACTTGCGTGGGGTCATTCGCCCCGCTGGTCCCTATAAGGCATCCCGACTGGCCGAGACCGTCGCGCGCGTGATGGCGGAGGGAGAGGATACCTTCCACACCCGCATTGTGGATGCTCCCGGTGCTGAAGCTCAAGCCTACCTGGAGTCCTTGCCCGGGGTCGGGCACAAGACCGCCGCATGCGTGCTAGTGTATTCAGCCCTGTCCACAACCACCCTACCGGTGGACACGCACCTGTTCCGCGTCGTCGACCGCCTCGGCTTGGCCCAGCACACTGGCACGAACAACAAGACCACCCGCGAAGCGCTCATCAACAATCTGCTGGCCTACGGCTCTGACCTCGCCCCTGCCCACTTCCTGTTCCTGCTCGTCGGCCGCGACACCTGTTTAAAGGCAAGCCCGACGTGTACAGCCTGCTTCCTGCAACCACACTGCCACTTCGCCACCAGCGGCCCCCGGGTTGCCCCAATCCCCGCACGCCGTGTCCAAGTGTCCGCGTCGCGCACAAGGCGCAACACATGATTGATGTCGCCATCATCGCCAGCACGCCTCACCTGGAGCAGTTGTCGGCCGCAGGCACCATCGACATGGCCCTGACCCACCTGGTCCTCCACCAGCCCACTTACGCGGCGTTCTACTGCGCTCGCACCCAGGCGGGCATCGCCGTGATGCTGGACAACAGCGCCTACGAACTCCAGGAATCCACCGGTAGCGGTATGACCGCCGAGCCCGTGCTCCATGCCGCACAACAGATCGGCGCCCAAGTCGTAGTGTGCCAGGACGTCCTGTTCGACGGGCCCGCCACGCTCGCCGCAACCCGCCAGTTTCTCGACGTCGCCAGACACCAGGACCGCGTAGGGCCAGCGGCTGGATTGCGATTCATGGGCGTTCCGCAAGGCCGCACCCAAACCGAGTGGCTGGATTGCTACCACCAGCTCGTCGTCATGCCGGACATCGACATGATCGGGCTGAGTAAGCTGTCAGTGCCCCACTGCTTCGGTACGCCAGTAGCCGAGGCCCGGATCGCGTGCGTAGCGCAACTGCTCGACCACAACGCACTCAAACCGTTCCACCTGCTCGGTGGAGATCGTTCCCTGCCGTGGGAGCTACGCGAACACCGCCGCCTCGGCCACGATCACGCCGAGCACGGCGGCGTGCGCAGTAACGACTCCTCATTCGCCTTCTGGTACGCCGCCAGCCACATTGGTGTGGATGCCCGCGCCGGTCGCGCCGAGCGTAACGCCACCACTAAACCTGATCTCGTGGCCAGGACTCTCACCGACACCAGCCTAGCCACCGCGTTCGACTATGTGGGTGTGCTCCGGGATGCCGCTGGACTGCCAGCCCTCCCACCGGGTTCCCACACCATTCCCGCTGAACTCACCTCATCGACCAGGAAGCCTCGCCATGCCGCTGAGTAGCTTCATCCGCGTCAAAACCCAGTTCGAAGGTCTTCACCACTGGCCGGACGCACCGGAACCCGAGGAGTACCTCCGGTCTCCCCACCGGCACCTGTTCGTCGTCGAAGCCGACATCGAGGTCTTCCACGACGACCGAGAGATCGAGATCAATGCCTGTGCCCGCTGGCTAGACACGATGATCCCCAGTTTCGCCGTCACACCGCAACCCACGGCAGAATCCGGTCCATTGCACTTCGGATCGCAGAGCTGCGAACAGCTCGCGACCAGAATCATCAAGGCCATTCTCAATCGCCACGGGCAGCACCGGTCACTCCGCTGCACGGTCCTCGAGGACGGAATCCTGGGCGCAGGGGCGGCCTGGCAACCCGAGCCGTCGCAGTGACCTGAGGCTCTTGTCACCTATCACCTACTACCCGTCGACCAGCGCCCCGAAATCAGCGGCCAGGGTGCGGGTGAGATAACGGGTCATGACGATCCCGTCACGGGCTAACTCGGCATCAATGTCCGCCTGCGGGTAATCGGCGACCCCGGCATCGTTGAGGATCAGCATGTCCGTCGGATGCGGGCGAACTTGGCTTGGACGCATCTGCTGGACCGCAGTCACATGGTGGCCGGCGAAACCGTCTGGTACCAGTGCGAGTTGATTGGCCAGGAACACGTACATCATGAAATGGTAGGGACCCTGCGCCCACTGGCCGCGCATTTCATACAATCCAACGCCCGACATCGAACCCACGACGCATCCGGTTTCCTCCAGCGCCTCTCGCCGCGCAGTGTCCTCCAGGGACTCCCCGAACTCCAACTTGCCGCCCGGCAACAACCACGCACCCGCATACGGGCCGCGTTCCTGGCGAACGAAGGTGATGGTCTGTTCGGGGCCGGGGACAACGACTAGCGCTCCTGTAGTGACCTTCGCAAACGAGTTCAACAGCAACCTCTCCTCAGGCGAGTCCTGCAACAGGTCCGGGCAACACTGTCCGCAGCACGGCCATGCGCGTCTGGGACAACGAACGGACCGGGCGGCCGCACGCTACTCCTGACCGTCGGTGCCCGTTCGGGGGCACCCAGTCACCGACCGCAGCCGCGGCCACGCTCCTGAGTACCAGAAACGGGCGTTTTGAGCATTTCTTCCGTATCGACCAGGCACGCAGCCTGGCATCATCGGTAGCCTGGGTAGGAGTACGTCGCGAGGCTCAACCCCGGTCGTTCGTCTGGCTGCCCATCGCCGATAAGCTCCGTGCAGCCGGGATCCGCAAACGAAACCTACCCTCAGGAAAAATGATCATCAAGCTCTGTGGACAACAACTGACACGAGTGGAAGTGACCGACACCAAGTGGCTATGTTCGAGCCGCCGATTACGGCTGGCATCGTGTCGCGCCTGGCGCGTGGGTGGCCAGTGGTCGAACCGCCACAACTCATTGAGGCCAGTAGTGGGCGACATATCGGGTATGGACCGTACCCGATCTTGTAGACACCCGGTCGTGACTGCCGCTGAGTGCCAGCGGAGGAGATCGCGTGGCGACACGCCGAAGTTTCACCCAGGAATACAGGGACGAGGCCGTTAGCCTGCATCTC
>JBOHFR010000014.1:0-86474 GCA_050699715.1 Pseudonocardiaceae bacterium
AACTCGGCAACAGTAGAGTTGATCACAAAAAAAGAGATCAACAGGCACGCCCTCACCAGCTTGCACGCCTTGCTGCCGGGCATAGCCGCAGTTCACAGGTGTTCCCGCGACTTTGCCGGGGCCCTGCGACGGGCGCACCCTGGCCACCGCCAGCGACGACACCACCGCGCGGTTGTGGGATGTTAGCGACGCCCACAGCCCTAGCCTGCTAGCGCCGCTCACCGGCCACACCAAGAACGTCAAAGGGGTGGCTTTCAGCCCTGACGGGCACACTGTGGCCACCGCGAGTGATGACAGCACCGCGCGGTTGTGGGATGTCAGTGATCGTTACCATCCCCGCTCGCTAGCGACGCTCACTGGCCACACCAAAGAGGTCAAAGCGGTAACCTTCAGTCCGGACGGGCACCTCGTGGCCACCGGCAGTGATGACAACACCGCGCGGTTGTGGGATATCAGCGACCCCTACCACCCCGACTCGTTAGCGATCCTTCCCTACCACACCGACACCGTCTGGTCGGTGGTTTTCAGTCCTGATGGGCGCACTCTGGTCACCTCTAGTGCCGATGGCACCGCGCGGCTGTGGGATGTCACTGACCCCCGTCGTCTCAGCCTGCTGAGCACCCTCACCGGCCACACCGGCACCATCTACTCGGTGGCTTTGAGTCCCGGCAGGCACATCCTGGCCACCGCCAGCTACGACAACACCGTGCGGTTGTGGGATATCAGTGACCGCCACAGCCCCACGTGGCTGGGCACCCTCGTCGGCCACACCAAAGCCGTGTTCTCGGTGGCCTTCAGCCCCGATGGGCATACCCTGGCCACCGCCAGCGCCGACACCACCGCCCGGCTGTGGGAAACCACTGTCGACGGTGCTGCCGAGCGGATCTGCCGCACCACTCCCGCTATCACCACCAGCGAGTGGCACCAATACCTGCCCGACCTGCCATATCAGCCCCCGTGCCGGTGAAATACCTGATCGGTGGGACGACGCCCGACCGCTCCAGTCGGGACGCCGCATGGTGGGCTGTGCCGTCACTGTCCGTGCCGTCATAGGATCCCCCCGTGTTCACCGAGCCGCGGGTGCTCATCGATGCGACGGCGGTGCCGGCTGACCGCGGGGGCGTCGGGCGTTACGTGGGGCCGGGCGATGGACACGCCGTGCCAGAACGCCCGACTCACCAGCGCCCTCACGCGTCGGTCGGCGGGATGGATCGCCCGCGCCACCACGGCGTCCGGGGCCACCACGACACCCAACCCGGCCCGCTGGGCGCGGATGACGATCTCTACATCTTCACACGACAGGTGCCGTCGCCCCCGCACCCCGAACCACTCGTCACAGCGCGGCAGCGGCACGACCTTGCCACCGGCCGGGTCGGCGCTCCGTTATCGGTTACGGACACCCACCTCCCAACGCAAGTGTCCCGGTTGGGCCCAGCCGGCCGCCGGGAGCAGAGCACGGGGGGCAGCGCTCAACCGGCGGCCGACCGGGGGCACTATTCGCTGATTCCGCGCGTCGGGGGGTGGCCCGCGAGGTGCAGGATCGCCGTCGCCAGCCGGGTGCCCGCCTCGTTGGTGAGCCGCACGGCGACCTTGTCCAGGGTGTGGATCATCCACGTGCCGCCGGGCTCGCGGATCGCCAGCAGGGTGCAGGCGGCGTTGTCGTCGGTGCGGGTGCCCTGGACCGACACCTGCACGGGGTACGCCGGGATTCGGGGTAGATCGGAGTCCTTATCTGTCGGTGGGCCTGTTGTGTCAGTAGCCGTGCTCGTGTCGGGCGCGTTGCGGCATTCGGCGCACCGGGCGGATCGCACTGCCCGGCGGGCAGGTGCCAGTGCCAATCCTGCGTGGACAACCTCCACGTCGCAGAGGTCACCAGATCCGGGCTATCAGAATCAGAAGTCACGGCCGTCCCTCCGGTCTCGTCGATCACGGGCCACGGAGCCTGCTTGCGGATGTGCCCGCTCGTTTTCGGCTCTTCTCGGGCGCGGCGGGGTCGTGTCCCGCTCACCTATTGGTCGGTACGCCACACGACACCGGCGAAACACACGCCGGCCCACTAGCCCCGTCACGGCCACCCACGTCACGGGGCGCCTCCTGCCGCGCACAGCAGGCAGAACCCGCGCTGCTCGCGCACGCTCACCACGGCCGGCAGCACCCGCTCACCGCACACCGCGGCGTAGCGACCGTGCCCGTCAGCCTCAGCCGCGCCGGTCACCAGGTGCCCGAGCAGCGTCCCCGCGTCAGTGACCCCCCTCAGGCGCGGCCTCGGTTGGTCGCGTGCCCCCTCGCCGCAGCGGCGGCGCCACCAGGTATGGAGGTGGCGCCACCAGGTATGGAGGTGGCGCCACCAGGTATGGAGTCTGTGCCTGCCCGCCATGGGGCACCTCCGCATCGTCGTCCTGCTCTCGGTGTGGTTTGCCGGTGGCCGCCGGGATCACAGCGGCCGCCGGGGCCGGTTGCCAGCGAGATCTCTCGTCAGCGTGATCAGCCAACTGCTGCCGGGGGCAGCTGCGGCAGGGGGTGCGGGGGTAGTGCGGGGTGGCGCGAAACCCGGGTGTGCGGGTGCGGGAACCTGTGCCGGTAGGAAACAACGAGGCAGGGCGAGCAGGCAAGGGGGGAGCTGATGATGGGCGGGCCGCGCGGCGCCAATGGTGATCTGGAGCGGGCCTGGGCGCGCACGGGGTGGTCGCGTAAGGAGCTGGCTCGGCGGGTCAATCGCCGTGGCCTGTCCCGGGGTCTGCACCTGAACACCGATGCCAGCCGGGTTCGGGCCTGGTTTGCTGGTCAACAACCCCAGCCACCGGTTCCGGCGATTTTGTGCGAGTTGTTCAGCGAGCACTTCGGCTACCCCGTGCCTCCTGAGGCGATCGGACTTCGCGCCGAGGCGGAGGTGGACATCGGGCTGGCCTACCACTCAAGTCTGGGGGTTACTGTGGCGGTAGTCGCCGACCTCGGGAGGAACGACGTGCACCGCCGCGGTTTCCTGCAGGATGCCCCGTTTGTCGCTGCCGCCGCGGTCGCCCCCAGCCGCGACTGGCTGCTCGCCACCCTGGACGCCACCACACCCCGCCCCGGGGGACGGGTCGATCACGAGCAGGTCACGGCGATTCGGGAAGCGTTCGATGTTTACCTGGAAGCCGACGTGATGCGCGGCGGTGGACATGCCCGCCGCGCGTTGACCGAGTACGTCATGGGGCAGGTACTGCCGCTGGTGCGCGACGCCGACCCGGACACCGCCACCGGCGCAAGCCTGTTCGCCGCCGCCAGCCAGCACGTCTACCTGCTGGGCTGGATGGCCGCCGATGACGGCCGCGAAGCTCTTGCCCAGCGCTACCTGCTGCAGTCCCTGCGACTGGCCCAAGCCTCCGGGGACCCCATGCTCGGCGCGCACGTGCTGGCCAAGATGAGCAATCAGTCCCGGATGCTGGGTCATCCCCGGGAGGCGCTGCAGCTGGCGACCGCCGGCCTCCACGGCCTTGCCCGCGCCTCCAGCCCGGCCTGCGCCGCGGACCTCTACGCGCTGCAAGCCCAGGCCCACGCCAGCCTCGGCGAGTCCCGTGACGCCGCGCACGCCATCGCCCAGTCCGAGGCTGCGTTCGAGAAGGTCCGGCAGGGCGAGGAGCCCGAATGGGCCCGGTTCATCGACACCGCCTACCTCACCGGGAAGTGGGCCACTGCCTTTGGCGACATCACCCGGCCGGTGGAATCCATCCGCTTCGCCCGGCACTCCGCCGCTGACGCCCGCCACCAGAACCGGGCCCGCCGCGGCGCGCTCAGCCAGACCGCCCTGGCCCGGGCCGCCCTCACCACCGGCCACGTCGACCTCGACACCGCCGTGCACCGCGCCCACCGCGCCCTGGACCTCACCCTCACCGTGACATCATCCCGCTGCACCCACGCCATCACCGACCTGCGCACCCGCCTGCAGCCCTTCCACACCCTGGCACTTGCCCGCGACTTCGACGAACGAGCACGCCTCGCCCTAGCGGCCACCCGCCAGACCGGCCGGTGAGCTGTCTGATCGGCGGGACGCCGCATGGTGCGGCTGTGCCGTCACTGTCCGTGCCGTCACAGGATCCCCCCGTGTTCACCGAGCCGCGGGTGCTCATCGATGCGACGGCGGTGCCGGCCGACCGCGGTGGTGTCGGGCGCTACGTGGACTGCCTGGTCGCGGCGCTGGAAGCCGATGGTGCCGCGCCCATGGTGGTGTGCCAGCCACGGGACGCCGAGCTCTATGCCGCGCTGGCCCCGCACGCTGACGTGCTGCCTGCCCAGGAGCGGCTCGTCGCCCGGACCGCGCGACTGACCTGGGAGTAGACCACGCTGCCCTGGTTGCTCCGGCGGGCCCGGGTCACCGTGCTGCACTGTCCGCATTACACGATGCCGCTGGTCAGCCAGGTGGCCACGGTGGTCACGTTGCACGATGCCACGTTTTTCACCGACCCGGGGGTGCACTCGCCGGTCAAGGCACGCTTCTTCCGAGCCTGGACACAGACCTCGCTGCGCCGGGCCGATGTGTGCGTGGTGCCCAGCGCGTCGACGGCTCGCGAGCTGGGGCGCGTCGCCGGGGCTGAGGTCAAGAACCTGCACGTGGCGCACCACGGGGTGGATGCCGACCGCTTCCACCCACCCTCGCCGGAGGAGATCGCTGCGGTCCGGCACCGCCTGCGCCTGGGTGGGAGCCCCTATGTGGCTTTTCTCGGCGCGCTCGAGCCGCGCAAGAACGTGCCGGCGTTGATCCGAGGGTTCGCCCTGGCCAGTCAGGTCCTCGTAGGCCGGTCCGATCCGCCTGTACTGGTGCTGGCCGGGCAGCCGGGCTGGGACAGCCAGGTGGAGCGCGAACTGCGGGCCGTGCCGCACCGGGTTCGGGTGATCCGGGCCGGCTACCTCCCGCTGGCGGAGCTGTCCGGGTTCCTCGGTGGCGCGGCCGTGGTGGCCTACTGCGGCATCGGCGCTGCGGACATCGCCGCCGGGCTCGTCGAGCTTCTCGATGACCCGGCTCGCCGGGCGGAGCTGTCGGCCGCCGCGCAGCGGCGCGCCAAGGATTTCTCCTGGGCGGCGAGCGCGCCGCTGCACCGCGAGGCCTACAGCCGCGCCGCGGTGGTGTGCCGGCGGTCCCGCTAGGCCCGCCGCGCCTGCCGGGGTGCAGAATCGATAGCTGTGTCTTCCTCTGGTCATGACTATGGTCAGGAACTGGCTGTCGTCACGGTCACGTACTCGCCCGGTGACACGCTCGAGACGTTCCTGGATTCAGTCATCAAGGCCACCAGCCGGCCGCTGCGGGTGCTGCTGGTTGACAACGGCTCCACCGACGGAGCCCCCGAGCGCGCGATGCACCGCGATGGCGTGCGGCTGCTGCGCCTGGGGGAGAACGTCGGATACGGCAGCGCCGCCAATCGGGGGGTCGTCGAATGGGGACCTGAGGTGGGCTGGGTGGTGGTGGCCAACCCGGACATCGAGTGGCACCCTGGCAGCCTGGATGAGTTGCTCGCGGCCGCGCAGCGGTGGCCCAGAGCCGGGGCGCTGGGGCCGCTGATCCGGCAACCGGACGGGACGGTGTACCCCTCGGCGCGGCTGCTGCCCGCGCTGGGCCGCGGCATCGGGCACGCGGTGCTCGGCCCGATCTGGCCGGGCAACCCGTGGAGTGCGGCTTACCGGCAGTCCGACACGGCGCTGGGGGAGCGCAGCGCCCCGTGGCTGTCCGGGTCGTGCCTGCTGCTGCGCCGGGCCGCCTTCGAGTCCGTCGGCGGGTTCGACTCCCGCTACTTCATGTACTTCGAGGACGTCGACCTCGGCGAGCGGCTGGGTCGCGCCGGGTGGCTCAACATTTACGTGCCCAGCGCGGAAGTCACTCATCTGGGCGGGCACGCCACCAGCCGAGTCGCCGAGCAGATGCTCGCCGAGCACCACCGCAGCACCTATCGCTACCTCGCTGACCGGCACCCCGGCCCGCTGTATGCCCCGCTGCGGCTGGCGCTGCGCGCCGGGCTGGCCGCCCGGTTGCGGTTGGTGCGTCACGCTGGCCGGCGTGGATAGCGTGACCAGGCCGGTGCCGCCGCTGCCGGGTGTCGAGGCCGTGGTGCTGGTCGGGGGCTTGGGCACCCGGATGCGGCCGCTCACCCTGTCCGCGCCCAAGCCGATGCTGCCCACCGCTGGCGTGCCGTTGCTCACCCACTTGCTAGGCCGGATCCGCGCCGCCGGAGTGCGGCACGTGGTGCTGGGCACCTCGTATCGCGCCGAGGTGTTCGCGACCCACTTCGGTGACGGATCCGCCCTGGGCCTGACGCTGGACTACATCGTCGAGGACGAGCCGCTGGGCACCGGGGGCGGGATCCGCAACGTCGCATCCGCGCTGAGTGAGCCCGATGTGCTGGTGTTCAACGGTGATGTGCTGTCCGGTGTGGACCCGGCTGAGGTGGTGCGAACCCACCGGGGCGTGGGGGCGGACGTGACACTGCACCTCGTGCGGGTACCCGATCCTCGGGCCTTTGGGTGCGTACCGACCACCGCCGAGGGCCAGGTGCTGGGGTTCCTGGAGAAGACCGATGACCCCCCGACCGACCTGATCAACGCTGGTTGCTACGTGTTTCGCCGGGAGGTGATCGACGTGATTCCCGCGGGGCGCGCGGTATCAGTGGAGCACGAGACCTTCCCCGGGTTGCTCGCGGCGGGCGCCCGCCTGCACGCTCACCTGGACGCCTCCTACTGGCTGGATCTGGGCACTCCGGCCGCCTTCGTGCGAGGCTCCGCCGACCTGGTGCGCGGCCTGGCGCCCTCACCTGCGTTGCCCGGGCCGGTGGGGGAGGCGCTGCTGTTACCCGGCGCTATCGTGCACCCAGCCGCGCGAGTCGAGGGTGGTTCGGTGGTGGGCGCGGGTGCGGTGGTGCAGCGCGGGGCGCGGGTGCTCGGCTCGGTGCTGATGGACCGCGCTCAGGTCGGTCCTAGCGCGCACGTGCAGCGTAGCGTGCTGGGCGTTGGCGCGCAGGTGGGTGCGGGCGCGGTGCTGCACGACGCGGTGGTCGGCGACGGTGCCGTGGTGGGAGCGCGCTGCGAGCTGCGGAATGGCCTGCGGGTCTGGCCGGGAGTCGTGCTTCCCGACGATGGCGTGCGCTTCTCCGCCGATGTCTGAGACCTGCTCGCGGTCCTGGACCCCGCAGCGCCCGTTGGATCTCTGTGCGGTGCTGGCTCCGCTGCGCCGCGGCCGGGGTGACCCCACGATGCGGGTGGACGACGAGGGCACCGTGTGGCGCGCGGGCACCACCCCAACCGGCGCTGCCACCCTGGCGCTGCGGCGTGAGCGCAGCGGCACGGTGCACGCCACCGGATGGGGATCGGGCGCGGCCTGGGCACTGGACGGGCTGCCCGCGCTGCTCGGTGCCGACGATGACGACAGCGCCTTCGTGTCACACCACCCGCTGATCGCGCAGGTCCGGCACCGGATGCCCGGCCTGCGTTTGGGCGCCACCCGCCGAGTCTGGGATGTGCTGATGCCCGCCGTGCTGGAGCAGAAGGTCACTGGCGTCGAGGCTCGACGCTCCTGGCGTGAGCTGTGCTGGCGCTTCGGAGAACAGGCGCCGGGTCCGGTTGAGCTATGGGTGCCGCCTGGTCCGGCGGCGGTGCGCGTGATCCCGGACTGGGAGTGGCACCGCGCTGGGGTGGACCGGTTCCGGCGCCGGGCCCTGCTGGCGGCGGCCACAGTGGCGCACCGGCTGGAGGGTGCGGTGGCGTTGGCTGGACAAGCCGGCCGTGACCTGCTGTGTCAGGTCCCCGGGATCGGGATTTGGACGGCCGCCGAGGTGGCCCAGCGGGCCTGGGCGGATGCCGATGCGGTGAGCGTCGGCGACTATCACATCCCCTCCGTCGTCGGTTACGCGCTCGTGGGCAGGCCACTGGACGATGCAGGCATGCTCGAGGTCCTCGCGCCCTACGCGCCACAGCGGCACCGGGCCGTGCGTTACGTCGAAGCCTCTGGATTCCGGCGTCCCCGCTTCGGCCCCCGCCTGCCTTTCCGCGATGACCGCGTGAGGTAAGCTCACGACGCGGTCAGTTTCGCCGTCCGAATAATCGGTACCACGCGCCAGTCTGGGAATGTGGGGAGCTGTCGCGGTGCCGGCCACGGCCGAACAACTGGCCGAGAAATCCGGTGTCCTGGGATGGTGAGTCGCGCTCGAAGATTAACAAAACAGCGGCTACGCACTTGGGGCAACGCCGGCCTGGTGGGCAGACCATGGACGCGACAGACACCGTCGCGCCACACATAGCCGTGTATTGACCGGAGCCCAGTGATATGCCGGTTGCCACGTCGTCCTCGCTAATTGCATGATCTATATTTTGGAGGCCACAAGTGAACCATGTCACAAATGGTGCTCGGGTTCTCGCGTGGTCCATTTCCGCGCGTCCTTCGCTTGCCGATTCCATCGGTCCGCAACCCTACTATCCGCTATTTTGTCGCGGCTAATTATGAGAACCAGCGCTGGATTACTCAGGTCGTGAGAATCCGCGCAAGGCTACGTAGCTGCTTCGCGGTGCCGGGGCCTCGAGGCGACCGTCGGTTAGCCACCGCGTTTTGCGCTACACCACATCGACCGGTCGTGTGTGTCGACCCGCCGATGTGGACCGTCTCCGCCATTGGTCGACTCACGTCGTGGCCCTTCCCTTGTGCGCTTTTCACTCTTGTGGGTGGATCCGCGCACGAATTCGTAGTTCAGAACTTAGCACGTGCCCCTGCACAGGTCAATGCACGTGCAATTGCAGACGCAAGAACGCCGCGTATCGGGTGCGCATCGGGTACCGGCCCAAGGCACCGCCTCGGCGAGGCCAGCCCGCCCCAGCCGCAGTGGCCGGTGCGCGCCAGCCCCTGCTCCCTGCCGTAAGGTGCTCATCACTGCAGGTGAGCGGGCAGGAGGAGGCGGTGGATCCGGAGCGGGCTCAGACGGTGCAGGCTGAGCTGGGGGACAGCCGTAGTCAGGTGCTTGCCGCTCGGCAGGCTCACGATCACCATGCAGGCCACCACGTTCGGCAAGAGCCGGGTCAATCAGGCCTGCCGTGACCTGCACATCACCACCGGGGAGTGATTCGGTGGGCGCGCAGGTGAATCAGTCGTCGCCGTGCGTGGAGGCCTGGACACAGGGCGTACCCTTAGTCCCTGTGGTCACACCCGACGATCCCGGATCAACGCCTGCGGCGGGGGCACTGGGCGGCGTGCGTTGGGGCCTACGAGACCCCGAGGTGTGGCGCGTCAAGGGCGACCGTAACGGATCACGGAACTATCCAATCGAACCACTCGCGCAGGGGACGGAAATCCGATGGTAGACTCGGTTGCGAAGATCCTGACAGTCTTCCTAGTCGTGCTCCTGATCCTCCTCCTCTTAAACACAGTGGGCGAGTACATCGCAGTGCAGATTCCACCGGCCGCCGAAGGGCTCCACCACATTCTCCAAGAAATATGGCGCGGTCTTCATGGAATCGTCGAGCCTGGTTACCGGAACTAAGGTTGCGACGAAGCATCAGAACGGCCTCCAAGTCGGCTTGTTTCTGGCTTTCTTGCGCTCGACCCAGGCTTTCTTCATGGCGGCTCTGGCTTTGATGCGTTCTGCCCGCCATTGCCCGTAGATCATCCCTCCCCCGATGCCAAGCAAGATCCAGAGAAGTACTTGGTGATTGGTCGTCATGGATGCTATGTGAAGTACCTGGTGATTGGTCGTCATGGGCGCTATGTATAGCGTTCCCGCAGCGTCGGCGCGCGCAGGCGCGCCGAACAGCACCTGCGACCTCTCGCTCCGTCGTTGCCGGTGGGCACGCGCACCGCCACTGGCCGCCCGGCCGGGTCGGGCAGCGTGGGCGACCCCACCGCGCGGGCCTGCCCCCACCTACCCATGCGGCTGCGGTGTGGGCGCCGTCGCCGCGTTGTCAGCCACGCCGGCGGCTGATCTCGAAAGCGACGATTGATGCGGCCACGGCAACGTTCAGTGACTCGACATGGTTGCGCATGGGTATCCGTAGCTGCACATCTGTAGGGATCGTTGATCCATGGGTTTCGCCGCCTAGCACGAGCACCGCGCGTGGCGCTAGGTCTGTCTGAAAGATCGACCGCTTGGCGGTCGCCGTCAACCCGTACAGAGTAAACCCTCGCTCGTGCAACGCCGCTGCGGCCGCCGCGGCGCTTGCTGAATTCAAAATCGACGCCTCAAACGCCACCCCAGCCGATGCCTTGATCACGAGTGGACCGACGTGGGGGCTACCCAACCGGGGAAGAATGACACCATCAATGCCAGCAGCAGTAGCACTTCGCAAGATCATGCCGACGTTGCTGGGGTTCGTCACGCCATCTAGTAGGAAGAGTGTAGTGCGCCGTTCGTCGCGCTTGGCGAGGTAGTCACTCAGCCGGGCCATGCGGGGCGCCGCAATGTCGGCGACGACACCTTGATCCTGCTTGCCATTACCAGCCAGCCGCTTGATGCGGGTGGGGGATGTGTACCGCACCTCGATGTCCTGCTGGTGTGCCGCGTCAACTATCTGATCGATAGCGCTCCCATGCGCATTGTCGGCTATCATCACCTTCGCGATCTCAAGTTTTTGCTTCTGCAGAGCTTCGAGTACCGGCATCCGGCCGTAAATCGTGATAAACTGGTCACGCGGCGAGTGGGCGGTCGTTTCTTGATCTATCTTTCGCGCCACGCGATGAGACCTCCGAAGCCACGTCCCTGTGAGCCCATGCAGGCCAGGATACCGATCACAGTCAGGGTCACTGGGACAGGTAGCGCTGATCAACAACGCCGCCCACCGTGTCCTGATGCCCGACATAGCGACACGTACCCCGACATCCCCGCTCAAACGGTCTCATGGATCCTTGTGCACGTTGTAGCGCCCAGGCACGCGTGCGGGTACACCAGCGTCGTTGGGTCAGTGCACTCCTGGTCGGAGTGGACCTAGCGCGGGTGCCACGTCGGGTGGTAGCGCGTCCACTGGCCACCAGGCCAAGTCAATGGACTCCGAGCTGCGTACCGGCGTGGCGTCCGCTGGGGCGCGTAGCAAAAACCGCACGTCGAAGTGCCGGGTGGGCACGCCCAGCGAGCAGGTGATCGGGTGCACGTCCAGATGCAGCGGCTGCGGGCTGATCTCCAGATCACTGATGCCGGATTCCTCGGTCGCCTCCCGCAACGCCGCCGCGGCGAGTCCGGTGTCTCCCTCCTCGCAGTGCCCGCCGAGCTGCACCCAGCGCCCGATCCGGGGATGCAGGGTGAGCAGCATCTGCGTGCCATCGTGTGAGAGGACCACTGCCGAGGCGGTCAGGTGGCCAGGTACGCAGGAACGGGCGCAGGCGTCCGGGCGGACGGCCAGGAACCCGAGGAAAGCCTCACACAGTGCCCGCTGCCCGGGGTCGCCGGGTTCCCAGCGGGACAGTGCCTGCACCGCATCGGCGTGCACAGCAGTATTCGGGGCGGTGATCATCACGGGTATTATCGCAGGACCAACCCGTCTTCCGGATCGCGTGGTGGGCGCGGGTGCAGCGGTTGTGTCGGGTACCCGATGGCGATCGCGCCCAGCGGCCGCCAGTCCGCCGGCAGGGCGAGCTCGGCGCGCACCAGATCCGGGCAGAACAGCGTCGAGCCGACCCAGCACGAGCCCAGGCCCTCGGCGGCCAGTGCTACCAGCAAGCCCTGCACGGCGGCACCTGCGGCGACGGTGAACATCGCCTCCTCGGCGGCGTGCCGGCGCGGGTCGGGGTAGGCGTGCGCGCCGTCGGGCACGGCGAAGGGAACCAGCACCTCCGGCGCGTCGCGCAGCAGGTCCCCACGTCGCACCCGGCGTTCGATGTGGTCTTCGGTTAACCCGTCGCGGCGTAGGTCAGCCCGCCACGCCTGGGCCATCGCGTCGAGCAGCCGCCGCCGGAGCTGCTGATTGGCTAGCCAGACGAATCGAACCGGCCGGGTGCGATGAGGTGCCGGCGCGCGCAGCGCGACCCCCACCGCGCGGTGCAGCGCCCCCGGATCCACCGGATCGCGACGATACGAGCGCACTGATCGGCGCAGCAGCACCGCCTCCGCCCGGCCCTCGGCTCGGCCCTCGGCGCGTCCCTGGCCGAGTGCCTCGTCGGCGCCCAGCCAGAACAGATCCTCGGCCAGCGGGCGGATCAGCTCCGCCGCGGTGCTGCCGTCCGCGCGCCGCGACAACCCGCGCAGTACCGCCACCGGCACCCCTGCCAGCTTGCCTTTGACCAGGTCAGCGGCTGCGGCGACCTCGTCGGCGACGGCGACCTGGGTGCTCACCAGCTCGTTGCCGTGCCGGTCGATGGCGCCGGGGTAGCGGTGCAGCACTCCTAGTCCGGCGGCCCCGATCGCCGCGTCGGTCTGCCCGAGTCGCCACGCCCGGCCCATCGTGTCGCTGATCACGACGGCGACGTCGACGCCCAGCCCCTCGGCCAGCCCGGCCCGCAGCCGCGCGGCGCTGGCGTCCGGGTCGAGGGGCAGCAGCGCGACCTCATGCAGGGCCACGTTGGAGGTGTCCACTCCCGAGCTGGCCTGCACCACGCCTAGCGAGTTCTCTGTGATCACGGTGTGGCCCCGGTGGGCGAGCACCCGCCGGGCCTGCTCGGCGACCAGCTTGCGGCGGGCCGCGTCCCGAGCCGGCGGATCGGCCGGTACCGTGATCAGCCGTCCTTCCACCTTGGACACCACCTTGCTGGTGATGACGACGACGTCGCCGTCGGCGAGCCACGGGGCGGCGGTGACCAGCGCACCGGTCAAGTCGTCCCCCGGCCGGAACTCGGGCAACCCCTGGACCGGCAGAATGCGGACCTCACCCGGAGCGGCGTGATCGTTCATAGACGCAGCCCGGCGAGCTCCAGGGCCGTTCTGGCCATCGCCGCGGTCGCGGCTACGTCCGTCATCAGCAGCGGGACTTCCCGGACCTCCATGCCGGGCACCGTCGCTGGGTTCGCGGTGGCCCCGTCTCCCGTGTGCACCAGCCACCCGTCCAGGATCCCACCCGCGCAGCGGGCCCCATAGTGTCTGGCGACCGCGCCAGCTTCGCAGGGCACGCCGATGGCGGCCAGGCAGGCCTGCGCCATTCCGCGCACCGCGCGGCCCCCGATGATCGGGGACAGCCCGACCACCCGGGCGGGCGCGCAGCGCAGCGCGTGGCGGATGCCCGGCACGGCCAACACAGTGCCGATGGACACCACCGGATTGGACGGCGCGAGCAGGACGGCGTCCGCGCCGGCGATCGCCTCGCGTACCCCAGCGGCCGGCTCGGCGCCTTCGGCGCCCACGGACACGAACTCGCTGGCCGGTAGCGCCGCGCGGTGCCGGATCCACCACTCCTGGAAGTGCATCGCACGGCGGCCCTGTGCTTCTCGACCACCGGGGGATTCTCGACCACCGAGGGCGTCGGTGACCATGACGTGGGTCTCGCAGCGATCGTCGGTGGCCGGCAACAGCCGCACCCCGGGTCGCCACCGATCACACAGCGTCGCGGTGACCGCGGACAACGGGTGGCCGGCCCGCAGCATCCGGGTGCGGACCAGGTGTGTGGCCAGGTCCCGGTCGCCCAGCCCGAACCAGTCTGGATCGGCGCCGTAGCGCGCCAGTTCCGCTGTGACCACCCAGGTCTCACCGGCACGTCCCCAGCCGCGCTCGGTATCGATGCCGCCACCGAGGGTGTACATGCAGGTGTCCAGATCGGGGCAGATCCGCAGCCCATGCAACCAGATGTCGTCGCCGGTGTTGACCACTGCGGTGATCTCGTGCCTGCTCGGGGCCGGGCCGTCGCCAGAGTCGCCGCCGTCGCCAGAGTCGCCGCCGTCGCCAGAGTCGCCGCCGTCGCCAGAGTCAGCACCGACGGCGGGTAGGCCTAGCGCCGCCTTCAGGCCGAGCAGGAACCGGGCGCCACCGACGCCACCGACCAGCACCACGACCTTCACGACCGTGATCAGGGTTTGTCGTTGGTGCTGGGTTGGCCCTCGAACGTGGTCTGCACCTGCTCGAAGGGCTTGTAGCGTTCGGCGTCCGCGTAGGAGCGGTAGGAGGCCTGGTCGGCGCGGGTGAGCTCGACATCGTCGACGAAGGGGGCGAGCAGGTGGCGGGGCCATAACCGGCGCGCCCGTACCACGTTGATCTCCGCGCAGAACACCACAATGACCGCCTGCAGGTACACCCAGGCCAGCAATCCGAGAACCAGCCCAAAGACGCCGTAGACCTGCGAGACACCGCCCAGCTCGCGACTGACGAACAATGTGCCCACGGTCTGCAGCACCTGAATCGCGACCCCGGCGCTGACCGCGCCGGGCATCAGGTCAGCCAGCGCGACGTCCCGGGCGGTCAACACCCGGAACCCGACCAGCAACGCGCCCACGTTGACGAGTGTCGCGACTGCGATCGCGGCGATGGGCACCCCGGCGCCGATGCCGTAGCCGAAGCCGGCGGCCACCGGACCGACTGCGGACAGCGCGGTGGCCGTCAGGACGACCACCGCGATGAGCACGAACAACACCAGGCCGCGCAGCCGGGACAGCACCGCGTCGGGGCGGGCATAACGTGGCACGGCCCAGACCCGGTTCATCGCCGTCTGGATGGCCACCGAGACACCCAGGCCCCCGTAGGCCGCGACGACAATGCCCACGATCACACCCAGGCCGCTGCCGTGGATCGCGCTGACGTTCTGCTGCAGCTGCGGGCCGATGATCGGGAGTTGTTTCAGCGCCGAGCCGAGCAGTGCCTGCTGCAAGGCGGGGTTGCCGTCCAGGGTGTAGCCCAGCACGCTGACCATCAGCAGCAGCCCGGGAAACAGCGAGACAAAACCGTAGTAGGTGATCAGGGCGGCGAGGTAGCTACCCTGATCGTCGATGAACTTGTAGACCACCGCCAGCGGAAAGCCCAACCAGGTATGACGCCGCTGGAAGCCGTCCAGCCAAGCCGTTACACCCATCCCATATCCTCGCAGCGCCCCGGTGAGTGTTCCGTCGTCGACGGTAGCCTGGCGCCGAGCAATCAGGAACAAGCAGAGCCTTGACTGGCTGAATAACTTTTTCAGCGCCAGAACAGGAGCTCCTGGAAGCCAGCAATCGCTTCCCCCCGGTCACCGCCGAGCGCGTCGAAGACCCTGAAGCTGGCGCCGAACAATGCAGCGCCCACCGCAGGCACGCCGATGATCAGCACAAAGAGCAGCAAGGGAGCATACCAGCCGAGGCTGCCGGCAAACCGGCGAGTCCGCGCGGGCAGGTAAGGCTCGGCAATACCGAATCCGTCCAGTCCCGGCACCGGCAGGATGTTGAGCACGAACGCGAGTATCTGCACCAGTGCCAAACAGGACAGGCCGGCGGCGAGCCCCTCGGGGAGCCCGCTGATGGCGACCACGGCGGTGAGTGCCGCCCCCATCGCCAGATTCGCCAGCGGACCGGCCAGTGCCACCGCCGAGGCGACCGCCCGTGAACGCAGCGCGGCCCGGTTGATCCACACCGCGCCGCCGGGTAACGGGATTCCACCCAGGGCCAGCAGCACCAGTGGCAGCAGCAGCGACATCACCGGGTCGGTGTAGCGCCGGATATCGAGAGTGAGGTACCCCTTGGCGCGCACCGAACGGTCGCCGCCCCAGTATGCCGTCAGGGCGTGCCCGAACTCGTGCAGGCACAGCGCGACCGCCCACCCGCCGAGGACCAGCGTCACGATGCCGGCGGTGCGGGCCGCGCCGGCGCCCAGTGCGGCCAGCGCGCCGCCGGCCACGCTGGCGGCGACCAACATCAGAAATAGTGGGCTGGGGGCCAGGCCAGTGGCACGCACGAGTGCAGCGTGCCACAAGTTAGGCTCGCCGAACTTGCGTCCCCGATGACAGGGGTGTAATCACAGGCTTGTTATTCTCCGGTGCAGCCCGGGAGGCGCGAACCGGGAAGGAACTCTATGGCGAGAAGGGCGGACCGCCATGGATGAGGTGGAGATCAGCTGGCCTGCGGATGAGGAGATCGAGCAGCAGAGCACCTGGGCATTGTTCGACGGGCCCGAGCAGCAGGGCTGGCAGGAGCGGGCGTTGTGCGCCCAGACCGATCCGGAAGCGTTCTTCCCCGAGAAGGGCGGCTCGACCAGGGAAGCGAAGCGGATTTGCGCCGGCTGCGAGGTCCGGGCCGAGTGTCTGGAGTACGCGTTGACCTTCGACGAGCGGTTCGGCATCTGGGGCGGACTGTCCGAGCGGGAGCGCCGCAAACTCAAGCGTGGCGCGGTCTGAGGTGGGGTTGCTTCCCGCCGGCCGCGTCGGTTACCCGGGGACGTTACCGTGTGCCCCGCACCACCGGGGATGGACAGTGAAACGGGGATGGACAGGGAGGAGTCGGCGTGTCGCGCACTGCTGGGCCGCCTGCCGGTGACGACAATGCCCGCCCCACGGCGGAGAATCGCGCAGCCGAGGCCAGCACGCGAACTCGGCCTCGGCCCTCACCGCTGCCCAAGCACTCGGACTTGCTGATGGTGGACGACGTCGGAGTCGGCACGCGGGTGCGAGAGTTCTTGCTTTCCCCGCCCGCCTTGTTGACCGCGGCGATGACCGTGCTTGCCGTCGTGCTGAACCGCCACCGGCTGGCCCTGGACTTGGCCGGTGGCCGGCTGCTCCCGGTGGAGAGCCTCGGCCAGACCTGGTCCTCCTACCTGGCTTCCTGGCACCCGGTCGGCGGTGGGAGCGCGGCTCCGCCGCCGACTGCGCTGGCCGTGCTCGGCATCCTTGGCTTGCCGTTGGGGTCGCCGGCCGCCGCGGTGTCGTTGCTGCTGCTGGCCGCGCTGCCACTGGCCGCCCTGTCCGCCTACCGGGCCACCCGCGCCCTGCCGGTCAGCCGTGAGCGTCGAGCCCTGGCCGCCGCGGGGTACGCGTTGCTCCCGCCGGCCATCGCGGGGCTGGCCCAGGGCCGTCTGGACGTCGTGGTGGCCTACCTGCTGCTGCCGCTTGTGCTAGCTGGTGTCGCTTCGGTGTTGCACCGGGGTTTGTATCACGAGGGCTTGTATGCGGGCAGCGCCAGGCGATCATCCGTCGGCTGGCTGTCCACTGTGGCCGTCACCGCGCTCGGGGTTGCTGTCCTCGGCGCGTTCGCCCCCCTGTTGCACCTGATGGTGCTGATCATGGTGCTGATTGGCTTTGTGGTGGTTCCCGACCCGAGGGTGACGACGCCGCGCCGGGCGATCGGGCTCTTCGCGGTGGTGCTCCTGCCGCTGGGGCTGCTCGTGCCGTGGCCGGCGGTGGTGATTCAACGCCCTGCGGTGCTGCTGCACGGGGTAGGAGCAGTGGTGCCCGAGCAGGTGCCCGGCTGGCTGCGGCTGCTCGCTTTGGACCCCGGCGGTGCGGGCGCCGCGCCATGGGTGGGCGCGATCGTGGTGGCGGCGGCGGTGCTGGCGCTTGTCGTGCGGCCGTCGTGGACGATGCTGCCGGGTCTGGGATTGGCGCTGCTGGGTGCCCTCACGGTGACGGTGCTGGCTCGGCTGCCGATTCGGCCGCTGGCCGGTGGTGATCCACGACCGGGTTTCACCGGGGGTGCGTTGCTCTTCGCTGGCTGCGGGTTGCTGTGGATCGTGTTGCTGGCCGGTGACCAGCAGCGGGGTAAGGCAGGGGATAGGGCATGCGGTAGGGCGTTGGCGGTGACGTCGTGGGTTGGGCTGGCGGTGCTGTCGGTCGCCGCCGTTGTGCCGGGCGCTGGCGGTCCGCTCACCGCCGGCCCGCCAGCCGGCTTGCCGGTGCTAGCCCCTTCGTTGGTCGCGGAGCTGGCCCGAGGTGGCACATCCGTTCTGGTCGTCGGCGCTCCGGGTGAGCCGGTGCGGCTGACGAAGGCGCGGACCGCGCGCTTTGGTGACGATGACATTGCCCCGCTGCGCGCTACTGGCTCCCGGCTGGAGCGAGTGGCCGCCGCCCTGCGCGACGGGCAGCCGGGCGAGACCTCCGCCGCGATCGCCGACGTGGCCGCCACCGGGGTGCAATTCGTGGTGTTGCCCACCGTCGCGCAGGGCGCCCGAGCGCTGGCCGCAGCCGGACCGTTGGCCCGGTCCGCTCCCCGGACCACGGACGGCAGGCCGGTGCTGCGGGTGGTGCGACCCGTTCCGGGCGCGGAACTGTTGGGTCCCGCGCTGGCCGAGCAGGCGCGTAGCGGCGCGGCCCCGCCCATCGAGCCTGGGGTCAGTGGGGTTCTGGCGCCGGTCCAGCCGCCACAGCTAGCGGTGCGAGTCGCGCCCGGCGCGGAGGGAAGGTTGCTGGTGGTCGCGGCCAACGATGAGCCAGGCTGGCGGGCCAGCGTGGATGGCCGGCCAGTACCGGTGGTGCGCGGGTGGGGACACCAGGTCGCGATCCCGGTCGGGGGTACGTCGGTGGAGGTGCAGGTAGTTCGCTCAGACGTCACCCGGACCGCGTTTTTGCTCCTCGAGGGCTCATTGCTCCTCCTGGTTGTTGGTTCCGCGCTGCCGTCCCGGCGCCGCCTGAGCCGCTAGTAAGCCGTGCGCGGGTCGTAAGCCTGCCTGTTCAGCCCGCTTCCTCGGGTCCGTCGATGGTGTCCGGATCGACGCCCAAGTAGTTCCCCACCTGCTCGACCAGCACCTCATGCACCAGCTCGGAAAGCTCAACGCCATCGTGCGCTCGGGTTTCCAGTGGGCGTCGGTAGAGCACGATCCTGGCTCGGGTGGGCAAGCCGGCGCGGTCCACCCCCGCGGGAACCAGGCGGGCCAGCGGGACGTTGCCGTCCTCCACCACGTCACTGCCCCAGGTGACCGTGCTCGGATCGCAGTCAGTGACCTCTGGAACGTCGTCAACGGCGACGTCGAGCTGGCCAAGCGCGGCGTGCCAGCGGTGGTCGATGGGTTCGAGGGCGTCCAGCACGATCGCGTCGAAGCGCTCCGAGCGGCTGCGCGCCGCTGGCAGAGTAGCGGGGAACAGTAGCCCCCGGACGCCGCGACCGCGCCGGTCCCGGCGCCGACGTGAGCGGGCTGTCCGGGTCACCGCCATGTAACGAGACTACGCCGCCATCAAGATCACGCTGCCATCGAGACCCGCCAGCGCGCTGGCTCAACGCGGTGCTCCGCGCGCCTGCCGCACTCGGCGCACGCCGCGCGCTAAAGTCGCGGCCGTGCGCAGCGTTCGGCGGTGCTCGAGGACCGGGTGCACAAACCCGGCGGTTGCTACGCTCACTTTTGCCTATGCCGACTCCACCGCTGTGGTGGGTCCGCTGGCAACCTCCAGTGAGCCGCACTCCTATGACTTGTGCGAGCGGCACGCGCTAGGGCTGACGGCGCCGCGGGGCTGGGACGTCGTGCGTCACGACGGTGAGTTCGCCGAGCCGGAACCCTCGGTGGACGACCTCACCGCGCTCGCCGAGGCGGTCCGTGAGGCCGGCCGAGTGCACTCCCACCCCCCAGAGCCCACCCCTGCGACCGGGCCCGGTCGCCGCGCCCACCTCAGAGCGCTGCCCACCCTAGTCGACGACTGAGCCCCCACTTGTCGCTGAACGCGCGGTGGGGTTCGCGTGGATAGGCTCGTGGGGGAGGGTCGATGCGGGGAAGGGAGTGAGGTGCCTGATCTGTCTGGGGTCGTCAAGGCCTACGACATCCGGGGAATCGTCGGTGAGCAGCTGGACTCTGCGGTGGTGCGCGATATTGGCGCGGCATTCGCCGACTTTGTCGGGCGCTCAGCCGGTTCGACCGGTCCGCCAGCTTCGACCGGTTCGCCAGCTTCGACCGGTTCGCCAGCTTCGACCGGTTCGCCAGCAGTGATCATCGGGCATGACATGCGGGACTCCTCACCCGGCCTGGCAGCCGCCTTCGCGCACGGCGTGACCAACCGTGGGCTCGACGTCATCTCCATCGGCCTGGCCAGCACTGATATGCTCTACTTCGCCTCCGGGCAGCTCGGGTTGCCGGGTGCGATGTTCACCGCAAGCCACAATCCGGCCCGCTACAACGGCATCAAACTCTGCCGGGCCGGAGCCGCCCCGGTCGGTCAGGACAGCGGGCTAGAGGAGATCCGGGCCGCTGTCGAGCGTGGCATCGGACCGGGACCGGGCGGCGGCGTCGTCACTGAGCGGGAGATGCTCGCCGACTACGCGACGTACCTGCGCTCGCTGGTGGACCTGTCCGGGATCCGCCCGCTGCGAGTCGTGGTGGACGCCGGTAACGGGATGGGTGGGTACACCGTGCCCGCTGTTGTGGAGGGGCTGGCGCTGCATGTTATTCCGCTGTACTTCGAGCTGGACGGCAGTTTCCCCCATCACGAGGCCAACCCGCTGGATCCGGCGAACCTGGTGGACCTGCAGGCGGCTGTGCGCGAGCATGGCGCCGACCTGGGCCTGGCCTTGGATGGCGACGCTGACCGCTGCTTCGTGATCGACGAGCGGGGTGATCCGGTGAGCCCCAGCGCGATCACCGCTTTGGTCGCCACTCGGGAGCTGGCCACCGAGCCCGGTGCTGCGGTGATCTATAACTTGATCACATCACGGGCTGTGCCGGAGATCGTCGCCGAGCACGGTGGGCGGCCGGTGCGCACGAGGGTCGGCCACTCGTTCATCAAAGCGCGGATGGCGGAAACTGGGGCGATCTTCGGCGGCGAGCATTCCGCGCATTACTATTTCCGCAGTTTCTGGTGCGCTGACTCGGGGATGCTTGCGGCCTTGCACGTGCTGGCGGCACTGGGTGAGCAGCAGCGCCCGGCCTCGGCGCTGCTGGCTCAGTTCAGCCGCTACGCCGCGTCTGGTGAGATCAACTCCACGGTCGAGGACCAGTGCGGCAGGATGCAAGTAGTGCGGGAGTGGTTCGCTGCGCGGGAGGCCATTGAGCTCGACGAGCTTGATGGCCTCACCGTACGGTGCCCCGACGGGTCGTGGTTCAACCTGCGCCCGTCGAACACCGAGCCGCTGCTGCGCCTGAACGTCGAGGCTCGCGACGCTACAGCGGTCGAGGCGTTGCGCGATGAGGTGCTGGCCCTGGTTCGAGGCAACTGAGTCGAGGCAACTGAGTCGAGGCAACTGAGTCGAGGCAACTGAGTCGCGGCAAGTGAGGAGGACGACGATGGCCGTGAACGTGGACGCTGCGCTGATGAAGATCTTGGCGTGCCCGTGCCCGGCGCACGCCACGCTGCGCGGTGGCACCGCTGCTGATCCCGAGGCTGATGCGTTGACCTGCGCCGCATGCGGGCGCAGCTTCCCAGTGATCGACGGCATCCCGGTGCTGTTGCTAGACGAGGCGTTGCCCGGGACCGGCCCAGGCAGCGACGGTAGCGACGGCGCCGACGGCAGCGGGCTGGGCTCAGGGTGATGCAACTCCACCAAGGATGTGACGAGGACTTACTCGATGACCCTGAGCGCCTGGAAGCTACCGACACCGGTGGGTTGTTGCGCGCCGCGGCCACGGCGGGGGCCCAGGTGCGATCCACGGCCGCTGCGGCTGAGGAGGCGGGTCTGCGGCGGCTGGCCGGGGAACGTCCACGGGCCCTGGTGCTGCTGACCCGGCCGGGTGCGCCACCGGCTGCCGCACCGTTGCTGCTTGCGTTGCTCGGATCGGCCTGCCCGGTGCCGGTGGTGCTGACGCGGTCGGTCCCGATGTGGGTGGGCGTGCTGGACGTCGTGCTGGCCAACACCACTGATCCTGGCGATCGAGAGCTGGCGGAGGGACTCGACCGCGCGGTCCGCCGGGGAGCCCAGGTGGTACTCACCGCACCCGCCGAGGGCCCGGTGGCGGCTGCGGTCGCGGGTCGATCGATCCTGATGGTGCCCCGGATCGAGGTGCCACCGGGGCTGGCGCTGCCGCGCGCCCTGACCGCTGGCCTGTTGCTGCTGGACACCCTGGGCTTGCTAGCGATCAACTCCGAGGCGCTGGCTGGCGAGCTGGACCGCGAGGTGCAGCGCGATCACATTGCCCATGAGTCGTTGGTCAACCCCGCCAAGGCTCTGGCGTTGCTGCTGACCGCGCGAACCCCGTTGCTGTGGGGCACCGATCCGGTGGCCACTGCGGTGGCTGGGCACTGCGCCGGGGCGCTCGCCGGGTACGCGGGGGTGGTGGCGCATGCCGCCGGCTTCCCTGAGACGGCAGCGTTTCCGGTGCTGCGCCAGGAGGCAACCCGCGCCGGTGGGGCCGCCGACGTGTTTCGTGATTCATTCGAGGATTCGCTCGGGGATCCGTGCGAGGATGTGCCACCGCGCGGTGGTCCGCCAGTGGTCCGGCCGGTGTTGCTCGGTGTGTTGGGTGATTCCCGCCACGAGCCGCAGCGCGCTGCGGCGTTGGACGCGTTGCCCAGCGCTGATGTGGTGACTGTCGACGAGGAGCTGATGGTGCGCCAGGGCGACCCGGGTGCCTCGGCGTGCGCTGCGGCGGTGCTGGCCCTACGGTTCGACTTCGCCGCGCTCTACCTCGGGCTGAGCCGGGGCGTGTTGGGCGGGTCGGGGCGGGTTGGCTCGGCCGGGCCGGTCAACGGATGAACGGATATCCAGGCGGCAAGGGAGGGGTTGTGGAGTTGTTGCGCAACGTGGTTCGGCCTTACGCCTGGGGTTCCCGAACCGCGATCCCGGAGCTACTCGGCCACCCGGTCCCCGCCCCGCACCCGCAGGCGGAGTTGTGGCTTGGCGCGCACCCGGCGGACCCGTCGGTGTTGTTGCACGCGGACGGCGCCCAGACCTCCCTGCTGGAAGCCCTGCACGCCGACCCGGATCGTCACCTCGGGACCCGCTGTGCGCAGCGCTGGGGCGCCCGGTTGCCGTTCCTGCTCAAGGTGCTCGCCGCCGAGGAGCCGCTGAGCCTGCAGGCCCACCCCTCCGCGGCGCAGGCCGCCGAGGGATTCGCCCGCGAGGAGGCCCGAGGGATCCCCCGGGATGCCCCGGAACGCAACTACTCCGACCCCAGCCACAAACCCGAGCTGATCTGCGCGCTCACCGAGCTCCACGCGCTGGCCGGCTTCCGGGATCCGCTGCGCACCGTCGAGTTGCTCGCCGCGCTGGACATGCCGGCGCTCGAGCCCTACCGCAGGATGCTCGCGGCCGAGCCGAATGCCGACGGGCTGCGCACCCTGTTCACCACCTGGATCACCATGCCCGAGCCGGCGGTGAAAGCCGTGCTGCCCGGCACCCTGGATGCCTGCGTTGCGCTGCTGCGTCGCGACGGGGTGTGCCGCGATTTCCGACCTCGTCGCGGTAGCGATTTTCGCTACGAGTGCCGGGTGGTTCTGGAGCTGGCCGAGACGTATCCAGACGACGTTGGGGTGCTGGCGGCCTTGCTGCTCAACCACGTCGTGCTGGCGTCCGGGGAAGCGATGTATCTACCGGCCGGCCACCTACACAGCTACCTGCGGGGCACCGCTGTGGAGATCAGCGCCAACTCGGACAACGTGCTGCGCGGCGGCCTGACCGCCAAGCACATCGACGTTCCGGAGCTGCTGCGGGTCTTGGACTTCTCCTCTGGTGAGTTGCCGGTGCAACGCGGGGAATGGGTCGGGCCACACGAGATCGCCTATCGCACCCCGGCCGAGGAGTTCCAGCTGACCCGGCTCGAGTGGGCGCCGGGCGAGTCGGCGCCGGTCATGCTGCCCAGCTCGTGGCCGCAGATCTTGCTGTGCACCCAGGGGTCGGCCCAGTTGCGCTCTCGCGACGGCGGCTGCCTCGCGGTGCGCCGCGGTGGGTCGGTCTGGCTGGCCGCCGCTGATCGGGAGGTCACCATATGCCCGGGAGATGGTCCCGTGCAGCTGTTCCGGGCACTGCCCGGACTCGCCCCCGCTTAAACGTCGGACTCAGGGGCGAGCAGGGATAGCAGGGTGGCGTGGTAGACGGCTTGGATGGTGGGGATGGTGTCGAGTCGGATGCGTTCGTCAGTGGCGTGCAGGCCGGTACAGCCATCCGTCCTCGATGACACCTGAGGTGGGTGGATGAGTCCAGGTGTTCTCGTCGCCGAAGGGCGCGCTGTCCAGGCAGGCGTCCAGCACCCATCGCGGGCCCGGGTGCGCGCCGTGGATCTCGGTGGTCAGGCCAACGACCGCTTCGGTGCTATCGCGCAGCACTGTGGTGGTCAGGCCGTGCTTTCGCATCCAGCTTGAGAGTAGGTCGACGATGGGGTCGTAGGGATCGATGCCAGCCCGGCTGGGGATGCGAACCAGCGCGCGAGTCAAGTCAACGACCGCGCCCTGATCCTCCTTGGCGGCCGCCAGCCCCATCCGATCACGCAGGATCACGTCAGCGCTGACCCGCTTGCGTGGCTGCGTGGTGTTGGTCTAGGCGAGATGCGCCTGCCACGCTTGGGGATCACGCTCGTACAGACGGTGTGGACGGTCTAGTTGGCGATGTTGGGCGCGGGCCGAATTTCCGCTCTAGCCTACGCTGGTCGTTGCTCTTGTTCTGTTGATCCGTGTTGAGACGGATTTCTCCGCCACCAATCTCTCGCCTTTTATTATCCTGACCCGTTACTGGCGGATTGGTGGCTGAATAGACGTCAACGAAAAATGTCTCGACATCAGCGGGGGACTGCCAATAGGTGTCCATTGCGAGATCTACCAGGTTCTGAGCCACGCCGGGTGCCGCCTGTGCTGGTTTGACCAGGACTGAGACTGTCATGCGTGGAGATACGTCTAGGCTGGATGTGAACGTGTAGTTGGCGTCGGCGACAGCGGGCTGAGTCTCTGGCCTGGAAACGATCCGGAAACCAAGATCGTTAGCCTCTTTGTTCTGGTCATCGACCACGGCGCTGCAACCCACTAGAATCAGTGTCAGGAGTACGGCGACGGAGACCGCGGTCGGATACCGCGTACTGAGACGAGTCAATGTCGCTCCACCTTGTACCGGTAGGTTTCGACCTGAGAGCCGCCGACGAAGTTTCCCATGCTTTTTTTGAAAGCTTCCACTGATGGATCGCTGCTGCCGTCAAGTTGCTGAGCGACATCTGCGTAGTTGCTGGCGATTTGATGATTTCCTCGCACTGTTCCTGTTTGGCGATCAAACGTTACCGTTGTGCGGCTCGCGGTATCGGGGTTATCGCTGGCGTCCAGGTGGGGCACGATGTCGTTTCGGTTTTCCAACGACAGCACCTGCACGTTGTCGGGAACGGGAACTCGGCCGATTGGAGATCCTGCGGTGACCACGTGGGTGACGTTGTACTCGCCGCTGGTGACGAAGTCGTTCGCGGCGCGGGCGACGACGATGCCTCCTTGACTGTGGCCGACCAGAACGGCCCCGTCGTCCAGTGCGGACAACGAGGCGCCCAGCTGCTCGGCGACCGTGTGCAGGCTACGTGACCCCAGGCGACCGATCGAAACGGTCGTGTCCACCATGACCATCGGCGCGGCCAGGATCCGCAGGTTCATCAGCACCGACGGATGGACCATGAATCGGTCACCATTGCGCTCCAGCACGCCACGCTTGGCCAGTTCCGACCTGGCCGATGCGGAATGTGCCTTGTCATTCGGCTCCCAGCCCGGTGGCAGGTCCACCTCTGCCAGTTCGACCAGGTGCTGGTACTCGCCTGCGGACAGCATGAGCCGGTGCGCGGCTGGCACCGACGAGGTCGCGGTCATTTAGATCACCCCCAGCTCGCGCATGAACTCCCCAACCTGCAGCCACTGCTTGTCCCCGGAGGGTGGCAGGTTGTCTGGCTGGTGCGGCCAACCCCGCCACGGCTCCTTCGGCGGCTCGGGTTGCCCGCCAGTGACCCAGCGGACCGCGCCCCGGGCGATGTTCTCGGCTAGGTCCTCGAACTCGGCGACGGCGTTGTTGAACTCCTTGATCGCCCTGTCGAACCAGGTGGTGACCGCCTGCTCGGTCTGCGGCCACGGACTTCCACCGCATCGCCCTGGCTCGGGCGGCCATCCCGCTGGCGCGGTCACGCACCTCCCCGGCATGCCCCTCGAGCTGCACGGCGAGGTGATCGAGCTCGTCCGGATCCCCATAGAACGACATGCATCCTCCCGCACGCATGGCAGAGATCAGTCCGACCGGAGCGCAGGGTCGGATGGCAGAACCTGGATGGAAGGCCATCCCGAATGTGGCATAGCCAGCACGACCGGTTGGACTTCGCGCTGCCCCAGGCTACTAGTGCAGCGCAGCGTTAATCCTGCGAGGGTTGATCAGGGCTGCCGGTGGCACCGGAGGAGTCACGTCGAGCCTCTCAGCTCGGTGGCGATGCGCTGGATCAGGGCCACGGCATCTGGGCCGGTGAGGGAGGCGGCGCGGAGCAGTTCGAAAGCCTTGTTGTACACGGCTACCTCGTCGGGCTCGTAGAGCTGTTGTTCGCCTGTCAAGGTCTCGATGTACACCACATCGTCGTGCAGGGAGAAACCCGATAGCGGCATGACGGGCATCATGGGGAACGGAACGATCCCGAGTTCGACGGTGCGGAGGTCCGAGACCGACACCAATCGATCTAACTGGCCTAGGAGGGTCGTGATTGTCCCGGGGGTGCTGCGTAGCGCGGCCTCACCGGCGATGATCTCGATGCGGCGTCCTGGCTGGTATAGGATGTCTTGGCGCCTGATCCGCTCAGTCGTGACCGCTTCTGGGTCGACGTTTTCTGTCATGGTTGGTCGGTCTGGTCGTTCCAGCAGTTCCCGTGTGTATGCGGCGGTCTGTACCAAGCCCGGCACCATGGCTGGCTGCCATTCGGCGATGCGAGCGGTCCGCGACTCCAGTGCCGCTTGCTGCTGGACTGTGGCGAGACCGCCTTCGACACGGGACTCGTCGCGGTGGGTGACGTACTCGATTCGAGCGGCGGCGAGCAGCCCGAGCAGCTCGGACTCGATGGACTCGCTGGACCGGGTGGCGGCCACCCAGGCGCGGATATCCGCCTCGGTGGGCAGCTGCTTGCCGGTTTCCAGTTTCGATCTCAAGGATGTAGCCCACGGGCGTCACCACGATCTCCTAGCCATACGGTATCTACCCAGGCAGTTATGGCGTGTCCCGTAGATGTCGTGGTTTGTGATCGACTCCACTGCTTCGGAATTTGTGGGCACACCGGCTTTATTATCGTTCAGGCCCCAGGGTCGAGTGTGAGTGCCGGGTTGGTTGTCTCCTGTCCAACGGGCTCGCTGCGCACGCTTCAGGATGGACTCTGCCAACGCGACCATCTTGGCCCCAGGCAGCCGGACCCCAGGCGTGCCCAGACCATGGATCGTCCAGGAGACGTCCACCGGGGGTGTCGCCGTCCAGGGCGACATCGGACACCTGAGGCGCTACATCACCCGCGAGATCTACCAGAGTATCACGTCCCCACCCGCCGAACCACAACCGTCAGCAGCTTGACATTCATAGGGCGATTAGGCTACCTGAAGCTGTTATCCACCAACTGTGCACGGGTGATCAGCGCTGGGTACGCGTTCGGGCAGAGCCTCCGCCTCGCCCAACACGCCGCCGCCGGAAAAATCTTCATTCACAGGTCTTGACTACTGCTCGTCGTGTAGTACAGATGTATCAAGGACTGTCTGTCGGAACTCCTAGACGTGTCAGGACGTTCGCGGCGCTGGCACGGGTCATTCCGCGCTCACCGAAGGGAAGTGGTGCACATGGGAGTCTCATCCGTTCGGCTGAGTCCGGACAATGCAAGTGTGTTGGCCAACCTGGGCAAACTTCAGGAACTCGCCGGATCGTGGCACGGAGCGGGCTTCAACCTCATCGCGCGGCCAGATTTTACGGGAAACTCAAATCTGTATCTGCAGCTCAACCAGACCCGTGAGACTCTGAAGATCGATCCCATCGGCTCGTCGATCCCGAATCGGGGTTTCGGGCAGGGTGACATCGAGCTGTTCGGGTTGACCTATCTTCAGAAGAGCTCTGATGTCTTCACTGGCGGTGCACTCCACATCGAGCCCGGGATTTGGGTGACGCAACCGAACACGTCCTATCCGGAAGAGACCGCGCCCGATGGCGAGCAGATCATCGCCAGGATGGCGACGATTCCGCACGGCAACTCGCTGCTTGCGCAGGGAATCACCACATCGTTCGATGGCCCGCCGACCCTCAAGACCGCCAAGGAAGAGTACGCGTTCTCCGCGTTCCCGTCGTTCAACAGCACTCCATTCCTGACGCTGCCCACCGCTCCTCCGATCATCAACGCTGCCGGATCCTCGGCGAAAGGGACTTTGCCGCCGCCGCCATTCACCCAGTACGATCTCGCTGTTCCCGAGTCCGCGACCAATCCCAGGACGCCGTTCGCCACCTCACCGCCTGACCTCCCACTCCCCGCAAAAATCCATGGTGTTCCCATGCAGGAAGTCGTCAACGACCCGATCAAGCTCTTGCAGGCCGTCATCGACAAGCAGGTCGACAAAGGACACACGTTTGAAGGGGTCGCACTGAACATCGCGACCCAGTCGAGCATCACGTTCTTGCAGAACCCCGACAGTCACGCAGCCAAGGGCGCCCCGACCGTCGTGGTGAAACCGACAAACGGTGCGGGCGGCATCGAGAACATCCTCTTCCTCAAGGGTGGCGAACCGGCCGGTCCGAACGGACCGAACGCTGAGACCGCATTGGTATACGCGACGTTCTGGATCGAAAAGGTCAGTCACCAGGACCACCCCTCGTTCATGCAGCTCCAGTACGCGCAGATGACCATCTTGAATTTCGAGATCCTCGCCCTCCTGCCGGCTAAGCACGCCAATCTGGGCTGGCCACACATCTCCGTGGCAACGCTGCGGAAGAGTTTCGACTAGGCTGCGGCCCGCGACCCGGTAGAGGACCAGTTCTCCGACACCCCGGTCACTTGTAGACTCCCCGGCACGGCGAGACGGCCGGGGAGGGAAGGGCACGTGTTCGAGTCGGTGTTGGTCGCCAACCGGGGTGAGATCGCCCGGCGGGTCATCCGCTCGGCGCGGAGCCTGGGAATACGGACCGTCGCGGTGCACTCCTCGGTGGACGCCGAGCTGCCGTTCGTCGCCGAGGCCGACGACACGGTTGAGCTCACCGGGCCACCGGCGCAGGCCTACCGGGACGCCCACCAGCTACTCGACGCCGCCCGCCGTACCCGCGTGGTCGCGGTGCACCCCGGGTACGGGTTCCTGTCCGAGAACCCCGGATTCGCTAGCGCGGTGCGCGATGCCGGCCTGGTGTGGGTCGGGCCCAGCGCCGAGGCGATCTCCGTGATGGGCGACAAGGTGGCCGCACGGGACACCGTGGCGGCCGCCGGGGTTCCGGTGGCGCCGGGTTCGACTGGCGCGGTGAGCACGCAAGTCGCCGCAGTTGCTGACGCCGAGAAGGTCGGTTTCCCGGTGATGCTTAAGGCCGCCGCCGGGGGCGGCGGGATGGGAATGGCGGTGGCGGCCGACGCCGAAACGGTGCGCACCGAGCACGCCAAGGTCAGCGCGTTCGCGCACCGGCTCTTTGGTGACTCGCGGCTGTTCGTTGAGCGGTACTTCCCTCGGGTGCGGCACGTCGAGGTGCAGGTTCTCGGGTTGGCCGACGGTCGGGTGGTAGCGCTGGGGGAGCGCGACTGCTCGGTGCAGCGGCGGCACCAGAAGGTCGCCGAGGAGAGCCCCTCGCCCGCTGTCGAGCCGGATCTGCGCCGCCGGATGGAGCGCGCCGCAGTGTTAGCCGCCGCTGCGGTGGACTACCGCAACGCGGGAACGGTGGAGTTCCTGCTCGATCAGGACTCTGGTGAGTTCTTTTTCCTGGAGATGAACACCCGGCTGCAGGTGGAGCACCCGGTCACCGAGTTGCGCTATAGCGTGGATTTGGTGGCCGCCCAGCTGCGCATCGCCGCGGGCGCGGAACCCGGTTTTGATGTCGACGCCGCCCCCGCTGGGCATGCGATCGAGTTGCGGGTCAACGCTGAGGATCCGAAGCGGTTCCTGCCTGGTCCCGGGCCGGTCACCGAGTGGGTGGAGCCGACCGGGGAGGGAGTGCGGGTGGACGCCGGTTACGCGGCGGGCAGCACGGTGACGCCGTTTTATGACTCGCTGCTGGCCAAGCTGGTGGTGCACGGCTGCGATCGGGAGCAGGCGCTGGCGCGGGCCCGGGCAGCGGTGGCCGGGTTCATCGTCACCGGACCGAAGTGCAACCTGCCCTTCCACGCCGAGCTGCTGGAGCACCCAGAATTCGTCTCGGGGCGCTACGACACCGGCCTGGTCGCCCGGATGCGCCCGTGATTCTCCCGGTGCGGGTCTAGGCGTTGAGGCCCAGCTTGGATGAGGGCGGCGGCCCCGAGTCCGGCGATGATGCTGGCGGCGCCGAGGGCGACCAGCAGCACGATCATCGGACCGGTGCCCGGTCGCGGCCGACGTAGCGGATGACGTCGACCGGGTCGATGATGACTAGTCCTTCGGTGATCAATTCGTCGAGTTGCGGCAGGAACGCCCGGATGCGGTCTTCGGCGTCGACGATGATGACTGCTACGGGTAGGTCTTCGGCCAGCGACAGCAGTCGGGTGGTGTGGATGCGCGAGGAGGCGCCGTAGCCTTCGATGCCGTGCAGGACGCTGGCGCCGGCCAAGCCGGCCTGGTGGGCCCGGTGCACGATCTCGGTGTACAGCGGTTTGTGGCGCCACTGGTCGCAGTCGCCGACGAAGATGGTCAGCCGCAGCGCTGCGCCGTGAAGCCTCATCGAGTCTCCCCGTGGTGGTGGATGCGGTGCACGAGCCCGTCCGGTGATGGTCCGGCCAGGCAACACAAGCTGAAGACCGGCGGGCGGAAAGCTCGGTCACGGGCGCCTCACCACCGGGGATCTGATAGGGGCCGTTGGCGGACTGGCTGCGGTTTCCGGATGGAGGGCAGGGCCCACTGCCGCACGGCGGCCAGCTTACCGGTCACCGTAAGCCGTCAGCGCGCCAATATGGTCACCCGAATCGGTTCATCTGTGATCGCCGTCACCCGTCGGCCCGGAGAACGGTGGCTTGGTGGTGTTCAGGTGATGAGGGCTTGGGCGAGGGCGGCGCCGAGGGACGCGGCGCCGAGTCCGGCGATGATGCTGGCGGCGGCGTTGATGACGGCGAACGCCCGGGCGCGGTCTTGCAGCAGCCGCACGGTCTCGTAGCCGAAGGTGGAGTAGGTGGTCAGCGCCCCGCACAGCCCGGTGCCCAGGGCAGCCATCACCGGCGCCGGGGTGTGCAGACCGGTGGTGACGAGCCCGCCGAGGAGAAACGATCCGGCGGCGTTGACCGCGAAGGTGCCCCACGGGAACAGCGAGTCGTGGCGAGCTTGGACGGCCCGGTCGACGAGATAGCGCAGCGGTGCGCCGACGGCGGCGCCGAGGGCGACCAGCAGCACGATCATCGGACCGGTGCCCGGTCGCGGCCGACGTAGCGGATGACGTCGACCGGGTCGATGATGACTAGTCCTTCGGTGATCAATTCGTCGAGTTGCGGCAGGAACGCCCGGATGCGGTCTTCGGCGTCGATGAAGATGGTCAGCCGCAGCGCTGCGCCGTGAAGCCTCATCGAGTTTCCCTGTGGTGGTGGATGCGGTGCACGGCCCATCGGGTGAGGGTGATCCCGGCGTACACGGCGGCCAGCGCCGTCAGCAGGGTGCCGGCCAGATATGCCAGGGCGGCGCGGGCCGCGCCGGTGGCGAGCAGATGTTGGATGTCGACGATGTAGGTGGAGAAGGTGGTGTACCCGCCGAGCACCCCGGTGCCCAGGAACGGGCGCAGCAGCCGCCGGGTGGGCCACACATCGCTGACTAGCACCATGAGCGCGCCGATGAGCAGGCAGCCGGAGACGTTGATGCCGAATGTGGCCCACACGAACCCCTGCGCGGCGGGCGGGAACGCCTCGACCAGACCGTAGCGGACCAGAGCGCCAGCCACCCCGCCAGCGGAGATGACAGCCAGCACCGGCCACGCAACACCAGCCGGAGACTGGCGGACGGTGGCGAACGGCCCTCCGACGGCGGTGGGGGCATGCTCGCTTGTCGCGGCGGGTTCGAGGTCGGGGTCGACGTCGGCCTGCATATCGCCAGCGAGGTGGGTGGGAATCTCGGTCACGGGCGCCCTCCTACCAGGAGTCTGGTAGGGACCGTTGGCGGGCTGGCCGCGGTTTCCGGATGGACGGCGGGCCCCACCGCCGCGAGCTGTCCAATGACGGGACACCGGCGACCCTATCAATCGATCGGGTGAGTTGTCGAACCGATTGCCGGTCTTTTGTGACGGAAAACATATTCAGTGGAGTCGGACCAGTTTAGAATACAACCTTTCGGGCTAGTATCAGGCGACGGAAGGTAACCGAATGAATGCGGTAGGCCGGGGCGCTGGCAAGAAAGCTCCCAGAGCCCTAACCGGTGGTATATGCCTGGTTAACGCACCGCCGACGTTGATGAACGGCCTGGCGTTGCTGTGGATCGCGGTGGAGATCACCACAGTGATCTCGGCGCTGTTGGTCGCGCTGGATGGCACCCGGGGCAGCGCCGAGGCCGCATGGAAGTACGTGCTGATCGCCTCAGCGGGGCTGGGGATCGCGCTGCTAGCCACGATCGTCTTGTACTACGCCGGTGCGTCGGTGCTCGGGCCGTCCTACGACCTGGCCTTCCCTCCCCTGCTGCGCGCCGGGCCGGCGCTGCCGCACCCGGCGGTGCAGCTGGCGTTCGTGCTCGCGGTGGTCGGGTTCGGCACCAAGGTGGGGCTGTTCCCGGTGCACACCTGGCTGCCCGACGCGCACTCCGAGGCGCCCACCCCAGTCTCAGCAATGCTGTCCGGGTCGCTGCTCGCGGTCAGCTTTTACGCTGTGCTGCGCTACTACCAGATCGCCGCCAACACCCTGGGCAGTGGTTTCCCCCGCGGGGTCTTGCTGGTCTTCGGGATGCTGTCGCTGCTGCTGGCCGCGCTGTACCTGGTCGAGCAGAGCAACCTCAAACGGCTGCTGGCCTACTCCAGTGTCGAGCACATGGGCATCCTGGCCATCGGAGTCTCCTTCGGCGCCCCGATCGCGTACGTCGGGGTGCTGCTGCATGTGTTGGGGCACGCCGCGGCCAAGGGCAACGCGTTCTTCGGTGCCGGTGTGCTGGTGCGCGCCTATGGCACCAAGGAGATCGGACGGATCCGCGGCGGTCTCGACCGCCTGCCCTGGACTGCCCCGCTGTTCCTTCTCGCGATCCTCGCGCTGTCCGCGATGCCGCCGTTCGGGCTGTTCCGCAGCGAGTTCTTGATCGTCGCTGGCGGCCTGGGCTCGGCCCGCTACGCCCCGGCGGCAGCGATGGTTGCCCTGGTCACCCTGGCCTTCCTCGGGTTGTCGATGGTGACCACCCGGATGCTGTTCGTGCCGCACCCGGATGGCCCTGGAGCCGCCCGCGCGCCGCGGGGTGAGCCGAGCGCCTGGATGGTGGCGCCGATGGTCGTCGGGGTGCTCGCTCTGCTGGTGCTGGGCCTGCACCCACCGGACGTGCTGGCTGCGCTCATCGCCCGTGGGGCCGCCGAGCTGGGAGGTGCGTTGTGAGCATCTCTGCGGTGCGCAGCTTCGCTCGGGACCCCATCGCTGTCCTGTGCGACGACCTGCGAGGGCGCCTGGCCAGTGGCCAGCGCTTCGCCGCGCTGCTGGGTCGCGGTGATCCCGCCGTGGGAACGGGGCTGACCGCTCTGGTCGCGCACGACGGCGGCGTCACCCCGCTGCGCGCGACGCTGCCCGCCGGTGTCACCCACTATCCGGCCTTGACGCCGCAGCTGCCGGCGGCGTTCTGGTATGAGCGGGCGATCCACGACCTGGTCGGGCTGGTCCCCGACGGCCACCCTCGGTTGGACCCGCTGGTCCTGCCCCACCGCAATGACGGCAGCCCGCTTCCGCACCCCGGAGCGCCCGGGCAGCCGGACCGGATCGAGCCCGACGAGCAGGCGCTGTCAGCCCTTCTGCACGGCACGGGGGTGTTCACCATCCCGCACGGCCCGGTGCGCTCGGGCGTGTTCGAGTCCGTCGAGTACCTGGTGGAAACCCCCGGTGAGGACATCCCCAACCTGCGGATCCGGCCGCACGCCAAGCACCGTGGCGTGCAGAAACGGTTCGAGGGCCGCACCGTCGAGGACGGGGTGTTGCTGGCCGAACGGGTCGAAGGCATCGCCTCGGTAGCGCATGCGCTGGCCTTCGCGCACGCCGTGGAAGCCCTCGCTGACGCGCGTGTTCCAGTCGCCGCTGCGCTGATCCGGGTGCTGCATGCTGAGCTGGAGCGCATCGCCAATCACCTCGACGTCTTGGGCAAGCTCACCGACGCCGCCGGCCTGGCCGTGGCGAGCGCGCGGTTCGGGTTACACAAGGAGCACACCCTGCGGCTGGTCGGCGCGCTGTCCGGCAGCCGATTCGGCCGCGGCGTCGTCGTCCCTGGCGGCGTGACCGCGCTACCCCTCCTGCCCGCCGACGAGATCACCACCGAGCTTGATCGGCTGCAGCACGCGATTGATGGCGACGTGCGCGCGCTGCTGGCCACCTCCTCGTTCCTGGATCGGGTCCGCACCGCCGGACCGCTGGACCCCGAGCTGGCCCGCACCCACGGCGCGCTCGGCCCGATCGGCCGCGGCGCGGGTTACGCCGATGACGCCCGGGTGACCCGTCCCTACGACGGCTACCAGCAGCTAGCCCCGCCACCTGTCCCGGTCCGGGACGCGGGGGACGCCCAAGCCCGGATGCAGGTCCGCATCGACGAGATCGACACCGCGTTCCACCTCGCCCACCACGCGGTCGGACGGCTGCCCGACTGCGAGCCTGAGCGACTCCGGGTGGTCGCCCAACCCGGAGCGGGGCTGGCCGTGGGATGGGCCGAGGCTCCCCAGGGCGAGGTGCTCTACTTGCTGGAGCTGGGCGATGACGGGCGGATCGGCTACTGCGCACCGCGCTCGGCGTCGTTTCACAACCTCATGCTGTTCCCGTCGACCTTCGTCGGGGACATCCTGACCGACTTCCCGTTCAACGAGGCCAGCTTCGGGCTGTCCATCGCCGGGGTGGTGATGTAAGTGCCCTGGGCGCTGCGCGGCCTGCGCAACGGAGTGGTCACCACCGGCTACCCCCGCCGGCCCGACCCTTACGCCGAGGCCTTCCCCGCCGCGGTGCGACCGCTAGTCACCGGCCCCACCAACGGGGTCCCGGTCGAGGGCACGTGCCCCACCGGGGCGATCCGCAGCCAGGACGACGTGCTATGGGTCGACACCGGTCGGTGCATCCTGTGTGGACGCTGCGTTCGGGAACGGCCGGAGCTGTTCGGTTGGGCGCCCGGCAGCCAGACCGCGCGGTTGCATCGTCAAGCCCTGGTCGTCCCGCAGCTCCCGGAAACCGACGAAGCCGTGGAGCGGGTCCGCCACCAGCTCGCCGCCCGGGTCCGGTTGTTTCGCCGATCCGTGCACATCAGGCACGTCGACGCGGGCTCGGACGGCTCGGAGGAGTGGGAGGTCCTCGCCCTGCTCAACCCGGTCTACGACGTGCACCGGCTGGGGATCTTCTTCACCGCCAGCCCCCGACACGCCGACGTGCTGTTGGTCACCGGGGCCGGGTCGCACGGGATGGCCGAGCCACTGCGCCGCACCGTGGAAGCCACTCCCCGGCCGCTGGTCGTGATCGCCGCCGGAACCGACGCGGTCAGCGGCGGTCTGGTCGCCCCCAGCTACGCGGTTGCCGGTGGGATCGGTGAGCTGGTCGAGGTCGATGTGTGGGTCCCCGGCTCACCGCCGTCCCCGTTCAGCTTGCTGCACGCCTTGCTGCTGGCCGTCGGCCGGATCCCCCCGGAAGGTCGGTGAACCGCCGATGATGTGGGCTCTCGCCACAGCCTTGCTGGCCCTAGTGGCCGCCGGACTGATCGACCTGGTGTTCGGGGTTCGCCACGCCGCGCTGCGCCCGGTGCCCTATCTCCTGGCCGCGGCAGCGTCGGTGCTGCTCGTCGTGGTCGGCGCCGCCGGAATCTCGGGCGCGCGGATCCGACTCGGTCTGGACTCGGCGTTGGGATCGGGGGCATTGGGCTTCGGTGCCACCGCGCTGTCCGTCGATCGGCTCTCTGGACTGTTCCTGGTCATCACTTTCGCGGTGGCGGTACCGGTAGGGCTGGTGTGCGCTGGGTGGGCCGCCCGTCCGGATCGGGTCCGGTACCGGAGTCTGGCCGCGACGCATTGTCTGGTGTTGGGCTCGGTCGCCGTCCTCATCACTGCCGACAACGCGTTCGTGTTCTTGCTGGCCTGGGAGCTGCTCACCATCGCGTTCTATCTGCTGACCGGGTTCGAGCGGTCTCAAGCCGGCCGCGCCGACGCATCGATCGTCACGGTGATGCTCAGCAAGGTCAGTGGCGCAGCGCTGCTGCTCGGCTTGCTGTTGCTGGCCGCCCGTGCCGGGGGCTTCACCTTCGCTGACTTCACGTCGGTGCCTCGTTCCGGGCTGCGCGATGCCGCGTTCGCGCTGCTGGTCGGCGGGTTCGCGGTCAAGGTCGGGCTGGTCCCGTTGCACGTCTGGATGCCCCGCGGCTATCGGGCCGCTCCCGGGCCGCTGCGCGCGGTGATGGCCGGGGTGGCCGTCAACGTGGGGTTCTATGGGATGTGGCGCACCCTGGAGCTGCTACGGGTGCCACCCGGCTGGCTGGCGGTGATCATCCTGCTGCTGGGCGGGTTCACCGCGTTCCTGGGTATCGCGCACGCCACCGTGCACACCGACCTGGCCGAGGTGGTGGCGTACTCCAGCATCGAGAGCGGTGGTCTGATCAGCGTTGGGTACGGCGTCGCCCTGGTCGGGGCCGCCGTGGACCGGCCGCCGCTGGTCGCGGTGGGTCTGCTCGCGGCGACCCTGCAGGTGGTGGCGCACGCGCTGGCCAAATCGCTGCTGTTCTGCGCCACCTCCGGGATCCAGGACGCCACGGGCACCACCGAGCTGGAGTCGTTACGCGGTGTCGGGCATCGCCTGCCCGCCAGCGGAACAGCTCTGGCGATCGGAGCGCTCACCCTGGCCGGCCTGCCGCTGACCGCGGGATTCGTCTCGGAGTGGTTCCTGCTCGAATCGCTCATGCAACAGTTCCGGGTCGGCCGACTGGTCTACGCGCTGCCGCTGGCGCTGGCCGGCGCCCTGGTCGCGATCACCGCTGGGTTCGCCGCGGTGGCGTTCGTCCGGATCGTCGGGCTCATCGTGCTCGGGCCTCGGGGACCGGCCGACACGGCCCGCGGCCGCGACGTCGGCCCGTTGGGCAGCACCGGCTTGGCGATGCTCGGGCTGGGCTGTCTGGGCGTGGCCGCAGTCGCCCCGCTCTGGATCCGCGTTCTGGCCGCTGGTCTCGACCCCGTGGTGGGGCGGGATGTGGCCGCCGGGGCGCTCAAATCGGAATGGGTTCTGCAGCCGGTCTATTCCGAGTTCTCCACCCTGTCGCCGTCCTGGCTCATCGTCGTGATGCCCTTGCTGCTATTGGCGGTGCTGGGGATGAGTGTCACTTTCGCCCGCAGTCGGATGTTCGCGGTGCGCCGAGTCCCGGCCTGGCGCTCGGCAACCGGCGGGGTGACCGGCGAAAACCAGTACACCCCCTTCGGGTTCGCCAACCCCACCCGCAAGGTGCTGGCCAACCTGCTGCTCACCCGCTCCGAGCTCACCATCCTGGAAGGTCAGACCGGCGGACGCACCGGCGACCCGCACCGCAACGCCGCCGGAGCTCACCTCGGCTACACCAGCGACGTCGTCGAGGTCGTCGAGCGATTCCTGTTCCGCCCGCTGCGCCGACCACTACTGCTGACCGTGCGCACCGCGAAGAAAATGCAGAATGGCCGGCTGGCTGCCTACCTCGGCTACATGTTGATCGCCCTGATCGCCGTGCTCGCGGTCGTCGCCGGGCTCGCCTGAAACAAACATCAGCCGTGGCGTGGTGTCGGGTGCCTGACCGATCAGTTGCCGGCTGGGTTGGGTAACACCGATAGCGTGTGCTGCCGTGGGGAGGCTGGTGGTCATTGAGGGGCTGGACGGGGCGGGCAAGTGCACCCTCGCCGACGCGCTGGTCGCTGCGCTCACCGCGCAGCACGCGAAAGTGGCCCGGATGGCGTTTCCCCGTTACGGCCTCGACGTGCACGCCGATCTGGTGCGGGACGCGCTCTATGGGCGGCTCGGCGACCTGGCCGGCTCGGTGCATGGCATGGCGGTGCTGTTCGCCTTGGACCGGCGGGACGCCACCGATCAGCTTCGGGCGCTGCGATGTCGCTACGACGTGGTGCTGCTGGATCGCTACGTCGCGTCCAATGCGGCATATGGCGCCGCAAGGCTGCGCGAGGACGCCGATGGCCCCTTCGTCGAGTGGGTCCGTGAGCTGGAGGTGGACCGATTCGACGTCCCGGTGCCCGACGCCCAGCTGCTGCTGCGGGTACCGATGAGCGTCGCTGCCGCCCGCGCGGACCGCCGGGCCGAGGCCGATCGCGCGCGGCGCAAGGATCTGTACGAGACTGATCGCGAACTGCAAGCCAGGTGCGCGGCCGTCTATGACGGGCTCGCCGCTGGTGGCTGGCTTGCCCCGTGGTTGGTGCTAGCCGGCACTACCGGAGCCGGCCAGCTCAGCGACCTGGCGGTGCGGCTGCTTGGCGGGTAAGCGGAGATGGCTCAGCCCCACCGGCGGGAGCCTCGCGTGCAGTGCCACGATAGTGCGTATGGCAGCTCGTGTGCTCGTGGTGGAGGACGACCCCGCATCGGCTGAGATGTTGGCTATCGCGTTGGGGCAGGCGGGTTTCGAGACCGAGGTGGTCGGTGAGGGCACTAAGGTGATGCCCGCGCTGCGTGAGTGCAAGCCCGACCTGGTGCTGTTGGACATCATGTTGCCCGGCATGAGCGGTATTGACGTGTGCAAGGCGATCCGCGCCGAGTCCGGTGTCCCGATCGTGATGCTCACCGCTAAGAGCGACACTGTCGACGTGGTGCTGGGCCTGGAGTCCGGCGCTGACGACTACATGGTCAAGCCGCCCAAGACCCAGGAGCTGGTGGCGAGGTTGCGCGCCCGGTTGCGCCGCATTGAGGCCGAGCCCGCCGAACACCTCACCGTCGGTGACCTGGCCATTGATGTGCCCGGTCACCAGGTCAGCCGGGACGGGGCGCCGATCTCGCTGACGCCGCTGGAGTTCGACCTGCTGCTCGCGCTGGCTCGCAAGCCGCGCCAGGTGTTCACCCGCGAGGTGCTGCTCGAGCAGGTATGGGGCTATCAGCAGGCCGCGGACACCCGATTGGTCAATGTGCACGTCCAGCGACTTCGTTCCAAGGTCGAGCGGGACCCGGAGCATCCGGAGGTGGTCCTCACCGTGCGCGGTGTCGGGTATAAGGCCGGCACCGCGTGAGGACTCCAGCGCTACGGATCCCCGGTTGCGGGTTCCCCCCGCGGTGAGGCCCCTCGCCGGCCGGGCGACTGATGTGCTGCGCCCAGCCGCCGTGGTGGCCAGTGAGCTGGCCGCGATGTTCGGCGCGACGTGGCGCCGTTCCCTGAAGGTCCGGGTGGTGAGCAGCACCGTCGCGCTGTCGTCCACCGTGGTGCTGGTGCTGGGCATGGTGTTGCAGGCCCAGCTCGCTCAGCGGCTGATCGAGAACAAGACGCAGGCCGCGCTGTTGCAGGCCGAGAACAGCAGGGTCCTGGTGGAGTCCGAGCTCGGCGCGGTGGATCCCACCTCGGCGTCGCTGGCCGGCAGGCTCACTACCGCCGTCGATCGGCTGACCAATCCCGATCCGAGCGGTACGCCTTCCGCGACGACCAGCGCTGGCGCGTACGAGCCGGTGCTGGTGGACGGTGGCGGCTCGCCAGAGATGGCCGGCACGGGGCGGAAGATCGGCCCGCTGGGAGACGTCCCTGCGGTTCTTCGCTCCGCAGTGGAACGCGGCGCGCTCGCCCACAAGATCACCACAGTGCACCGCGGCTCGACCGAGGTGACCATGCTAGCCGTCGGCATGCCCGTCGCTAGCGCGGGTCGTACCATGCAGCTCTACTTGCTGTTTCCACTCACCGCCGAGCAGCGGACGCTGAACCTGGTGCAGTCCACCCTGGTGCTCGGCGGGGTGGTGCTGCTGGTGCTCATCGCCGGGATCGCCAGCCTGGTGACCCGCCAGGTGGTGGTCCCGGTCCGCCAAGCCGCCGAGGTTGCCGAACGGTTCGCCCACGGCCACCTCTCCGAGCGCATCCCAGTCGTTGGGGAGGACGACATGGCCCGGCTGGGCACCTCGTTCAACGAGATGGCCGCCAGCATCCAGCGGCAGATCCGCCAGCTGGAGGAGTTCGGTGAGCTGCAACGTGGTTTCACCTCCGACGTCTCCCACGAGCTGCGCACCCCGCTGACCACCGTGCGGATGGCTGCCGATCTGCTCTACGAGTCGCGCGACAAGCTGCACCCGGCGCTGCACCGTCCGGCCGAGCTGCTGGTGAGCGAGCTGGACCGGTTCGAGACGCTGCTCGCCGACCTGCTGGAGATCTCCCGGCTGGACTCCGGGGTCGCCGAGCTGCACGCGGAGACGGTCGACGTGCGCGCCACCGTGGCGTATGCGGCGGCCTCGGTGCGCGCGGTGGCCGACCGCGCCGACACCCCGCTGGAGCTGGACCTGCCGGCGGCGGAGGTGCTCGCCGAGATCGACCCCCGGCGGGTTGAGCGAATCGTGCGCAATCTGCTCACCAATGCGCTGGACCACGGAGAGGGTCGCCCGGTCCAGCTGACCGTCGCCGCAGACTCCGACGCGGTCGCGGTCCTGGTGCGCGACCATGGCATCGGGCTGCAGCCAGGCCAGCGGGACCTGGTGTTCACCCGATTCTGGCGCGGTGATCCCTCGCGTGACCGGCGCACCGGGGGCACCGGGCTCGGACTGTCGATCAGCCTGGAGGATGCCCGGCTGCACGGGGGCTGGTTGCAGGCCTGGGGCGAGCCCGGGCAGGGCAGCGCCTTCCGGCTCACGCTGCCCCGAAGCCGGGGCAGCGAGCTCACCAGCAGCCCGCTGCCGCTAGGCCCTGACAACTCCTCTCCTGGGGCCCCTGCCAGAGGATCCCCAGCACAGGGGCCTCCAGCGCCGGATACCGCGGTGCCGGCTGGGCCGGGGCGCCAGTGATGCGTGGCCGCCCGCTCCTCACATTGCCCGCTGCTGGGCTCGTTTCTGGGCTTGCAATCGTGCTCGCCGTGCTCGCCGGATGTGCGGCTGTCCCGGCGAGCTCCGACCTGCAAGTGGTGCGCTCCATGCCGGTGGGTTCGCGACTGGTCCCACCGGCCGGTCCGGAACGGGGCGTGGACCCGTTTCGGCTGGTACGTGAGTTCATCGGGGCCACCGGCAGCCCGGCGAACGGGCACGCCGCAGCCCGCGCTTTTCTGTCCCGCAACGCGGCGGCGGGTTGGGACGACCGCGCGGGCCTGACCGTGATCGAGGATGCCCCCGGCGCCGCCCCGCAGGCCGGTCCCACCGATGGGATCCGCCGCATCCGGATGGTGGGTTCGCGGCTGGGCATGCTCACCGCGGATGGCAGCTTCATGCCGGCGGCGGGGACCTTCTCCGTCCCGCTGGACGTGGTCAGCGAGCATGGCGAGTGGCGGATCACCAACCCCCCGCCGGGTGCGCTGGTGGAGGTCACCGCTTTGCAGCGCAACTATCGCCAGGTTCGGGTCTGCTTTGTCGACCCCAGCCGCGGCACCCTGGTGCCCGACCTGCGCTGGGTGCCCGCCCAACCGGTGGCCACGCTGCCTGGACGAGTGTTGGACATGCTGCTCGCTGGACCGTCCGCGCGCCTTGCTGGAGCCGTCCGGTCAGCGATACCAGAGGGGACCCGGTCCAGATCTAACGTGCTGGTCAGCCGCTCCGGGCGGACCGTGATCAACCTGAGCGGCCTAGACGCGCTGACCGAGCAGCAACGGCGGCTGGTCGCCGCACAGATCGTCGGCTCCCTGGACGGGCTGGTCCCCGCCCCGCTGCGGCTGCTCGCCGACGGCGAGCCGATGGTGGCCGGGCAGGCCGAGTGGCGCTCGGCTGACATCGCTTCCGACGCCGCGTCGGCCGGGCCTCGGCCTGACGTGGCCGGGCAGGTGGTCCTCGGTGGTCGGCTGCGTGGGCTGGATGGCACCCCGGCGCCGGGACCTGCCGGAGCTGGCCAGTTCACGGTGCTCAGCGCGGCCCGCTCGAATCCGGGTGGGGAGCTGCTGGCGGCTGTGGTCGCTGGCCCAGATGGCCATCCGCAGCTGCGGGTGGGCCCATTCGACGGGGATCTGGCGGCCGTTCGGTTGGACCCGGCGTTGGACGCGGTGATGATGACCCGGCCCACCTGGCGGCCCTCCGGTACCGAAGCGTGGACTGTGATCAACGGCCGCACGGTGGTGGCCGTGGCGATCTCCGGCGCCGGCCCGCCATTGACCTACGTCGTCAACGCCACTGAGCTGACCGAGTTGGGCCCCATCTCGCAGCTGCGATTGTCCCGGGACGGGGTGCGGGTGGCTGCGGTGATCGGTGGGCGGCTGGTGGTGGCCGCGGTGGTGACCGAGTCGGGCCGGGTGAGCCTGCGCCATCCGCAGGTGTTGCGGGACGGCAACCTACCGCTCACCGCGAGCGTGGACTGGGCCCGTCCAGAGCTTCTGGTGGTGGCCTCGGCCGGGCCCTCCCCGCAGGTGTCAGCGGTGTCCGTGGACGGGCTGACTCTTCGGCAATTGTCCAGCACCAACCTGACCGGCCCGCTGACCGACATCGTCGCCGCACCCGGCCGTGAGGTGCTGGTGGCAGACGCTACCGGCTTGTGGGCGTATTCGGACACCCAAGAGGTGTGGAACCCCCTGCTTGGCGGCATCGGACCCGGCTCGGTGCCGCTGTACCCTGGTTGACCAGATTGCGCAAGCTCGGGCGCGGAAATGTGGGGATAGCCGGGGCCATTGTGCACAACTAGGCCCCCAGCGGGCGTTGTGACCGTTGCGGTGGGTGGGCTGCGGGCACACTGGGCAAGGTGCTAAGCCCCTTACTGAACCCCCTGCTGGACCTGATGCTGCCCGTCTGCTGCGGCGGTTGCGGGGTACCGGGCCCGCTGCTGTGCACCGACTGCGAGGTGCCACTGCGAGCGCTGGTCCAGGCGTATCCGCCGTGCTGCGAGGCTGGCCCGCCGGTGTACGCGCTGGGGAGCTATCGCGGCCGGTTGCGCGGCGCACTGTTGGCCTACAAGGAGCGCGGCCGCCGCGACCTCGCCGCTCCGCTGGGCAGCGCGCTTGCCTGCGCGCTACTTCGGCTGAAGCTCGCAGCCGGACCCGGGTCCGGCGGTGCTCGTCTTCCACTCGGAGCCGGACCCGGGTCCGGCGAGGTGTGGTTGGTGCCCGTGCCGTCTCGGCGGTCGGCGGCGGCCCGGCGCGGCGGGCAGCACGTAGAGCTGCTGGCGCAGCGGGCGGCCGCCGCGCTGGCCGGCGCGGGTGTCGCCGCCGCGGTCGCCCCGGCGTTGCGGGTGACCGCCGGGGTGCGTGACTCGGTCGGCCTGGCGGCGGTGGCTCGGCAAGCCAATCTGGCGGGGCGGGTGCTGCCGCGACGGGCCGGCCTGCCGCCCGCCGGTACGCCCGTCGTGCTCGTCGATGACGTGGTGACCACCGGGGCGACTGTGGTGGAGTGCACTGCGGCACTGCTCCGGATGGGTGTCGAGGTACCGGCGATCGTGGTGCTCGCGGCGGCCGGGTGTCACGCGCCGTTGTATTCGCCGGCTGGCGATACCAACCACAGCGTTGACCCTGTGACACGGGACGACAGGCCCTGGCGAGAGCGCCCAGGGCGGACTACCGTCCGGGCATCAGCATCGTTGCCTATATCGCTGCCTATACCGGAGGAGGCAAGACAGCCATAGTTCCTGTTGGACAACGCGAGGAGGTTGCCCTGTGAACATTGTCGTGAAGGGTCGGAACGTCGAGGTACCAGATCACTACAGAGTGCACGTTAGGGAGAAGCTCGCCCACGTCGAACGGTATGATCAAAAGGCCGTCCAGTACGACGTCGAGCTGTTCCACGAACCCAATCCCCGGCAGTCCAAGAACTGCCAACGCGTCGAGATCACCGGTCGGTGCCGTGGGCAGGTAGTCCGCGCCGAGGCGTGTGGTTCGGACTTCTACGCCGCCCTGGACGTGGCGGTGAGCAAGCTGGACAACCGGCTGCGCCGGGTCGCGGACCGCCGCAAGGTGCACTACGGACGCCGTCATCCCACTTCTGTCGCCGAGGCCACCGCGCCGCTGGCGGCTACCCTGACCCTCGATACCGACACCCCCGATACCGCTACCCCTGATACCGATACCCCCACTGAGGTCGAGACCAACGGCCATCGCCCCCGCACCGGACAGTTTGACCCGCTCGGCCCGGAACGTGACTACGAGCTACCCACCCAGCGGTGGGAGTCACCGGATGAGCAGGGACCGGGTCGCATCGTCCGGCGTAAGCGGCACTACGCCAGACCCATGACCGTTGCTGAGGCGCTCTACGAGATGGAGCTCGTGGGCCATGACTTCTACCTGTTCTCCGACGCCGCCTCCGGACTGCCCAGCGTGGTGTACCGCCGGCACGGCTTCGACTACGGCGTGATCCAGCTTTTCTGAGACGTCGTCTAAGCCATGATTGCCGGCTGGGTGCGGGCCATGACATCACCTGTCGGGCACGCCATCCAGCCGGCGATCATGGCGCTGAAGGAGCCTCGCTGACCTGCGCTGATAACGTCAGGGCCGGTGCTGGGCATACGATGGCGCGCAGACCGGCGGCGCACGGTGGGCGTGCGGAACGCCACTGGCCGCCGTCCGCCTGACCCGAGTGCCCGATACGAGTGCCCCGATACGAGTGAGGTCTCCCACGGTGGTCCTGTCCCGACTGCTCCGCGCTGGCGAGCACAAGACTGTGCGCCGGTTACGCGCCATCGCCGACCACATCAACGGCTTAGCCGACGACGTCGCCAGCCTGTCCGACGCCGACCTGCGCGCCAAGACCGATGAGTTCCGCCGTCGTTACGGCGGTGGTGGTTCTGGCGCTGAGTCGTTGGACGACCTGCTGCCCGAGACGTTCGCGGTGGTCCGTGAGGCCGCCAAGCGGATCTTGGGGCAGCGGTGCTTCGACGTTCAGTTGATGGGCGGTGCCGCGTTGCACCTGGGCAACGTCGCCGAGATGCGCACCGGTGAGGGCAAGACGCTGACCTGCGTGCTGCCCGCGTATCTCAACGCGATCGCCGGTAAGGGCGTGCATGTCGTCACGGTCAACGACTACCTTGCCAAATTCCACGCGGAATGGATGGGCCGGGTGCACCGCTTCCTCGGCCTGGAGGTCGGGGTGATCCTGTCCCAGATGACCCCGGACGAGCGCCGCGCCGCTTATGACGCCGACGTCACCTACGGCACGAACAACGAGTTCGGTTTCGACTACCTGCGCGACAACATGGCCTGGAGCCTCGAGGACTGCGTGCAGCGCGGGCACAGCTATGCCATCGTCGATGAGGTCGATTCCATCCTCATCGACGAGGCCCGCACCCCGTTGATCATCTCCGGGCCCGCCGACCAGTCCTCCCGCTGGTATGCCGAGTTCGCCCGGCTCGCCCCGATGCTTAAGCGTGACGTGCACTACGAGGTGGATGAGCGCAAGCGCACCGTGGGTGTCTCCGAGGAGGGTGTCGCCCTCGTCGAGGACCAGCTGGGCATCGAGAACCTCTACGAGGCGGCCAATACGCCGCTGGTCGGCTACCTCAACAATGCGCTCAAGGTCAAGGAGCTGTTCACCAAGGACAAGGACTACATCGTCAGCGATGGTGAGGTCCTCATCGTCGACGAGTTCACCGGCCGGGTGCTGTATGGCCGGCGCTACAACGAGGGCTTGCACCAGGCCATCGAGGCCAAGGAGAAGGTGGATATCAAGGCCGAGAACCAGACCTTGGCCACGATCACGCTGCAGAACTATTTCCGGCTCTACGACAAGCTCGCCGGGATGACCGGTACCGCGCAGACCGAGGCTGCCGAGCTGCTGCAGATCTACAAGCTGGGTGTGGTGTCGATCCCCACCAACAAGCCGATGATCCGCCGAGACCACGGTGACCTGATCTACAAGACCGAGGAGGCCAAGTTCGCCGCGGTGGTGAAAGACATCGCGCAGCGACACGCGGCGGGCCAGCCGGTCCTGGTCGGGACCGCGAGCGTGGAGCGCTCCGAGTACCTGTCCACGGCGCTGATGGCCGCTGGCATTGCGCATTCGGTGCTCAACGCCAAGCAGCACGAGAAAGAGGCGATGATCGTCGCCGAGGCCGGCCGCAAGGGCGCGGTCACCGTTTCCACCAACATGGCCGGCCGAGGGACCGACATCATGCTGGGTGGTAACCCGGAGTTCCTCGCCGACATCGCGCTGCGGGCCCGCGGGCTCGACCCGGTGTTGACTCCGGAGGAATACGAGGCCGCCTGGGAGGCTGCGGTAGCGGCAGCCCGCGCCGAGGTCGAGGCCGAGGCCAGAGAGGTCATCGCCGCTGGGGGGCTGTATGTGCTGGGCACCGAGCGCCACGAGTCGCGGCGCATCGACAACCAGTTGCGGGGCCGCTCGGGGCGTCAAGGTGACCCCGGAGAGTCCCGGTTCTACCTGTCTTTGCGGGACGAGCTGATGGTGCGGTTCAACGGCCCGCTGGTCGAGTCCATCATGACCCGGCTGCGGATGGAGGATGACGTCCCGATCGAGGCCAAGATGGTGACCCGGGCGATCCAGTCCGCACAGACCCAGGTCGAGCAGCAGAACTTCGAGATCCGCAAAAACGTCCTGAAGTACGACGAGGTCATGGACCTGCAGCGCAAGGTGATCTATGCCGAGCGCCACCGGGTGCTCGCGGGTGAGGACCTACGCGAGCAGATCGAGCACATGGTGGTCGATGTGATCACCGCCTACGTCAACGGCGCCACCGAGAACGGGTACGCCGAGGACTGGGACCTCGATCAGCTGTGGTCGGCGCTCAAGGCGCTGTATCCCGTCGGCATCAAGTACGAGTCCATTGTCACCGGTGACACCGGGGACCTGACCCGCGAGGTGCTGCTGGCGGCCGTGCTCGACGACGCGCGAACCGCGTACTCCCGTCGCGAGGCGGAGCTCGAGCAGATGGCCGGCCCGGGTGCGATGCGCGAGCTCGAGCGCCGGGTGGTGCTCTCGGTGCTGGATCGCAAGTGGCGCGAGCACCTCTATGAGATGGACTACCTCAAGGAGGGCATCGGCCTGCGCGCGATGGCCCAACGCGATCCGCTGGTGGAGTACAAGCGCGAGGGCTTCGAGATGTTCAGCGCACTACTCGAGGCGCTCAAGGAGGAGTCCGTCGGGTTCCTGTTCACTGTGTCGGTCGAGGTCGCCCAGCCGGAGATGGCGTTGCCGGACCCGGACACGGCGCCGCTTGTCTCCGCGCCGGCCGGTTCAGCGCTCTCCCAGCTCGACGGTCAGGTCGGTGACGGCACTTTCCCCTCGCCGGCGTTGGGTTCACCCGTGCTGGGTGCGCGGGCCGGCCTGGCCGAGCCCGAATCCCGGCCGCTGACCTATACCGGACCGGCCGAGGACGGCGGCACCGAAGTGCGCGGCCGGGGTAACCCGGGGGCTCGGGAAGTCAGTAACGGCTCCGGGGAGCCCTCCCGCAATGCCCCCTGCTCGTGCGGCTCGGGCAAGAAATACAAGCGCTGCCACGGCGCCCCCACCACCGCCCGCCCCTAAACCGCCCACCCCGGAACCCCGGCGTCGTCCTGCGGGTCGGTGTCGTGTACGGATTCCCCGCTCGGACCACCAACGGCGCTGGCCCTACTATGTGCAGCGGGCTCAACACCCATGGCGATAGGCCGACGGTGGACATGCGGGCGGACCTGGTGGGGGCGACGGTGACGGGAGCGGTCGGGACGGCCTCGGAGCCGGTGGTCCCGCCGATGCTTTACCTGCCGTGCGACGGTTTTCGCAGCGGTGACGAGGAGCTGTCGGTTGACTTCCGCCGTATGGGCGACGGGAGATTGGCGCTGTTGGCCTACACGGCCCTGGACCGGTTGGTGAACTGTTGCGGGCAGGTTCAGCCGTGGGTGGTGGTGCCGGCCTCGGCGCTCGACGAGCTGGATCGGCATCAGCCTTATGACGTGATCCTGCTGGACGTGGAGATCCCCACGGAGTTGCGACGGAAGCCTGGTGAGTGATGGCGGGCGGAGGGTTCACGGCCGACCTGGGTGTCATCGAGGGTGTGGCGCGGATGCTGCGAAGCGGGTCGCAGGTCATAGAGGACTTGGCCGGATCGGTTCCGGGAGTGCCCGACGCCGGCGAGGTCAGCATCGTGATGGCGTCGTTGATGTCGAAGTTGGCCGACGCCGCTGGCGAGGTCTCCACCGGGGTAGCCGCAGCAGCCGATGAGGTCGAGCGCAGCGCTCAGACCTACGGCGAGTCTGACCAGGTGGCGCGGGACAATCTGCCGCACGTCAACTGAAGGGTGCGTTGGGTGCCGATCCACGTCAGGATTGAGGGAAGTCCTGAGAGCATCCGCGCTGCGGCGCGGTGGTTAACCTCGAAGCTACAACCAGCGTTGTACGACTGCGCCAGCCAAGTCTACAAGTGCCGCACCAACGCGGAGGCCGGCTGGCAGGGCGAAGCGAGCTCGGGATTTCAGGGCAAGATGACGGCCGGCGGCCAGGGCGCGGACACGGTCGCTGACGACGCGTTGCGCCTAGGCCAGTCCTTCCACCAGTACGCCGACGGCCTGTACACCGCTCAAGCCGGGATGCAGCGTGCCCGGGACATCGCCGTACAGGGCGGCCTGCAGGTGACCGACACCGAGATCCTCGACCCTGTCCCGGAGCAGCAGGATTACCAGCAAAAGGTTGCAGTGTTCAACCAGGCCGTGGAGGAGGTTGATCGCGCGAACGGCATTCTCGACGGTGTGCAGAAGACCGCTGAGGACTACTGGAAGGATCTCTCCGGGAAGCGGTACATCCACGCGGCCGAGTTCACCAATGGTGTTGCCGACGATCTGATCATGCTGCACAAGAGCATCTTGAAGAAGGAATCTGCCCGCTTGCTCGACGAGGCGAAGGTGGCAGAGTCCCGTTATCTGTCATCACCAGGGGGTAGCGCCGAGGCCAAGCTGTACGAGGAGATGCGTCTAGCCAAGACGATGGGTGCGGCTGATCTGGAGGCGGAAGCGGCGTCGATCGGCCGGCGACTCGGCAGCAGGATCCCGATCATCGGGTGGGGCATCACGGCTGCCGGTATTGGCTACGACATCCATGAGGGCCAGCCCCCCGGCAAGGCCATCTTCTCCGGCGTGGCCGGCGCCGCTGGCGCGATCATGGCCGCGTCTATGGTCGGCGGACCGGTCGGCGTTGCCGCAGGAGTAGGCGTTGTCGCGGGCATTGCCGTCGGGTTGGGCGCCGACTGGGTCTATGACCACGTTGTTCCCGATGGCGTGAAGCGCAAGATCGACGAGGGATTAGCTGCGGTCGGCCATGGGATAGCTGACGCCGGCGAGGCGGTCGGCAACATGGCGAAGAAGATCTGGGACTCGATCTTCTGAACGGGGAAGGCGACGATCGGCCCGCCAACGAGTTCCGGAACGCAGGACGATGGATCGGAGTTGATCATGATAGCGAGCAGCAGCGAGGGTCAGTTGCCGTGGCCGTCCCAGTGGGGGCGGCCCCAGCGGTTGAAGTACACGCTCGTCGCGGCGTTTTTCGCTTTCTTCGGTTGCGTGGGCGTAGCAGCAGGCGTATCAATCTTCCTGCCCGGCTTCAACGACGACCGAGCGTTCCTCCTCGCCCTCGTCCCACCGTTCTGCTTCGGCGTGACCGGCATCGCCATCGTGACGAGGCTGCGCGTGCGGAGCCGACCCACCACTGCGGTGCACTTGACGTCGGTGTCGGCTCTGGGCGGGCCAGCTCTTGTGATCCCCTACTCTCTTGCCCTCGGTGTCATCTACTGGGTGATCACAGCTACCATGATTGTCTTTTTCTTCGTCCTGGCGGTCGTGGCGGTGGTCGGCCTCGCCAGCGCGGGGCTCCGTGACGGAGCTCTCCTCGTCGCGGCGCTGGTCAGCACCGGCTTCGTGGTCTACCTCTCTTGGTTCGTCATCGAAGTACTGCGCAAGCGTGTCGTGCGGGGCGCATTGATCCTGTCACCGCGCGGCATTTACCATCGATCCTGGTCCTTCGACAACTTTCTGTCATGGGACAGCGCGGTATCGGTCACAGCGGGCGAACTTGACGGCCAGCTGATCACGGTCGTGGCTGATGAGAATGCGGAACCTCAGTTTGATCGCCGTACGCGCATGTGGAAGCAACCAGAGTTGACACGTGTACCACACATGGCCATCCGTGGGATGTGTCTCGCCATCAACCCAGCTCTGGCCCTTCATACGCTGCGCTACTACCTCGATCAGCCCGGCGCGAGGCAGGAACTCGCCACCGAGGTGGGCGTGAATCGTGTTCGCAGCGGGAGGGTCGTCGGTCTGCCGAGGTAGGGCCGCAGGACCTCACCGAGCCGTTGGGCTGGTCCTGGCTAGCTCGCGGCCTCGTCATCTTCTGGCCGAGCCGGTGCCTCCGGGTTGACCCACACCACGTGGGCGGTGATGTGTGGGCCGTGGCTGAACAGGCGCACCGCGCGCTCGGGTGAGCGCAGGCTCAGGCGTCCGACGCTATCCAGCCTGACGACCTCGGCGCAGTCCTCGAACGCCAGGCCCCAGGCCGCGATGCGGCCGTCCACCCGCTCGCCGTACTCCTGCACCACGGCGAACAGCCGGGGTGCCTCATCGGCGACCAGCTCAGCGATCTCCTGAGCGAACTCCACCTCGTCGCACAGCGGGGTGAGATCGGCCGGGTCGATCTCCGAAGGTGGCTGATCTGGCTGCGCTAGCATCGTGACCTCCTGCGCTGAGTTTCTGGACTGAATGTAGAGTGGACTGGACCGTTCACGTCAACAAGTGGGCAGTCTATTATTCACCTGTGTGGGTTATTGTGCTGCGCCATCAGCACCCCGGGAGGTGGTCATGACGGAGGGCCTCGACGCCAGCGGATCCGTGGTGCGTCGCTGGCAGCTCGCCGCCGCCCTCAAGGCGCACCGCGAGCAGGCCGAGTTCACTCAGGAGCAGGCGATCGAGCGACTCACCAGCACTGGAGCTCGTTGGTCGAGATCAAAACTGTCCCGGGTGGAGAACCGCGAGCACCACGTCAAGCCACGCGAGGTCGAGCAGCTCCTCGACGCCTACGGTGTCACCGACACCGAATCCCGCGACGCGCTGGTGCAGCTCGCCGCACCACCTCGCGAGCGGGGCTGGTGGCTCAGCTTCGGCGGTGAGCCTCCCGAAGGATGGCGGTCGTTGCTGGGCTTGGAGAGTGGGCTGATCGGGCTTCGGGACTTTCAGAGCCAGCTCGTGCATGGACTGCTGCAAACCACCGATTACGCCAGGGCGCTCATGATGTCAATCAACCCCGGTGTGTTGAACCCTGCTGAGGTGGAGCGCCGGGTCGCATTACGCATCGCCCGCCAGCAGATTCTTGCCAAGGATCCACCGCCACAGCTGCACTTCATCCTGGACGAGACGATCCTGCAGCGGCTGATCGGCGATCGGATCGTGATGCACGACCAGATGCGCAAGCTGCTGCAGGCCACCGAGCAGCCGAACATCACCGTCCAGGTGCTGCCCCGCGACGTGGGTGGGAGCCCCGGATTGGAGGGACCGTTCACTTTGCTCACTCTGTCTGCCTCGATCCCGGACATCGGGCACACCGAGAGCCCGGCGGGAGGGCTCTACGTCGAAGACCGGGACCAGGTGCGACAATGGACACTGCGTTTCGGCATCCTGACCCAGCGGGCGCTGTCCCACCAGGAGTCCGCTGAGCTGATTGCCGAGGCAATGCGCAACTACAGGTGACCCGGAGGAGGTCAGCGGATGACCAGGTTCGAGCCCCTGGCCCAGATCCAGTGGCGCATGAGCAGTTTCTGCGGTGGCAGCGGCGCCGGCAACGGAGGTGGCTGCGTCGAGGTGGCCGCGCTGCCGGATGGCCGGGTCGCTGTCCGCAACAGCAACCACCCCGACGCCGGTACCGTGTTGTTCACCCGCGCCGAGATGCACGCCTGGATCATGGGCGTCAAAACCGGCGAATTCGACGACCTCGACTAACGTCTGGTTGACCCGCCTAGCGGGGCCTGGTGACCCGGCTTGACCACCGATCGAGGCCTCTGATGGTGTGGTGACTGGGGCAAGCGAGCGGGTGTGCTCAGCACGTCCGGAGGACGTCCACCGCGTTTCTGCTGACGGCTGAGCGCACTTCGTGCGACAGTGAGCAGCTAGAGACATGAGGAGGTGCGGGCGATGGTCAGCGAGCAGCATCTTGCGGTTCCCCGCGAGACGGCGGCGAAACTTGCTGGTCTGTCGCACCGTCAGGTTGACTATTGGGCGTCCACCGGTCTCATTGAGGCCACCGTCGACAACCAGGTGAGCCCCGGTCGGCGTGTACGCCTGTACGGGTTCGTTGACCTGCTGGCACTCATGGTGGCCGCAGAGCTGCGAGCACGAGGTTTCTCCCTGCAGCACATCCGTAAGCTCGTGCGGCACTTCACGTCACGGGGTTTCGACGAACCGCTGACCGAGCTGCGTTGGGCCACGACCGGTAAGGGCAAGCGAAAGGCGATCTACATCCAGTCCCCGGATGGAACGTGGGAAGACGGCATGGCCCTTGGCCAGATCGTTTTCCATGAGCTTCTTGAGCTAGAGCCGTTGCGTCGCCGCATCAACGCGGTCACGCAGCGCGATGCGAGCACGGTGGGGCACGTGGAGCGCCGCCGCGGCGTCATGGGTGGCAAGCCTGTGCTCGCCGGAACACGCGTCCCGGTTGACACGGTGCGTCGCTACCTTGCCGCCGGCCGCTCCGTCGACGACATTGTGCGAGCGTTTCCCGTGCTGACGGCTGCGGACGTTGAGGCGGTACGGGCCGAAGCGGTTGCATGATCTTTCGCTTCGTCTGCGATCATGACATCGATGCTGCGGTAGCAGTGATGTTGCGCAAAGCCGGGCACGAGGCGTGGACAGCCTGCTTCGCCAGCATCTGCCTGAGTTGGTCCCCTTGCTACAGATAGACCGCGATCTATGGATCAGGGTCTCACCAGACGGACTCACACTGTCCTTCGACTGGAAGTAGCGGTGCATGGCACCACTCGTACTCCCGAGCTGTGCGGGAACTGTGTGTGGCTGGGGCCGACGATCCTGGCTGCGATGGTAGCCGTTGTCACGGCGCCCGAGGTCGATACCTGCGCTCGACCCCTACCTCAACTGCGCGATGACGGTGACGGTGCCGGGGGCGACTTCGGTGAAGCCGGCGTCCCGGACCGCGACGACCCGGCGCTCGAGCCAAGCCTGACCGGGGTCGTCACCGGGCACGAGCAGTGTCCACTTCTCCGGTCCGGGCGAGTCGGCGGGCAGATCGCTGCCGCTGATCTGCAGACGCGTGATCTCACGGGGTGTGTCGACGACTCGGCACGGCACCACAGCGCGCGCCTCGGCCGCGCCGACCCGAACCGTCACCCCAGGCACCTGCTGAACCATCTCCCAGTGGGTGCCATGAGCCCGGCGGGTCACCTTGCGGATCTGCCCGAAGATCCAGGCCGCTACCTCCTCGTGCCACTCACCGTCCGGTTCGACGGCACGCGGATCGAGACAGACCGCGATCACCGCAGCGGCCGCCGCCTCCAACAGCAGCGTCCGGTCCGGCGGCGTGGCCTTCTCGATATGGAGCACCACGGGCTGATCTGCGGGAGTTCGCTCGGACCAGCTACTGGTCGCTTATCGGCGGCTAGCTACCGGCGTCGGTGGGCAGGTCGGCGTCGACGCGGGTCCGGACCGCACTCGCGACACGATCGACGAAAAGGTCAAGGTCCATCGTTGTCAGTGTGCGCTCGCTGCGGCGACGCACGCTGACGGTGCCGTCCTGCGCTTCGCGGCCGCCCAACACCAGCATTAGTGGAACTTTCTGCTGCTGCGCGATGCGTACCCGCATTCCCAGGGTCTCATTGCGGGCGTCCAGGTCGACGCGGACTCTGGCCTGACGGAGCGTGTCGGCGACCTTCTGGGCATACCCTGCGTGCTCGGACGCGACGGGTATGATCGACACCTGGACAGGGGACAGCCACAAGGGGAAGGCTCCAGCGGTGTGCTCGATCAGTATCCCCAGAAAACGCTCAAGAGCACCATAGATCACGCGGTGAATGACCACCGGGGTCTGACGTTGCCCGTGTTCATCAGTATAGACGCATCCGAACCGCCGGGGCAGTTGGAAGTCCAGCTGAATTGTCCCCATCTGCCACGAGCGACCGAGAGCGTCCGACATCAGGATGTCCATCTTCGGGCCGTAGAACGCGCCTCCACCGTTCTCGAGCTCGTAACGACCGCCGGTGCGAGCGTCGAGAATCGACTTGAGCGTCGCCTCGGCATCATCCCAGGTCTCGATGTCACCGATGAAGCTCTCCGGCCGCGTACCGAGGCGAAATGTGTAGTCCAAGCCAAAGATGCCGTAGAATCGATCAGCGATATCGAAGACCCGCTGGCATTCTTCACGGATTTGATCCGGGGTGATAAAGATATGCGCGTCGTCCTGTGTAAGTTTTTGCACGCGCAGTAACCCATGCAGCGTGCCGGACCGTTCGTTCCGGTGCAGAGGGTCGCAGTCACTCAACCGCAGTGGCAGGTCACGGTAGCTGCGAGTCTTCACATTGAAGACAATCATGGCGTTGGGGCAGTTCATCGGCTTGAGTGCATAGGACGACGCCTCGTCACCGTCGCTTTCGATGGTGAACATGTTCTCGCGATAATGATCCCAGTGCCCAGAGATCTCCCACAGTCTCTTGTTGTTCACCAACGGGGTGGCTATCTCCTCGTAGCCGCGAGCCTCATGCTCCTCGCGCCAAAACGCCAAGAGATTGTTCAGTATCCGAAGGCCCTTGGGTAGCCAGTACGGCATTCCCGGCGCGGTCGGTTCAAAATGGAACAGCTCTAGATCCTTGCCCACCTTGCGATGATCGCGCCTCTCGGCCTCATCAAGCAGGTGGAGGTATGTGGCCAACGACTCCTTCGACTCCCACGCCGTGCCATAGACTCGCTGCAATTGGGCGTTCTTCTCAGACCCCCGCCAATATGCCGCCGCGCTCCGCATCAGCTTGAACGCTGGAATATGGCGTGTCGACGGAAGGTGCGGGCCCCGGCACAGATCTTTCCACACGGTGTGACCGCTTGCCGGGTCAATGTTGTCGTAGATAGTCAGGTTCCCAGTTCCTACCTCGACGCTTATGTCATCGTGGCCCGCAGTCGATCCCTTCAGCCCGATGAGCTCGAGTTTGTACGGCTCAAGTGCCAGCTCCGCGCGGGCCTGCTCGTCGGACACCTCGCGGCGTGAGAACGACTGGCCAGCGGTAACGATCGTCCGCATCCGTTCCTCGACCCGGGCCAGGTCCTCGGGCTGGAACGGGCGATCCACATCGAAGTCGTAATAGAAGCCGTCCTTGATCGGCGGACCCATCCCCAGCCGGGCCTGCGGGAACAGTTCCTGGACGGCCTGGGCCATCACATGTGCGCAGGAATGCCGGATAATCGCCAGTCCATCGTCGGACGACGCCAGCACAGGCTCGACGAGGTCGCCCTCCAGGAGGGTGTGATTCAGGTCCCGTAGCACGCCGCCCACGCGGGCCGCGATGACCGACCGGTCACCGCCGAGCGCCTCGCCAGCAGTGGTTCCCGTGGTAACGCTTCGCGCAGTCTCTCCTTCGCCGTAACGGATCGACACGCGGATCTGGGACACGGCGACACTCTCCCGGGAGCTGGTCATCAGTTCGGACCGCCCGATGTTACCCGCACGGCCCCTGCCTGCACGGTCGGACGCGATGTTACCCGTCGCCCGCTCCTTGCCACGTACGGCTTCAACAGCACGAAGCCCTCCCAAGACCAGGATCGAAACCCGTGCAGATGCTCTTCGTCACCGGCGTGCCCCGTTCAGGTACTACTTTCGTCAGTGACTGGATCACACAGTCGAAAGACGCTTACTGCGCCCACGAGATCTCACGCGAGGTCGACGGCATGACCGACAGCGAAATCCTCGACTACCTCTGGTAATGCGCCCGGACTGGCACCGACCGCCAGGACAAGCCTTCCCTGCGCGAGTCTGTCCGTTGGCCCGCGCATCAGCCTAAGACACGGCTGGCGGTAATGGGCTTCTACGACGTTCATCGCCTCCGGGAGACGCCGGGCCGAGCAGACAACCACGTGGCCCGGTTTCACTGTCGATGAGCACGCCAGACTCTGGGTCAGCTCGTTCCTGCTCTGGCAGCTGCAGGACTTCCTCGGCCTCGAACTACCAGTCTTTCAGGGACACGAGCACAGCGAGGCCCACCTGGCCCAGCTACGACGACGGGTTTCCCTGGTTGATGGCGTGGTCGGTAATCCGGACCGCGAACGACTTACCGACGACGATCTCCACACCATCCGCTCGGTCGTCGGCGACCTGGCCGACCAACTGGGCTACAACTATGGAGCCGTGAGCGGCCAGGCAAAGCCGAGGTGGCTTGGCCTTAGCTGGAACCCCGGCGCCGGTACCGTGTTGTTCACCCGCGCCGAGATGCACGCCTGGATCAGGGGCGTCAAAACCGGCGAGTTCGACGACCGCGCCTAGCCGTTCTTGCGAGGGCCGTAAGGCGGCCACCTCTCGTGGGCGGTCGCCGTCGAGTCTGGGCGTGCTGTGCCGGCACCGGGATCGGTTCCTACGTCCGCAGTGCTGGAACTGCGGACGGCGCATTGGAAGCCGTCAGCCGCCCAGCGCGCCACCGTACGCCGCCAGCTGCTTCGCGGGCAGGAAACTCGTCTCATCACCGTCCCCAGATACAGACACTCAATATACGCAACCGTGACCCGGGCCACCGCCTCGCAGTCAACCCAGCTCCTTGACGCCAGTTTTCGCAAAATCGTTGGTCGCGGGTCGATGACCGGCCTGCGTCAGCATCACGACGAACCGGCCCGGCTCGTGCATCTGCGGTTGCGACCTGAGTGAACAACGGTCAGGTCGACGGTTGTTGACGGGCGACCTGGCATCAGGATCATCGAATGGAGTGAGCCAATGCCGGGTCGTCTTAGCTGATGAAGTCGAGGCCGACCGGTTCCGCTATGCTCGAGCCAGTCGATGTCTCAGTGTCGATGGAGGGTTTGTGTCTGTTCCTGACCTGTATACCGCCAAGATCAGTCATGGGTTCGATCACTTGGACGCGGAGGGAGATGGCCAGCTCACCGAACACGACCATGTGCTGATGGGCCAGCGGGTCGCCGCGTCCCTCGGCCACGCCTCGGGCTCGCCCGCCGAGCAGCAGATTATCGATGCCTATCTGAGGATCTGGCGCGAGCTGCATCTGCCGCATGTCCCCGGTGGCGGCACCGCGATCTCCAAAGAACAGTTCCTGACTTCCACCCGCACGCTTGTCGGTGATTCCGCCGCCGCACAGGCCACCGTGGGTGCGGTGGCCGAGGCGTTCCTGGCGATCGCCGACATCGACCACGACGGCCAGCTCGGCCCTGCGGAGTTCCTCGCGTTCCAGCGCGGTCACCACCCCAACCTGACCGAAACCGACACCAACGAGGCGTTCTCCCACCTCGACGACGACGGCGACGGGCTACTGTCCGCCGAGGAGTTCACCCGGGCGGTCATCGAGTTCTGGTCCAGCACCGACCCGAACGCACCCGGTAACTGGTTGATGGGCCGACCCACCTACTAGCACTTAGCCCAGACCCCCACTGGCGTGTTGCCCCGTGACGTGGGTGGCAGCCCGGGATTGGAGGGATCGTTCACTCTGCTCACCCTGCCCGCCCCGATCCCGGACATCGGCTAGTCGATGGCTTCACGGCACCGCAGTGATGATCTTGGGCGCTTCCTCGGCGTCGAACGACGAGGCTGGGTGCCCCTCGACCATGATCTCCGGGTCGTTGTCGCGCGTCGCGCTGGAGGCGAAGTACCGGGCAGCAGCGATCATCTCGTGCACGTCTTGCGGTGACTCCTACGCCTGCCAGCGCCCCGGATCGGAGTCATAATCCGCCGGGACAAGCACGCTAGCCCCTTGATCCGGTGTCCCGCGTGGTGCCGTTGATCGTCCCGGCGGTGTGCTCGATGGTTCGCGCGCTTGTGTTGATCGATTTCGCCAGGCCAGCGATGTCCCGGGCGGTGGTGTCGGTCGTGTTGAGCAGGCCCTGTAGCGGCTTCGTACTCGACAAGATCGAGGATGCCAGTTCATTGGTCCGGTTCAACTCGATGACCGGGTTGGTCGCAACATTGATCTTGCCAGCGTTCTCCGCGATAATCTGCGCCTTTTTGTCGATGCTCTGTGCCGCCGCCAGCGTCCGGGCGAGCAGGGCGGCCGCTATGCCGATCACCAACACGCCGACAATGAGGATCACGACACTGACAACGTTGAAAAGTCCAGCTCCGCCAGACCCCCCGGATCGAGCATCCGTTCTTGTCAACTTCACCACCGCTTCCCGAGTGCAGGGTTGTTCACAGTTTAGCCTGGATCCACGTGGATCCAGGCTTAGCCTCAGGCGTCAATGAAGCCGCACACCAGGTCGACCAGCGCATGGTGGTCGGGGAACTCGATCGACCAGGACTCGGTCGTCGACTTGCCGGACCCGCGGTCACCCGCGATGAGCACGCCCTCGCCTGCGGCGGTGCGGACCGTGGCCGCGTGCAGCGCGGCGAAACGGTCCTTGAACGGCCAGGACGCCAGCACCGCGCTCAACGATCCGCCCTCGGCTGAGGTCGAGCCCATCACAGCGGCGGCGCGGGGCAGAATCCGCACGATGCGTTCGTTAACCCGCGCCAGGTACTCCAATCGCTCGTCGAAGAGGAAGGTATCCTCGTCCAGCCGGGAATATCGCCACCCGCGCTCGACGCACGACAGCGAAAGACGCACGACAGCGAAAACTGGCTGTCCTCATCACTCACGGGCGTTCCCGGCCTCCTACCTAATGACGAAATTCACGATCTTTCCCGGCACGACCACGACCCGGACGATCTCCTTGCCCTCGACCAGCTTCGCCACCGCTTCCAGGGCCAACCCAGCCTCGGTCACCTCGGCCTGGCTCGCCTGCTGATCGACGGTGATCTCGCCACGAGGTTTTCCGTTGACCGTGACGGGCAGGACGACGTGGGCCTGCACCAGAGCGTCGGAGTCCGCAATGGGGAAAGGGACGTCGTCGATTGCCTCGTGGTGCCCCAACTTCTCCCACAGCTCCGATGTCACGTGCGGGGCCAGCGGGAACACCATCAGGACAAGCGCCTCAGCGACTTGGCGGGGGCTCGCGCCGTGCCGCTGGACGTACCGGCCCAGGGCGTTGTTCAGCTCGGTGATCCGCGCGACGGCGACGTTGTACCGCAGTTCGGTGTACAGCTCCTCGACCGCGTCAATCGTCCGGTGCAGGACCTGGAAAAGCGGCTCGGCTGGTGACAGATCGTCCTCGGAGATTGTTAGCTCGCCGGTCTGTTCATCGACGATGTTGCGCCACAGGCGCTGCAGCAGCCGAAATACGCCCACGATGTCATCGGGCTGCCATGGCCGGTCCACATCCAGCGGGCCCATCGCCATCTCGTACATGCGCAACGTGTCCGCACCGTAGGAGTCATAGATCTCGTCCGGCGAAACCCCGTTCTTCAGGCTCTTGCCCATTTTGCCGGGCCTCCGACGGACCGGCTCCCCCTGGTAGAGGAATCCGTTGTCCGTCGCCGTGACCTCGGCCGCTGGAACGTAGCGCCCATTCGCGTTGGTGAACGCGTCGGCGAGGATATAGCCTTGGTTGTACAGGCGTTGGAACGGCTCGGGCGTCGACACATGCCCCAGGTCGAACAGGATCTTGTGCCAGAAACGGGCGTACAGCAGGTGCAACACGGCATGCTCGACGCCACCGATGTACAGGTCCGCCCCACCGATCCGTTCGTTATCGTCGGCGCTGCCCATCCAGTACCGCTCTATCTCTGGATCCACGAACCGCTCGTCGTTTGTCGGGTCCAGGTAGCGGAGGTAGTACCAACAGGAGCCGGCCCACTGTGGCATGGTGTTGGTCTCTCGCCGGTACGTTTTGGTTCCCTCGCCGAGGTCCAATTCGACGTGCTCGAAGTCCGGCGCCCGGGACAGCGGGGGTTTCGGCTCATCCCCTTCAGTGGGTTGCGGGCGGAAGTCGACCATCGGCGGCAGCTTGACGGGCAGCATCGACTCGGGCAACGCGATCGGCAAACCCGTCTCATCGTAGACAATCGGAAATGGCTCGCCCCAATATCGCTGCCGGGAGAAGAGCCAGTCGCGCAGCCGGTAGGACGTGCGGCGTGCACCGTGCCCAGCCGACTCCAGCCAGCGCAGGATCTCCTGTGTCGCGTCGGCGGTCGGCAATCCGGTGAGCGAGACGTCGGCGCTCGCTGAGTTGATTGCCCTACCTGCGCCCTCGAACGCCTCGCCCCAGCTCGCTGGATCATCGGTGGTCGCGCTGGGGTGCTCGGCCAACCAGGCATCGTCAGGATCCACCACCGCGCGCAGGGGCAGGTCCAGTATGGTCGCCAGCTCGTAGTCTCGCTGGTCGTGCGCGGGCACCGCCATCACCGCCCCGCTGCCGTAGCTGGCCAGCACATAGTCAGCGATGAAGATCGGCATCTGCTCCCCGGAGACTGGGTTCACCGCGTAGCTGCCGGTGAAGACCGCCGTCTTGGTGGCCTGCGCCTGCCGCTGTCGGTCACTGCGCGACGAGGCCCACTGGACGTAGGCGGCGACGGCCTCCTGCGGTGAGTCGGCCGGGTCACCGGCCAGCAACGGGCCGCGCCAGGCAGTGGGGGTTCCGACCGGCCACTCGTGGGCGGTCAGCTCGTCCACCAGTGGGTGCTCGGGTGCCAGGACGATGAAGGTGACGCCGAACAGTGTGTCCGGTCGAGTCGTGTACACCTCGACACAACGTTGCGTGCCGTGCGGGGTTCGCGCGGTGAAGGACACCTCGGCGCCGTCGCTGCGGCCGATCCAGTTGCGCTGCATCAGCTTCAGTGAATCCGACCAGTCCAGCGGGTCCAGATCCGCCAACAGCCGGTCAGCGAACGCGGTGATCCGCAGCATCCACTGCTGCATTCGACGTCGATACACCGGATAGTTTCCGACGTCAGAGCGCCCGTCCGTGGTAACTTCCTCATTCGCCAGGACGGTGCCCAATCCGGGACACCAGTTGACTGGCGCCTCCTCCAAGTAGGCCAGCCGGTACGAGTCGACGACGTGGCGCCGGGTCGTCGCGTCCAGCTCGCACCAGGGCAGGTTGCTCGGGTTCGCCGACGAGACCGGTTCCCGAATACCGGCCTCGAACTCCCCGATCAGGTCCACAATGGGCCGGGCGCGTCCGGTCGCTGGGTCACACCAGGAGTTGAAGATCTGGGTGAAGATCCACTGAGTCCAGCGGTAGTACGCTGGGTCCGCTGTCGAGATCTCCCGGCGGGGATCGTGCGCGAGGCCCAAGCGCGTGAGCTGGCGGCGCATGTTGTCGATGTTCTGCGTTGTCGTGGTGGCCGGGTGCTGGCCGGTCTCGATGGCGTACTGCTCGGTCGGCAGGCCGAACGCATCGAACCCGAGGGGGTGCAGGACGGTATGCCCTTTCATCCGCATGAAGCGCGCGTAGACATCGGAACCGATGAAACCAAGCGGGTGCCCCACGTGTAGCCCGACACCAGACGCGTATGGAAACATGTCAAGCACATAGAATTTGCGCTCGTGCGGCTTCAGCGAGTCGCTGGACAACGTGCCGACCGGATTGGCCACGTCGAATGCGCCACCCTCGGCCCAGGCCCGTTGCCACTTCGACTCGATGCCGCGCGCCAAAGCCGCCGAGTAGCGGTACTGGTTAGTGTTGGTGGTGTCGTCAGAACTCATAGCTCGCAGTCTCCGTAGGGACGTTCTCGATTTCGTGCAGTGCCTTGCCCGTCACCCAGTACTAGTCGAGCGGTCGGGACAGGACACCATGACTCTAGGGCGTGTCCTGTGGATCTTTTAGGTGGGATGCGGTAGATCGTTCCGGTGCACGATCGTTATGACGTGACTGAGGAAGAGTGGGCGCGGCTGGAGCCGTTGTTGCCTGATCAGACGCCGCGCCGGGGTGGGCGGTGGGCTGATCATCGGTTGGTGATCCATGGGGTGTTGTGGCGGATCCGTACCAGTTCGCCCTGGCGGGATCTGCCGAGCGACTACGAGCACGGGAAAACGGTCTACAACCGGCATCGCCGCTGGTCAGCGGAGGGGACCTGGGCCACGGTTCTCGAGGAGCCGCGCCGTGGTGGTGATCAGAACACCGAGGCTGGCCAGTCGGTGCAGTGGTCGGTGGGGGTCGAATGACAAAGAATCCAGCGCGAATACGGACCGGGAAGCGCTGGGGCGCTCCCGGGGTGGCCTCACCACCACGGTTCACGTCGCTGCTGACCAGCGCTGCCCTCCGACCTCGCGGGTCATCACCCCCGGCCAGCGCCACGACTCGGTCGCCTTCGAACCGGTGATGGCCGGGGCCCGCATCCGGCGCCGCGGCCTCGGTCGCCCCCGTACCCGACCCGAGCGGGTGCTGGGCGACAAGGCCTACCCCAGCCGACCCCTCCGCGCCCACCCACGTTCGACCCCGAGACCTCCCAACAGCGCAACGTCGTCGAACGCTGCATCAACAAGCACAAACACTTCCGGGCAGTCGCCACCCGTTACGACAAACGCGAGTACCTCTTCGCCGGAACCCTCGACGCCGCCTCGATCAGGATCTGGCTCCGCGACCCCGTCCCATGATCCAGAGCACACGGCCTAGTCTGTACGACGTTGCGCCAGTTCCTACGGTGGTGCGTTGGGGTCAGGGTCCATAGTGGGTGGACGTTGCGACGACGGCGTCGTTGATTAAGTCAGTAGGCCGTGTTGCGGGGATCCCCAGCCCGAAGACGTACATGAACCGGCGTTCCGCGTCGGTCAGGCCGAGCATCGAGCAGGCTTCACAGTCGTGCACGGCTGGCGTCAGGAACACTCCGATGCCCAGCTCAGCCCCTGCCAGGCAGATACGCTGGCCAAGCCGGCCGAGGTCGATGAGGTCCATCACATACCGCGCGGGCTGACCGGGATCGGTGAGACTGGAGATCCACTCGATCACTAGGTCGGTGTGGAGGTGGTCGGCCATGGCGTATTTGATGCGGGCTTTGGTGTGGTAGTCGATGACGGTGGCGAGATGCGCCCTGCCCTGCTAGGTCTTGATGTAGGTGGTGTCGCTTACCATGTTCTGGTCGGGGGCGGTGGCGGTGAAGTCTCGATTCGCCAGGTCGGGGATCGGGCGGGGATCGCCGGCACGGTGGTGGTCGCCCCGTCATGGCCTGGGCTGACAGGCGACCAGGTCGAGCTCGCGCGTCAGCTCTCGGGCCAGCTCGGGGGTGAGGGGCTCGCCGTGGCGAACGAGCTGGGCGTGCGCGCGACGGTACCCGTAGGTGTGGTCGGGATGGTGGACAATAGTCGTGACGAGTGTGGCGAGGTGGTGGCGGCGAGTCGCGGTGGCCGAGGCGGGTCGGTTTCGCCATTTGTAATATTCTGATGTGGACACCGTGGTCCACTCGCGCATCTCCCGCGATGGGGAAGTCCGCCTTCTTCGCGTCGATGAGCTCGAATGTCGCGCTCGTCGAGATTCTTGGGCGAAGAAGGCCGCCGTTTTTCCCAGGAATTCAGTTTTCGTTGTCAGTTCGCGGTTTTCTTTTTCTAGTTCCCGGAGGCGTGCCCGACAGGACGTCCTCAAGAACCACGCCTGAACCGGAACCGCCGACCGGTTATCATTGCCTGCTTATGAGTGCCACGCTGATCGCCAAGGAGCTGTCCGCGGGCCATGGTGATCAGCTCTTGTTCTCCGGACTGGACCTCGTCGTGGCGCCAGGTGACGTCATCGGGCTGGTCGGTGCCAACGGTGCCGGCAACACGACTCTTCGCTCAAGACACACCTATTGGGTGATCCGCGTCCACGTCGGTCGAGCTGCGGCGAGGTCGATAGTCGGCTCGATTCGACGGTGGCGAGCAAGGCACGCCTTCATGGACCACCCGGCCCCGCGCCGGGATCATGTCTAAGGTCGACTCCGGGCGCACGTGATCACCGCAATATACTCATCTGCCGAATAGAGGGCGGTCCTCGAGCGCTTTGGTCAGACCAAACACCGTGCTCCAACTGCTCGGCACGTGAACGCGAGAACGTAGGCGCCGCGTGGAATCACCCGGGTGACATACCTGGCTGATCTCGATCCGATCTACACGGAGATCAGTCCCTACATCTTTCGCACGTTGCAGGTTCCGCAGGACCACAAGGTGGAGATGGCCAAGGTTTTGTGCTGGGGGCCGATCCCGCGACGGCACCGTGCACCACCGCCAAGCGAATCGCCGCGTCGTGGCGGCGGCTGGTGAGGGAGTGTCCGTTGTGGTAGCGCGGTAGTTGGTCGGTGGGGAGGGCGCCGTCGCGTCGGCACGCGGTTTCGGTGTGAAGGCGGAGAAGGAGTGCGTCGAGGATGACGTCGTTGCCGCTGGCGAGGGCGGCGGTGTTGATCTGCTCGAGTTCCCACGCTGTCAGTGCTCGGCGGGTGGTGGGGAGCCGGCAAGGTTTCGGGACGCGGTTGGCGGGGCTGGCGGTGTGGTCGATGAGGCCATCTGCGATGGCGCGGTTGTTGTAGATGGCGCCCTGATCTCGCGGCGGTCCTTGCGCCCATCGCCGTCGATGTCTGCCCGCAGGGAGTTCGTCCGGTGACTGGAGGGAAGGGGAAGGAGCATCCTGATGTCCAGGTCGGCCGGCGAGCGGCCGACCTGGACATCAGGATCAGGCGAGGTCGAACCGATCGAGGTTCATGACCTTGTCCCAGGCGGCCACGAAGTCGCGCACGAACTTCTCCCGCGAGTCGTCGCTCGCGTAGACCTCGGCGACGGCACGCAGCTCGGAGTTCGAGCCGAAGACGAGGTCGACACGGCTGCCGGTCCACTTGACCTCGCCCGTGGCGAGGCTGCGGCCCTCGAAGGTCTCCGCGTCCGAATCCGACCCCGCCGTCGCCTTCCACTGCGTGCCCATGTCGAACAGGTTCACGAAGAAGTCGTTGGTCAGCGACTCGGACGTCGAGGTGAGGACGCCCAGCGGGGACTGCTGATGGTTCGCGCCCAGGACGCGCAGGCCACCTACGAGGACGGTCATCTCGGGCGCGCTCAGGGTCAGCAGGTTCGCGCGGTCGATCAGGAGGTACTCGGACGGCAGCCGGTTCACCTTTCTGCGGTAGTTGCGGAACCCGTCTGCGGCCGGTTCGAGCGGGGAGAAGGACTCCACGTCGGTCTGCTCCTGCGACGCGTCCGTCCGGCCCGGGGTGAAGGGGACCTGGACGTCGAGGCCGGCGTTCTTGGCGGCCTGCTCGACGGCGGCGCACCCGCCGAGCACGATGAGGTCGGCGAGCGAGATCTTCTTCCCGCCGGTCTGGGAGCTGTTGAAGGCCTCCTGGATTCCCTCCAGGGTGCGCAGCACCGTCGCCAGCGTGTCGGGGTCGTTGACCTCCCAGCCCCGCTGGGGCTCGAGGCGGATGCGCGCCCCGTTCGCTCCGCCGCGCTTGTCGCTACCGCGGAACGTCGAGGCCGACGCCCATGCGGTGGAGACGAGCTGGGAGACCGACAGCCCCGAGTCGAGGATCTGGCCCTTGAGGGTGGCGACGTCCTGCGCCCCGACCAGCTCGTGTGTCACCTCGGGGACGGGGTCCTGCCAGATCAGTGTCTCCTGCGGGACCAGCGGTCCGAGGTAGCGCGCGATCGGGCCCATGTCGCGGTGGGTGAGCTTGAACCACGCCCGGGCGAACGCGTCCGCGAGCTCGTCCGGGTTCTCGAGGAAACGCCGCGAGATCGGCTCGTAGACCGGGTCCACCCGCAGCGCGAGGTCCGTCGTCAGCATCGTCGGAGGGTGCGTCTTCGAGGGATCGTGGGCGTCGGGCACGGTGCCGGCCCCGGCGCCGTCCTTCGGGATCCACTGCTTCGCGCCGGCGGGGCTTTCCGTTTGCTCCCACTCGTAGGCGAAGAGGGTCTCGAAGAAGCTGTTGTCCCACGTCACCGGGGTGGGCGTCCACGTACCCTCGAGCCCGCTGGTGATCGCGTCCTTGCCCTTGCCGGTGCCGTAGCTGTTCTTCCAGCCGAGGCCCTGCTGCTCGAGCGGGGCGCCTTCGGGCTCGGGGCCGACGTAGTGGTTCGGGTCGGCCGCGCCGTGAGTCTTGCCGAACGTGTGCCCGCCCGCGATCAGCGCGACGGTCTCCTCGTCGTTCATCGCCATCCGCCGGAACGTCTCGCGGATGTCCCGGGCCGCGGCGAGCGGGTCTGGGACGCCGTTCGGGCCCTCGGGGTTGACGTAGATGAGGCCCATCTGGACGGCGGCCAGAGGGTTCTCGAGCTCCCGGTCACCGGTGTAGCGCTCGTCGCCGAGCCAGGTGCGCTCGGGCCCCCAGTAGACGTCCTCGTCGGGCTCCCAGACGTCCGCCCGGCCACCCGCGAAGCCGAAGGTCTTGAAGCCCATCGTCTCCAGGGCGCGGTTGCCCGCGAAGATTATCAGGTCGGCCCACGAGATCTTGCGGCCGTACTTCTTCTTGACCGGCCAGAGCAGCCGGCGCGCCTTGTCGAGGCTCGCGTTGTCGGGCCAGCTGTTGAGGGGTGCGAAGCGCTGCATGCCGGCGCCGGCGCCGCCGCGGCCGTCGTGGATGCGGTACGTGCCGGCGCTGTGCCACGCCATCCGGATCATGAACGGCCCGTAGTGGCCGAAGTCGGCCGGCCACCACTGCTGCGACGTCGTCAGCACCTCGTCGACGTCCCTCGCCAGGACGTCGAGGTCGAGAGTCTGGAACTCCGCAGTGTAGTTGAAGTCCCCGCCCATGGGGTTAGCCACGGCGGGGTGCTTCCGGAGAATCGCCAGGTTGAGCTGGTTCGCCCACCAGCCACTGTTGCTCCCGCCCTCGGTCGGGTGCTTGAAGCGCCCGGCCGAGACCGGGCACCCGCCCACGCTTTCCTCGTTCATCTCTCCAACAACGGCGTCAGGACTGTCAGCCACGGGGGTAATCCTTCCAGAATCAGAGGGTGTGTTCAGCAACTGGTTGCGGTCGAGCAGCCGGGGCACAGGCCCCAGTAGATGACCTCGGCCTCGTCGATCGCGAAGCCGTGGTCGTCGGACGCAGTCAAGCAGGGCGTGGTGCCGACGGCGCAATCCACATCGGCGATAGCACCGCACGACCGGCACACGACGTGTGGTGGTGGTTGTCCCCACCCCGCGCCTCGTAGCGCGCCACGGAGCCCGGCGGCTCGATGCGCCGCGGCAGACCCGCGGCAGTCAGCGCGCGCGGCACGTCGTAGACGGCCTACTGGGGCACCCCGCCGAGATCCTCACGCAGGACACCGATGATCGAGTCCGTGTCGGCATGCGGATGGTCGTGCACCACGGACAGCACCACCATCCGAGGACGCGTCACACGCAGAGCAACCCCGCGCAACATGCTCTCGAAGTCCGAAGGCTTTGGCACGCTCCGGAGTGTGTCCCACTTTCTGGAATCAATCAAGAATCAGGGGGCTCTTCGCTGTCTTGCAGGCTGATCGTGCTGTCATGGACCAGTGCGTTGGTGGGTGTGGTGGTCTTAGTGGCAACCGACTGTTGAGGTCGAGGGTGAGCTCACTGTAGGGAGCGATGTGAGTCTAGGATAGCGGGGTCAGGCCGCATTGATGGGCGACGGTCAGAACATCGGTCAGGACATCGGTTGGAGCCGCGTTTAGAGTTCACCGGTTGTGACCGGTTATGTCTCCCACTTCAGCTCGAATCCCAGAAGAGACTTGTATCGTTCAAGGAGTTCCTCGTCGCTCAGCGCGGACCGAGGTGAGCGAATCCCCTTGGGTTCGGGACCGTAGACCTCTGCTGCTATTTCCATCTCTTGCTCGAGAGCCCATCCCGTTGGGGTGTGCCGGAACTCGTCGAGAGAGTCGTCTCTCATGACACCTCCTGGCGAAGCGAAGGCGGCTGCTGTGTGCTACCTAATGGTTTCACGCTTACGCTGGTAGCGCTGCCCGCCGTGGGCAGGGCCGCGACGACTCGCTCGACCGGCATCTCAGGTGACACGGGGCTACCTGGCGAGACCGCGAGCTTGCTCGTGTTCGCGGATGCGAAGCCCCTCGGTGATCTGATCTTCAGGCATGATCTGGAAACCGAGCCGCCGGTAGTTAGGGCGCGTTCCACGCGACGTTGGCGTAGGTGGTCAGCGTCAGGGCAGCAACGTCGTGTTGTCGGGCCCATGCAGCAGCGGTTGCGCGCGAGTGGTCAGCGCCGGGCACGCGTTCATCCAGAACCTCCGCTGCGGCTACTACGAACTCGGGACCGAGAAAGGAGCAAATCCCGGCACGCCGATGGCTCGGGCTGACCGCCACGCCCTACCGACGCGACAAACTCGACGACCTGATCGCGCTCCAGCTCGGCCCGATCCGGCACACCATCACGCATTCCCCATTGAGCACATCGCTCACGGTGTGGGCTGTCCCGGCAGGACGTAGCCGAGCTTGAGCAGCGCCTTGCGGAACTTCAGCTCCTGGTCGAGGGGAACGGCGAGATGACGGTCGCCGAGTGGGTGGCACAGATGACGCAGTGCGCGGTCGCGGGTGAGGAGCGCGGCCAGCGCGGGGTCGGCGCATTCGATCACGCGGGCGTAGCCGAGGTCGGTCAGCTGCCTGCCACGACGAGTGACATCGTTGATGAGGGTCCTCAGCGCGCTGGGCAGCTCGTGCTCGGTCCGCTGGGCCAAGAAGGTGGTGAAGTCCTTCAGGTCGCGACCGGTGTTGATCGCGGCCAGCAGGCTCGCGGCGGAGATGGTCCAGACTCGGTCCGCGGTGTGTTCGGCGTAGGCGGACAACAGAAGCTGATCACCTGTGGAAAGGATGCCGGTGGCGACGACATCGAGAGTGGGAAGGACCTTCAGCGGCTGGGTTTCCGCCTCGCTGGCGGGCGGCTGGTAGGTGTCGTTCAGTCCGAGGGCGTAGCGGCCCAGTGCGGTGAGTCGGATCGCCTGTAGGCCGTCGTAGCGGCTCAACGTATCCAGATCGTCACCGCCCCAGTTCTGCTGGAAGTCCTCCCGCGCCCCGCTCGGGTGGACGTAGTCGAGGTCGAGCAGTCCCAGTGTGCCGGCGTATTCGAACAGCACCGCCAGGGTGTAGCGGCCTTCGAGGATCTCCCACGCAGGGAAGCCGTCGTAGCCCAGACTGCCGTACTGGGTGTCGAGGAGATAAAGTTTCCACAACGCCCTCTCGCCGCGAGCGATGGTGGGGCTCATGTTGCCCTGTCGCATGGTCATGAACAGGGCGTTCACGCCGATCCACTCCTCGGGTGGGCAGCGGGCCAACGCCGTGGCGACCGTCTGGCGGCGGGTCTTGGCCGAGGTGAGGACGTTGCGGGCGCGCTGCCCCTTGATCGCCTCGATCCGGCTGAACTCATCGATCACCGCGTGGGTCAGCCAGCGCTGCCACAGCTGGTGGATGACCTCAGCCGGCGGCTTGCGCAGTGCGGTGCGGCCCTCCGGGGTCAGCCGCAGCCGCCCGCCCTCGATCGTGGCGAGCCCACCGGCCTGGATCAGCAGTGGCCAGGAGAATGACGCAATCGGGTCGTCACGGTAGAAGTCGCGGTGCGCGAGATGCTCCTCGACGGTGCGCACGGTCGCCGCGGAGGGGCGGCTGGTTTTCTCGCTGCATCGCAACTCGCCCGCCGCGCACAGCTCCAACACCGCGCGCAGGTTGAGTTGGGCTTCCTGTTCGGTCAGGCGCACCCGGTGCTCCCCGATATCCCGCAACGGGCTCGTCTCGCTCATCGTCCTCACTCACGTCAGCCAGTGGCGGTATGCCTCGACCCACCCCGCGCCCTCAAGCGCCGGCAACGGCAGATCCAGGATCGCCGATGCGCTGACGCCACCGACCACGAGCGCAGACCGCCACGATCTGGTCATCATCGGCCAGGTCGATACCCGTGACGGTGACATCGACCCCCGACACGCAGGTCTGGAACAGCATGGCGAGACGCTCGCCGAGCATGGTGGAGAAACCCGTGACCCACTCGCTGTCGTCGTAGCAGTCGACCGTGGCCGCAGCGATCATGGCGTCCAGCACCTCTCGGTGTGGTGACCTCACCACACCGAGAGTAGCGAGCCACCGGGCCGGCCCTCCGTCCGAGGAGACCACTCCCCGGACGGAGGGCTCAAACTGGGTGGAGCACGAGTTGTGTCGCCTCGGGCTCGGCATCCACAAGGACCTCCAGGCTCGACGATGGGTCAGCAACGCCGATCTTGGATACCCTTCGCGTATCACTTGATCACGACACGCCAGCCCCCCTTGGAATCGATCATCTAGTCCGTCCGAGGTGAACCGGCACATGAATTTCGGATGCGGACGATCCACGCGCGATGCGGCCTTGGGCCGAACGGATCACCTGCCCCAAGTGCTCGCAGTACAGCGACACCGTCAATGCGCACTCATACCCGGAGGTACGGATCGGCACCCCCACGGTGGCGGCTCGGCAATCAGCGGTGGGAGTAGGCCGCTCAGAGTGGCCCGAGCACGGCGCGTTGACGTCGCCCCGTACCCAGGTTGCGCTGCGGCGGTAGCCGCTGGTGGTGCCGCAGTGGGTGGATGTGACTGTTCGGGTCAGATGATCGAGTTGGGAGATGGCACGCACACCACGCAGCCGCAGAGTCGCCAGCGACACCCCGTCGTCGTGGCGCACAGGGCACAACGGGCCGCGGACCTTCAGCTGCGGATCGCTGATGGGATCACCGCTTTCGCAGGGTCGATGCCGTTCGTCTACATTCACGCCGCACTGTTCGGCATCTGGATGCTGGTCATCGAGCCTGACCCGTGGCCGATGCTGACACTGATCATGTCGCTGGATGCGTTTGTCTGCGACCTCGTCTCCGTGTTAGTCGCTGCATAGGAACGCCGCGTCCTCGACCCGCGTGAACTCAGACGGACCGATCTCACCGTGCTCCAGGGGCTCCCGCGCTTAGAGCAGCTTGTGCGGCCGTAGCAGGCTGACGACGACGTCAGTACGCGCCGCGATCACGGCACAAACCTCCGCGCTCTCGTTAGCGACGCTTGGTCGCTAGCCTGGAGACGCCATCGCACACCCCCGCGCAAGTCCGCTAAACAGACATCTGTGCCTGCGGGCGAAACATTACGACGATTCGGGCCCTCGGGCCGCCCGTGAGGGGGGTCCGGCGGCTTGGGGTGGGTGGGTTCTGGCGTATCGGGTGGGGGTCTGCTGGGGTCGGTGGACAGACCGCGTTGGCGGGGGCAGACAGTGTTGTGTGCCTGGCGGTTCAGGTGGTGATATTTGCGTGGAATTGCATGGCCCGGTAGGGCCAGTTGGTGGTGGTGTTCCACTGGCTGACGATCAGGTGCAGGTCCTGGACTGTGGAGCCGGGTACGAGGTAGCCGCCGTAGGGTTGAGCCACCTGCCCCTGGGTGTGGTCCTCGGTGTCCCACGAGGTGCCGTGTATCAGCGTCTGACGCTGTGCATCGGAGAAGTTCGCTGTTGGTGAGTCCAGGCTGACGACATCGATGCGGTAGTCGCCCGCGTCGAACAGCGCCAGTAGCCAGCGCCCCTCGACGCGACGCAGACACAGTTCGCCGAACTCGCCCGCGAGGACAACGCTGGGGGGATTGCCCCAGGCCCACGCACCGTCACGATATCCCCAGGTTTGCCAGGCGGCCGGCTCGGCGAACCACTTGGCCGGGACGCGCTGGAGCACCAGGCCCTTGTCGCGCTGGAACCCGGTGGAGAACACATACACATAGCCGTCGTCGCCGTGTTCGCAGGTCAGCATCTGGAACAGACCGCCGTAGTAGTCGCCCGGCCACCTGGCGCCGGTGGAGCTCCAGGTTTGGCCGTTGTCGCTCGAATGGTGCAGTTCGGTCCAGTGGACGTTGCCGAGGCCCTCGCACACCATCACGTGCAGGTACATCTCCTCGCCGATCGTGATGACGTCGGTGGGCAGCACAGTCGTAACCGTGTAGCCATCGATCACGGAGCCATGCTCGTAGGCCAGCACCTGCTGAGCATAGTCGGTGGAGCCGGCCGTTCCGGTCCACTCGATACCGGTGCGGGCACTGGCGGGGTCGCCGAACAGCATCACCGGTGAGCGCCAGCCAGGGCCGCCGACACCTGCCTTGTCGAACGTGTCAGCGCACCAGTTGATACCAGATCGACAACAGCAGCATCCGACGATGATCCATGCTCAGACAGCACACGAGGAGCGCAGGTCAGGACGCTGCATCGAGTTCTTGAGCCCCACAGCGTCACTCGAGTTCGTGGGTCCTTAATTCGTTGCGATCGGCTCAACCCCCGATGGTCGCGTGCATTTCCCACAGGAGGATCTCGGCGGGTTCGGTGGCGGTGACCTGTTGCCCATCGGTAGCGGTGAAGCGCACAGCATCGCCAGTGCGCACAGCGCCGAGGGCTTCGACGGTGAGCGCCCCACGGGGCACGAACAGGTGCAGGAACGGCGCCTCGGGCAGCTGGATGCTCTGGCCGGGCTGCAAGCGGGCAGCGTGGAGCGCGGCGTAGTGGTTCTTGATGCGAATGGCTGAGGCGCCGTCGTGTTGGTCCATCCCAGATGCGACTGGCACGAGACCGCCGGCGAGCAGTTCGTTCTGGATTTCGAGCTGCTCGTAGCCGGGGGTGATGCCGCCCTCGTCGGGCACGACCCACATCTGCACGAAATGTACCGGCTCGTTGTGGCTGGCGCCGCCCCGCAGCCGCCAGGAGTCGTTCTTCTCCGAGTGCAGGATGCCGGTGCCGGCACTCATCCGCTGAGCCAGGCCGGGGTAGATCACATCGGAGTGGCCGGTGGAGTCCTGATGCACCAGGGAGCCTTGCAGGACCCAGGTGACGATCTCCATGTCACGGTGTGGGTGGGTTTCAAACCCGCTGCCGGGGCGCACGATGTCGTCGTTGTTGACCAGCAGCAGTCCGTGGTGGGTGTTGGCAGGGTCGTAGTGGCCGCCGAAGGAGAATGAGTGCTTGGAGTCCAGCCAGGAGATAGTGGTCTTGAACCGCTCGTCCGCGCGGCGGATGTCCACCCGTGGGGTCAACAGTGTCGTGGTCATCGAATGTCCTTCCGGGGAAGTCCGGGTGAGAGTGGTGTCCGCCACGCCGGCTGAGGCGTGGCCGGTGTGGCGGTAGGAGTGTCAGGTGATTTTGACCGCGGAGACCTCGAACTCCAGCGCGATCTTGTCGCTGACCAGGACGCCACCGGTCTCGAGCGCGGCGTTCCAGGTGACGCCGTAGTCCTTGCGGCTGATCGTCACTGAGCCCTCGAAGCCGACGCGCAGGTTGCCGAACGGGTCAGTCGCCGCGCCCTCGTAGGTGACGGGGATCGTCACCGAGTTCGTGACGCCTTTGATGGTGAGGTCGCCGGTCAGCTCGAAGCTGGTGTCGCCGGTCTGGCGGACGGCGGTGGAGACGAAAGTGATCTCCGGGTAGGAGTCCATTGCGAGAAAGTCGTTGCCGCGTAGGTGCTCATCGCGCTGGGTGTTGCGGGTGTCGATGCTCGCCGCCTTGATCGTCACCTTGGCGGTCGAGTTGGAGGGGTTGTCACCGTCGAGCACGGCGATGCCCTCGAACTCGTTGAAGGCGCCGCGGACCTTGGTCACCATTGCGTGCCGGGCGACGAAGCCGATCCGGGTGTGCGCCGGGTCGATGGTGTAGGTACCGGTGAGCTGGGCGAGGTGGGGGATCGTGGTGGGAATGGTCATGTCGGCTGTCTCCTCGTGTCCGGTCATCGAGTTTCATGATCTGTCATCTACATCCGTCAACGTACATGATTCGTCATCTATTTCGGTAAAGTGGGTGACATGAACAACACGCGATGGCTCGACGAGGGCGAGCAGCGCGCCTGGCGGTCTTACCTCCAGATGCACGGGCAGCTGCTTGCCCGGCTCAACCGGCAGTTGCAGGCCGATTCCGGCCTGTCTCTTGCCGACTACGAGGTGCTCGTGCAGCTCACTGAGGTCCCAGACGGACGTCTGCGCCCGTTCGAGCTGCAGCGTGGTTTGCAGTGGGAGCAGAGCCGCCTGTCACATCAGTTGACCCGAATGCAGCGCCGTGGCCTCGTCAGTCGCGAGGGGTGCACCGACGACGGCCGCGGAGCCTTCATCGTGCTCACTGAGGCGGGCCGACGCGCCATCGAAGCCGCCGCGCTCGGTCACGTCGATGCGGTCCGGCGTCTGTTCTTCGACGGGCTCACCCGCGACCAGATCACCCTGCTTGGGCGGTTATCCACCCAGGTGCTCAATCGACTCGACGCATCCACCGAAGCTGTCACCTGAGGAGAATCCAACACCTACTGAGCAGCTTCGCGGCGTATCGGAGCCCGGCGGTCACGCCAGATGCAACGTCAAGGCATTCGAGAGGAGTGGTTCTCGTGGACGACGCGCCCGCGGTGAGCTCACCATCCCGACCTGGACAATCGAGGACTCCTGGGGTGGGCTCACAGGCCTCGCCAGCGCCGCTGGCTCTGTCCTCACCAGGTGGGCGCTGGCTGGTCGTGGCCGCCGCTTTGGGTTCGGGGGTGGCGTTCCTGGATGGGTCCGTGGTGAATGTGGCCCTGCCGGCCATCGGTCGTGAGGTCGGCGGCGGGTTTTCGGTGCTGCAGTGGGTGCTCGATGGGTACCTTCTCAGCCTCAGCGCGCTGTTGCTGCTGGGCGGCGCGCTGGGCGACCGTTATGGGCGCCGCCGGGTGTTCCTGGTGGGGTTGGTGATGTTCACGGTGGCGTCGCTGGGCTGCGGCCTGGCGCCGAGCGGCGGCGTCCTGATCCTGGCTCGGCTGGTGCAGGGGGTCGGGGGTGCGCTGTTGATTCCCGGCAGCCTGGCACTGATCGATGCCTCCATCCGGCAGCAGGACCGGGGCCGGGCGATCGGCACGTGGGCCGGGTTGAGCGGGGGGGCCTCGGCGCTGGGGCCGTTTCTGGGTGGATGGCTCGTCGACTCGGCGTCGTGGCGGTGGGTGTTTTTCATCAATGTGCCACTCGCCGCCGTGGCGCTGGTTGTGACCGTGCGCCACGTGTCGGAGAGTCGCGACACCACTGCGACTGGGCGCCTGGATATCGCCGGTGCGGGCAGCGTGAGTGTCGGCCTCGGCGGGATCATCTATGCGCTGATTGAGGCGCCGGTGCGGGGCTGGACACCGCTTAGCGTGACGGCAGTCCTCGTGGGGGCGTTGGCGCTGGCTGCCTTTCCGCTGATCGAACGCCGGCAGCGGGCACCGCTGATTCCGCTGTCGTTGTTCCGCTCGGCGCAGTTCACCGGGGCGAACCTGGTGACGCTCGCGGTCTACACCGCTTTGGGCGGGGCGCTGTTCCTGCTTGCCCTGCAGCTGCAGCAGTCGCTGAAGTTCACCGCGCTGGCGGCCGGGCTCGCCTTCCTGCCCTTCACCGTGATCATGCTGCTGCTGTCCAGCCGGATCGGAGCGTTGGCCCAACGGGTCGGACCCCGCGGGCCGATGACCATCGGCCCGCTGGTGGCCGGTACCGGGCTCGCGCTGCTGGTCCGCGCGGTGCCGGGCGCGAGTTATCTCAGTGGGGTCCTGCCCGGCATCGCTGTGTTCGGCCTCGGCATGGCCCTCACCGTGGCCCCGCTGACCTCCACGGTGCTCGCCTCCGTGGAAGAGGAACACGTTGGCGCCGCCTCCGGGGCCAACAACGCCATTTCCCGGATCGCCAGCCTGCTCGCCGTCGCCGTTCTCCCCCTCGCCGTCGGGCTCGATCACAGCGGCACCGGCCCCCTCGGAGCCGGTTTCGCCCACGCGATGCTCATCTCAGCAGCGCTGTGCGGCCTCGGCGGCATCACCGCCCTGTTCACGATCAAGAGGCAAACACCAGCGCAGCTACACACGCTGCCCGGGCTCACCCAGCCATGCCAGCAGCCCTCCACCCGCACACCGCAACCCATCGATCCACAGCCAACGTCCTGACGCTGCGGAAAGATCGTCCGCCGGCGCCAGACGGCAATCCTTGAACAGGCCGAGCATTGACGTCACCAGGAGGTAATCATGAGTTGGCCGGGTGCTGTGGTCACCCAGGCATGGCGCGGCCCGCTGAGCAATTTCCGGTCAGTCGGTCGATGGCCCCGACTGGGCCGCTACCACGGTCGTCTGCTCGCCACGCCCGATCGCAAGCATGGCGCGGTGATGGAAGAAATTCGGCGGGGTCGGCCGTCCCCGTGGCCGGTGCGGATGGTACCGGACCTACCCGGATAAGAAGTCGAGCAGCGCCTTGTTGACCTCCTCGGGGTGGGTCCAGCCGATGTTGTGTGGGCCACCCGCAACCTCGATCGTGGGGGTGAGCACGATAAACGCGCCGCGGGCGTCGTCGGGGCAGTCCTCGCGCGCGACGAGCCCGCGCCGTTGCATGCGGGCGAGGTGGTGTGACAGCCGGCTCTTTTCCCACTGCAGGGCTTGGGCCAGTTCGAGGACCCGTACGAGCTCGTCGGGCCGATCGGTGAGCTGGACCAGCACGCCGGTCCGCTGGCGGCCGGGGACGCGGTGCGCTTCATCGCCACCAGCGGCCAACAGGTCACGGCCACCGAACCCACCGAAATCCTCGTCTGGGAAATGCACACCACCCTCGACTGACATAGCGCAATCATGGCCATCGTCGACAATGCTGAAGTGACCATGCTGCCCCACGACGGCGGACACACCATCGACCCGCGGCTACTGCCGCGGATGGCCGAGCCCATCCAGGAAGGAGGCGACCGATGGCCGATGGACCGATCCTCGTGAACGTCAGATCGACGTAGCGCCCATAGCGGCCAGCAGGTTGGCCATGACGCGGCCTCGTCATCTCGCAGGTCATGGCCACATCTAGTAAGTCATCGGCCTCCGGTCATCTGTGTCACCGGCGGTGCCTTTACTAGCGTTGTTGCCACACCAAGCCAGGCGCCTGAGGGAAACCATCGCGATGGGCGTTGGCGGGGCGCAACGAGGCGAAACTCACCGCCGTGCGGTCGAGGCTGGCTGAGATCAACCCTGCCCTCGCCAAGTTGGACCTGCTCGCGGCGGACGCGACGGACCCAACTTCCCTGCGTGCGGTCGCCGAGGCCGCGCGGGTGGTGATCACGACGGTCGGGCCGTACATCCACCATGGGGAGGCCCTCGTCGCCGCGTGTGCGCAGGCAGGGACGGACTATGTCGACCTGTGCGGCGAACCCGAGTTCGTTGACCGGATCTACCTGCGCCACCACGCCACGGCGGTGACCACTGGCGCGCGGCTCGTGCACTGCTGCGGGTTCGACTCCATCCCGTATGACCTGGGCGTCTACTTCACGGTCAAGCAGCTCGCCGAGGGGGTGCCGCTCAAGGTGGAGGGGTTCGTCAGTGCTTCCGCCACGTTCTCCGCGGGCACGATCTACTCGGCGGTCACGGCGTCCTCGCGGCTGCGGTCGAGCGCGAAACTCGCCAGGCAGCGCCGCAAGGACGAGGGCAGGCCGGTGGACCGGAAAGTGCGCCAATTGCTCGGCGTACCGCGACACGCGAAGAAGCTCGGCGCGTGGGTACTGCCCGCCCCGACCATCGACCCGCGGATTGTCCTGCGCTCGGCCCGCGCGCTGGAGCGCTACGGACCCGAATTCTCCTACGGCCACTATCTGTCGATCAAGAAACTGCGGATCGCGGTCGGGCTCGTGGGCGGCGCGCTCGCACTGGTGGCGCTCTCACAGGTACCGCCCGCGCGCAACTGGTTGCTGAGGCGCAAGAAGCCCGGCGACGGTCCGACGCCGGATGGATTGATGCGGGGAAGCCGGAGCGGGTGGGGCAAATGCATGCCAATCATGCAAGATGATCATATCCTGAATCTGTATCGATGCCTACGTCCAGGAAGATCCCGCTGCTGTACAACGGCGGCACCAGTCCGATAAGTCGACGCTGTTGGGTGCGTTGCTCGGTCGGTTACCGCTGGATGAGGGCAGCGCCTGGCTGGGGCCCAGCGTGGTCGTCGGCGAGATCGACCAGGCCCGTGGCCTGTTCCTCGACGAGCCGACCAACCACCTCGACCTGCCCGCCATCGAGCAGCTCGAGTCGGCGCTCGAGACGTACCCGGGCACCTTGCTGCTGGTCACCCACGACCGCCGGATGCTCGACGCGGTACCGACAAACCGGCACATCAACGTCGACCACGGACGGGTCACCGAGTACTGACGTGTCATGGTCGGCGAGTGTGACGACCTCGGCGGGTAGCCAGGTCCCCGGTGGTGAGCTGCATTTGCAGTGCCGTGCACTGCCACCGGCTGCCGTGATCGTCCACCTGCTTGTCGAAGCGGGCGGCCAACGCCCGCACACCGGTGTTCAGCGTCACCAGCCCGACCGCCTCCAGCGCGCCGCACGTGTGCTGCTGGGCGAGCACCTTGCGCATTCGCGGTTCCAGGTGCCCCGTCGCTAGCTGAAGTGATGCCAGATAGGCCAGCAGCTCAGGGCGTAGCACCGCGGACAGCTGCTGTGCCGGCCGCCGGCCGCCGAGGATCTCCACCGCGGCCCGCAGCACCCGCTCAGCGAGGACGGACGCGGCGGGGTCGGTCGCCGGTAGCGCCGTGCGCAGCGGTGGCGTGACCATGGCTGGCGCCGCTGCCGGCAGGATGTCCACCAACCGGCGCAGCACCGGCCGGTGCGGTAGGGGGGGACAGGACTCGGCGACGCTCATGGTCAACGGACCCTCCATCGTCTCAGGGCCACGCGGGCGCGCGTGACCGATCAACGGCGGGGCCGAAAACGCCGTGGTGGGGTGATCCATGGCAGCGGCGCCAGGGACCGTGGGCGCCGGATCGGAGGAGGGGCAACGACCCGGTACCCGGCAAGTATGGGCTACGCACAGGGGTGTCAGGGGTGTCGACGGCGACTGTCGCCGACATGAGTGGTGATGTGCGCCCAACCGGTTTACTTCGGTATCTGGTGGTGCCTGTGAGCCCCTTCACACCACACCACCGCAGCCGCGTTGGCGACGTTGAATGACGATGAGGGTCTACATCCCCGCCACGCTCGCGATGCTGCGGGCGTTCGTCGCGTCCGGGGAGCTGCGCCCGGTCGCCGGCATCGCCTTCGCGCTCACCCCGATGCTTCGCGAGTCCTACGCTGTGGGGGACACCGAGGAGCTGGAGTACGCGGCGATGAACGAGGCGGCCCGGGCCTCGCTGCGGCTGCTGGCCGCTGAGCTGGACCACGACCCGGCGGCGCTTCCCCGCCGGGTCGTGGTGGCCGCCGACGTCGAGCGGGTGCGGTTGCGCCCCGATCTCGACGATGCCGCCGTCACGATCACCGGCCCGGTACCGGCGTCGGCGGTCGCCGCCGTGCACGTCGACGTGGCCGAGGCGGAGAATGCGGTGCGCGCCGCGGTGGCCGTGGTGGACGCCGCTGACCTCGGTGATCCGGACGCCGAGTTCGCGCTCGGCAGCGCGGAGGACCATGCCATGGCCTGGTACGCCACCCAGGAGATCCCTTTCCTGCTCGAACTCCTCTGAGTAGGCCAGATCTAGGGTAGGACAGGGCAGATCAGGAGGTCCCGATGGACGCGATCACGTCTGTTCCGGCCCCGCGCAATGAACCGGTGCGTGGCTACCCGCCGGGAAGTCCAGAACGTGACTCGCTCACCCGGGCACTCGCCGCCATGGCCGCCCAGCGGGCTGAGCTGACCATGACCATCGGCGGCGCACAGCGGATGGCCGGCGGGGAGCCATTCGACGTGGTCGCCCCGCACCGGCACGCCCACGTGCTGGGCACCAGCGCGCAGGCCAGCGCCTGCGACGTCGCCGATGCCGTCCGCGCCGCGACGCGGGCCGCCCCGGCCTGGCGTGAGCTGCCCTTCGACGAGCGCGCCGCGATCCTGCTGCGCGCCGCGGACCTCGCCGCCGGCCCGTGGCGCGACACGCTCAACGCCGCCACCATGCTCGGCCAGTCCAAGTCGGTGCAGCAGGCTGAGATCGACGCGGCCTGCGAGCTGATCGACTTCTGGCGTTTCAACGTGCACGACGCCCGCCGGATCCTGGCCGAGCAGCCGAGCTCGGCACCCGGGGAGTGGAATCGCCTGGAGTACCGCCCGCTGGAGGGGTTCGTCACCGCGATCACCCCGTTCAACTTCACCGCGATCGCTGCCAACCTGCCCACCGCGCCCGCGCTGATGGGCAACACCGTGGTGTGGAAACCCACCCCCACCCAGCAACTCGCCGCGCACCACACCATGCGACTGCTGGAGGCCGCCGGGCTGCCACCCGGCGTGATCAACCTGGTGACCGGCGACGGAGCGGCGGTCAGCGAGGTGGCGCTGGCCGACCCGGACTTCGCCGGGCTGCACTTCACCGGATCCACCGCGACGTTCAAGCGGCTCTGGCGCACCATCGCTGATCACCTGGACAGCTACCGCAGCTACCCTCGCATCGTGGGGGAGACCGGTGGTAAGGACTTCCTGGTGGCGCACCCCTCGGCCGACCCGGCGGCGGTGGCGACCGCGCTGGTGCGCGGGGCGTTCGAGTACCAGGGCCAGAAGTGCTCCGCGCTCTCCCGAGCCTACCTCGCCCGGTCGCTGTGGGACGGCGGCTTGCGCGAGCAGCTCGCCGACACCACGCGGACGATCCGCTACGGCGACGTCGCCGACCTGTCGAACTTCGGCGGCGCGGTGATCGACGCGCGCGCCTTCGCCAAGCACCGCGACCTCCTGGAACGGGTCGCCACCGACCCGTCGATCGAGGTCCTCGCCGGCGGCGGCTGCGACGACTCGGTGGGCTGGTTCGTGGCGCCCACGGTGCTCCTCGGCACCGACCCCACCCACGAGGTGTTCGCGAGAGAGTACTTCGGGCCGATCCTCGCCGTGCACGTCTACCCCGACGCCGACTACGCCGCGATCCTCGACGTGGTCGACGCCACCAGCCCGTACGCCCTGACCGGCGCGGTGTTCGCCACCGATCGCGCCGCAGTGGCGCAAGCCCAAGCGGCGCTGCGCTTCGCCGCCGGCAATTTCTACGTCAACGACAAGCCCACCGGGGCGGTCGTGGGCCGCCAACCCTTCGGCGGCTCCCGCGCCTCGGGCACCAACGACAAGGCCGGCTCACTGATCAACCTGCTGCGCTGGACCAGCCCCCGCACCATCAAGGAAACCTTCACCCCACCCACCGATCACACCTACCCGCATATGATCACGTAGCATTCACCCCCGTTCGTGAGTGCGCTCAACCCCCAACGTCGGCAGCCCCGTTCTTGCGCCCGTCGTCGGTGGACGGCACCCAGAGTCGGGGAGTTACCAAACCGACGGGGTGAAGCCCCACAATGGGGGACAACCAGCCTGGCACTCAAACCCGACCCTGGGGCCTGAACGATAGTGAAGCCGATGCGCCAACTGTGCACGATCGAATGCACGCAGTTGACTGCTGCGCCGTCACACTCCGAGCTATTGCCGCCGTTCGGAGCCGAATGGCGGTGTGGGCGGCTTCCCGATCGCCAATCGGCTCCGAATGGTGGCTCGTGGTGCGGCCGACTGTGCGGCACTGTGTGTGGCGCTGGAGGCACAGCATTGTTGTAGCGGCGGGTCGCGAGGCGGTTACGCTGGGCCGGTCAGGGTGGTGATGAAGGGGGGAAGGGTGCGGGGCGTGGCACGTGAGTCGGACGAGCTTGTTGAGATGCGTCGGGTACTGGGCGGGCAGTTGGCCGCGTTCCGCCAGGCGGCGGGGTTGAGCCAGGGACGGCTCGCGAAGGCCACGTTCTGTGATCGCACCTCGCTGGCGCATATCGAGAAAGGCCGCTCACGCGGTGACGAGCGGTTCTGGACGCTGGCTGATGAGCGGTGTAGCGCGGAAGGGGTGCTGCTGGCTGGGTTTCGGGCTTGGGAATCGGCCCGCCAGGACCATGAGGTGCGTGCCCGGGAAGCACTGCTCGCCGAGGCCCGGGCCAAGGCGGAGGTGTTACGGGCCGCTGCGGCCCCGCAGCCGCTCCCCGAAACGATGACGGGCAGGCCCGAGCCGATCGCGGGCGGCGCTCCCACTGGCGATTCGACACTGGCACAGGGGTTCGCGGGATCACCGGGGTTTTTGGGGGTGGCCGGTAGCCTGGCGGGGAAGGGGAACGAGGAGGTCGTCGGTCAGCTTGTCACGCTCTTCTGTGGATGGGTAGGTGGGATGAACCGTCGAGAACTGATCGAGTTGCTCGGGTGGGCCACCGGCACGGTGGCCACCTCGTCCGGGGTGGGCGCCCTGGACATCAACGAGCAGGAACGCCTGGTCCGCGCCATTGTCTCGCCGGACCGGGTGGATGAGCGGGTCATCGACCACCTGGCGGCCATGCACCAGTTCTGCAAACACCAAGAGGACACACTGGGCTCCCGCGCGGTGCTGAGCACAGTACTCGCGCAACGACACCTGGTGAGTGGCTTCCTGGCGGACTGCCCGGCCACACTTCGCCCCCGACTGCTCTCCGTCTCCAGTGATATGTCTACATCCATCGGGTGGTATTTCCTTGAGCTCAACGATGTTGACAGCGCCTGGGATTACTACGACAAGGCTCGCGCGGCGGCGCATGAAGCAGACAACACCGAGCTCGCTATCCACGCACTATGTTACATGAGTTACGCTGCCTCCTGGCAGGGCAAAGCGCATACTGGGATCGACCTTGCTGTGGCCGCCCAGAGCTTGGCGAGTAAGACCGATGACCCGCTGCTGCGGGCCCGCGTCGCCGACAAGGCCGCCAGGGCCTACGCGACCGACGGTCAATACACGGCGTGTATGGTCGAGTGTGAGCGGGCTCAGGATGGCCTGGCGTCAGCTGGACAGGTACCCGCTGAATCGCCATCGTACTGGTTCAACGAGGGAGTACTTGCCTGCGACAAGAGTGATTATTTGTTGCGGTTAGGGAAACCGCGGGAGGCGGTCGCCAGCGCCAGCGCGGGTTTGGCGCTCATTGATAACTCTTTTGTGGGTGGCCTGGCCTTCTGCGCGATTTTTCTGGGTAAAGCGTACCTGGAATCCGGTGAGATCGATGAGGCGGCGCGAGTCGTCGGTAACGCCGTCAGCCCCATCTCCCAGATCCGATCGGAACGACTGGTACAGGAACTACGCACCACGCGCGCCCGGATGCAGCCGTGGCAGGACACCCCGGCAGTCAAGGCACTGGACGAGCAACTCGCCGCTCATGGCCTGGCGTCGAGTTCCGCCACCTGACCCGCCCACGGACGCGGTGGGGGGACCCACGGTGGATGACGCCAAGATCGAGAATGTGCTCTTGGGTGAAGCGGTCATCCAGATCAACCGCGAGGTCGTCATCGAGGCCGTGCGCCGGTACCTCGGGGCATTGTGATGCCAGCCCGGCCGCCGACAGCCAACGCGACCGGGTTCGACGAACGCTTCGGGCAGGCATGGATCAACGGCCGGCGCAGGTGTCCTGGTAGGTGACGCTGGTCACCGCTGACCCCGACGGCCGCGCCCGACGGAGCGCGTTCCTGCGCACTGCATCGACGTCGCCGCCGACCTCGGCAGCGAGGCCGTGTCCTTCTGGTCGGGTGTGCCGGCGCGGGAACTTGGCCGGGGCGACTGCTGGCGCTGGCTTATCGAGAGCGTCACCGGTGTGGTGGCGTACGCGGCGACGCGCAGTGTCACCTGCGCGGTGGAACCCGAACCCGGGATGCTCATCGAGGACTGCGACGACTGGCGCACCCTCTCCGGCGCTGTCCCCGGGCTCACGCTGGCGCTGGACACCGGGCACTGCATCGTCACCGGGCGCTGGGAGCCCGCCGACGCCGTGCGGGAGTTCGCGCCGCACCTGGGCGCGTGCGCGGTGGAGGACATGCCCTGGGGCCGCCACGAGCACCGGGCGCTCGGCGAGGGTGACATGGACATCCCCGCCGTCCTCGACGCGCTGGGTGAGGTCGGGTACGCCAAGCTGGTGAGCCTGGAGCTCTCCCGCGACTCGCATCGAGCGGACCTGCTCGTTCCCGCGGTCGTCGCGAGTTCGTCGCCGATCGACGTTTTTATGAGGGTGGGATCGCTGACGCCGCAGTGATCGACCGGATTCTTGATGAACACCCGGACATCGCCGCCGTCGTGCACTGCGCGGCACGCATCGTGGTACCGCAGTCACTCGCCGAGCCCCTGGCGTACTACGACAACAACGTGGTCGGGACGGTGCGTCTGGTCCAGCACCTGCTTCGGCATGGAGTGCACCGCTTCCTGTTCAGCTCCTCGGCGTCGATCTACCGGCCGGGTGCTGATCTCACGGTCGACGAGTTCTCGCCGATCGCTCCGTGCAGCCCGTATGCCCGCACCAAGGCGATGGCCGAGCAGATCCTCACCGATGTCGCGGAGGCAACCGAGCTGCGCGTGCTCTCGCTGCGGTATTTCAACCCAATCGGCGCCGATCCGCAGCTGCGCACCGGGTTGCAGATCATGGAGCCGACCCACGCGCTCGGTCGGTTGATCATCGCGTACAGCACCGGTGGTCCCTTCACCATCACCGGCACACAGTGGCCGACCCGCGACGGTTCCGGGATTCGCGACTTCGTCCATGTCTGGGATCTCGCCCGCGCTCATGTTAGTGCGCTGCAGCGCTTCGACACTGCGATGGTCGGCGAGACTCATCTCGCGATCAACCTCGGCACCGGAAACGGTACGACGGTGCGCGAGCTCGTCAAAGCCTTCCAGGACGTGACGGGCAGCCGAATGACAGTCCTTGAGGGACCGCCGCGGCCCGGTGACGTAGTGGGCTGTTACACTCGCACTGCCCGGGCGGTTGCGCTGCTGCACTGGCGCGGCCAGAAGAGCCTGGCCGACGGCGTGCGCGACGCGCTCGCCTGGGCGCAGCGGCGTCGCACCGTTCTCGGCGCCTGAATGAGAACTCCGGAGCGTCGAACCATCCAGCAACTTCAGTCCCAGAACCGCCGCTTCGCACTTCTGTGACTTTCTGTCTGGGCGATCCGTTACCTTCACTCTTTTGGTGTGGTTTGTGGCGCACCGGTGTGATGCTGTCGCGCATCGTCCTGTGGTCGGGGTAACATCGCCGAAGGGGTGCCTATGCAATCGCAATGCGATAGTATATCGCTGGGATTTCCACGCGGGGCGGTTTTTATTCCAATGGGGCGAGTTGTTGTATTGCTGCGTGGTCCCCAATTTTTTCATGAAGACTGTGTGACCGGCGCTCGAATTGGGGAGGCACCGGTGGTCTCAGTGGACCTCATCGGGAGACCTACTAAGGGTGGATGGGATGTCTGGTAATCAGAATTATCGTTTTCCGTTGACTGCCGCGCAGGCCGGGATGTGGTTCGCGCAAGAGCTGGACCCGCAGAACCCGATCTACAAGGTCGCCGAGTATGTGGACATCCAGGGCTCGGTGGACCTGGCTTTGGTCGAGGTCGCGGTGCGTCAGGCGGTGGCCGACACTGAGTCGTTTCGGGTTTGTGTCGACGTCGACGATGAGGGCATGTTGTGGCAGGTAGTCGACCGGTTGGTGGATTGGCCGTTGCCGGTGATGGATCTCAGAGGTACGGCTGATCCGTGGACGCACGCTCAGGAATGGATGCGGGCCGATCTGAGCCGGCCGGTTGATCTCAGGTGTGCTCCAGTGTTCAGCTTCACGATGCTACAGCTGGCCACCGATCGGTTCCTGCTCCATTTCACTTCCCATCACCTCGTAGTGGACGGTTTCGGGTTGTCGTTGTTCGTCCAGCGGATGGCTGAGGTCTATACGGCGCTGGAGGCGGGGTTGGGATGTCCGCCTAGCACCCTGGCCTCACTGGATCTATTGCTGGCCGACGAGGCCAGTTACCGGGCTTCCGAGCGGTTCACGCGGGATCGGGAGTACTGGATGGAGCAGCTAGTCGACCGGCCTGAGGCGGTGGGTCTGGCGGGGCGACTGGCGGGGACGTCGCACACCTTCCTGCGTCAGACCGGGTACGTGCCCGCGCCGATCGCCGATCGGTTGCGGGCGCAGGCGCGACGGTCTCGGACGAGCTTACCAGCGCTGGCGATGGCGGCGTTGGCGATCTATGTCCACCGCCTGACCAGTGTTGACGACCTGATGTTGGGGCTGCCGGTGACCGGCCGCACGGGAACCGTCGCACGTAGCGTGCCGGGCATGGTGGCCAGCCAACTGCCGCTGCGGCTGCGGGTACATCCGCGGCTGAGCCTCGGTGAGCTCGTACGCCACGTTGGCGAGCGGGCGCGGGGTCTGTTGCGGCATCAGCGTTACCCCTACGAATACCTCGCCCGGGATCTGCGGATTGTGGGCACCGGTGCGCACCTGTTCGGCCCAATGATCAACATCATGGGTTATGACCCGGCGTTGTGTTTCGGCCAGCACCCGGTGAGCTTGCATAACCTGGCGAACGGACCGGTCGATGATCTCACGGTCAACGTCTATGACCGGGCCGGTGATGGTTCGTTACGGATCGACTTCAACGCCAATCCAACCCTGTACCGCCCCGAAGACAACGCCGCGCACCACCGCCGCTTTCTGGGGCTGCTGGAGACCTTGGCCGATACCGATCTGGAGCAGCTGATCGGCCGGATCGAGATCCTGAGTCCCGAGGAGCGCCAGCGGTTGTTGGTGGAGTACAACGACACCGCTGTTCCAGTGCCGGTGGTGACCCTGTCGGTGTTGTTTGAGCGGC
>JBOHFR010000015.1:0-83308 GCA_050699715.1 Pseudonocardiaceae bacterium
CGGCTCAGTTCCCGGGAAATTATCTCTCGCTCCTGCGCGCACAACGGCTCAGCCCCACTCATCAATCATCCCCCAGTAGGCCCCTCGGAAAGGTGGTATCGTAGCAGGATCAAGATCTACTATATTAATTGCCTGTCGCTACGACCGCTTGAGCCCAAGCTCTTCGCAAGCTCCTTCGCAAACCAACTCTTGTATTCGATTAAAAACTCCTCACAGCTCCGCTCCGCCCAACCATAACCGATGCGCATCAAATCCTCGGGAGCCGCGCTGTCAAATGGCCGCACGGTGATGTCGGTGATGCGGGCAATGGCGAAAACGGTCGGTGCGCCAAAACGCGGGCCGTACGTGAGCGACGCTTGCCCGGCCTTCTCGAGTCGTCTAATCCACGACAGGCTGCGCGGACGTGGCTCAAGTGTTTTCCGTCCGGCAAGGATGTCCGCTACCGCGTCTTTGAAGAACTTTATCGCGGGCAGGGTCACCCTAGGGGAATTTGGTGGTATCTCTGCCATAATCCCATGATTCCAATCTGGGCTGGCTCCGCTGCCTGTGATCCAGTGAGTAGCGCGATCAGGTGGCCTCCGGTGTCAGTGCGGTGCCGGACTGTAGGCCCACCGGGGTGTGGAGCGCTATGTGGACAACACGCACTCAGCTGAGGAGAAGTCAACAAATTCTCAGGACAACCTGTGGACAAAATGCGGCGTGGAAGGCCGAACGAGCAGGTCAACCCTGTGGACTACTGTCCCGGGACACGCCGACGTGAACCGTGGGAAGGTGGCAGAACGGCAACGGTGGCTGTTAGGTCCGGGTTGTGGCGATCTGCCGGGCTTTTCGGGCCAGTTCTCGGGTGTCGGTGCCGGGTCGGGCTTCTAGGGCGGCGGCCAGTGGGATGAGCCGTTCCTGTCGGGCGGCGACGGAGTGCAGGGCGCTCACCTCGCTGATGGCGTGGCGGGCCAGGATCAGGCCCTGGGGTTCCCCGGCACGGAGGTGCACTTCAGCGAGGATGAGTTTGGCTTCTGTGCTGCCCCGGCGGTGGTGACCCTCGTCGTAGATGCGCGCAGCGCTGGCGGCGGACTGCTCGGCGGTGTCGAGCTGGCCCAGGTCGAGCTGAATCCCCGCGTTCACAAGATTGGCGCCCGCGCGCTCGAAGGCATGCTGGGGCTCCCACCCGTCGTTCGCCTCGGTGAGGTAGCGAGTGGCCTCATCGCGGCCGTTCATGACGGCGTAGGCGGTCGCAGACTGTCGGTTCAGCTGTGCGGTGAGGATCGCTAGCCGAGGGTCGTCGGCGCGGAGCGGGCTCGCCGGAGTGAACTTGCCGGGCCGCCACCCGCTGAGGCGAAACTTACCGAGCTGGGATAGCTTGAGCGCGTCGTTGGGATGGCCGTTGCGGACTAGCGTCGCTGCGGCGTGCAGGGCGGCGTTTGCGATCGCGTAGGTGTCCCCCGCCTGGTCGGCCAGCCCCATGCCATGGGTGAAGTAGCCGATCGCGTCCCCACCTGAGTCATAGCAGGCCCAGCCCGCTTCGGTGTGCAGCTCGGCTAGCGCGGCGGCTAGCTGGGCTTTGACCTCGTCCGTTGTGGGCACGTCCATCCACGGTGTGTAGCGTTGCACCGCGTCGCCAAACAGGCCTGCCTGCCCGCCGTAGTGCCGCGCCCTGCCGACTAGTTGGTCGGTCATCGTCCGCACTTCGTGGACGTGGTCCATGCTCAGTTGCGAGGGCAGCGGGTCGTCGGTGCGCAGGCCCAGTGTGATCGGCTCACCCCGTACGCTCAGGTACGGCTGGCTCATGGCTGCGGCGATGAGGACGCGGCGTTTCACCTCTTCATTCACCTCCTGCGCGACCGGTGCGGGGTCCGGTCCTGTCTGACCGTAGCCCAGGCCCATCCGCTCACGGGGTATGCCAAGCCCGTCCGCGATGCGTTCCAGGACCAGCACGTTGAGCACCTTGCGGCCATTGAGGATCTCGCACACCTCCGACTGCGTCTGGTCGGTCAACACCGCGATCTGGCGTTGACTCATCCCCAGGCGCTTGAGCAGCCGGTACAACGCACCGATGTCACGGGCGGCCAGCGCGGCACGAACCTCGTCATCGTCGAGAAACCAGGAACCAAGGAGGTCCACGGGCGATTACCTTTCTATCAGCCAGACGGCGGTGTCCGGCGGCAGCACGTCGTCACTGAGGGGGAGCGGGCCGCTGGCCAGCAGCACCTGGCCAACCGGCAGCGACACTGGCGCACCGGAGGCATTCAAGGCGCAGACCAGCCCGCCGCCCTTACGGCGGAACGCGAAGCATCCGGGCGGCGCGCCATACCACTCCACCTCGGTACCGGCGAACGCTGGGTGCTCTTGGCGTAGTTCCATCGCGTGCCGGTACAGCGACAGCGTTGAGCTCGGGTCCTCCAGCTGCGCTTCCACGGTCCGGTTGGCCCAGTCGCCCGGCATCGGCAGCCAGGTGCCCGGCGTTGCGCTGAACCCGTACGGCGAGGTGGCGCCCTCCCACGGCAGCGGGACCCGGCAGCCATCGCGCCCGCGCTCGGTGCGCCCGGAGCGTCTCCACACCGGATCCTGCAGCGCCCAGTCGGGCAGCTCGACGTTAGGCAACCCCAGCTCGTCGCCGTTGTACAGGTACGCCGGGCCTGGCAGGGCGAGCAGCACCAGCGCCATCGCCCGCGCTCGCGCCAGGCCCACCTGGCCGCCGCCGTAGCGGGTCACCGGACGAACCGTGTCGTGGTTGGAGATCGTCCAGGTGGCCGGTGCTGGGCTGCCCTGGACAGCCAGCACGGAGTGCTCGATGGCCGCGCGCACGGCCTCAGCGTCAAAGTCTGCCTTGAGCAGCCGGAAGTTGAACCCCAGGTGCAGCTCATCGGGGCGGACGTAGCGGGCGAACGCAGCGTCGTCGTGCACCCAGATCTCGCCGGTCGCCACCCGGGCCGGGTACTCGTCGAGCACCTTGCGGATCATCCGGTGGATGTCGTGCACACCGTCGGCGTCGAAGCGGGGATCGACGAGGCCGGGGTCGAGCGGACCTGAGTGGGCCCCAATCGGGTATGGCATGTCCGGCAGCCCAGCGGGTTTGGCCATCCCGTGGGCCACGTCGATGCGGAACCCGTCCACTCCCCGGTCCAGCCAGAACCGCAGGGTTCGCTCGAGATCGGCGGCTACCTCCGGGTTCTCCCAGTTCAGGTCGGGCTGCTCAGGCGCGAACAGATGCAGGTACCACTGGCCAGCGTCGTTCGTCGAGGGGGGCAGGCGGGTCCACGCCGGTCCACCGAAGACACTGGTCCAGTTGTTGGGCGGCCGTGACCCGCCGAAGCCAGAGCCGTCCCGGAAGAAGTACCGGGCCCGCTCGGGGCTGCCTGGCCCGGCCGCGATGGCCGCCTGAAACCACTCGTGCCGGTCGGATGTGTGGTTGGGCACCAGGTCGATGGTGACGCGCAGCCCGCGCCGGTGGGCGTCGGCGACCAGCCGATCGACGGTGTCTAGGTCACCGAACAGCGGGTCGACGGCGCGCGGATCGCTGACGTCATAACCATGGTCGACCATCGGGGAACGGAAGAACGGGGTGAGCCACAACGCGTCGACGCCGAGCAATTCCAAGTAGCCCAACCTGCTGCGCACGCCTTCCAGATCGCCCACGCCGTCACCGTTCGCGTCGGCGAAGGAACGGACGTACACCTGGTAAAACACGGCATTGCGCCACCAGGCCCGGTCGTCGGGGGCCAGGCGGCGGTTATCGGCGCGTCGCACGAGGATTAATCCTGCCAGGAAGTCCGCGGCGATAGTCGTCGATCAGGTCAGAGAGTTCAGTAGGCTGTTCGCCGCCATCACCAGGTAGTCCCAGAGCACGGCCTGGTAGGCATCGCCGATGTCGGCCTCATTCACCGCGATGCGCATACAGCGCAGCCAGGCGTCGCGCTCGGTCGGCCCGATCCGGAACGGGGCGTGGCGCATCCGCAGCCTCGGGTGTCCACGCTGGGTGGAGTAGGTGTGTGGCCCACCCCAGTACTGCATGAGGAACAGCCGCAGCCGCTCCTCGGCGGGCCCCAAGTCGTCCTCCGGGTAGATCGGGCGCAGCACCTCGTCCTTTGCCACCAGCTCATAGAAGCGCCCGACGATCCGGCGAAACGTCTGCTCGCCGCCGACGGCCTGGTAAAAGTTCTCCGGCGCAGCCATCCGCTCATCCTGCCCTGCCAGCTGCTTGACCAGTTGCTTGGCAGGGGAGAAGGCCTCAGGACGGCGGAGCGGTAAGACCAGCTGGCGAGGGCGGCGGGATCCCGGCCTCGGCGAAGGCCTCCTTGATGCCGGCCCGCAGCGCCCGCTGCACCGCCCACTGCCGCCCGGCCCGCACCTTGGTGGTGATCCGCAGCGTCACGCCGTCCGAGCTGATCGACTCGACGCCGAGCACCTCGGGGGGTTCCAGCACATCAGCGGCCAACTCGCTGCCGTCGGTGGTGAGCTCGGTGGCGGTGCGGCCAGCGAGCTCGGTGGATACCGGGATGTCCGCGTCATGCCCGATGGGCACGTCGACGACGGCCACCGAGTAGCCCTGGCTGGAGTTGCCCACGCGCAGCACCTCGCCGTTACGGACGTACCACACGGTGCCTTTGATGTCCCGCAGGGTGGTGACCCGAAGACCCACCCCTTCCACGGTGCCGCTGGCCGCACCGAGGTCGATCACGTCGCCGACGCCATACTGGTCCTCGACCATCATGAACATTCCGGACAGGAAGTCCTTGACCAGGTTCTGCGCGCCGAAGCCCAGCGCGATGCCCAGGATGCCGGCTGAGGCGATGATCGGCCCGAGATTGATCCCGAGCTCGCCCAGCACCAGGGTGCACGCCACCCCATAGACCACGAACGTCGTGCCGGAGCGCAGCACCGAGCCGATCGTACGGGTCCGCTGGGATCGCCGTTGCCACAGCAATCCAGGTCGTGATCCCTCTGCGCTCACCTGGATCAGCCGAGTGATCGTCCGGTGCACCATCAGCCGGATCAGCACCGCGAGCATGACGATCAGCAGGATGCGCAGCCCCGTCCCCACCACGGTGTCGGCGTAGCGGGACAGCAGGTTGTTCTGGGTGAGGTGGTAGATGCGCGCGCACCACGAGCCCTCGTCCCGGGAGCAATCCGGCTGGGTGACCATCTGGTGTGCGTCTCCTCCCCAGTGACCCTGTTGTGCCGCCGGACTGTACCCGCGTCATTCGCCGACCACGGTCCGCGCACCGCTGGTGGCCGGTTTGGCCGCTGGTCATCGATGAGTCAACTCCAGACACGTGCGCGATCGCCGCCTGGTGTGGTGGACTAGTCCCGCGCATTGGTGGAGGTGGTCGCGTGCACGACCGACAACCCAGCCCGGAGGGTCACCCAGCGGAGGCGGACCAGCGGACCGCCTCGCGCTCAGGAACCTCAACCGGGCTTCTCGAAACCCCTGTCGTCGTCGCGGACCAGCCCCCGGCCACCGGCTCGTCAGCCTGGGGACGCCGACGAGTATTGCTGCTCAACGCGAGCTTCGAGCCACTGACCGCGCTGCCGTTGCGCCGGGCCATCGTCTTGGTGGTGTGCGGCAAGGCTGATGTGGTGCACGGTGACGTTTCGGGCCTGATCCTGCACTCCGCGACGACCAGCGTCGCGGCCCCTTCAGTGATCAAGCTGTGCACTTTCGTGCGGGTGCCACACCGGGCGCGGGTCCCGATGACCAGGGCGGCGCTGATGCACCGGGACCGTTACCGCTGCAACTACTGCGGAGCGCGCGCGGAGACCATTGACCATGTGGTGCCGCGCAGCCGTGGCGGCGAGCATTGCTGGGAGAACTGCGTGGCCTGCTGCTCGCTGTGTAACCACCGCAAGGCCGATCGCCTGCTCAGCGAACTGGGTTGGAAGCTGCGGGTGGCGCCGCGCGCCCCTCGGGGGCAGCACTGGCGGCTGCTGGCCACGGTGCCCGACGCCGACCCGCAGTGGTTGCCCTACTTCGGCGAGGTCGCCTGACGTGCTTCGGCTGTGGGGCCACCGTCGAGCGCCTACCTGGTGCGGCCCTACCTGGTGAGGCAGAGGCTGCCTCCGGTCAGCTACCGTGATGCCGTGACATCGCTGGAGGTCATCCTCATCATGGCGGGTGTTCCGCTGGCCATCATGATCTTGCTGGGGTTGCTGACGCTACGGCCGAACTTCACTCGGGCCCACCGCTACCGTCCCGGCGAGCAGTGGAGTTACCCACCGGTGTTGTGGACGGCGAACCCCGAGGCCGTGCGCGACGGGATGGCGAACCACCGCGGCCAGAACGGATCCGGTGGAACCCGCGGAGGTGCTCGTGGCAACTGGTAATGAGCAACACCGGGATCCGGCCCGGCGTGAGCACTCTGCGCGCGACGGGTACCAGCTGGAAACCGCGTCTGGTCAGGCGAATAACCAGGCCCCGGGTGAGGCTGTTGTCGGCACTGGCCGGCTCTCCGCCGCGCGGCAGGTCACACCCGTGCTGCGCACCCTGCCCTTCAGCAGGTCGCAGCTCGCGACCCTCGACGACGCGCTGGTCCGGGCCAGCCGCAGCGCGAGCGTGCATTTCGGGATATATCTCGGCGACCTAGGCGCCGACACCCGGACTCGGGCCGAGGAGCTACACGACTTGCTGGGCGCCTGCGCCGACGATGCGGTGCTGGTGGCCGTCTCACCCGGCCAGCGGGTCGTCGAGGTGGTCACCGGCGGCAAGGCCGCTCACCGGCTCCCTGACCGGGGGTGCAAGCTGGCGGTGGAGAGCATGGTCTCCTCGTTCAAGGAAGGCGATCTCGCCGGAGGCCTGGCGTCTGGGCTGCGGATGCTCGCCGACCACACTGAGTCATGAGCTGTCCGCGTCGAAGACGCGGGCAGCCAGCGCCCGGGTCACGCCGGCCTGGCCCTCAGAAACCAGTCGGCGTAGCGCGGGTGGGTGCCCACTGGCCTGGAGCCACGCGCTGGCGGCGTCCACGCAACGCTGCTCGATGACCCACGATGGGAACAGTCCGAGCACGCAGGACTGGGCGCGCTCGGAGGTCCGGCGCTCCCACACGTCGGCGATCTCCGTGAAGTACCGGTCCAGGTAGGGGGCCAGGAGCTGCTTCTGCGCGGGGTGGCTGAAGCCGCCAATGATCGCCTCGCTAATAGCGTTGGGGAGCTCATCGTCGCGCATTGCCCGCTGCCAGGCGCGCTCCTTGGCGGCCGTGGTGGGTAGCAGGGCCCGGGTCCGTTCGGCTTGCCGGCGCCCGGTCGCGGTGGCATCGCGACCCTGCTCGGCGGCGATCTCCTCCTCGCCCGTCACACCGTGCGCGGTGAGCGCCTGCAGCAACCGCCAGCGCAGGTCGGTGTCCACCGCGAGCGCCTCGGGCACGCTATCGCCGGCCAGCCAGCCAGCCATCGCATCCAGTTCCGGCTTGCCCAACAGAGCTGCGGTCAGCGCGTTAACCAGGGCAAGCTGGTGGTCAGAGCCGGGGTGGGCCGAGCTGAGAAAGCTCATCAGCGTGCTGGTGTACCTGGGCCAGCCTTCCTCGCTGGCCCAGGCTGGATCGGTGTAAGAGGACAGCGCGGCCTGCGCTTGGGTCAACAATCGTTGCATCACACCAATCTCGGTCTCGGCTAGCAACCCGCTCAGCACCACCGCGACGAAATCCCTGGCCTTGAACTCAGCCTCACGAGTCATCTCCCAGGCTGCCGACCAGCACAGCGAGCGGGGCAGCGACTCAGCGATATCGCTGATCCGGTCTACCAGCGTCGCCAGCGACCGCTCGTCGAGTCGCATCGCGCAATACGTCAGGTCGTCGTCGTTGACCAGCACGAGCTGACCCGCAGGAACTCCGACCAGCGCGGGGACCTCGGTGCGCTCCCCGCTGACGTCGAGCTCCACCCGGTGGGTGCGCACCAGCGCGCCAGGCCCGCCAGCCGTGGGGGAGTCGTAGACACCGACCGCGAGGCGGTGTGTGCGTCGCTCTTCGGCACCGGGGCGGGCACCGGCCTGGAGGACCGCGAAGGACGCGAACGTACCGTCACCGTCGAGGGTGAACTCTGGTCGCAACGTGTTGAGCCCGGTGGTCTCCAACCACTGCGCGCTCCAGCCAGACAGGTCGCGACCGGACGCCTGCTCCAGCGCGGCCAACAGGTCGCCGAGGGTGGCGTTTGCCCAGGCGTGCCGGGTGAAGTAAATCCGCAGGCCGGCGAGGAACTCCTCCAGACCGACGTAGGCGACCAGCTGGCGCAGCACGCTGGCGCCCTTGGCGTAGGTGATGCCGTCAAAGTTGACCTCGACAGCCTGCACGTCGGGGATGTCGCAGGCGATCGGGTGGGTGGAGGGCAGCTGGTCCTGCCGGTAGGCCCAGGCTTTCTCCACGGTGGCGAAGGTGGTCCACGCGCCGGTGTACTCAGTGGCCTGAGCCTGGCACAGCACCGCGGCCCAGGTGGCGAAGGACTCATTGAGCCACAGGCCGTCCCACCACTGCATGGTCACCAGGTCGCCGAACCACATGTGCGCCATCTCGTGCAGCACCGTCTCGCAGCGCCGCTCGTAGAGGTAGCGGGTGACCCTGCTGCGGAAGACGTAGTCCTCCAGAAAGGTCACACAACCGGCGTTCTCCATCGCTCCGGCATTGAACTCGGGCACGAAGCACTGGTCGTACTTGCCGAATGGGTAGCGCACCCCGAAGGCGCGGTGGTAGAAGCCAAAACCCTGCTTGGTCTGGGTGAACAGGCGGTCGGCGTCCATGTGCGCGGCCAGTGAGGAGCGGCAGTAGATGCCCAGTGGGATCGTCCCCTCATCATCGGTGTACTCGTCGGTCCACCGCGCGTAGGGCCCGGCGACCAGCGCCACGATGTAGGGGCTGATCCGTGGGCTGTCGGTGAAGACGTGGCGAGTCGCCCCGCCGTCGACGGCCTCGGTGCGCTGGCACCGCGTGTTGGAGACCACCACCCAGTCGGTGGGCGCCACGACCCGGATGCGGTGCACCGCCTTGAGGTCAGGCTGGTCGAAGCAGGCGTACATCCGCTTCGCGTCGGCGGTCTCAAACTGGCTGTAGAGATACACCCCGCCGTCGATGGGATCCACGAAGCGGTGCAGCCCCTCACCGGTGTTCATGTAGCGGCCCTGCGCCTCGATGATGACCTCGTTGTCGGCGGCCAACGTGGGCAGCGCGATCCCGTTCGCCTCGTCATAGCCGGCGCACTCCAGCGCGGCTCCGTTCAGAGTCGCGGCGCCCACCTGGGCAGCCACCACGTCGATCCAGCTGGACGCGCCTGGGGTGCGGCAGGAGAAGCGGACGGTGGTGGTGCTGCGGAACGTGCCTTCGCTCGGTTTGCCGGCACCGTCGGTGAGATCAAGATCGACGGTGTAGGAGTCGACGGCGAGCAGGGCGGCGCGCTCGGCGGCCTGCTGCTGGGTGAGGTTGGGGACGGCCACGGATCACCTCGGGTGTCGGATCGGGATTCCTTGGGGATCCAATCACGGGTGAGGTCCGGCCCGCAGGCGGGTAAGGCCTGGGGATGACGTGACCACCCGGACGGGTTGTACAACGTAACGAGGAACGGAGAGCGTGATGACGGTAACCACCGACCACAGTACCGAAGCCCGCACCGAGCTCCACCCGGCGCGGGTTGATGTCTACTTTGACCCGCTGTGCCCGTATGCGTGGATCACCTCGCGGTGGATCCTCGAGGTCGCGACAGTACGGGACATTGACGTGCACTGGCGGGTGATGAGCCTGTCGGTGCTCAACGAGGGCCGCGAGCTCCCAGAGCAGTACCGGGACCTGGTGGAGCAGGGTTGGGGGCCGGTGCGGGTGTGCATCGCCGCGGCCCGTGACCACGGGGAGAAGGTGCTCGGTCCGCTCTACACCGCGTTGGGTAGCCGAATCCACAACGAGGGCAACAAGGACCTCGATGAGGTGATCGCGGCCGCGCTGGCCGAGGTGGGGCTGCCCGCCGAGCTGGCGGCGGCAGCTCAGAGCACCGAGTACGACGAGGAGCTACGGGCCAGCCACGAGGCCGGCATGGACCCAGTCGGGCTGGACGTCGGGACCCCGACCATCCACGTGGACGGGGTGGGCTTCTTCGGGCCAGTGCTGTCCCGGATCCCGCGTGGTGAGCAGGCTGGGAAGATCTTCGATGGTAGCCTGCTGCTGGCCAGCTACCCGCACTTCTTCGAGCTCAAGCGAACCCGCAACGAGAAGCCCGACTTCTCCTGACCGGCCGCCAATAACCCCGACATGGAGGTATATCGGGGTTATCAGATCTTCACAAGGCCCGATATGTCTCCGTGTCAGGTGGGTTGAGCCTGGCGATGGCGACGAGGGTGGTAGGGGGATCGAACGGCGAGGCTGCTGCTGCGTCGTCGGGGTCTAGTTCACCGGCCAGCACGGCTCGGCACAGATCGGCCAGGGTGGCTAGGTCGTCGCGTTGGGCGGCAGCGAACGTCTCATCTACTGGGTCGCCGTGCCCGGGGACTACTACGCGTGGGCTGAGCCGGAGTAGCTCGGTGACCGTGGTGGGCCAGTCCAGCGGGTAGGCGTCGGTGAAGTCAGGATCGGCGCCCTGCTCGAGGAGATCTCCGGCGAAGAGCACGCCGGTGTCGGGTGACCATACCGCGATGTCGTGGTTGGTGTGCCCCAGCCCGGGGTGGGTCAGCAGCACCCGTCGACCGCCCAAGTCAACCTCGACAGGCTCGGTGACCAGGTGATCGGGCACCACTGGACGCACCAGCTCGGGCCCGCGCGGCACCCGCTGTGCGCGGGCGAAGGCCAGCGCCTCCGCGTGCTGCGCCGCGCCGCCCCTGGCCAGGTCATCTCGGCACCGGGGATGCGCCCACACCGGGGCCGGCAGGAAGGCCGCAGTGCCTAGGCAGTGATCGAAGTGCGCGTGGGTGAGCACCACAGTGCACGGTTGCCGGGTGACCTCGCGGACCGCGGTGCGCAGCTGCGCACCCTGAGCGGGATCACTGCGGGTGTCCACGACCAGGCAGCCCCGTTCCCCGATCACCAACCCCACCGAGAGATCCAACTCGGCATACCGGCGCACCAGCACCCCCTGCGCCAACTCAACCCACCGCTCCGTCATGTGGCAATGTTGCACGCTGTGCGCGTCTACCTCGGTTCCGATCACGCGGGTTTTGAGCTCAAGGTTTTTCTGGTGAAGCACCTGACCAGTCTTGGGCACGACGTGGTGGACGTCGGCCCCGACGTCTTCGATCCGGACGACGACTACCCGCTGTTGTGCATCGAGACTGCCCGCCGCGTGGTCGCCGACTCGGGCAGCCTCGGCGTGGTGATCGGCGGGTCGGGCAACGGCGAGCAGATCTCCGCGAACAAGGTTCCGGGCTGCCGGGCCGCCCTGGCGTGGAGCACCGAGACCGCCCAGCTCGCCCGGGAACACAACGACGCCCAGGTGGTGGGGATCGGCGCTCGGATGCACGCCCCCGCCGAGGCGGCGCAGATCGTCGAGACGTTTCTCACGACGCCGTTCTCCGATGGCGAGCGGCACTGCCGGCGGATCAGGCAGATCTCGGAGTTCGAGTCCACCGGGGAGGTACCCCCGATTTCGGCAGGCTGAGGCTCCCATGCCGGAGGGCCACACGACACACCGGCTAGCGGGGGAGCACCAGCGGTGTTACGGCGGGTCGCCAGTGGCGGTGTCCAGCCCGCAGGGCCGCTTCGCGGCAGCCGCCACCGTCCTGGACGGGCGGGTACTACAGCGTGCGCAAGCGCATGGCAAGCACCTGTTCCACGTCAACGTTTACCGCGCCGAGCTGTTGTTCCGCCACCAGCTGGATCCGTTGCGGCCAGGCGCTGAGCTGCGCACCGATCAGTGGGTGGCGTTGTGGTCGGATCTTGTCGAGCTGATGGGTGACGGGGTGCGTCGCGGCCGGATCGACACCGTGGCACCCGAGCACGACCCGATCCACACCGGACGCGCTCCCCGGCAGGACCGGCACGGGGGTGAGGTCTACGTCTACCGCCGGACTGGGGCACCGTGCTTGGTGTGTGGCACGACGGTTGTCACGGCGCGGCACGTGGGGCGCAACCTTTACTGGTGCCCGCATTGCCAGCAACGGCCAGCGTTCTAGAAGTCGCCGCCACCGAAGTCGCCGCCACCCCAGTCGCCTCCTCCGTAGTCACCGCCGCCGAAGTCGCCTCCGTAGTCCCCGCCGCTGTAATCTCCGGCGGCGTAGTCGCCGCCACCCCAGTCGCCGCCGGCCAAGGCGTTGTCCTGCCCGGCCTCATAGCCCCGCTCCCAGGTGTCCGCTGACGCGATCCCGCCCATTCCCGAGAACAACGAGCTGAACAGCAGTGCCGAGCCCAGACCCCAGGCGCCACCGATCAGCGCCGGTTTCCACCAGGGCTCGCTATACCAGCCCTGGGGCACTGGCCGGCCAGCTATCCGACCGCCCGGATAGTAGTGCGGCGTGCGGTCGCTGGGATTCGGTGACGCTGCGTATTCGTGACCGTCGACGTGCACGTCTCGGTCTTCGGTGACGGAACCGGCGCCGCCCTGGCCTGGCACCGGCGGCAAGTCCGGACCTGGGTCCATACCCATCGCGACGCGGGCCGCCCGCACGTAGAACAGCCCTTCCAGGGCGGTTTGGGTCACCAGGCGGCTTTGCGCTGCGGTGCGGGCAGAGTCCAGCTGGGAGCTGGCGGCGGTGTAGCGCTCCGCGGCGTCGGCCAACGCCTGCTTGGACGGCTCGTCGGTGCCGATCAGGTTGAGGACTTGCCCACCGAGGCGCTCCACCCAGCGGCGCGCCTCGGCCTTCGAGTCGTCAAGATCACGTTGCTGGGCGGCTTGCCGGTACCGGGAGTAGTACGCCGCGCCACCACCGACCAGCAGTATGAGGATCACCACTGAGATCAGCGTGCCCACGACGACCTCCTCTTTGGAGACTGCATCGGACAGTGCCGACATTACTCCCGGTGTGAATGGGTGCCGATCGCGCGGGAGCATCGCGTGTGGTGACCGTTCATCGACGCAGAGGTACCGTTCACCGTTTCATCCGTCACTGTTGGATGATCAAGTGTTGACAGCGAGCCGGACTGTCACGACCCTCGCCCAGGACAAGGGAGGACCGCGATGATCTCAGCCACACCAATCTTCGAACAGTTGTGCCGGGATTTCTTCGACGCCGGTCAGACTCGGCCGGTTGATGGTCCGCAGCCGCAGGCCCTTAGCCGGCCGAAAGCTCCGGCGCACTCACGTGAGGACACCGGAAGCGCTCTGGTGTACGAGCGAGGTAGCCACCTGCCACGCGCGCTCGCAGAGTGGGCGTGCCCGACCGGGTAGGTGGTCGTGGTGAGCGAGCGAGCCATCGCGGCGCACTACTCGCAGGGGGTTTGGAGCGCGAGATCCTCAACGCGCTCACGACGCGGGGCGCGGACCTGGAGCATGTGGATCCCGACCAGCTAACGTTGTCAGCGAGATCCGGCGGGTACTGGTGGTCGGCGGCACATTCGGTGTCTATGAGGTGATGCGCATGGGGCCAGGCGAGGTCGGCTACCCGGTGCCGTGGGCGGCTACCTCGGCGACCAGCTTCCTCGACGCACCGCAGCGCTACCGGGAGCTGCTCGCGCAGGTCAGGTTACCGGTGCAGGCCGAACGTGATCGGCGGAACTTCGGGCTCGACTTTTTCCGCGAAATGCAAGCCCGGGTCGCCCAGGACGGTCTGCCCGCGCTCGGCCTCCAGCTTGTCATGGGCCCGGACGCGGTGTTGAAGGTCGCAAACGTGGCCGACAGTCTGGAACGTGCCGTGCTGGCTCCGACCGAGATGATCTGCCTCGCTCAGTAGGCAGCCGCAGCGGGCGACGGGCCCTGAGGGCCTCCCGTCCGCCGAGGAACTCACCCGGTGATGACCTCGTCGAGCTTGCCGAGCATGCCGTCATAGATCCGGCGTAGGCCCATCGGGGCGAACGCGCGCTCGAAGAACCCGCCGATACCGCTCGCACCGTTCCAGGTGGTGTGCACTGTGACGGTGCTGCGCCCGGCGTCGGCCGGTCGCACCGTCCAGGTGGTGACCATGCTGGAGTGGGTATCAGTCTCGACCAGCGAGCCGTCGTGCGGTTCGCTGACCTCGATCAGCTGGTCGCGCACCCGCTTCTCGGTGGCCGCGAGCTTCCAGTGCACCTGGCTTCCGGCGCCCTGGCCGCCAGCCTGCACCTGGTAGTCGCTGAAATGTTCGGTCAAGATCTTCGGCCGGGTGGCGCTGTAGTCGGCCAGCGCGGTGCGCACCCGCTCGACCGACCCGTTGACCACGTGCCGCGCAGTGACGGTTACCTGAGCCATGGGCTCATCCTGCCGTGCGGCTAGATCGGGTGACGGGCCAGCCCCACATCGGCGCGTATGTCTCCCTTGGCTGCCCGCCCAGTGCAGGGCCCTGTCCAGGTCACGGAGCTGTCGCCTCGCGAGTGTGGCAACCTCATTCCTCGCGCCTGGTAAAGGTAGGCGCGAGGATTGTGCAGCGTGGCCCAGCGGGCGAACACCTGCATGAACACCATCTGTGCCGCATCCTCGGCATCGGACGAGTTCGCTCCCCGACCGAGGAGAAAATTCACCAGCGGCCGGTGTTGCTGCGCGAAGAACTGCTCGAGCCACCGCCGCGATGCTCTCTGCGCCACGATCTCATGGATGAGCGCGCCTCTGAGCATGGCCAAAGCAAGCCCGCCGTACACGATGATGACACTGGACACGATGTTTCCTCTGGGAACCACGGCAGGATCGCTGCGGCTGTTGAGGATGCTGAGGTGACCTCGGATGAGGAGTTGGAGTGGAGCCGGCATCGGGAGCCGGCGACAAGTCCTACGGCGGTCTATAGCGTTCGTATTCCGGTTGATCGGATCGAGGAACTGCGGCAGCTGGCGGCTGGGCGTGGTGCCCAGCCCACCGCGTTGATCCGTGCGTGGGTGCTCGCGCAGCTCGATGCGGCGCGTGGCCCCGACGATTACGCGCAGCGTTGGGAACGTGAGGTGCGGGCCACAGCCGGACCAGCTCCGTAGGTTGCTCGATGAGCGTCCTGGCGTGTCGTGGGCGGACGTGTCTTGACATCGCTGGCCCTGCTCAAGCTCACGGTCAGCGTCCGTGGATGGGGTGGAGCGGGCGACCGGGATCGAACCGGCATGGCCAGCTTGGAAGGCTGCGCCCAACGCGCGGTCAGGGGCCTCGATCGGTGGTCAGGCTGGGTCAGAGGGTACCGCTGTTGACCGTGGTTGACCGGTGTTAATGGCACGCTAATGGCACACGCGGGGTGTTGGCTTGCCGCAGGATGGGGGCGGGGAGCGGGTATCCCGTCGCGTCGGCGAGCTTGTCTCGGAGCGGGCCGGGGGGTCGGGATCAAGATGGAGCACCCAACGGCTGAACGATCTTGATCCCGACCCCCCGGCCCGCTACGCCTCTGGCGCCGACGTGACGGGATACCCGCTCCCCTGGTGACCCACCACTATCCGGGCCTGGACTGGGAGTCATCCCGGAGCGAGGCCCGCCGGAGGCACGTGTGTTTGGTTGGGAGCTTGGGAACCCTATAGTGTTGCCTTGGTCTGGGCCTTGACCTGCGGTCGGTGGTGGTCAGGGGTGTCTCCAGTTGGCCGTGGCTGACCCCCTCTTGTGGCACGCGTGTGGCACGGCGCACGGTGGCGGTTGGATGCCGAGGGTGACCACGAATGATCTTGCGCGCTGGGGCTGTGTGGCGTCCCGTCGACCTGGCGGAGCCCGACCACGCGGCGGCCCGGGGGCAGCCCTCGACGTGACCGGCGGTGGCCTCGGGTAGCTCTGCCCCCGGGTCGCCGCGTGGTAGCCCTCGGGGGAGGTCGATGGGATGCCACACCCTGTCCGGCCCTACCGAGCTCCGCCCGAGCTGGTGGGCGGCCATCCCGGAGATCTGCCCGCCCGGCGAGGGCATGTCTTGTGTGGGCCGTGGGGCGTTTGGTGATGTAGCGCGGTGGGAGGGGATGCCAGCTGGGGTTTTGGTGGTTGGGAAGGTTTGTGGCCTGCGGGAACGGTGGGTGATGGTGGTTGGCGTTGGCTAGTGTCGGTGGCGCGGGATGTACCCGATGTGTGCCGGGGCCATGCCTGGTGGCGGTTTATGGTCGAGGGAGCGGTGATCGTCCCGGTGGTTACTGGGATGCTGTGCGCTATGGCGTCGCCGAGACGGGTGTTTTTGAGTCATACCTCGGAGTTGCGTCGGTTGCCGGTCGGTCGCTCGTTTGTGGATGCGGCGGAGTCCGCAGTCAAGCGAGCCGGTGGTGCGGCGGTGGATATGGCCTACTTCACCGCTGATCCGCGACCGTCGGCGCGGGTGTGTCGGGATGCGGTGCGCGGTGCGGATGTGTTCGTGGGGATTGTGGGTTTCCGGTACGGCTCACCGGTGCGGGATCTCCCGGAGCTGTCCTACACCCAGTTGGAGTTCGAGGAGGCCAGCAAGGCGGGCCTGCCGCGGTTGGTGTTTCTGCTCAGTGAGGATGCGCAGGGCCCGGCGGAGTTGTTCCGGGACATCGAGCATGGTGGGCGTCAAGAAGAGTTTCGGGCCTCGCTGCCGGAGCGGGGGATTACCGTCGCGACGGTCACCAGCCCCGAAGGCCTGAGCGAAGCGCTGTATCAGGCACTGGTCCCCCATGACCATGGCACGGGCGATGCCGGTGGGTGGCCGGTGTGGGCGGTGCCGCCGTTGCGGGGTGATGAGGTGGCCCGGCCGGGGTTGATGGAGGACCTGATCGGGGCGGTGACCCGCCCGGGGGCCGGCGCGGTGGGGGTGACGACCGGGTTGTGGGGTGCGGGGGGTTTCGGGAAGACGACGTTGGCTCGGCTGTTGGTGCACCGCGAGGAGGTCCGGGAGGAGTTCCCGGATGGGGTGGTGTGGGTGACCGTCGGTGAGGACGCGGTGGGTCCGGAGTTGGCGGAGAAGGTCGCCAATGTGGTGGGCCTGCTGGGTGGGGAGCGGCCCGGGGTGACGGATCCGGTGGCGGTGGGTGCGGAGTTGGGGCGGGTGGTGGGGGATCGGCGGGTGTTGCTGGTGGTGGATGACGTGTGGAGCGCTGCCCAGGTGGAGCCGTTCCTGATCGGCGGTCCTGGTGTGGCGCGGTTGTTCACGACCCGTATCCGGGGAGTGGTGCCGGGCTCGGCTGAGCTGGTGCGGGTGGATGAGATGGGTCGGGGTGAGGCGGAGGAGCTGCTGACCGGCGGGGTTAGCGGGGTGTCGGGGGGTGTGGTGGGCGGGTTGTTGGCGGTGACCGGGCGGTGGCCGGTGTTGCTGTCGTTGGTCAATGGCGCGGTCCGCGCTGATCAGAACGCCGGGCGCACCGGTGAGGACTCGATGCGCGAGATCCTCCAGGAGCTGGGCATGACGGGTCCGACCGCGCTGGATGTCACTGATGCTCAGGAGCGGCATACGGCGGTGGCCCGGACGATCGGGGTCAGTCTGGGCCGGTTGACCCTGGAGCAGCGGGAGCGTTATCGGGAGTTGGCGGTGTTCGGGGAGGATGTGGCGATCCCTGGTCCGGTGCTGGCCCGGTATTGGCAGGCCACCGGTGGCTGGTCGGCGTTTGCGGCCCGGCGGTTCTGCCAGCGGTTGGCGGAGCTGGCTTTGGTCAGTGACTACCGCCAGGATCCTGAGCGGGTGGTGTTGCATGATGTGATCCGCGCTTACCTGCGGGAACAGACCCGTCACCGGCGTGGTGAGTTGGATCGGGCGTTGATCGACGCCCACCGGAGCCTGGTCCCGGAGGAGGGTGGGAGCAGCGCGTGGTGGCGGCTGCCCCCAGAACAGGCCTATCTGTGGGTGTGGTTGCCTACCCATCTGCGGGGCGCGGGGTGGGATGAGGAGCTGCGGGAGTGCCTGCACCATCCCGGGTGGCTGGTGGGGAAACTGGAGCAGGTCGGGCCAGCGGGGCTGGAGGCGGATCTGGCCCTGTCCGATGACCCGCTGTCGCGGGCGTTGGGTACCGCGGTGCGACAGAACGCCCACGTCCTCGGGCCACTGGACCCCCCGGGGTCACTGGCCGCCACCTTCGCCACCCGGCTACCGGGTGAGGGCCCAACCGGCGCGATCGCCGAGCGGGTGGTCGCTGGCCTGAGTGGGCCGCATCTGCGGGCCATCACCACGCTGCCCGATCTCCCCGACCCAACGGGTTCCCGGGTGCCGGCCGGCCATACCGGCGGGGTGTGGGCGGTGGGGGTGGCCCCGGACGGGTCCTGGCTGGCCTCCGCAGGCGAGGGCGGGGAGGTGCGGATCTGGGATCCAGTCACCGGCACCCCCCGCCACACCCTCACCGGCCACACCCGCGCGGTGTTTGCGTTGGGGGTAGCCCCGGACGGGTCCTGGCTAGCCTCGACCGGAGAGGATGGGGAGGTGCGGATCTGGGATCCGATCACCGGCACCGCCTGCCACATCCTCATCGGCCACACCGCCTGGGTGCGGGCGTTGGGGGTGGCCCCGGATGGGTCCTGGCTGGCCTCCGCCGGCTTTGACGGGGAGGTGCGGATCTGGGATCCGATCACCGGCACCCCCCGCCACACCCTCACCAGCACCACCCGTCAGGTGCGGGCGTTGGGGGTGGCCCCGGATGGGTCCTGGCTGGCCTCCGCCGGCTTTGACGGGGAGGTGCGGATCTGGGATCCGATCACGGGCACCCTCCGCCACGCCCTCACCGGCCACACCAGCTGTGTGCAAGCGTTCGAGGTGGCCCCGGACGGGTCCTGGCTGGCCTCCGCCAGCGACGACCGGGAGCTGCGGATCTGGAACCCCATCACCGGTGCGGCACTCACGTCATTGCGCGTCGCGGGCGGCTTGTTCCACCTCCGCCTGACATCAACGACGATCGCAGCCGCCGGAGAACGCGGTCCCTACTTCCTGACGCTCCGCGTGGCCTCCCCTCCGGATAGGGACATGATCGATCAGACATAACGCGTCGCTCACAGCCGGAATGAAGTAGCTCTGCCGGGTGGGCTGATTGGGTACGAAACAGGCATCCAACATGCCCGCCGCCGTGGCGCGTAGGGACCACCGCCGCCCGCCGGGCCGGCCCGCGCGAGCACGGCCGCCAGGCCGCGCGCAGCAAGCGGGACCGGCCCGAGCGGGCACGCGAGTAGCACGACGGACTCAGCTACAGCCACGCCGCCGCAGGCGGCGCTTGATCCCATAGAGCCAAATTCGGCAACAACGTAGTGTGACGCCATGTGACAGGGCCGGAGAGTTGGGGTTTCAGGCGAGTTGGTGGCCAGGCGGCAGCCCGGCTAGGCGGCGACGCGGGGGACGACCCGGGTGGATGGCTGATTAGGCTCGGTGGGTGACGGCGAGTTGAGCTGGGAGGTCATCGTGTCGGAGTCGTGTTGTGCGGTGGTCACGTCCACTGATCGGGTGGAAGAGGCTGAGGAGCTGGGGCGCGGGATCGTGGAGGCGCGTCTGGGGGCTTGTGTCCAGATTGTGGGGCCTATCCGCAGCATCTATCGGTGGGAGGGTGAGGTACGCAGCGACCAGGAATGGCAGTGCTGGATCAAGACGAGCACTGATCGGCTGGACGCGTTGATTGAGTACATTACGAAGAACCACAGCTATGATGTGCCGGAAGTGGTTGCTCTGCCGATTGTGGGTGGCAGCGCGGACTACCTGTCGTGGGTGAGGAACGAGACGCAATCGGCCTGAGGGTACCGAATGGCTACCGGCGGCGTAAGGTGGACACGATGTGATCCCGCAGAGCGCCGGTGGCACCCGGGTCGCCACTGGTGGTCAGGGCAGATGCCAGGGTCAAGAGCCGTTGCCTGGCAAGGCTAGCCTCGGTTCGCACCGTGACATCGATTGCGTCGTCGACGAGAGTGTTGGCGCGGTCGAAGTCTTTTGCTCGGACGGCAAGAGTCGTGAGATCAGCAAGCACAAGCGCCCGGACCTTGTTTTCTGTCGGGGAGAGAGCCGCGAGCAAGGAATCAGCGGCTGCGGTTACGTCGCGGTGGCCCAGCGCCATGTAGGTGGACACGGTCAGGCCACCGAGCCTGTTCGCGGTGAAAAAACCAGTCCACACACGCTCGGTGCGAGGTCGAGCGAAGTCAAACGCGGTGAACGCGCGCTCCAGCGCGCGCAAGGCCGCCGTGTCGTCGCCCAGGCGGGCTAATTCCTCGGCTGCGCGGGCCGCGATCCATGACCGTGTCGCGGGCGCGGAATTCCCTGGCACGTAGTCCTCGGCTTGGCGCAGCATGCGGACGGCTGGCACGATGTCGTTTCGGGAACCGGCAGCATAACTCCAGTATCCCAGTGCGCAGGCAGCGAGCGCATTATCACCAGTTTCCTTGGCGATCTTCAGTGTTTCCCGCCAGGCGCCCGTCGCTTCGTTCGCTTGGCCAAGATCGAAATGTAACCAGCCGATCAACGCCTCAGTTTCACCCAGCATGACCTTGAGCGGATCCCGCGTAGCATCAGTTCGGGCGTTGCTTACCAGGGTAGTCAGCGTGGCACGGTGATTCACAAGTGAGTCGAGCACGTGTCGCGCCGGCACCGTGTATTCAGTGTCGAAGAAATCGGCCGTTCGGTCTTGCATGAGCTGGACCGTGGCAGTGTCAACCGGGCGTCCCTTGTCGACGGCATCCATCAGCCGCTGCCACGGGGCGTCAGCAAGCAACCCGCCAGCAGCGGCTCCAGCGACACCTCTGGTAACTGTCAGGAGGTCTCGTCTGCGCACGGGGTCTCCCTTGTCCTCGTCCCGGTTTGGCTCCTCCACAGTAGCCGGCGGCAGCGGGGTGGCGGGTGTTTCTGAGGGGTCGGGTGAGGGTTCGAACCACAGCAGGTGCGTGGGGATGTGCAGCTCTCGCGACCAGTGGTCGAGTTTGGTCAGGTCCCGCATGGGTGTGAGGGCCCGTTCCAGGCGGCTGAGCTGGCCTTGGGTGATCCCCAACCACCCGGCGAGTTGAGTTTGCTGTACTGGTGGTGTCTGCGAGAGGCGGTATGCTCGGAGGAGTCGGCCGAAGTGGCGTTCCCGGGCGGCCGCCCGCAGCTCCGGTTGTTCCCAAAAATCCGCCGAGTGCACCGGTGCCGTGGTGGCGTCGGTCGGCGCGGACTCGTGTGGGTGTTGCCCGGTCATCGCACCCCCAGGTTGACAGCGTATGCGCGCGGCAAATCTTAGCGCGCGCCTTCCCGTGCCGGTGAGCTGCCCCTATGCGTGGGGAACATATGCGCGCTCGTCGCTGACCTGGCGTATGTGTGGTGTCCTTTGGGGATTCCCTTTTTCGGTGGGAGTGTGTCCCTGTCCGAGAAGACCCACCACAGTAGGGAGGACGGACAGATGAGAGGACACCAGGATGACAGGACAGGCCAGACGAGGCAAGACCCCCCATGCCACATCACCCTTGGGCAGTCTGGGAGACGAGGGCGCGGAACGGTACATGTGGGCATTCTCCGAGGGGGATCAAGTTGTGCTCGCGATCCCCGGTCTGCGTGATCTCACACTCGACGCCCACGAAGCCCGCACGGTCGGGATCATGCTCATCCAGACAGCGGACGAAATCACCGAGCAGCACAGGAACCACACAGAAGGCGGTGAGCGCAATGGCAGCCCCGAAGAATACCCGACTGACAGCTGATTTCGACGAATGGTTTCCGCAAGGGTTGTACCTGGTCGGGCAGATTGTGGCGGTGAGTGAGTACCAATCGCAGGAGGATCGGGCGCGCAACCGTCCCGTGCGGCCTCGGATCGATGAGGTGACCGGTTTGCCGTTGTACCGGGGAACGTTCGCGGATCCTTCGGCGGAGAAGGACCGGGAGAAGTCGGTGACGGTGGAGTTCGCCGCGTCGGTCCAGCCGGTGCCCCCGCCGAGTGTGCCAGGGGTGCCGTTTCGGCCGGTGGTGCTGGAAGGCATGACCGTCCAGCCCCGTGCGGAGGTGTCTGGCCAGGCGAAGTGGATCACTTGGGTGGTGCGGGCCACGGGCATGACCGCGCCGGCCACTGGCTCCGCAACCAGCACGTCGGCCGGTCGGCCCAGTGGTGGGGCCGGCTCGGGTGTGAAGGCGGCGGCGTGAGTGACCCAGCGCGGATCCAGGGTGACGCTTGGTGCTGGCCGGGGCTAAGGGTCGGTGCCGGTTGGCGGGAGCTGCGTCCGGGGGAGAAGACGCTGGTGTTGTTCCTCGATCCGGTCAGCCTCGTCGTGGCCATGCCGCCCTTGCCCGGTGGCGAGGTCGCCCTGGTTCAGTTTTGCCGGCTCCTCGCCCGGACGGCACGCGACCTCGCCACCGCATCCGATCACGGCCGGGCCATCACCGCCGGCGATGAGTCATGACACCACCCGAAGGAAGGAGGAAGCCGAGGGCAGTGGTGGAAGACCGGAATGAGTGTCTCACGCAATCAAGGAGGGGAGTCATGATGAATTGGCACAGTTATTTCGCCAACGGTCCGAATAAGCGTCGTCGTAAGGCGATACCGGCGACGTGTGGGGTGCATCGGGGTCCGATCGGTTTCGCGAACCTGTTGGTGAGCATGCAGGGTGGGTGGATTGTGCTTGATCCTCATGTCACGGGTGAGTGCGTGATTGCTCTGGATGAGGACGGTGGCAAGGCGCTGAGCAACGTCTTGACGGAATGGCTGGGGTGATGGGCTGGCGCGCGCGGCGGGCCGCGTCTCGTGAGCTGCGACAGAGACGGCGAGAGCGAGTCCGCCTGACCTTCCAGAAGTGCTGGAAGTGCCGAAGCTCGTGTTTGCTGCCGATCAGCCCGGAACGCCCGCTCTGCGGTCGCTGCCGCACACCCGAACAACCACCCACCACACCACGCATGGCGCCACCAGTCGCAAGCCCGACCCCACCAGACACGACAGGAGACATGAACTAATGATGATAGCGGCCACAGCGGCCAACATCGCACAAGCACGGATCATCAAAGACACCGGGGAATTGCTGACCATCAGTATCCCCGACAGCCTGATACCCATCCACCTGATCGTCGATCCCCCCGGCGCAGCACGGCTGGTAGGACTGCTAGCCGGGTACGCGGACAAAGCCACACCAGCGACGTAGCCCGTCGAAAACAGGAAAGGAGTGTGACGTCACCGCGCACAATATGACGCCACCAAGGTAGGAAAAATTTCATCACTGATCGTCCACGGGCCGTTGGGGTCACGTGGTGAGCACACGTGTGCTCATGAGCTGATATCGGAACTTGGCGCAGAAGCGGAATGGCTGCCAACCTCGCCGCTTCTGCGCTGTCCACTCGGGAGTGAACAATGAATACTGTAGACACACCAGTGACCAGAGCCGCAAGTGGGGTCACCCGAAGGAATGCGCGCAAGGGGTGTTGCCCGCGTTGCCACTGCTTCGGTGCCATCGCGCCGGATTCGATCGTCTGCGACCGGTGCGCCAGTGCACGAGACTCGAGCCTTACCGTGACCGTCACGGTCACCGTCCCCGTGGTCGGGGGTGACTGGTGATGGACGTGTCCACGATCGGTGTGCTCCTGCTGGGCGGGGCGGGCTTGGCCGTGCTGGTGTGGGTGTTGCACAAGATCGGCAAGGCCCTGCTCGCCGTGGTGGAAACGTTGGCCGCGCTGGCGGTGGTGTTCGTGGCGCTGCGTTGGCTGTTCAAGGCCCTGGTGTGGTTGCTCGCCCAGGTCGTGACCCGGTGGCGGACCAGCCTGACCGTGCTCGCGCTGACGGCGTGGTGGTCCTGGTGGGGCTGGCCCTCTCTGGTCCTCACCCTCACCGTGGTTGCCCTGGTGCTCTCAGTGTGGCGGTGGGTGGATGTCGTGTCCTTCGACACCGGGGCGGGTCGGTGGCTACGGGCGTGGTGGCTGCGCTGGACGATCTACGCCCCGAAGCTGCCTGGGTGGCTGCACGCCTGCGAGCTGAGCGTCACCGACGCCATCCCCGTGGTGGTGAGCGTCACCCTGGTGGGGCGCCAGCGGGTTCGTCGTGACCAGCACCAACCGAGCGTGCGGACGCCCGCAGTGCTGGGGGTGCGATCCGGGCCATCGTGGGATGAAGTCCGGGTGCGCTTGGTGGCGGGGCAGACACCGGAGGACTTCGACGCGGCCACCCGCGCGTTGGCCTGCGCCCGGGGTGTGGCCCGCTGCCAGGTCCGGGAGCTTTCAGCGAATGTGGTCTCGATCGACTTCCAACGCCGCAACCTCCTCACCACAGCAGTGGGCTGCCCGGACCTGGCCACCCTGGCTGGGGTCGCGGGCGCGGCGGTGGACTTGGGGCGGGTGTGGGCCGGTCGCACCGAGTACGGCCAGTCCTGGTATTTGTCCTTGACGGGCTCGGCGAGTCACACCCTGACCGCCGGCGCCAGCGGCGCGGGCAAGGGCTCCATCATGTGGTGCCCCCTGGTCTCGATCGCCCCTGCGATCCGCGACGGGCTGGTCCGGCTCTCGGGGATCGACCCCAAGGGTATGGAACTCGCCTACGGGCGGGGGATCCTCCACCGCTACGCCGTCACCGGCGCCGAAGCCCTGAGCGTGCTCGATGACTTGCTCGACGTGATGCAGGCCCGGAAAGCCGAGTTCGCCGGCCACGTTCGCACGGTGCCCATCAGCCGTGAACACCCCTTGGAGCTTTTGGAGTTCGACGAGATCGGGGCGTTGACCAAATACACCGACCGGAAAACCCGAGAAGCCATCACCGAACGAATCGCGTTGTTGACGACACAGGGTCGGGCCCTGGGATTCACCGTGCGCGGCTATGTGCAGGAACCCACCAAGGACACCGTTCCTGTGCGGGATTTGTTCCCTCGCCGGATCTGTCTGCGGGTCACCGCGAAATCTCACGTCGGCATGGTCCTTGGCGACCAAGCTTATGAACGCGGCGCGTGGGCCAACCGGATCGGCGAGAACGAGGCCGGTGTCGGGTACGTGTTCGGCGAGGGCCTGCGCGAACCCCTGCGTATCCGCGCCGGTTGGGTCCCCGACGAGACGATCAAACAACTCGAAGCGTTCGTCACCGGACCGCGCCCCCGCCCGCTCCCCCGAATCGAGGCAGCATGACCATCGTTGACCTCCTCGACGCGATCCGCGCCCACCTCACTGCCGTCGAGCTGCCGCAGGTGTACTCAGTGAACCTGGTCACCGCCCACGGTGGATCGGCCGTGAGCATGCAACTGGCCTGCCACCACCTTCCCGACATCGCCTCAGGCTTGCTGGCGTGGGCTGAGACCCTCACCAACGTCACCGCCGAGGTTTGGCGGGTGCCCAGCGGCGACTCGTTGCACCTGTCAGTGATCGGCCGGTTCTCTGAGGGCGTCCCGATCCGCGTGTACGGCGGCGTGGCGTTCACCAAGAACGGGATCGGCGCCGATCTGGCCCCCGACACCAGCGCCACCGTGCCCCTCGCGGTCCTGCGGGAACAGACGACCCTCGGGGAGGTGGTGACTGCCTGATGGCCACTCCTCAGCCCCTCAGCCTCGATACCGCGCGCTTGACCCGGGCGCAGCGGGCCGCACTCCCGCTGAGCACCGAGGTCGTCCACGCGCTCGCCGAGCAACACGGTGTCTGCACCCGACCGTTGGCGATGCGCCGGATCGACACGATCACTGGCCGGGTGGAGGTCGTCCCGGTGCCTTGTGGGTCCACCCGGGAAGACCAGTGCCGCCCGTGCGCGGACAAAGCACGCCGGTTGCGGATGCTCCAGTGCCGCGAAGGCTGGCATCTCCAGGACGAGCCCGTCACCCACCGGGCCACACCGAGTGCGGACCACCAGGAGTTGATGGCCACCCGGGCCGATCTCGCCGCCGCCTACACCCACTGCCGCACCACCGGCGACGAAGACTCCTGTGAACAGATCGCCGAGTCCGTCGCCGAACTCGACACCGAACTCCGCTCCCTCGGCGTGCGAGGCCGGCTCACCCCGTTGGACCCGTCACCCCAGCCGGTCAAGCGCTCGACCCGCCGTCGGCAGGATGCCCCGGACCTGCCCCGCCGACCCGTCGAGCACCGCACTCTGGGACGGGTGTTCGCCGGGCGCTACCGCCCCTCCACCTTCTTGACCCTGACCCTGGACTCCTACGGCCGGGTTGATTCGAACGGAGCCGCCGTCAACCCCGACACCTACGACTACCGCCGCGCCGCCCGCGACGCGATCCACTTCCCGGCGCTGTTGGATCGGTTCTGGCAGAACACCCGCCGCTGTGTCGGGTGGGAGGTGCAGTACTTCGGCACCATCGAGCCACAGAAACGGGGAGCGCCGCATTTCCACGCCGCGATCCGGGGGGCGATCCCCCGGGTGGAGTTACGGGCGATCACGGCGGCGACGTATCACCAGGTGTGGTGGCCTACCCACGACCAGCCCGTCTACGCCGACGGCCGGGTGCCGGTGTGGGACACCCGGGCCAAGGCCTTCACCGACCCCGACACCGGCGCGCCGTTGCCAAGCTGGGAGCAGGCGTGTGAGGAGCTGACCGAACCCGCGCACGTGGTCCGCTTCGGCGAACAGGTGCACGTCAAAGGCATCCTCGGCGGCACTGAGGAGGCTGGTCGGCACGTTGGCTACCTCACGAAATATCTCACCAAGTCCGTGGGACAGGCCGCCGGGCTCGATGAGCACGCCACCGACGCACAACGGGATCACGCACGGCGACTGCACGCGGAACTCCAGATCACGCCGTGCTCACCACGGTGTCCAATGTGGCTGCTCTACGGCATCCAACCCCACGGCGCCCGACACTCGATGACCCCCGGACGGTGCAAGGGCAAGGCGCACAAACCCGAGCACCTGGGCATCGCTGGGCGGCGGGTGCTGGTGTCGCGGAAGTGGTCGAACAAGACCCTGGATGACCACCGGGCCGAGCGGGGCGCGTTTGTTCGGCAAGTCCTCGAACAAGCCGGCATCCAGCCCGCTCACGGTCCCGAGGACGGGTCATACGTGTGGGAACGCCCCGGACCCGCCGACCCCGACGTCCCGCCCCGGCCCGTGCTGCTGCTGCGCGCCGTAGCCGAGCGACAGCGATGGAAAGCCGAGTACACCGCAGCGCAACTGGTCGTCGGCGAACCACTCGGCCACCGTTCGGCAACTGACGATCAAGCTGCTTGAGAGGGGAGAGGGAGCCGTGGAGAAGTACTTGAGCGTCCCGGAGACGGCCGAGTACCTGAACACCTCGGAGCGATTCGTTCGTCGGCTGATCGCCGAGCGACGAATCGCTTTCCACCACGTCGGGCGACATGTTCGTCTCGCGCTGTCCGACTTGGATCTCTGGCTGATGTCGAGCCGTGTGGAAACGATCGATCTGGATGACGTCCGGCGGCATTTGGGTCGGGTGGCGTAATGGCGAACAAGAAGGGGCACCGGCGGTTCGGCAACGTTCGCAAACTCCAGTCCGGTCGGTGGCAGGCGCGCTATCGGGGACCGGATGGGCTCATCCGGTCTGCGCCGGAGACGTTCAGCAGCAAACGTGACGCTGAGCAGTGGCTTACCGTGGCCGAGTCGGACATGCTGCGGGGCAACTGGTCAGACCCGCTCGCTGGCCGCGTTCCGCTCGGCGAGTACGGCGAGAGGTGGATCGAGGAGCACCGGCTCGGGCAGCGGACCCGCGAGGAGTACGACAGCCTGTGGCGGCGCCACATCGGGCCATACCTGGGCCAGATCGAGCTGGCGGAGATCTCGACGGGCACCATCCGAAGCTGGCGGGCAACGCTGCTGCGAGATGGCCGCTCGGAGGACCGTACGGCGAAGGCCTATCGACTGCTCCGCGCCGTGCTCAACACAGCGACGGATGACGGGAAGATCAAGCGCAACCCGTGCCGCATCAAAGGCGCGGGGGACTACCGGGCCGCTGAACGTCCGACGGCCACCGTCGCCCAGGTGTACGCCCTCGCCGAGCGGATGCCGGGCCGGTTCCGGGTACTCGTGCTGGCGGCGGCGTTCACCGGGCTGCGCTGGGGAGAGCTGATCGCCTTGCGCCGCTGCGATGTGGACCTGACCGGGGGAGTGCTGCACGTCCGCCGCCGCTTGGCTCAGCCACGCCGGGGCGGGCTCCAAGATGGGCCGCCGAAGTCGGCGGCGGGTGTGCGGTCGCTCGCGCTGCCCGAGGTACTGGTCGACGAGCTAGGCCAGCACATCGACCAGTATGCCGAGCCGGGACCGGAGGAACTGTTGTTCCGGGGACCGAAGGGCGCCGCATTGCGGCGAAGCAACTTCGGCCGCTCCACGAAGTGGACAACCCTCGTCGTGGTGGTGGGCTTGCCGGTCGGTTTCCATTTCCACGATCTCCGCCACACCGGCAACCAGCTCACCGCCGCATCAGGTGCCAGCACACGCGAGCTGATGCACCGGATGGGGCACGGGTCCATGCGGGCTGCGCTGATCTACCAGCACGCGACCAGCGCACGCGACCGCAGCATCGCGACCGCGTTAAGCGCCCTCGTCGCTGCCGACCGCCAGACAGGCAGCACGCCTGACAAGGCCAATCAGGAGAACAGCGGCGAGGAGAACGGCCAGCCCGGGGTACCGGTCCCGGTGGCGCGTAATGGCACGTGAATGGCACACCCGAAACGGCGGCTCTTCCCATGATCGGGAATGGTCGCCGTTTCGGCTGGTGGATGGGGTGGAGCGGGCGACCGGGATCGAACCGGCATGGCCAGCTTGGAAGGCTGGGGCTCTACCATTGAGCTACGCCCGCATGCCCCGCGGTGGCGGAGCGGTCCTAGCCTACCTGCTGCCTGCTCCCCCTGGGACGGGTGCGGGGGGCCGAGTGGGGGGTCCTGGTGGTCGCGTAGGCTGCGACCTGCACTAACCGGTGCATACGGGGTGTGGCGCAGTTTGGTAGCGCACTCGCTTTGGGAGCGAGGGGCCGTGGGTTCGAATCCCGCCACCCCGACCAGGCAAACGCAGGCGACGCCCGATGCGGCGCCCCCAACGGCCGGATCGGCGTGCTCGCCTACACTCGGCTCAACCCTTCCTGTCCGGCGGCGATGACTCAGCCGGCGCGTTCCCGTCTTTCCGCTAGGAGTACTCCGTGAAGAGCACCGTCGAACAGCTCAGCCCGACGCGGGTGAAGATCAACTTTGAGGTGCCGTTCGACGAGCTGAAACCTGACTTCGATCGCGCTTACAAGAAGTTCGCCCAGCAGGTCAGCATCCCGGGATTCCGGCCGGGCAAGGTGCCGGCCCGGATCCTGGAGCAGCGGCTGGGCCGGGACGCGGTGCTCGAGGAAGTGGTCAACGGGGTGGTGCCCGCGAAGTGGGCCGAGATCGTCTCCGCTGGCGAGGTTCACCCACTTGGGCGTCCGGAGATCGAGGTGACGAAGATCGAGGATGGGGACCACCTCGCGTTCACCGCCGAGGTCGACGTCCGGCCCGAGATCGAGATGCCGGTGTTCACCGAGCTCGCGGTGTCCGTCGACGATGTCGAGGTGACCGACGTCGAGGTCGAGGAGCAGCTTGACGGGCTGCGCTCCCGCTTCGGCACCCTTATCACTGTCGAGCGTCCCGTGCAGCAGGGTGACTTCGTGACGCTCGACCTGTCGGCCACCGTCGACGGCGAGGAGGTCGCGGAGCTGGCGACCACCGACCTGTCATACCAGGTCGGTTCCGATGAGCTCATTGAAGGTACCGACGACGCGCTGGTGGGGGCCACCCAGGGCGAAGAGCGAGTCGTCACCACCGTCTTGGCCGCTGGGGAGCATGCCGGGCACCCCGCCGAGGTGACGATGAAGATCCAGGCGGTGAAAGAGCGAGAGCTGCCCGCAGCCGACGATGAATTCTCCCAGCTCGCCAGCGAATTCGACACTCTCGAGGAGCTCCGCGCCGATCTGCGCACGCGGCTGCGCCAGGCCAAGGTGCTGCGCCAAGGCGCGCAGGCCCGGGACAAGGTGCTCAAGGCCCTGCTCGCCACCACCGAGGTTCCGCTGCCGGAGTCGATCGTCGACTCTGAGTTCGAGTCGCGCAAGCACGACGCCCTGAACGCCTTTGAGCACGACAAGCAGCGTCTTGGCCGCTGGCTGGAGAAACAGGGCCATACCGAGGAGGAGTTCGAGACCGACCTGCGCAACGGTGCGCGGGAGACGGTCAAAGCCCACCTCATGCTCGACACGATCGCCGACGCCGAGGAGCTCTCGGTCACCGAAAGCGAACTGAGCGAGCTCGTCATGTACCAGGCGCGTCGCCAGGGCGTCAACCCCAACGAGTACGCCCGGAAAGCTCACCAATCGGGCGAGTTGAGCGCCATGCACGCCGACGTCCGCCGTGGCAAGGCGCTGGCCACTGTGGTGCGCCAGGCCACCGTCACCGACGCCTCCGGTAACCCAGTCGACGTCGACTCCCTGGTCTACTCGGCAACCCCGGGCTAGGCCGCTCATTCGGTGGCTGGCGTAACGCTCTGAGCGAACGACGGGCGCGTCAGGAAGTAGTCGGTAGCCGCCTTGGTTAGTGTCGGCAGTGTCAGTAGCTGTCCATAGCTTCGCCGGTTCGGAACGATCTGGCGAACCGGACCCTCACCCACCGCAGGTGGACCTGATGACAGAAGGCAGGAAAACGTGAGCACCGACCACATCGCCTCGGCCGTGCCGCTGCGGGGCGCCCCCGCGATGCGGGCCGCCACGACGGGCCTCAACTTGACCGACTCGGTGAACGAGCGGCTGCTGCGCGAGCGCATCATCATGCTCGGATCCCAGGTTGAGGAGAACATCGCCAACCAGATCTGCGCCCAACTCCTGCTGCTGGAAGCGGAGGACCCCAAACAGGACATCCGACTCTACATCAAGTCGCCGGGGGGCTCGGTGACCGACGGGATGGCGATCTACGACACCATGCAGCTGATAGAACCCGACGTGGCGACCTACGCGCTGGGCCTGGCCGCCTCGATGGGACAATTCTTGCTGTCTGCGGGAACGCGGGGCAAGCGCTACGCCCTCCCGCACGCCCACATCCTCATGCACCAGCCTTTGGGTGGTATAGGCGGTACTGCGGCGGACATCGCGATTCAGGCTGAAAGGCTGGTCGGGCTCAAGCGCGTTATGGCAGAACTCACCGCCGAGCAAACCGGTCAACCGGTGGAGCGGATCATTGCCGACTCCGACCGCGACCGCTGGTTCACTGCGGAAGAGGCCCGCGAGTACGGCTTCGTCGACTACGTTGTGAACCGCACCAACTCGCTGCCCCACACGAGCCGCTGAGCCTCGAGGAGACCCGATGAACCACCTGCCTGGAGGCGGTATGCCCCGCGATCGGATGCCACAGTCCCGATACATCCTGCCCTCGTTCGTGGAACGCACCAGCTACGGGATCAAGGAGTCCAACCCCTATAACAAGCTGTTCGAGGAGCGCATCATCTTCCTCGGCGTGCAGATCGACGACGCGTCCGCCAACGACGTGATGGCCCAGCTGCTCGTGCTGGAGTCCACGGACCCAGACCGCCTCATCATCATGTACATCAACTCACCGGGCGGGTCGTTCACCGCTATGACGGCGATCTACGACACGATGCAATTCGTCCGACCGGAGATCCAGACGGTCTGTCTGGGCCAGGCCGCATCGGCTGCTGCGGTGCTGCTCGCCGCGGGCACGCCGGGCAAACGGATGGCGGTGCCCAACGCCCAGATCCTCATCCACCAGCCGGCGATGGAAGGTGTGTACGGGCAAGCCTCGGACGTGGAGATTCAGGCTGCAGAGATCCAGCGGATGCGTCGGCTGCTGGAGACGACACTGGCCCACCACACCGGTCAGACCGAGGAGCGCATCCGCACCGACATCGACCGGGACAAGTTCTTGACCGCTGTCGAGGCCAAGGAGTATGGGATCATTGACGACATCACCCAGCCCCGGAAGCTCTCCGCGGTCAGACTCTGACCCTGCGTTAGGCGACACGCCGAGCGAGCAGCGGAGCCGCGTCCGCCGGTCGATGTCAGGGAAGCTAGTCCTCCCGCGCGGCGGGGTCGGACGAGTACCGTCGAGCACACACGTAGCCAGGCGCACTGCACACCACGCGCCGGGAAGGACGAGAGGCCAGCGCCCATGGCACGGATCGGTGACGGCGGCGACCTGTTGAAGTGTTCCTTCTGCGGGAAGAGTCAGAAGCAGGTTAAGAAGCTCATCGCCGGACCCGGCGTGTACATCTGTGACGAGTGCATCGACCTCTGCAATGAGATCATTGAGGAGGAGCTGGTCGACGCGGGTGACGTCAAACTGGACGAACTGCCCAAGCCCAGCGAGATCCACGACTTTCTCGAGGCGTACGTCATCGGCCAGGATGACGCCAAACGCACGTTGTCAGTTGCTGTTTACAACCATTACAAGCGTATTCAGGCTGGCGAGAAGGGCCGTGACGACGAGGTTGAGCTGGCCAAGTCGAACATCCTGATGCTCGGTCCCACCGGGTGCGGAAAGACTTACCTGGCCCAGACCTTGGCAAAGCTGCTCAATGTGCCTTTCGCCATCGCTGACGCCACCGCCCTCACCGAAGCCGGCTACGTCGGTGAGGACGTGGAGAACATCTTACTCAAGCTCATCCAGGCTGCGGATTATGACGTCAAGCGAGCCGAGACCGGCATCATTTACATTGATGAGGTCGACAAGATCGCCCGCAAGTCAGAGAACCCATCGATTACCAGGGACGTCTCCGGTGAGGGCGTCCAGCAGGCCCTGCTGAAGATCCTGGAGGGCACCACCGCCAGCGTTCCGCCGCAAGGTGGCCGCAAGCACCCGCACCAGGAGTTCATCCAGATCGACACGACGAACGTCCTGTTCATCGTGGCCGGCGCGTTCGCCGGCCTGGACAGGATCATCGATGATCGAATCGGCAAGCGGGGTCTGGGCTTCGGCGCCGAGCTGCGCTCCAAGGCCGATATCGACACCTCCGACGTGTTTGCGCATGTCATGCCGGAAGATTTGATCAAATTCGGGTTGATCCCGGAATTCATCGGTCGCCTTCCGGTGATTGCCAGCGTGACGAGTCTGGACAAGTGCTCACTGGTGCAGATCCTCACCGCGCCCCGCAACGCTTTGTCGAAACAGTATTGCAAGCTCTTCGAGATGGACGGCGTGGAGCTGGAGTTCACCGGCACTGCGTTGGAGGCGATCGCCGATCAGGCCATCCTTCGTGGTACCGGCGCCCGTGGGCTGCGCGCCATCATGGAGGAGGTCCTGCTGCCGGTGATGTACGACATCCCCAGCCGCACCGACGTGGCGAAGGTGGTCATCACTGAGCAGACCGTGCGGGAAAACGTGAACCCGACAATCGTGACCCGCCAGCCCACCCGCCGGGAACGCCGCGAGAAGTCGGCCTGAGCGCCCAGGAACAGGCGCTCTAGGGTGACTGGCCATGACTCAGTCGTCGGTTCATCGCGGAAATACCCCGCTAGCTGCGTTACGGGCAGTCGAGGTTGAGCTGGATCGCCGTTGGCCGGAGAGCCGGATCGAGCCTTCGCTGGACCGGATCGCGGCGCTGGTCGACCTGCTCGGTTCACCGCAATGCAGCTACCCAGTGCTGCACATCGCCGGCACGAACGGCAAGACCTCGGCGGCCCGGATGCTCGATGCGCTGCTGTCTCGGGTCGGGCTGCGGGTGGGCCGGTACACCAGCCCGCACCTGCAGTGGGCCACCGAGCGCATTAGCCTGGACGGGAGGCCGATCAGCCCGGAGCGCTACGCCGAGGCCTATCACGACATCGAGCCCTACGTGGCCTTGGTCGACGCCGGATCGCCGGTGCCATTGAGCAAATTCGAGGTGCTGACCGGGATGGCACTCGCAGCCTTCGCCGACGCTCCGGTGGACGTTGCCGTTGTGGAGGTCGGCCTCGGCGGCAGCTGGGACGCCACCAATGTCGTCGACGGCGCCGTGGCGGCGATCACGCCAGTCGCTGTGGATCACGTCAACTATCTGGGCGGCGACATCGTGGGCATCGCCGCGGAGAAAGCCGGGATCATTAAGCCCGGTTCGGTGGCGGTGCTCGCGCAGCAGCCGCCAGAGGTGGCCCGGGTGATCGCGGCCCGCAGCGCTGAGCTGGACGCGACCGTGGCGACAGAGGGGATAGAGTTCGGTGTGCTGCACCGCAACCTCCTCGACTGCGGGCAGCAGCTGAGGTTGCAGGGTCTTGGTGGGGTGTACGATGAGATCTTCCTTCCGCTGCACGGTGCACACCAGTCCCGCAACGCCGTGCTCGCGCTGGCCGCCGCTGAGGCGTTCTTCGGTGTGGGCGCCAGCCGGTCGTTGGACATCGACGCGGTGCGCGACGCCTTCGCCACGGTGACCGCCCCGGGACGGCTGGAGCGGGTCCGCACGGCGCCTTCGGTCTTCCTCGACGGCGCGCACAACCCGCACGGCGCGCGCGCCCTGGCGGCTGCCTTGCGCGAGGATTTCAGCTTCCGCAGGTTGGTCGCCGTGGTGGGGATGATGCGGGACAAGGACGCCCGTGGCATCCTCGTGGAGCTGGAGCCGGTGGTCGACGAAGTCGTGGTCACCGCCAGTAGCTCGCCGCGTGCGATGGACGTCGAAGACCTCGCTGCGGCGGCCCGGGAGGTCTTCGACGATTCTCGGCTGCGGGTCGAACGCCGGTTATCCGGCGCGATCGAGACGGCCATAGCGTCGGCGGCGGAGGTCGATCCGGATTCCGAGGACATCTCGGGTGCTGGGGTCGTGATCACTGGCTCGGTGGCGACGGTCGGTGAGGCGCGCGCCATGTTCGGCCGAGAACCGCAGTGAGCGACCGACTCTCGGCTGGTTCGCCCACCCCGTGCTCGGCGTGCTCGGCGTGCTGTTTGTGCTGGTCTGGGGCTACCTGTTGTCCGTGCGCTCGGCGGTCAATCGCACGTACTTCCCTACCATCGAGCTCATCGCTCCGGCGGCCGGTTGCTCATAACGCTGTTATTTGCGGGCTGGAATGCGCAGACGACGGGTGGGCACCAACTCTCCAGACGCCAGACTAGGGTCACGAGTGATGGGGCACCAAGCCGCACGGTGAGTGGTCACGCCGGTACGCTCCGGCTGCTGGGTGGTGTCCGCATCGTGCGTGCCGAGTCTGGTGACGACCGTTCGGTCACCATCGTCGGCAACCAGGCACATCGTCATAGACATGATAGACATGATCGGAAGGAAGAAAATGGTTGACTTGCCGGACGTGGGTGTCGAGCGCACTCTTGTTCTGTTGAAGCCCGACGCCGTCGCCCGGGGACTCGCGGGTCGGATTGTCGCGCGATTCGAGGACGCTTTACTCAAGATCGTTGGTGTGAAGATGAAGCACATGGATGCGGAATTCACCCGCCAGCATTACTTCGATCTTGAAGAGCGTTTGGGGGCGCACGTTTACCACACCACTGCGGCATTCATGCAGACCGGCCCCGTGATCGCGCTTGTGTGTGAAGGTGTGGACGCCGTGCGCAAGGTGCGCACCATCATCGGCAGCACGTATCCAGACGAGGCACCACCGGGAACCATCCGCGGCGACTTCGCGCATCAGACTAAGGCATCGTCTCAGCTAAGCGGTAAAGCGATCATTAACCTGGTGCACGCCTCGGGTAACTCTGCGGAAGCAAAGTATGAGGTTGGGCTGTGGTTCGGCGATGACGAGCAATTCGAGTACGAGACGCTCGCGGAGAAGCTCGCTTATTGATCTGAACGGCCACCCGCCTGGCGGATGTGTTGATCTAGTGGAGTTCCTCACGTCCGCCCCGGCGGTGGCCGCTGTGGTCGAGGGTCGAGGGGAGCGGGCGGTGGCGGCCTTCCGGCAGCTGGCCGGAGAACAGGCGGGAATCGTCAGAGGCGCCGGGTAGCGTTAACCACGTGTCCGATTCCCTCGTGCAGGCCCGTGGGTTACGCAAGCGGTTCGGTGTGGTCGAGGCAGTCCGAGGCATCGACATCGACGTCCGGGCTGGCGAGGTGTTCGGTTTCCTGGGACCCAACGGTGCCGGCAAGTCCTCCACCATGCGCATGATCGGGTGCGTGTCCCCGCGCAGTGCCGGTGAGCTTCAGGTTCTCGGGATGGACCCGGATGCTGACGGGCCGAGGATCCGCGCTCGCCTTGGGGTGGTTCCGCAGCAGGACAACCTGGACGTCGAGCTCTCGGTGCGGGACAACCTGCATGTCTATGGCCGCTATTTCGGTATGTCTCGGGCTGTAGCGCGGGCCAAAGCCGTCGAGTTGCTGGACTTCGTCCAGCTCACCGATCGGGCCGCCGACTCCGTCGAGCAGCTCTCGGGTGGCATGAAGCGGCGACTGACCATTGCCCGGTCGCTGATCAACGACCCGGAGCTCATGCTGCTCGACGAGCCGACCACCGGGCTGGACCCGCAGGCCCGTCACCTGCTGTGGGACCGGCTGTTCCGGCTTAAGCAGCAGGGCGTCACGCTGATCATCACCACGCACTATATGGACGAGGCTGAGCAGCTGTGCGACCGCCTTGTCGTGATGGACGCAGGGCTGATCGTCGCCGAAGGCTCGCCGCGTGAGCTCATCGCCCGGTACTCCACCCGCGAGGTGCTTGAACTGCGGATCAGGCCGGGTGCACAGCACGGCTGGGACGAGACGCTGGACGGCTTGGCTGATCGTATCGAGGAGCTGCCAGACCGGCTGTTGCTCTACGTCTCAGACGGCGAGGCGGCGCTGGCCGCCGCGCATCAGCGCGGGATGCAGACGGTATCCAGCCTGGTCCGGCGGTCCACCCTGGAGGATGTGTTCCTCCAGCTCACTGGCCGATCCCTGGCGGACTGATGACTGCTCAATCCAGCAGCCGGGTGCTGACCCGGTGGAGAGCCGCATGGCGCGTCGTTGAGGGGCGGTGGACCTGGTATCGCCGCAACTGGCGAGCCACGGTCGTCTCCAGCCTGCTGGAGCCGGTGCTGTTGCTGGTGGCCTTCGGCGTCGGCTTCGGTAGCCTGATCGGTACCAGCGGCCGCGCGGCGCAGGCCACCGGCGGGGTGCCCTACCTGATGTATCTCGCGCCCGCGCTGCTCGCGGTCGGTGCCATACAGACCGCGGCCCTTGAATCGAGTTACCCGATCTTCTCGGCGTTCAAGTGGGGACGCATCTACGAGGGCGTCGCGGCGACCCCGATCACGCCCGATCAACTGGCCGGTGGGCAGCTCACCTGGATAGCGCTGCGGCTCACCCTGTCTGGTGTCGCCTACCTGCTGGTGATCACGTTGTTTGGCGCGGTGCGCGGGCCCGGCATGCTGGTCGCGTTGGTCTTCGCCGTGCTGTGTGGCATGGCGTTCAGCGCGCCGCTGGTGGCCTTCGCGGCCGCGCAGGAAAGGGAAGGGGATGTGTTTTCGGCCGTCTTCCGGTTCGTGGTGTTGCCCATGACCCTGTTCTCCGGGACCTTTTTCCCGATCTCGCAGCTCCCCAGGGTGGTCCAGCCGCTGGCCTGGATCAGCCCGCTGTGGCACGGCACCGAGCTGGCCCGCGGCGCTGCCTTGGGCACGCTGCATCTGTGGCCGGCGGCAGGACACGTCACCTACCTGGCGGCGTTGCTGGTGATCGGCGTGCAGCTGTCGCGCTGGCAGTTCCGGGTGAAGTTGACCCGATGAGCGGGCTGGGGGAGTTGACGCGGGAAGTCGGCGCGCCGCGCCCCAGGCTGCTGATGCGGATATTGCCGCCGGGCCTGTACGCGGGCCGGGCTCGGATGCTTCTCGTGCGCTCGTCACTGGCGTCGCGAAGCATCTGGCTGTCCGTCATCGCCGGGTTCTTTGAGCCGCTCTTCTACCTGACGGCGATGGGTCAGGGGCTGGGTAGCATGGTCGGCACCGTGATGGGGCCGACTGGACAGCAGCTGAGCTACTCGGCGTTCATCGCGCCCGGGTTGCTAGCCTCTTCGGCGATGAGCGGGGCAGTGTACGAGGCCACGTTCAGTTTCTTCATTAAGCTGAAGTACGCGAAGCTCTACGACGCGATGCTCGCCACCCCGCTGGGTCCACTGGACATCGCGCTGGGGGAGATCGGCTGGGCGCTGATTCGGGGCGGGATGTACGCGGCCGGCTTCCTCGCGATCATGTTCGGTGTCGGGCTGATCTTCTCGCCGTGGGCGTTGCTGGCGTTACCCGCCGCGCTGTTTGTGGCGTTCGCGTTCGCGTCGATCGGGATCGCTGCCACCTCGTTCATGCGGTCCTGGCTGGACTTCGATCTGGTGCACCTTGCGGTGCTGCCGATGTTCTTGTTCTCCGCGACCTTCTTCCCGCTGTCGGTGTACCCGCTGGCGTTGCAGCGGCTGGTGCAGGCATTCCCGCTCTACCATGCGGTAGCTCTGATACGCGGCTTGACCACCGGCGTCGTCGGCTGGTCAATACTCGGACACGGAGTGTACTTCGTGGTGATGGCCGCTGTGGGCGTCGTGGTGGCCTCCCGCCGCCTGAAGACCCTCCTCCTGCACTAGTGAGGTGAGCACTAGCGAGGTGAGCACTAGCGAGGTGAGCGCTGGGAGGTGCTGCGGCCCCATCTACCCTAGGCGCCATGCCAGTCACATCGGTGTTCGAACAGCTCGAGCTACTGCTGCCCCAGGTCTCCAAGCCGGTGCAGTACGTCGGAGGCGAGCTCAACGCCACCGTGAAGGACTGGGACGCCACCACGGTGCGCTGGGCGTTGATGTACCCCGACGCCTACGAGGTCGGGCTGCCCAACCAGGGAATCATGATCCTCTACGAGGTGCTCAACGAGCAGCCCGACGTGCTCGCTGAGCGGACCTACGCGGTCTGGCCTGATCTCGAGGCGCTGATGCGTGAGCACGGCGTCCCGCAGTTCACCGTGGACTCGCACCGCCCGGTAGGGGCTTTCGACCTGCTCGGGGTGTCCTTCGCCACCGAGCTCGGCTACACCAACCTGCTCACCGCGCTGGACCTTGCTGGGATCCCCCTACCCGCGAGTGCGCGCACCGACGACCATCCCCTCGTCATCGCCGGAGGCCATGCCGCGTTCAACCCAGAGCCGATCGCCAACTTCATTGATGCTGCGGTTCTGGGGGACGGTGAGCAGGTGGTCCTCGAGATCACCGAGGTCGTACGGGACTGGAAGGCGCATGGATGCCCCGGTGGACGGCAGGAACTGTTGGGCCGGCTGGCCGGGATCGAGGGCGTCTACCTGCCGGGCTGCTATGACGTCAGTTACCTGCCCGACGGTCGGATCGCCGAGGTTGTCCGCAACACTGAACGGGCTCCGCAGCGGGTGGCCAAGCGCACCACGATGGACCTCGACGAGTGGCCCTACCCGAAGCAGCCGCTGGTGCCGATCGCAGAGAGCGTGCACGAGCGAATGAGCGTGGAGATCTTCCGCGGCTGCACCCGCGGCTGCCGGTTCTGCCAGGCTGGGATGATCACCCGTCCGGTCCGGGAGCGGTCGGCGCAGGGCATCAGTGCGATGGTCGAACGCGGTCTGGCGGCCAGCGGGTTCAACGAGGTCGGGTTGCTGTCGCTCTCCAGTGCGGACCACTCGGAGATCCGCGAGATCACCAAGGGCCTGGCTGACCAGTACGAGGGCACCGGAACCGGTCTTAGCCTGCCGTCGACCCGAGTGGATGCCTTCAACATCGACCTTGCCAACGAGATCTCCCGCAACGGTCGCCGCTCCGGCTTGACGTTCGCCCCCGAGGGCGGCTCCGAGCGGATCCGTCGGGTGATCAACAAGATGGTGTCCGAAGAGGACCTTATCCGCACCGTCTCCACCGCGTTCGGCGCGGGCTGGCGGCAGGTGAAGCTGTATTTCATGTGCGGCTTGCCGACGGAGACCGACGACGACGTGCTGCAGATCGCCCACATGGCGCATCGGGTGATCCAGGCCGGCCGGGAAGCCAGTGGGAGCAGGGACATTCGGTGCACGATCTCGATCGGCGCCTTCGTGCCCAAGCCGCACACCCCGTTTCAATGGGCCGCCCAGGAGCATTCCGATGTCATTGACCAGCGGTTGAGCAAGCTCCGCAGGGAGATCAATAGTGATCGCAAGATCGGCCGCAATGTCGGCATGCGCTACCACGACGGGAAGCCCTCGCTGATCGAGGGGCTGCTCTCTCGCGGGGACCGGCGGGTCGGCCGGGTGATTGAGCGAGTGTGGCGCGACGGCGGACGCTTCGACGGCTGGAGCGAACATTTTCGCTACGAGCGGTGGGTCGCGGCGTGCGCGGCTGAGCTGGCACCTCAGGGCGTGTCGCTGGAGTGGTTCACCACCCGCGAGCGCGATCGCGAGGAGGTCCTGCCGTGGGATCACTTGGACTCCGGCTTGGACTCCGACTGGCTCTGGGATGATTGGCAGGACGCGCTGGCCGGCCGTGAGCAGGACGACTGCCGGTGGACCCCCTGCTTCGATTGTGGGGTCTGCCCGTCGATGGGCACTGACATTCAGATCGGACCCATCCAGATCGGACCCAGTCGATGAGCCCCAACCCCTCCGCCGCCCCAGTCTGCAGGATTCGGCTGCGCTATGCCAAGCGTGGAAAGCTGCGGTTCACCTCACACCGTGACGTCGCTAGAGCCTTCGAGCGCGCGTTGCGGCGGGCCGCTCTGCCGATGGCGTACTCGCAGGGTTACAGCCCGCATCCGAAGGTCTCCTGGGTGGGTGCGGCGCCCACCGGAGCGGCCAGCGAGGCGGAATACGCCGAGATTGCGCTCGTGGAGCACGTCGATCCCCAGGTGGTCCGTACCGCGCTCGACGCGGCACTGCCTGATGGGCTTGCCGTGCTCGAGGGAGTGCTGGCCGGTCCCGGCGGACTCGCCGAGCGGATCGAGGCCAGCGCCTGGCGCATCGAGGTCCGAGGGTGCGACGGTGACCAGCTACGGCAGGCGGCCCACCTGCTGCTCGCCGCCCCCAAGCTCCTCGTCGAACGCGTCACCAAAGACGGCCAGCGGTCGCTCGACGCGCGAGCGGCGATCGTCTCACTGGAAGTCGAGGATTGTCCGACGGTGCTGCCTGCCTCCGATCAGCTCAGCCGGTGTGGGATACTCATGGTGGTCGTGCGACAGGTCAGCCCTGCGGTACGGCCCGACGATGTGCTGAGTGCGCTCGGCGCCGTCGCCGGACTTCCGTCGTCGGTGCTCGTGAAAGCGATCCGGATTGCGCAAGGCCGGCTTGACGACGACGGGGGTCTCGTTGATCCGCTCGCTGCGGACCGGGCATTCGCCCGGACGGCTTTGACCCCGGATGCTTCGGCGCAATCCGACGATAGGTCGGATCAGCATGACGTCGCGAGACACGCCGGTTGACCGCTCCGGACTGCGGAGCTGCCGGTTTTAGACAGGATTGCCGTCGCCGGGCTCGGCGGCGGATGACGCACAGGGCCCCTGCGCGGTCGCGTTCTGCATGTAGTTAGGACGCGCCCGGGGGCTGGAGGAGTTGAATGCCGAACACGACAGCGCCCGCCGGAGGCATCGGCGGGCGGACAGACGCATCCGCGACCACCACGGCCGACGGGGCTGATTTTGCATTCTCGTTGCCCAGCAGATTGCGCGTGCATGCCTTGGCCAAGCTCCTCTCGGTGAGCAGCAAGGACGTCATGGCCGCGCTGTGCGAGCTCGGCAACGCGGTACGCAGCGCGCAGTCCAGCATCGACCGCGAGACGGCGTTGAGAATACTGCGGGTTCTGCTGCCGGATCCAGGGTCGGATCCAGCGGAGTCGGATCCAGCGGAGATCGATGACGTGGTGCAGCACAGCGCGCCGGAGATGCCCCTGCCGCCGGTGGTGAGTTCCTCGGAACAGCCGCCGGTGGTGGACTCGCTGGTACGGCCGCTGGTGTTGAACTCGCCGGCACCAGTGTTCCTCCCGCCGGCCCCACTGCCGGACCCACAACCGACACTGGGCGACAAGCCCGACGACGGTGACCACGCAGACGAACCGGGCGCGGATGAGGCGGAGACCGACGGGACTACCCGGCGCCGTCGCCGACGGGGTCGCCGCGGCCGTGGCCGCGGTAAAGCCAGCGGGGACGCTGAGGATGGCTCGATCGTGCCGGGCGACGGCGACGTACCAGGAGAACAGGACGATAGTGACTCCTTGGACTCGGAGGAGTCACCCGAGGACCGTGCGCCTGAGGAGCCCAACGGGAGCGTGGCTAGGCGTCGGCGCCGCAGGCGCCGGCGGGACGGCAGCGACGATGATGCCATCTTTGGGGAGGATGACCCACCGGACACCGTCGTGCATGTCCGGGAGAGCAAGGCCCCCCCGCTGGTTGAGGACGAGGTGCAGTCCATCCGCGGCTCGACCCGCCTGGAGGCCAAGCGGCAGCGTCGCCGCGACGGTCGGGAGGCTGGCCGGCGGCGGGTGGCGATCCTGTCCGAATCGGAGTTTCTCGCCCGGCGCGAGGCTGTCGAGCGCACCATGGTTGTGCGTGAGCGCCCCGAGCGTATCCAGATCGGGGTGCTTGAGGATGACATCCTGGTGGAGCACTTCGTCACCACGTCGGGCTCTGGGTCGCTGGTCGGCAACGTCTACCTCGGTAGGGTGCAGAACGTGTTGCCCTCGATGGAGGCCGCGTTTGTGGACATCGGCCGGGGCCGCAACGCGGTGCTCTACGCCGGCGAGGTGGACTGGGACGCCGCCGGGCTCGAAGGCAAGGCGCGCCGCATCGAGCAGGCCCTGTCCAGCGGCGACAACGTTCTCGTGCAGGTCACGAAGGACCCGGTCGGCCACAAGGGCGCCCGGTTGACCACCCAGATCAGCCTGCCCGGCCGGTTCCTGGTATACGTGCCGGGCGGACGGGCCATGGGGATCAGCCGCAAGCTGCCAGACACCGAGCGCAAGCGCCTCAAAGACGTGCTCAAGCAGATCGTCCCCGAGGATGCCGGCGTGATCATCCGGACCGCCTCCGAAGGAGTCAGCGAGGAGGAACTAGCCCGTGACGTCCGCCGGCTGCAGGCTCAGTGGGAGGTCATCCAGAACCGCTCAGGCGCCTCCGCGAACAGTTCCTCGGGCAAGGCCACCGCACCGGAGCTGCTTTATGAGGAGCCCGACCTGCTGGTGAAAGTGGTGCGGGATTTGTTTACCGAGGACTTCCGTGAGCTGGTTGTCCAGGGCGATGGGGCATGGGACACCGTCGAGGGTTACGTCAAGCACGTTGCACCGGAGCTCATGCCCAGGGTGCGCAGGTATGCCGGTGTGGATGACGTGTTCGCCGAGTTCCGGATCGACGAGCAGATCACCAAGGCGCTGGACCGCAAAGTGTGGTTGCCCTCCGGGGGATACCTGGTCATCGACCGTACCGAGGCGATGACCGTGATCGACGTCAACACCGGCAAGTTCACCGGGTCGGGCGGCAACCTCGAGGAGACCGTCACCCGCAACAACCTCGAAGCCGCAGAGGAGGTCATCCGGCAACTCCGGCTGCGGGACATCGGTGGGATCATCGTCATTGACTTCATCGACATGGTGCTCGAGTCGAACCGGGACCTGGTGCTACGCAGGTTGACCGAATGCCTGGGCCGGGACCGCACCCGCCACCAGGTCGCTGAGGTCACCTCACTGGGCCTGGTCCAAATGACCAGGAAGAAGGTCGGCACCGGGCTGCTAGAAGCCTATTCCAGCACCTGCGAGCACTGCAAGGGTCGCGGCGTGGTGGTGTCCGATGAGCCGGTGAACATCCGAAGCCAGCCGGCCCCAACACCGGCACCGGTGCCGGCTGGGGCATTATCGGTGACCAGAGACTCCGGCACGATGAACGGCCGTCGCTCCAAACCCCGTGGACGTGGCTCGGGATGCGCCCCCTCGACCTCGGAGTCCACGTCGGTGCCGGATGGTGCGCCACCGGCTGGACCCGCCTGCGCGGAACAACAGGCGTCACCGGCTACCGACGTACCGAACGTGCCTGCGCAGCCAGCTACCCGCACGATGACGCGGCGTCGGCGGGCTGCCTCGCGGCCTGCCGGACCGCCCGCCGCAGAGCTGCCGGAGGGTGTCGACTCGGCAACCCCAGTTCTTCGCGGTACCGAACGTGAGGTGAGCACCCCGGTGTGACCGGTCCGGACGGCGGGCCGTACCCTCGTCGGGGCGGCCCGTCAGCTCGGCGGACCTTAAGTCTGTCCATAGCTACCATGCAATATAGCCATCATTCGAGTAGCCAGGAGTACCACCCGATGTACGCGATCGTGAAGACCGGTGGCAAGCAGTACAAAGTGGCCGTTGGAGACGTCGTCGAGGTGGAAAAACTTGACGGCGACCCCGGGACCGAGGTCAGCTTGCCCGCTGTGCTGCTTGTCAACGGCTCTTCTGTGATCACCGATGCGGCTACCCTTGGCGCCGCCTCGGTCCGTGGCACAGTCGTTGCGCAGGTCAAAGGACCCAAGATTCGGATTCACAAGTTCAAGAACAAGACCGGCTACCACAAGCGTCAGGGGCACCGGCAGCACCTGACCCGCGTCGAGGTTACCGGCATCTCGCAGTGACCTTTAGACCCCGGTTTGACACAGTTGACCTTGAGAAAATAGCAACGAGGGTGTGAGCACCGATGGCACACAAGAAAGGCGCGTCCAGCTCCCGCAATGGCCGCGACTCCAACGCCCAGCGGCTCGGGGTGAAGCGATTCGGAGGCCAGGTGGTCAACGCAGGCGAGATCCTCATCCGCCAGCGTGGCACCAAGTTCCATCCGGGCGTGCGCGTCGGTCGCGGTAGAGACGACACCCTCTTCGCCCTTGCGGCGGGCTCGGTGCAGTTCAGCACCAGACGTGGGCGCAAGACTGTCAACATCGTCCTGGCGCAGGACTGAACCCGAGGAGAAGCCAGAGGTGTCCCGCTTCGTGGATCGGGTGGTGATTCACGTCGCTGCGGGCGATGGTGGCCACGGCTGCGCGTCGATACACCGGGAGAAGTTCACCCCCCTGGGTGGCCCTGACGGTGGCAACGGTGGCTGCGGCGGTGATGTGGTGCTGGTGATCGACCCCGGAGTGCACACCCTGCTCGACTTTCACTACCGCTCCCATGCGAGAGCCGCGAGCGGCAGGCCAGGACAAGGCGGCAACCGCAACGGCGCTAAGGGCGAGGATCTCGAGCTGAGGGTGCCGGACGGCACCGTGGTGCTCACTCCCGACGGTGAGATACTGGCTGACCTGGTGGGCGGTGGAACCCGGTTTGTCGCTGCGGCGGGCGGGCGCGGCGGGCTGGGTAACGCGGCGCTGGCCTCCAGGGTCCGCAAGGCGCCGGGCTTCGCCTTGCTTGGTGAGCCGGGGGAAACCCGGGATCTGGTCCTGGAGCTGAAGTCGATAGCCGATGTCGGGCTCGTCGGGTTCCCCTCAGCGGGCAAATCCTCCCTTGTGTCGGTGCTCTCAGCGGCCCGCCCCAAGATCGCCGACTACCCGTTCACCACCCTGGTGCCCAACCTCGGTGTGGTCACTGCGGGTGAGGCGGTGTTCACCGTGGCCGACGTCCCTGGGCTGATCCCCGGTGCCAGCCAAGGCAAGGGGCTCGGGCTGGAGTTCCTGCGGCACATCGAACGGTGCGCCGTGTTGGTGCATGTAGTGGACTGCGCGACAGTGAGACCCGGCCGTGACCCACTGTCCGATGTGGATGCTCTGGAACGCGAGCTCGCCGCCTACACGCCGCTGTTGGGCGGCGAGTTGGCCTCTCGCCCCCGGTTGGTGGTGCTCAACAAGATTGACGTCCCGGATGCTCGGGAGCTGGCTGACATCGTGCTACCCGAGTTTGCGGCCCGCGGGTTGCCAGTGCATTGCGTGTCTGCGGTGACCACTGAGGGCCTGCGGGAGCTGCGTTTTGCGCTCGGCGCGGCCGTGCGCCAGCACCGCGGGTCGCTGCCCCCAGGCGAACCGACTCGGGTGGTGCTGCACCCCACGGCGATCGACGAGTCCGGTTTCGACGTCGCGGCTGACCCCGATCGGCCCGAGGGGTTCATTGTCCGTGGCGAACGCCCGCAGCGGTGGGTGCGCCAGACGAACTTCGACAACGCTGAGGCTATCGGCTACCTCGCCGACCGGCTGGCCCGGCTCGGTGTCGAGGATGCCCTGGCCGTCGCGGGTGCCCGAGCTGGGTGCCCGGTCACCATCGGCCACGTCACCTTCGACTGGGAGCCTTCCACGCCGGCCGGAGCGAGCGCGGTGTGCCTCGGCGGGCGGGGGACAGACTGGCGGTTGGACAGCGACGAGCGCGTCAGCGCGGCCCAGCGCAAGGCGGCCCGCCGGGTGCGGCGCGGGCCAGCTGTCGGCGGTGAGGCCGAGCAGGAGTGAGCCTGGCCCGGCAGGCCGTGGCGCAGGCCCGGCACCTGGTGGTCAAGATCGGCTCGTCCTCGCTCACCACGGCTGCCGGCGGGCTAGACCGGGCCAGGTTGGACGCCCTGGTCGATGCGCTCGCCGCCCGCGTCGCGGCCGGCACCCAGCTGGTCCTGGTGTCCTCGGGTGCCATCGCCGCCGGACTGGCGCCATTGGGGCTGCGCCGCCGGCCCCGTGATCTGGCCACCCAACAGGCCGCGGCCAGCGTCGGACAGCTGGCGCTCGGGTACGCCTACACGCAATCCTGGGCCCGACATGGCCGCACCGTCGGGCAGGTCCTGCTGACCTCCGATGACATCGTCCGGCGCGCGCACTACCGTAACGCGCAGCGCACGTTTGCCCGGCTGCGGGGCCTCGGCGTGGTGCCGGTCGTCAACGAGAACGATACCGTGGTCACCGACGAGATCCGGTTCGGCGACAACGACCGGCTCGCGGCCCTGGTCGCGCACTTGGTGGGTGCCGATGCGTTGGTGTTGCTCTCCGACGTTGGCGGGCTTTACGACAGTGACCCTCGGCTCGGCGTGGCTCGGCTGGTTCGGGAGGTGAGTGGTCCGGCTGACACCCGTGGTGTGCGGGCCGGTCACGGCGGTGCGCTGGGTACCGGGGGGATGGCCTCCAAGCTTGACGCCGCGACGGTGGCCTCCCAAGCTGGGGTGCCGGTGCTGCTGGCTGCGGCGACGCAGGTCGGGCGGGCCTTGGGGCCAGCCGACGTCGGTACTGCTTTCGCGCCTACCGGAGCGCGGCTATCGGCTCGCCGGTTCTGGCTGCGCCACGCCGCAGGTGCGGCCGGCCGGTTACGACTCGACGACGGGGCGGTCCGCGCGGTGGTGCACCGTCGCCGTTCACTGCTTGCGGCCGGCATCACCGGCGTCGAGGGTGACTTTGCGGCTGGCGACGTGGTGGAGCTGGTGGACGGCCAGGGCGTCGTGGTCGCTCGGGGGATGGTCGGGTTCGATGCGGCCGAGCTGCCCGAGCTGATCGGCCGTTCCACCCGCGATCTGCCGGCAGAGCTGCGCCGAGAGGTCGTGCACGCCGACGACCTCGTGGCGGTATAACCCGGCCTGTCTGTAAGGCTCGTGTCACCAGCCGCAAACGATGAAGTTCCCGCAGGTAGGCCGTGTAGCGAAAGCGGTGCGGCTGGGAGATGGGTCGGTGCATCCGGTCGTACCGGCAGAGATGTTGATCCCGGTTGGTGAGATCGCCAGGGCCAGCTCGTCGAAGGCCGCCGCCCGCAGCGTCGTGGGTTCTTCGACTCCGAGTTCGTAGTGGCCGCGGCGGAGGTTCTGCACGAAGGCGTGCCCGGCGCTGATCACCCGTGCGCAACGGTGCCCGGCCGAGCCGGTAAGAGATAACCCGTGAGTTCCGAGGGGCCCCCGGACGCCCCCCCCCGAATAACCTCCGGAATAACCCCTGGACACTAGGCTCGGGAATCGTGCAACTGCCCACGGATTCTCCGGCGCCCACCGAGTCCACGTCAGTGTCCGCGTCCTCGTCCGCAGCGGCGATCGTCGCCCAGTGCGCGCGAGGAGCGCAGCGCGCCGCTCCCACCCTGGCCAGCGCGTCCGACGAGGCCATCGACGCCGTGCTGGACGCCATGGCGCGGCGGCTGAGTGTCTGCGGCGCTGACGTGTTGGCCGCGAACTCCGCCGATGTCGCCGCCGCCGAGCAGCTTGGGATGACCCAGGCGCTGATCGACCGGCTTCGCCTGGACGAGGCGCGGCTGACCGAGATGGCTAGCCAGCTCGCGCTGTTCGCCCAGGTCCCGTTCCCGCCACGGGACCGGGTGCTGGAAGATCGTCCGGATGGCTTGCGGCTGATCGAGCGTCGCCGCCCGGTGGGTGTGGTGGGTGCCACCTACGAAGCCCGGCCCAATGTCACCGTCGATGTCGCTTCGCAGTTGGTGAAGTCCCGCAACGCCGGGGTGCTGCGAACCGGGTCTGCGGCACTGCGCTCGGCGCTGGCGCTGCGCGAGCAGGTCATCGCGCCGGCGCTGGCGCAGGCCGGGCTGGACCCCGGCGCGGTGCAGCTGGTGCCCGACCCACGCCGGGACTGCGCCGTCGCCCTCATGCGGCAACCCGAGCTGATCCCGCTGGTCATCGTGCGGGGCAGCGGAGAGACCACCCGGATGCTGGCCGCCGAGGGCGCCCGCCATGGGGTGCGGGTGATGGCCCATGCCGATGGCGGCGGCGTGCTTTACATCGACGCTGCCGCAGATGTCACATTGGCCATCGAGCTGCTTGTGGCCGGGCTGGACCGGCTCGGTGTCTGCAACCGGGTCAATCTCCTGCTGGTGGACGAGCGCGTCCCGGACCGGTTGCACGATGCGCTGCTCGAGGCGGCCCGCCAGCGCGGGATCGCGCTGTCTCTGCCGCCGCACGATCACCCGCTCGGGCACGAGTGGGCGTTGGACACCGGCCGGGAGGCAACGCTGACCGTGAGCCGGGTGGCCGGTCCGGGGCACGCGGCTGACGTCGCGAACCAGGAGACCTCAGGACTGGCCGCCACGATCGTCACCAGCGACGCGACCGCCGCCCGTGAGTTTCTGGACGGCTACACCGGCACGGGGGCGTTCTGGAACGCCAGTACCCGCCTGCTGGACGGGTTCAAGTTACGGCGGGTCCCGGAGACGGGGATCAACCTCGACCGGGTACCCGGGCCGCGCGGGCCGGTCACCTTCGCTGACCTGTACCTGCGACAGTTCGTGGTCATCCCGGCGCACTGCCCTTGCGGATGACACCGAGGTAACCGGCGATGGCGAGTGCGGCCAGCGTCCAGACCAGAGCTTGGAGTATCCAGGTGGACGCGGTGAACACTTGGCCCAGCGGACTGGACGTGTCGAAATCGCAGCGGTTGCTGATGCCCGCTGGGGCCAGCGGCACGCTGCGGTCGATCCCTACTCCGATCTGCTCAACCAGAGAGCACGGCGAGTTGTGGCTGGTGTGCGCGGTGACGTAGTGGCCTGGGCCAAGGGGGGTGTGCCCGGCGGCCACGCCCAGCCCCGCCGCGATGATGAGCACCAGCACGAGGGCTAACACAGTGCGGCTGCTGCGGTAGCCATATCCGGCGAGTGCTCCCCAGAGCCAGTGCGCGCTCCTGCTCAGCGCGCCACCGAGCTCACCGCGTCGGTAGAGGTCCTGCTGCTGGGCGATGAGGACTTCCCGCGCGGTGGCTTCGTGGCCACTGGCTCTCAGCGCGGCGGCAAGTTGCTGGTAGGGCTGAGGTCGATAGTCACGGGTGTGGTGGGTGATCACATGCAGCCACTCATGCCAGTCGACCGCATGAAGCGACGTGTAGGCGAGGCCGGATAGCGTGAGTCGCCGTGTCGGCGCGGCACAGCTCGTCCTCTTGGCGGCACCGTGTGGGCAGATGACCTGGGCGGGCAGGAACAGGTGCTTGGCCGCAGCGTCCTCCAGGTCAAGGACAGGCCCTGCCGGGTTGGTCAGCTTCGCGTGGCTGAGGTTGAGTTGGCCACTGATGTGGGCGTCGGTGAGCCGCACGGCGCTGTCGTGACTGTGTCCGGTGGCGGTGAATCCCTCGGCGAACATGTCACTGTCCACTCGGAGATGATCGCCAGTGAGGGCACGGCCGGCTTGGTTGGTCAGCTTCGCGTGGCTGAGGTTGAGTTGGCCACTGATGTGGGCGTCGGCGAGCCGCACGGCGCTGTCGTGACTGTGTCCGGTGGCGGTGAATCCCTCGGCGAACATGTCACTGTCCACTCGGAGATGATCGCCGATGAGGGCGGGCCCGGCGGGGTTGGTCAGCTCCGCGCGGTCGAGGTTGAGTTGGCCGGTGATATGGGCGTCCGGCAGCCGCACGACGCCGTCTTCGCCGTGCCCGGTGGCGGTGCACCCGTCAAGGAACACCCCGCCGTTGACGTCGAGGTGGTCGCCGATGAGGGCGGGCCCGGCCGGGTTGATCAGCGTCGCGCCGGCCAAGTTGAGTTGGCCGCTGAGGTGCGCACCGGGCAGCCGCACCGCGCCCCGCTCATAGTGTCCGGTGGCCGTGAATCTCTCGGCGAGCACCAGGCCGCCCTCGACGTGCAGGCCGTCGCCGATGAGGGCGGGCCCGGCTTGATTGGTCAGCTCGGCGCCGTTGAGGTTGAGCTGCCCGATAATATGGGCGCCCGGCAGCCGCACCGCGCCGAGCTCGCCGTGTCCGGTGGCGGTGAACCCCCCGCCGAACACGTCCCCCTCGACGTGCAGGCCGTCACCGATGAGGGCGGGGCCGGTCTCGTTGGTCAGCCTCGCGCCGTTGACGTTGAGCTGGCCCCTGATATGAGCGCCGAACAACCGCACCGCACCGTAGTTACCTTGTCCGGTGGCCGTGAATCCATCGCTGAGCGCAACGTCCCCATCGACGCGTAGGCCGTCGCAGTCCAGCGCCGAAAGATGCGAGCCCGCCAAGGTCAACCAGGGCAAGTGGGCACTGACCAGCAGCACAGCTCGCTCGAAGAAGCAGCCTCGCAGCTCAATACCCACGGCGGCCGGAACATGGGTGAGATCAAGCGTCCCGGTGATCCTCGCTCCATGGACACGCACCCCCAGCGGATCAAGACGCTCACCGCTGCGTCCCAGTACCAGCTCCCGCAGGAGCTCGGCACGGATGGTGTACCGGGGGTTGTCCGTTGTGCCTAACTGCTCAGTGCTGAGTGTGCTCCACTCGACCACGCAGCCCGACATCAAGGCGTCAGCTAGCGCCCGTTCCCTCGCTGAGACCTCGCTGAGACTCTTGCTCGCCACGACTGTCCAACCGCCGGTTGCTCGCTGGGGTCCCAACCTTATCGCCGCTGGGACTGGTCCCGGACGACTCACCTAGGCTGCATCCATGTCCGGCCGGCGACTCGGAGTCATGGGCGGGACCTTCGACCCGATCCACCATGGCCACCTCGTCGCCGCCAGCGAGGTGCAGGCCCGTTTCGAGTTGGACGAGGTCGTGTTCGTGCCCACCGGGATCCCGTGGCAGAAAAATGCGCGTGAGGTGAGCCCAGCCGAAGACCGCTACCTCATGACAGTGATCGCTACCGCGTCCAACCCGCGGTTCTCCACTAGCCGGGTGGATATTCACCGCCGGGCTCCCACATTCACTGTCGACACTCTCACCGACCTGCGCACCCAGTTCCCCGACCACGAGATGTTCTTCATCACCGGCGCTGATGCGCTGGCGCAGATACTGTCCTGGAAGCGGGTCGACGAGCTGTTCGACCTGGCCCACCTGGTCGGGGTGACCCGCCCCGGGTTCCACCTTGACGGCAAGCACCTGCCTGACCGCGCGGTGAGCCTGGTTGAGGTGCCCGCCCTGGCGATCTCCTCAACAGATTGCCGGCAGCGCGTCGAGCGCGGCCAGCCCGTCTGGTACCTGGTGCCCGACGGGGTAGTGCAGTACATCAGCAAGCGCGGCCTGTACCGCAGCACACCCCCTTGACCAGCATCAACCATGTCGTTGTGTGCCCCGGGCACAACAGCGGTACAACTCGCCATCACTGACCTACCCCAGCGGTAGCTTTCGACAAGTGCGATCCGAGCGCCGTGTCCACGAGCGTCCGCGTCCGGTCGAGAGCATCCGGCCCACTGCCTGGTCCACCATGGCAACCGAGGCCGCTCCACCTCCAACGGAGCCGGATCAACCCACCGCGAGTACTGGTTCGGGCGCCTCACCGACCACCCCCGCCGAGCAGCTCCAGCAGCCTGTGCCCACCCACGAAGGTGCGGACAGCGCAGAAGCGGACAAGGTTGGTCGCCAAAGGATCCGCTTCTGCGCGTACGACTGACATGCGCGTGATGAGGGCGTGCGGCATTACCGCACCACCCCCGGTGCGCAATTCATTCATTTTTCTACAATCGGTCCTACTGTGTTTGCGATCGCTTGCTGCGGCAGCTACCGCACAACCGGTCGTCACCGGCCGGAGCGAACCAGCCGCGCCTGCACCGCCGGCAGGTCTGCCACGTCAGCCGGACCCTCCCACGCCGCATCTGCCGGAGCCGTTCTCGCGCTTGCTTTTCTGCCCGTAGTCGCGCGACCAACGCAGCCCAACGCTCGCGAATCCGCATCACCGTCCCTCTCCCAAGCACGAACGGACTTCTCGGACGCCCTCACACTGCCCTCACCGCCCAGCCCAGGGCGCACATCGCTACCAGGAGGACCCGAGACCGGACGAACGGCCGGACCCTCCCCACCAGGCAAGACTTCGGTGGTCGTCGGCATCGGTTAGACGCCGGCGAGGAAGGTGATTTCGAACGAGGCGCGCTTGGCGTTGGGTTCGTCAGGGTCGGTAACGGTGGTTTTCCACTGCCGCTGATCCGTCACCTGGTCCAGCTTCTGACGCACCGGCCGACCAGCAGCCTTGTCCTCACGCGTCTGATACTCATTGTCCGGCGTCACACCACCAACCAGATCCAAACCCCGCGGAAACGCGCTATCGAACGCAATGTCGAATCGATGACCCCTCGGGATCGCCATGAACCCTGCCCTTCTCACTCGGCTATCTGCGTGGTCGCCACCCCATCAGTGGGCGATACCACAAGATTCGGCCAGGTCAGGTCCGCTCTCGACCTCGTGATCGTCTCTTCTCCAACTTCTGTACCTCCCCTGGTCTCGCGCGGTCTCTCGAATGTGATAGTCTCATCTCGACTAGCCTCGAAGGAGGGTCAACACCGTTGAACACCAAGTCGCCTGTCGTGCTGAAGGTGCTGCTCCAGCACCTTCAGCTGCAAACCCACCGCGCTTTTTGCCGTGAGTACGACAGGGTTGCCGCTAAAGCTGATCCGACTTTGCGGGGTGGCTGGCCCAGCAAAGCACAGTTCTACCGATGGCTGTCCGGTGAGTTGATTGGACTTCCCTACCCAGACCACTGCCGCATTCTGGAGAGTATGTTCCCCGAATGGAAAGTCGATCAACTGTTCCAAACCCACGACGGTGGAATTCAGTTCGTACCCGAACCACCCACGCCACGGACACAAGCGTCCACTATGCGATCCATTCCATTAACCATGCCAGCTGGCCAAAATTCCTCAACCACATCTCAAGCGCTCGACTCAATCGAGAGTGGTCTCGAAGGGTCCGTTAACAGACAAGTCGGGTGGTTGGACGAGCTAGCCGGATCTCAGTAAGGTTTCTCGGGTGACAATAGTTGATCTTGATTTGGTCACCGCTGAAGACCGCACGCGCGAGATGGAGATTGATAATAATTGTGATCTAGTCAAGGCAAGTCAGCGTTCATGGCACGATGTACGAGAATACGTTGGGCGCAACCAGGCAAAGATGCACACGCGAGCCGTCGAGCTGTACGCGCCATCGTGGCGGCTACCGCAGGAGCCTATGCTCTCTCAGCCCTCTTGGCTGCCCGGTACACCTATTGCCCTTGAGGATGTCGAACTCGAATGGGAGCCGAATCCGCCAAAACCGATTATCGTGGGCCAGGAACCGGAAGTTCGCTCGCTACTTCCCTTGCGCACCCAGCGACAAACATTTCCTAGCTATAGTAGCGCCATTCGTTATCTCCGCCCACCTGTTCTGTTTGAAAACCGCCCTTGTTACAGGTTGCTCGACGCAACATTAAGCGGACATGCTCAAGCCCGCCTTCGGTTCGGTCGGTCCTGTTATTTCGATAAGATAGACGTATCTGAGGCGCTTGTACACGAACTGTCCTCTTTCTTCCTGCTTCGCCGGGATCCGGCCAAGGTTGTGACGGGAGGCGGTGAATACTGTCTTATTCCGGCCGGCGAGTTTCAGCCAGCAAGCGTCTCCCCTGAGAGTGTACTGTCAGATCTGAACATTTGGCGTAATATCGTACGTGAGTACAGCGAAGAGCTACTCGGACAACCGGAACATGACGGAAATAGTGGGTGGCCACTCGACTATGATCATTGGCCTTTCTTCCGGGCGATGCAGAAAGCTCGTGAACGAGGTGAACTGCGGGTTTACGTGCTTGGTGTCGCACTCCACGCCTTGAGTCTCAATGCCACCATCGTGACTGTCGCGGTCATCGACAGTGCCGTTTTCGACTTTCTGTTCCGCGAGGCGGCTGATGTGAACGCTGAGGGTGAGGTCGTGGTCCGCTGGGGCGACAAGGAAGAGCATAGCCTTTCATTCGACGAAGCCACTGTCAATCGTTTCCTTCACGCGGAGCGGCTGGTGTCATCCACCGCGATCACTGGATTAAGTCTCGCTTGGCGACACAGAGCTGACATCCTGAACCCCACCGGGTAGCGATCGACCTACGGTGTCCACTTCAAGTCGGTTTGTGTATTGGCTGACCAGCGGGTGATAATCGACTCGCTCCGTCCGTTCGGTGTTACTCTCGTCGTCATTTATTTAATGTGGTCATGGGGCTGACTCGTTGAACGCTTAAGCCCATCGTGCTCAAGGTGCTGCTCCGGCTGCGCCACCTGCAGACCCACCGCGCCTTTTGTCGTGAGCTACGACAGGGTTGCCGCAGCGATCGATCCGACTCTGCGGAGCGGTTGGCCGAGCAAGGCGCAGTTCTACCGGTGGCTTTCCGGTGACTTGGTGGGACTTCCGTATGTCGACCACTGTCGGATCCTGGAGGGCATGTTTCCCGACTGGAAGGTCGATCAACTGTTTCACGCGCACGATGAGGGAATCGAGTTCATACCTGAACAGGCTACACCGCAGACACAAAAATTGACCCGACCTGTCCCGTCAACCGGGTCAGCTGATCAAGGCGTTGGGCAGGTCGTAGCGTTCTATCCGCACAGGGCGGACACTCCGAAACATCTTTGGATGGACCTTGCTGGTTGGCGCGCAAGAAAATATCGACTTGTTTGCGAATGTCAGCCTGTTCCTTCCCGAAGAAAACCCGGAAGTGATAGAAATTCTCAAAAGAACGCTACGGATATATGGCCCCAATCCTGCATCTTTAGCTGTGGCGCGTTCTGTTCCATGGCCTCGGCAAGAACGCCCTCAAACTGTGTAATTTCTACATACTTCTCAGCGCCAACGGAGTTGACAGACAGGAGTTCATGCATTATTTGTAAAGTCGGTGCGACCGTCGGTGGTAGGGCGCGCCGAAGGAGCGCCTCCTGTAAGTAGCTCGAACGCCAGAGCGTACGTCGCCTTGCTCACGCCGCCGTTCTCAATGAGTGTGTGGTCGATGTCTCACAGAATGAGCGTTTTCGGGAGCGCAACAATACTCACTGCCGCATCAGGCATGAGAGTATCATCTCACATCGACCTCGGTGAACACGCGACAGGTGACGTAGTTAGTCTTGATCATCCCGGCGCTAAGGTGGACAATCCCTGGCCCAACCAAAACCCTTGGACATCTCTGCTCGGAGTGCTCCGCCAGCAGATCGTCAGCGAGCATGAGCACGACCGAAGTTATCAAGCGGTGCGCTGCGGGCGCCGTGGTCCGCCTCGGCTCTGACCGCATCCGCAGGGGGCTGCCCTCGCGCCATCCCGTCGATCTAGCGCAGTCCGACCGCTCGGCGCGCCGCGCGGACCGGACCAGCGGCGGTGGTCGCTGTGCGCAACGGCAGCAAACAGGTTGGCTGCATGGTCTCGTACCATTTCAGTCGGCTCGGCAGAGATCCCTGCTCGCTCATTCTGGCTGCGAGCGGCGCGCCATGTCTGACACGTGAATGCTGCACCGGTGATGGGTCCCAGATTCGCAGCTCCCCGTCGGTGTCGGCGGCGGCTAGCCAGGACCCATCCGGGGCGACCACCACCGCCCACACCCCGCCAGTCGGGCTGGTAAGGGTGTGGCCGGTGGTGCCGGTGGCCGGATTCCAGATCTACACTTCCCCGCCACCGAAGATGTCGCCGCCTGCGGGACTGGCTAAGCCCTCGGAGGTTATTTGACGACCCTGGCGAAGCGCAGGAGCTCGGCGATGCCGAAGCGTCCTTCGCTATTGGCGAGGGTTGGTGTCCAGCTCGGGTAGGTGGAGCGGTAGGAGATCGGGTCAGCATCCAAGAGCCCGAGCAGGACTTCGGTGACGATCAGAGCACCGACTGCTCCCAGTCGACCGCCGTTATGCCGCAGCTCGGCTTCTTTGAGGATGTAAAACCACAAGTAGATCGGCCCAGTGGTGCCCAGCTCAGCGTCGCTGAGCGGAACTTCGCCGATCTTCCGGGCGATGTCCTGAGCGGAGGGCAGTTCCTGAGTCTCGCTGCGGAGCAGGTTGCGTACCGCGAGTGAGCGCAGTTGCCTGAAGATCTCCACCGGTACGTCGGTAACGGGGGGCAGGTCCAGAAGACGGGTGTTGATCTTGGCTTCGATGCGTCTAGCCCGCTGTGGGCGCCGGTCATCGTCGATGGCGAAGAAGTGGGTGAAGTCCACCGCGAACTCCTCCACCACCGGACCACCCCGCAGATCAGTCCGCTGGTCGGGGGGCGGGAGGGGGTCGGTGAAGTTGATCGGAAACAGTGGGAGCGTGTGCTTGTCATTGATCGTGTAGTCGGAGCGGATCGTGGGATGCATGAAGCGGAACGCGGCGACAGCGAACTCGACCGGGATGAACGGATTGCCGTCGGGTGCATAGAACTGCAGCCCGTGCTCCTCGACTCTGTCCACGCTGTCCTGGCCACAGACCAGAGGCAGGTACTCATGGACGATGATCCACTGGTAGTGCCAGCGCACGATCTGCTGGGCTTTGGCGAGCAGGTCGTCGTAATAGGTTCGCACACTGAGCAGCTGCTCGATGGAGGCGTTCGGGGGCGGAGGGGTGGGGTCCGGGGCCGGTGTGAAAGGATCACCGAACACGTCGGTGATCTCCCCGGCCATCAGGGCGTCCACGACCCGGTTGTGGAATTTGATGAACGCCAGATGGAGCTGGTTGAGCAGCAGATTCTCATCGTTGCGCGGATCACCGATCAGCGCCACACCAGGGGAGCCATCCCCAGGGACGGTGCGCCCGAGGTCCACCCCATCATGGGAAAGTATGAGTTTGGTGTTATGGGAGACCGTGTCATACAGGTAGGGGTTCGCGAACGGGCCGGAGCCATAGAGATGGTCCAGATCCAGCATCGGCGGCCGGAAGTTGTGAATCGCCTCTGGGTCGACCTGGCGACCCAGCATCGAGGTGACGTCGAAGGTGATGTTGTGGTCGATGAACTGCCCGAGGAAGGTGAAACCCGCATCCAACGTGGGGCTATCTTGCGCTGAGGTGGTCTCCCCGCCGTCCATCAGCCCGCCGGGCAGGCCGAACTCCTCGGCCATCGCGAGACCGGTCGGAGGGCGGGCTTCCAAGGTCGGGAACATCCGACCGAACCGTCCCGTCGGCGGATCAACGCCTCGGGGGACGTCCAGACCACGAATCTCAAAACCATGCCGTGTTGACACAAGGACTCCTAATCATAGCGACGCTTGGTAGGAACCACCTCGGGATGAGCTTCCCCATAACACGGACACCTTCTGTGTGGGCCAGTGATCTTGACCTGACCCGTTGTGGAGGGTCTCGAAGGGGTCCATACACGGATGCAACACCAGCAAAAGAGGACAAGCAACGCCCAAAAAATACGGCACACCAACCCTGATCGTGTAAACTTGTGCGGCGAGGGAGACCCGGCGGCAGTGACCGAGCAACGCCGCTTCGGCCAGGGTACTCCACCGGGATGCGCAGCGCGTCGATCGCGCCGAACAGGGAGGGTCGTCAACAGCGGCCATCTGAGGCTTCTATGACCACCAGCAGCCGCAGGTCACGTGCAGACAACAGCAGCGAGATAGGCTTCCCAAGCCCTAGACCGGAACACAAGCGCCTCCGGCGGACCTCGCTCGGGGATGGGCTCCAGGTGCCATTAGCGTGCCATTAAGACCGGTCAACCACGGTCACCAGCGGGGCACTGTGACCCGGCCTGACCACAGATCGAGGCCGCTGACGGCGCAGTGGGCGCAGCCTTCCAACGTCAACCAATATCAACCAACGTTTCCGCAGGTCACCGCCCATCTCGACCACCAAAGCCCGGGTCAGGGTTCCCCCAGCCGCGCTACATCAGCAAGCGTGGCCTGTACCGCAGCACACCCCCGTGACCAGCGTCAGTGTCGCATTCGGCCACTGACGGTAAGTCAGCATGCTGGGCGCCTGAAGCGGCTACTGACAGTTACATGATTAGGCTGAGTGGTGCGATCTACTCGGATGGGACGACAGGGCGGCGCGGACGTCCTAGTCTGCCGACGACGCTCGGGGGCGTCCTACATCGGAAGGATTATCAGTCGAGGGAGCGACCGGAGGTCGCTCGTGAAGTAGAGGATCATGACCAAACCGACTCCCCCCACCGCCGCTCCGACCACCCAAGACGACGAGAGCCCGATCCATATCCTATCGAATGGTTCCACAAGGCCGACCGGGGCGAGTTGGAGCCGTTCGTGCTCGTCATCGAGGGTTCCATCCCGAACGAGACGATCAACGGTGCTGGCTACTTCACTGGTTTCGGCCGCCACGCCGGCACCGACCAGCCGATCACTGTCAACGAGTGGCTGGATAAGCTGGCGCCCAAGGCCACGATCGTGCTCGCGGTCGGTACCTGCGCCAGCTACGGCGGCATCCACGCCATGGCGGGCAACCCGACCGGTGCCGTGGGCGTGCCGGACTACTTGGGCTGGGACTGGAAGTCCAAGGCCGGTATCCCGATCGTCTGCGTGCCTGGCTGTCCGGCGCACCCGGACAATCTTTCCGAGACGATCCTGTACCTGCTCTACCAGGTCGCCGGGCAGGCGCCGATGATCCCGTTGGACGAGCACCTGCGCCCGCGGTGGCTGTTCGGCGTCACGGTGCACGAGGGTTGCAATCGGGCCGGGTACTACGAACAGGGGGAGTTCGCCGAGACGTACGACTCACCGAAGTGCCTGGTGAAGCTCGGATGTGGGGGTCAGGTGGTGAAGTGCAACGTGCCCAAGCGCGGCTGGATCAATGGTGTCGGTGGGTGCCCGAATGTGGGTGGTATCTGCATTGGCTGCACGATGCCAGGCTTCCCGGACATGTTCATGCCGTTCATGGAGTCGATGCCGATCAGTTGGCGCACGGGTTCCGCGCTGGCGGTGACTGAGAGCGAGACCTACGGCTCGGTTATCCGGTCGCTCCGCGAGTTCGCCATCAAGCAGTTCGACACCGAGCCCCACTGGCGTAAGAAGGGCCCCGAGCTGGTCACCGGCTACATCCCCGACTGGGGCGACGACCGAGCGCAGCCAACGCGGCTCCGTGCGTGGCGACGCCGAAGCCGGGCCCGCTGGTCCGGGGGGAGCGTGTAGTTGGCGGCCAGCCGACGCTGGCCGTGCTACTCGACGCCTTCTTTCCAGCGGAGGGTGCACAAGCATCCATGAGACCGTGCGGACCGGCGGTGAACGCGACCCACTCGGTTGCGGTGAACACCAGGGCCGGGCCGGTCGGGTTCTTAGAGTCCCGCACGGCCTAGCCGAGCAACCACCGATGGGTCGTCGATGATGTGGCCGCCGATGGCGTACTCCTGGTAGACGGCGTCAGGCAGTAGTTGATCGGGAAAGGCAAGCAGGGTGAATGGCCCGGTGCCGACATGCAGCCCCAGGTCAAACGGGAGCACCCTGAGGTCGACGTTCGGCCATGTCGCACGGTCGAGCATCTGCGCCAGCTGCGCGCCTGCGGCCGCCTTATCTCGCGCACATCGCTCCAGGGCACCCTGGGACATCACCGCGCTGAGCTGGAGTGCGTTCGGTCCAGGGAGCCTGCCCTGGCGTTGCAGCCGGGCCCGCACGAGCCGATCGGTTTCCTTGGCGGGCGGTGGGTCGTTGAGGGCGTAGAGCCTGCGCATGTACTGCTCGGTTTGCAGCAGTCCCGGAATCATCTCGATGTCCAGGCAGCGCAGCGAGACGGCGTCGGTCTCCAAGCCGACGTAGCCAGCCAGCCACTTGGGCAGTCGGTAGGTGGACCACCAGCCGCGCTTGCTGGCCTCCTCTCGGAGCTCTTCGAGTGCGGTGAGCGTCGCCTCGTCGGCTCCGTAGAGGCGGTCGACCAACACGATCAAGTCGGATTTGCTGGGGGCGTTGCGGCCCGTCTCGATGTGCCCGATCCAGGGCTCTAAGCAGCCGATGGCCGCTGCCGCATCCGGTCGGCTGACACCTCCGGCGACTGCGACCCCACGCCGGTTGAGCCCTTTACCTCCGTGCTCGGCTCCCGGCGGCCGTGGGTCACCACCCAAGCCCGAGGAGAACATCAATGATGCGGCCCTCACCATCAGACGGGACCGGCCTTCCCTTCCTGCGCGGCGCCGACGACACCCCCATTCCCTTCTGCTGTACGTCCGCTTCCGCGACGAAACGGTCGCCCTGCGGCCCGACTTCGTGCGGGTCCTGACCATTCCGGATGGTGGCTGATGCCCCTCTCACAATACGCCAAGCACCTTCTTTGCCTCATCTGGTCTCGGCGTCTTCCAGTCGTGCTAGTCTCGTCTTGCGATCAAGTCTCGGCTAGCGTTCAAGGAGGTCAACCCGGTGACAACCGAGCCCATCGTGCTCAAGGTGCTGCTCCACCAACGCCACCTGCAGACTCACAGCGCGTTTTGTCGGGAGTACGACAGGGTTGCCGCCGGCATCGACCTGACCCTTAAAGGCGGGTGGCCCAGCAAGGCGCAGTTCTACCGGTGGCTTTCCAGTGACTTAATCGGACTTCCTTACGCTGACCACTGCCGGATCCTGGAGGGCATGTTTCCCGACTGGAAAGTTGATCAATTATTTCACGCGCACGATGAGGGAATCGAGTTTGTACCCGAACCGCCCACGCCGCAGACACAAAAACCAACTCGACCTGCCCCGACAACCAGACCGGCCGGTGTCGTCGGGCCGGCGCAGTTGGTCAGTGAGCACGAGTCCGGATCGGGCTTGCTCGTGGAGTACGACGACGCTGAGCTAAGCTATGACGGGCGTGCCTACCGGGCGACGATGCGGCGTAAGCTCGTGAACTGTGGCGAGGCGCCGATCTCTCGCTACCTCATCCGCATCTCGGTTGACCGGTACCCGGGATCACTTGAGCAGTCTAACGAGCTGTACCGCAACGACCCGCTCACGTGGGACGAGCTGCGCCTGCAAGCCTGGCACAACGGCGAGCCGATGACCTGGCAGGTGCGCCACGACCGTGACGCGTTTAAAGAACTGTGGCTGCTCTTCGAGAATGACGAGGCTCGCTTCCCGCTTTACCCCGGAGAATCGACCGAGATCGTCTACAGCTACACGGTCAGCGACATCAAATGGGGGCGGTGGTTCCAGCGCGCCGTGCGGCTACCCACACGGCGCCTGATTGTGCGGCTGGACTTTCCCGCCGCATTCGGGCCGTCGGTATGGGGTATGGAGACCTCGATGAGCGCCGAAGCGCTGCCGTTTCGAACACCGATCACCCGCACCCAGGACGGCGACCGCACCCGGTTCGCGTGGACAACGGATGACCCGCCGCTGCACGCACGTTACCGCATCGAGTGGCGCTTCAAGCAGCCGACCGCGTCACACGCTGACAACTCCGACACCAAGCCCAGCGAGACCATGGCCAGGCTCGGCGTCGCCCAGCTCGATGATCCGCTCCTGCGCCAGCAGGCCCGCCCCTTCGCGCTCCCCACCGAGGCCGAGGACGCGCGGCGCGTGGTGGCCGAGCTGCACTCGGCCCTCGAGCGCGTCGCTCAGGCACACGTGTTCGGCAAGGGCATGGGCATCGCGGCCCCCCAGATCGGCATTGGACGTGCCGCTGCCGTGGTCCGCACCCCTGGCGGCGAGATCATCACCTTGCTGAACCCACAGATCATCGACCAGTCCGACGATCAAGACGAGCAGTACGAGGGATGCCTGAGCTTCTTCGACGTGCGTGGCAAGCTGCCCCGACCGCTACGCATCCAGGTCGAGCATCAGCACGTAGACGGCAGCACTCACCTCACAGTGTTCGAGCGCGGCATCGCTCGACTCGTCGCCCACGAGATCGACCACCTCGCCGGCGTGCTCTACACCGACCGCATGGCCGACAGCACCAGCGTGATCCCGGTCGAGCAATATCGCGGTGGAGGCCAGTCCTGGCAATACACCTGAGACATCTCCCTACACAATCCGCCCGACCACCAGCTCAGCACACCACCCGGAACCCGCGACCTACGCCACGCCAAGGCATCGAGCGATAATCCAGCCCGGCTGCCGGCCGAATCGGAGTACTTCTCACGTGGTGTCACGAGACCATCACATGACGTTGTTGCCGAATTTGGCTTTATGGGATCGACCGCAGTCAATCATCAATACGGTCGCCGATGCCATCGGCCTTCCAAGCGGCGAAGTAGGGCTCTTCGCTGTATCAAGTGGGTTACTCAGAGCGAGGTGGGGTCAGGGCATGTACGCGGGTTTGGGGTTGGTGAGGGTGGGTAGGGGGAGTTTGGCGGCGGTGAGGTAGATGATGGTGATCATCTTGTTTTGTTCCGGTAGCCGCGGGCGCGGGCTTTGGCTGCTTGGACGAGAGAGTTGATTCCTTCGAGTAGTCCGTTGGCCACTCGCCGCAGTGGCGGAGATCGTGGAGATCGCCTCGCAAGCTAGGAGTAAGCAGCGCCTCGGCGAGATACCGCCCGGGGAACTGACAACCCGATCGTGCGGTATCCGTATTGCCTTACCATTGCCTCAATATTGCCTCAATATTGCCGCAACGAGGGGCTTGCCACCACGGTACCCACGGCGGCCGCTACTCCGGTGGCGGGTGGGTCGTAACCGGCAGACAACGGCGTGGAAACGAGGTCGGTGCAGGGTGGAAGTGTGGAGGGATGCCCAACGCTGACGCACTGCCCGTACTGCTCGCTGCAGTGCGGCATCACCTTGCGGGTCGCTCCCGACCGGGTCCACCTGGCGCCCCAGGAGGATTTCCCTACCAACCGGGGCGGGCTGTGCAGCAAGGGCTGGAACGCGGCCGAGTTGCTCGACCACCCGCAGCGGTTGACCGAGCCGCTGGTCCGGGACCGGCGAGACGCGCCCCTGAAGCCCACTAGCTGGGACGACGCGCTAGATCGGGTCATCCATGCGGTGCGCCGCGCCCAGCGCAATGATGGCCCGGATGGTGTGGGCTGCTTCGGCGGCGGTGGACTGACCAACGAGAAGGCCTACCAGCTCGGCAAGTTCGCCCGAGTCGCTTTGGGTACCTCCCAGCTCGACTACAACGGCCGGTTCTGCATGTCCTCAGCCGCCGCGGCGACCATCCGCGCGTTCGGTATCGACCGGGGCCTGCCGTTTCCGCTGGCCGACGTCGCCGCAGCCGACGTCGTCCTGCTGATCGGCGCCAACCCAGCCGACACCATGCCGCCCGCGATGCAGTGGTTCGATGAGGGTCGCAGCCGCGGCGCGACGCATATCGTTATCGACCCTCGGCGTTCCCCCACCGCCCGTGGCTCGAAACTGCACCTGCAGCCGGTGCCCGGTACCGACCTGGCGCTGGCCAACGGGCTGCTGCATCTGGCGATCCGGCACGGGCACATCGACGCTACCTACATCGCCGAGCGAACCTGCGGCTTCGAGCAGGTCCGACGGGTGGTGCGCTCGTACTGGCCGGACCGAGTGGAGCGGATCACCGGCGTTGCGGCCGCCCAGTTGCAGGAGGCCGCGTGGCTGCTCGGTGAGGCATCGACGGCCATGGTGCTCACCGCCAGGGGGGCCGAGCAGCACAGCAACGGCACCGACACCACACTGGCCTTCATCAACCTGGCGTTGGCGCTGGGCCTGCCCGGACGACCCGGCTGCGGCTTCGCAACCATCACCGGCCAGGGCAACGGCCAAGGTGGCAGGGAGCACGGCCAGAAGGCCGATCAACTGCCCGGCTACCGGCGCCTCGACGATCCTCAGGCCCGCGAGCACGTCGCCGCGGTGTGGGGAGTCGACCCCGACAGCCTGCCCGGCCCGGGCACGTCGGCCTACGAGATGCTCGACCGGCTGGGCACCACCGGCGGGGTGCACACGCTACTGGTGTTCGCCTCCAACATCGCTGTTTCCGCGCCGCACGCCACCCACGTCGCGAAGCGGCTGGCCGAGCTGGACTGCCTGGTGGTCAGCGACTTCGTGCTTTCCGAGACCGCGGCGTTGGCTGACGTCGTGCTGCCTTGCACGCAGTGGGCGGAGGAGGAGGGCACGATGACCAACCTGGAGGGCCGGGTACTGCTGCGCCGCAAGACACTGGACCCGCCACCTGGGGTCCGCTCTGACCTGCAGATCCTGCGCGCCCTGGCCCAGCGGCTCGGCTGTCCGGTCACCTTCGAGGACCAGCCGCGGGCGGTGTTCGACGAGTTGCGCAGAGCCAGTGCGGGCGGCCCGGCGGACTACGCGGGTATCACCTACGACCGCATCGCCGACGAGCAGGGCATCTTCTGGCCGTGCCCGGACGAGCGGCATCCCGGCACACCGCGGCTGTTCGCGGACCGCTTCGCCACACCCGATGGCCGCGCCCGGTTCCACCCGATCGAGCACCGAGACCCAGCGGAGCTGCCGGACGCGCAGTACCCCTACTACCTCAGCACCGGGCGCAGTCGGTCGCATTACCAGTCCGGGGCGCAGACTCGGCGGGTGCGTGCGCTGGTCACCGCCGAGCCCGAGGCCTACGCTGAGTTGCACCCGGAACTCGCCCGGAGGGTCGGCATCGGCCTCGGAGACCTGGTACGGCTGTATAATCGCCGTGGCAGCGCAGTGCTGCGCGCCAGGATCACCGAAGACATCCGTTCTGACACGGTCTTCGTGCCCTTTCACTGGGGTGGGCAGGCCTCCGTCAATGCACTGACCAACCCGACGTTAGACCCTGTCTCCCGGATGCCGGAGTTCAAGGCCTGCGCGGTGGCGGTCAGCGCCGTCGGATCAGAGGAGATCGCATGCACACCACGTCCCGCTTCTTGCAGGGAAGCTACTCCTTTGAAGGGCAGGGCCTGTGCAAGCCCGTCCTCATTGATCCTGCCCTGACCTACACCGTTCCCCCGGGGGTGACCGGCCAGGCCCTCTACTTCCGCGGCGGAAACAGCACCGACGAGATGATCACGATTGTGCTGGTGCGGGACGGCCAGCCGATGCGCTACTTCCCGATCGGCGCTCGCGAGGGCACCCACGTGCCGCTGCGGGTGGTGGAGGACCTGATCAGCCATACCCAGATCGAGTTGCACGTCGCCGCGCCCGAGGGGTGCGCGGGCACGGTGGTCGTCGATTTCGGCCTGATGGAGGTGTGAACGCCATGCAAGAACTGGTTGTGGTGGGCAACGGCATGGCGGGGGCTCGGGCCGTCGAGGAGATTTTGGCCCGCAACGGTGCCGAGAAGTTCACCATCACCATGTTCGGTGACGAGCCGCACGGCAACTATAACCGTATTCTGCTGTCGGAGTTGCTGGCGGGCGGCGCGAAATCCGACAGCGACCCCGAAAAAGACCCCGACGAGCATCTGCTTGCTGGGGACCTTTTCCTCAACCCTTGGGAATGGTACCGGGAGAACGGGATCACGTTGCACGCCGGGGTGCGGGTGGTGCGCGTCGACCGGTTCGCCCACCGGGTCTATGCCGACGATGGATCGATTGTTCGGTACGACAAGCTCGTGGTGGCCACCGGCAGCCGGCCCTTTTTCCCGCCTATGGAAGGGATGTGGGCCGACAACAAGACGCTGACGGCGGGGGTGTTCGGGTTCCGCACACTGCGCGACACCACGTCGATGATGCGCTATGCCCGGGGCAGGCGGCGCGCGGTGGTGATCGGCGGTGGCCTGCTCGGTCTGGAGGCGGCTCGCGGCTTGCAGGCACACGGGTTGGACGTGCACGTGGTGCACGCCGCACCGGGGCTGATGAACCAGCAATTGGACGCCCAAGCTGGCCGGGTGCTGCGCCGATCGCTGGAACGGCTCGGCTTCACCGTGCACACCGGCACCCGCACCACAGCGATCCGGCTCAGCACCGACGGCGTGGCCACCGGCGTGGCCTTCACCGACGGTGGCACGCTGGACGCCGACATGGTGGTGATTGCAGCGGGTATCCGCCCGAACATCGGGCTGGCCATGGTCTCGGGCTTGGAAACGCAGCGCGGGATCGTGGTCGACGACCAGCTGCGGTCGGTGGACGATGACAACATCTATGCGGTCGGTGAGTGCGTGCAGCATCGCGGCGAGGTGTACGGGCTGGTCGCCCCGCTGTGGGAGCAGGCTGCGGTGTTGGCCGACCACATCACCGGCGCTGATCCTCAGGCCGCCTACCACGGTTCGCGGCTGGCGACAAAGCTCAAGGTCGCGGGTGTCGATGTGGCGGCTATGGGCCTGAAGGAGCCGGAGCGGCCCGACGACGAGTTCGTCCAGTTCAGCGAGCCCCACCGCGGGGTCTATCAGACAGTGATCATCCGTGACGGCATCCTGGTGGGTGCCACCCTGCTCGGCGACGTCAGCAAGGTCGCCTCGCTGACCCAGGCCTTTGACCGGCGGGTGCCACTGCCCGAGGAACGGGTCAGGCTGCTGTTCGACCTCGGTGCGCCGACGGCGGAGGTCGGCGTGACGGAGTTGGACGACCAGGCGCAGGTCTGCAACTGCAACGGGGTCAGCAAGGGTCAGCTGGTGGCCTGTGTGCGGGACGGGCAGCGCACCGTCAGTGGTGTGATGGCCGTCACCCGCGCGGGCAAGGGATGCGGATCATGCGAGGACCTGGTCGCCGACATCGTCGCGGCAGCCTTGGGCGACGACCTGGAAACCGACCCGGCCGAGGCCTACTACGTGCCGTGCATCCCGATGGACAAGGCAGCGCTCATGGCCGAGATCCGCCGCCGTGGGCTGCGCTCGCCGTCGGCGGTGTTCGCCGCGCTTGCGCAGGACGGCGCCGAGCACGCCGGCGCCAAGATGGCGCTGGCCTCGCTACTGAGGATGATGTGGGGCGAGCAGTACATTGACGAGCGAGACTCCCGGTTCATCAACGACCGGGTGCACGCGAACATTCAGCGGGACGGGACTTTCTCAGTGGTGCCGCAGATCGCCGGCGGCGTCACCACCGCAGCGCAGCTGCGGCGGATCGCCGACGTCGCGGAGCGCTACCACATCCCGATGGTCAAGCTCACCGGTGGCCAGCGCATCGACCTGCTCGGCGTACGCAAGGAAGACCTGCCCAGGGTGTGGGCCGATCTGGACATGCCGTCGGGCCACGCCTATGGCAAGAGCTTCCGGACCGTCAAGACCTGTGTGGGCAGTGACTTCTGCCGCTTCGGCCTCGGGGATTCCACCCAGTTGGGCATCGACATCGAGCAGCGCTACCGGGGGCTGGAGAGCCCGGCGAAAATGAAACTCGCCGTCTCCGGCTGCCCCCGCAACTGCGCGGAGTCCTACGTCAAGGACGTGGGCATCGTCGCGGTCGAGGGCGGCCGGTGGGAGATCTACATTGGTGGTGCGGCCGGCGCGACTGTGCGCAAGGGTGATCTGCTGGCCACAGTGGACAGCCGTGACGAGGTCGTCACGCTCACCGGGCGGTTCATGCAGTACTACCGGGAGAACGCCAAGTGGCTGGAACGCAGCTACGACTTCGTCCCCCGCATCGGGCTGGCCGAGCTGCGGGCGATCGTCATCGAGGACCGGGACGGGATCGCGGGTCGGCTCGACGAGGCGATGAAGCACTCGATGGAGGCCTACCGGGACCCGTGGCAGGAGCACCGGCAACCGGCGACCGAGGGCCAGTTCCGCGACGCGCTGCCGCTGGTCGAGTTGCCGAAGGTACCCTTCCGGTGAGCCGATGGCGTCCTTAGCCCGCCAGGGGCCGAGCGCCGAGCAGGAGCCGAGCGCCGAGCAGGGCAAGCGGCTGGACTCGGGGGCTGCTCACGCGGGTGTCGTCTCGGAGTCGCAGCACCAGGCGCTGCGAGCCGACATGCGCCTGTTGTCGACGCTGCTGGGGGAGACCTTGGTCCGTCAAGGCGGCGAGGAACTGCTCAAGCTGGTCGAACAGGTACGGGGGCTGGCCCGGGCGACGCTGCTGGAGGGCAGTGCGGAGATCAGGTCGCTGCTGTCCACGCTGGATGTCGGCACGGCTATTGCGCTCGCCCGAGCGTTCTCCACCTACTTCCAGCTCGCCAACGTGGCCGAGCAGCTGCACCGCTCGCGGGAGCAGCGCGCCCAGGTCAGCGGCCGGCGTGGACCACTGCGCGCGGTGGTGGACCGGCTGGCCCGGGAGGTCGACCGGGCCGAGGTGGAGGCGGTGCTGGCGCGGATGGAGCTGCGGCCAGTGTTCACCGCTCACCCGACCGAGGTGACCCGCCGGTCGGTGCAGGGCATCCTGCGCCGGGTGGCCGACGTCCTTGACCAGGATCTGCCCGAGGAGCAAGTGCGCCGGCGGCTCGCGCGGCTGGTTGACCTGCTGTGGCAGACGGACGAGGTCCGGCCTGGTCAGCCGACGGTTCTCGACGAGGCCAGCGCGGTCGCCTACTACCTTGAGCAGCTCGGTACCCACGCGGTGCCGGACCTGCTGGAGGATTTCGAGGACGAGCTCGCCCGCGCCGGGTTCGCGCTGGCGCCGCAGTCCCGTCCGGTGGTGCTCGGTTGTTGGGTCGGGGGGGACCGCGACGGCAACCCCAACGTTTCACCCCAGGTGACGCTCGACGTCGTGCGGCTTTACGCAGACCGGGCGCTGACCATCCAGCTAGCGCTGATCGAGGCGCTCATCCAGGAGCTGAGCGTGTCCACCCGCGTGGTCGGCGTTTCCGAGGGACTGCGGCGCAGCCTCGCCCATGACCGGCGCCTGCTGCCCGAGGTCTATGACCGCTACATCCGACTCAACGCCGACGAGCCCTACCGGCTGAAGTGTTCCTTCATCCACACCCGCCTGACCCGAACCCAGCAGCGGATTCGCGACGGCGTCGGCCACCAGGAGGGACGGGACTACCTGGGGGCGACGTCCTACATCGCCGACCTGGAGGTGATGGACACCTCGCTGCGCGGGCATCTCGGGGAACGCATCGCCGAGGGCACGCTGGCCAGGACGCTGCGCAGCGCCCGAGCGCTGGGCTTGCACCTCGCGGCGCTGGACGTGCGCGAGCACGCGCAGGCGCACCACGCCGCCCTGGCGGCCCTCTACGACCCGCTCGGTGAGCTCGCCGCACCCTACGCCGAGCTCGACCGCGCGGAGCGGGCGGCGCTGCTGTCCTGCGAGCTGGCCGGACGGCGGCCGCTGACCGCCCGCTCCGTGCAGCTGCCACCAGCGGCGGCGGACGTCCTCGCCGTCTTCGACGCGATCCGCTGCGCCCAACAGACCTTCGGTGAGCCGGCGGCCAGCACATACATCGTCTCGATGACCAAGGGCGTGGACGACGTGCTGGCCGCCGCGGTGCTAGCCCGCGAAGCCGGTCTGATCGCGCTGGCACCGGCCGGCGTGGGGTGCACGTCCACAGTGGATCTTGTGCCGCTGTTCGAGACGGCCACCGAGCTGCGCCGCGCCGGAGAGCTGCTCGACATGATGCTGCGGGATCCCTCCTACCGGCAGCTGGTCCGAGCTCGGGGAGACCTGCAAGAGGTGATGCTCGGGTACTCCGACTCCAACAAGGACGCCGGGATCACCACCTCCCACTGGGACATCCACAAGGCGCAGCGCCAGCTACGCGACACCGCCGCCGCGCACCGGGTCCGGCTGCGGCTGTTCCACGGCCGCGGCGGCTCGGTCGGCCGGGGCGGCGGACCGGCCGGGGAGGCGGTGGCCGCCTCGCCGTACGGCACGGTCGACGCGACGATGAAGGTGACCGAACAGGGCGAGGTCATCTCCGACAGATACTCGTTGAGCGCGCTGGCCCACGACCACCTGGAGATCCTGCTCGCCGCGGTGCTGGAGGCCACCTTGCTGCATCAGACCTCGCGGGTACCGGCGGAGGTGCTGGCCCAGTGGGACGAGGCGATGGACGTGGTCAGCTCAGCCGCCCATGCGGCCTATCGCGACTTCGTCGGCCGTCCCGGGCTCAGCGAGTTCTTCTCCGCCGCCACCCCGGTCGATGAGCTGGGCTGGCTCAATGTCGGGTCCCGACCAATGCGACGACCGGGCAGCGGGAAGGCCACCCTGGAAGGGCTGCGGGCGATCCCGTGGGTCTTCGGCTGGACCCAGACCCGAATGGTCGTACCCGGCTGGTACGGCCTGGGCAGCGGCCTGCGGGCCGCCCGTGATGCCGGGCTCGGTCCGGTTCTCGAGGAGATGCGGGACTGGGCGTTTTTCACCAACCTGCTCGGAAACGTCGAGATGACGCTGGCGAAGACCGACCTGCGGATCGCGGAGTCCTACGTCTGCGCCCTCGTCGAGCCCAGTCTGCAGCCGCTGTTCGACGCTATCGTCAGCGAGCACGACCTGACCCAGCGTGAAGTGCTCCGGCTGACCGGCGGCTCGACCCTGCTGGACCGGCACCCCCTGCTGCGCCACACCCTCCAGGTGCGGGCCGCCTACCTGGAGCCCCTGCACCACCTGCAGATCTCGCTGCTGGCCCGGCGTCGCCAGGCGGACCAGCCCGACCCGGATCTGCGTCGCGCCCTGTTACGGACCGTCAACGGGATCGCTGCCGGGATGCGCAACACGGGCTGAGCCCGCGGGCTGCTCGGTGTGCACGTATATGCCGCCGCGCAACGAGGAGGCGACGGCGGCGATGAGGCAGGCGGCGATGGCGAAGGCGAAGGCGACCGTCAATCCCGCGGAGAACGGCCCCGAGATCAACGCGGGGAAAAAGCCGCGACCGGTGAGGTAAGCGGCGTTGCTAGCCGGAAGGTGCCCGAGCACGGTCGGGCCCAGCAGGGTCTGGACCGGGTTGTAGCCCAGCAACGAGGCGAACAGCACCGTCACCGGGGGCAGGGCGGCCAGCCGGGCCGCGTCAGCGGTGGGCACGCCCTGGGCGAGCAGTCCGCTGGTCAGCGTCTGTGGCAGGGTCTGGGCCAATCCGAGGACCATCAGGCTGAAGAACACCCCGATCGACAGCACCATCGCCGAGTTCTGGAACGTGGTGCTCATCCCCGCGCCAACCCCACGTTGGTTGGGTGGCAGGCTGTTCATGATCGCTGCCCTGTTGGGTGCGGCGAACAGTCCCATGCCGAGCCCGTTCAGCAGCAGGACCAGCGCGAATTCCCAGTAGGTGAACTCCACCGGTACCCAGGCCAGCAACCCGAAACTGGCCGCGGCCACGAGCATCCCGCCGGTGGCGAACGTGCGCGCCCCGAAGCGGTCGGACAACCACCCCGATACCGGCCCGGCGATGAGGAACCCAGCGGTGAGCGGCAGCATGTAGATACCCGCCCACAATGGCGTGGACTCGAAACTGTAGCCGTGCTGCGGTAACCAGATGCCCTGCAACCAAATGATCAGGATGAACATCAAGCCGCCACGGCCCAACCCGGACAGCAGGCTGGCCAGGTTCCCCGCGGTGAACGCCCGAATGCGGAACAGTCGCAGGTGGAACATTGGCTCGGCGGCCCGGGTCTCCACCACGCAGAAGATCACCAGCACGACCACGCCACCGATCAGCGCGGCCAGTACCCACGGGCTGGTCCATCCCATCGTGTGCCCGCTATAGGGCGTAATGCCATAGGTGATGCCCGCCAGCACCGCGATCAGGCCAACGGCGAAGGTCAGGTTGCCCCACCAGTCCAGCCGCCCGGGTTGGCGGATCCCGGTGTCATGCAGCTTCCAGTATGCCCAGAACGTGCCGAACACCCCGAAAGGCACCGACACCAGAAACACCAGATGCCATTCCACCGGTGCGAGCAACCCACCCAGGACCAGCCCCACGAACGCGCCGGCGATCCCGGCAACCTGGTTGAGCCCCAGCGCCAGCCCGCGCTGCTTGACCGGAAAGGCGTCGGTGATGATCGCGTTGGAGTTCGCCATCAGCATCGCGCCCCCGACGCCCTGCAGCACCCGCATGATGATCATCCACAGCACGCCCGCCGTGCCCTGCATCCACGTCACCGACAGCAGCAGGGAGAACACCGTGAACACCGCGAAGCCCGCGTTGTACATCCGGACCCGCCCGAACATGTCACCCAGCCGGCCGAAACTGACCACCAGCACCGCGGTGACCACCAGGTAACCCATGATCAACCACAGCAGCAGGCTGGTGTTCCCCGGCGCCAACGGGTCGATCCGCACACCCTTGAAGATGTCCGGCACCGCGATCAACAGGATCGAGGAGTTGATCGTGGCTATCAACATCCCGAGTGTGGTGTTCGACAACACAATCCACTTGTAGTGCGCACTGACTGTATCCACCAACGCCCGAGCCCGTCGCCGCTGCGCTCGGCCCGCCGCAGCCGGTACCGGTGTGGTGGCTACCGGCCCCGGTTCCCCGGACGAGAAAAAATTTGGTTGCTTCATGCAAATAACATAAGCAGGGTCGTGTAATGCCGCCACCCCGAGCTCGCCGGAGATGGTCATGAACGGATCCGGCCGAGGTACGTGTACAAGCGGCGATGAGTCGATCTTGAGGAGCGCGTCGATGTTGGGCCTGGGGTGGACGATGCCATCCTCATCGTCACATGGATTACTCACTACGATTCCCTTAATGGTTGTTGTTGATGATGTCGAGATGTTTGGCCAGTACTTGGCCGATCTTGGCCAATGACGCTGGCTGGGTCATGGTGTTGTGCGCGCATGCGATCTCGTGGGTTTCAATGTGCCCGCTGACCAGAGATCGCCAAATGTCGCTGTGGGGTACGTCGGCTGGCTTGTCGTGCGATGGCGTGGGCCACGGCGCCACCGAGGGGTCTGTTGCGTTGGTGGATGATAGTTTCAGGAGGCTGAGCTGATGCGTCGTCGTCACCGTCGAGTACCTCCGCTGAGGTCGGGCTTTGCTGGGTTTCGCTTCCTCGTGAGGTCATCGTGCTGGCGGTGCGCTGGTACCTGCGCTACGGACTGTCCTACCGTGACGTGGAAGAACTGCTCGCCGAACGCGGCATCGAGGTCGACCACGTGAGCGTGTTCCGCTGGGTGCAGCGCTTCACACCGCTGTTGATCGACGCGGCACGACCGTGCCGGCACACCCCGGGAGGTCGATGGTTCGTTGACGAGATCTCCGTCAAGGTCGCCGGCAGGTGGTCTACCTGTACCGGACCATCGACCAGTTCGGGCAGGTCATCGACGTCCTCGCCGCCGAGAAGCGGGACATGGCGGCCACCCGCCGATTCTTCACCCACGCACTCGAGCACGGCCCGTCCCCGACCGAGGTCACCACCGACCGAGCGGCGACGTACCCGCGAGTGCTCGATGAGCTGCTGCCCGCCGCCTGCCACGTCACCGAGCAGTACGCGAACAACCCCATCGAAGCCGACCGCGGACGACCGATCTCGCCTGCCCCGGCTTCGCGCAACGCAACAGACCCGGCGTTGTTCACCAGGACGTGGATGCCACCGGACTGCGTGAGTATGTCCTGAACGAGTGCCTGAACCTGGTTCTCATCCGACACATCGGCGCGATGGGTGACGGCATTGCCACCAGAGGACTCGATGTCGTGGACGACCTGCTTGGCCGCATCCTCAGCGCTACGGAAAATCACATGAACGAACAACCCGTCGCTGGCCAGACGCCGGCAGATGGCGGCTCCGATGCCACGCGATCCTCCCGTCACCACCCCAACACGCTAGGTCTGTTTCATGACAGCTGCCCCCCACTGATCGCAGAAGATATCAGACGGCCGTGGTGACGCGCAGGCTGTCAAGAATCGATTGCACGGAATCTACCAGACTCGGCCGCACTTCTCTGATGAGGCCGACGAGCACGTTGAACCTTGTGTTGGCGGATTCCTGCATGGCAAATCTCCTTCCGTTGCGAACTATCCAGTAGACCGGGTGCGGGGATGTCAAGCAGTGGATCAGCACACCAGCACGCTGGGTTGCCTCGCCGATCTGTAAAGCACGCCCCCAAAGAATGCCCCCTGGGGTGAACTAGATTCCTTTTTCGGCGGCGTTTCAAGGGGTTAATTGGCACCGCCAACGGTTGGGTGAAAAAAATCACTCATATGGGTGGAGTCTGCTATCGGAATCTCGCAGATCGTGACCGCCCTGGGCGCACAACCCCTGGTCCATCACGCCACCCTCGCCCCCAAGCCACTGACGCCCTCAGCGCCGAACAAGCCGAACGAGGCCCGCCCCCCGTCCTCGTGATCGACTTTACCGACTCGGATAGACCCGTACGTGCCGTCCGTCCTGTGTGGTGTCGGACGGGGTGGCTGATTCGGCGCGACGCGCCTTACAGGGTGACGAACTCCAGACCACGGCTCTTGAGCACCGGTAGCACAGCGCTCAATGACTCGATGGTTTGGGCACGATCGCCGCCGCCGTCGTGGCACAGCAGAATGTCGCCCGGCCGCGCGGCGAGGAGCCGGCTGGTGACCAATGCGGTACCCGGCCGCGACCAGTCCCGGGGGTCGATGTCCCAGCCGATCGGCACCATACGAAAGTCCGCCACGGCTGAGAGCACCGCCGCCGACCAGTCCCCGCCGGGTGCTCGGAACAGTTGTGGTGGCACCCCACCAGCGTCGACGATGGCTGACTGGGCGTCGGCGATCTGCTGACGGATCGTTTCAGGGGCCCTGCGGCTGAAGGGTTGCGGGTGGGTCATGCTGTGGTTGCAGAGGTCGTGGCCCTCGGCGAGGATTCTCTTCACCAGATCGGGGTGGGCATGCGCCTGCGCGCCGATCAGTGAGAAGGTCGCCCGGATCCCATTGCGGTCCAGCAGGTCGAGCATCGGCGGCGTCCACAGCGGGTGCGGTCCGTCGTCGATGGTCAACGCGATGGCGTCCGGCGCGACCCCGGGCCGGACGTCGTGGACCTGACTCGCCGGCCTGGCCGCGGTAGTGTGCGGCGCCCCTGGATCACCGGTGATTCCTCCCGCGGGAGCAGCGACGGCGCGTCCCGGTAGGCCAATCGTCATTCCCCCGGCGAACGTCGCAGTGCTGGTGGCCCACCCGAGTACCCGGCGTCGAGAGACCTCTCGTGATCGCTGGGCAGCCACTAGCGCAGCATATCGGCTGCCCGTGACGAGCTGACGACGTTGCGGTGATACGGCCGGCCTCCAGTACCGTGAGGGTTGGAGGTGACCCGGTGTTCTCCCCACCGAACCTGCTCACGTCCCGCTTCGGTGACGGCTTGGCGGTCGGCCCCGACCTGCCTGCCGCAGCGGAGTCCGCCGTCACTCAGGCCCTGGCCCCGCTGCGTGGGCAGCGCCCCGACCTGCTGTGCCTGTTCGTCTGCGGCGACGATCCGGCGATGGTGGAATCGGCGGGCACCCGCGCCATGGAGGTGGCCGGCGCCCGCACGACCCTGGGCTGCAGCGCCGGTGGCGTGATCGGCGCCGGTCGGGGAGTGGAGCAGGAACCCGCGGTGAGCGTGTTCGCCGCGTGCCTGCCCGGGGTCAGGCGCACCCCGTTGCACCTGGAGCTGGTGCGCACTTCCGAGGGGGCGGCCGTCACCGGCATGCCGGACCGGCGTGGCGATGACGCCGTCGCGGTGCTCCTCGCCGATCCCTTCACCTTCCCCGTCGCGGACTTCGTGCAGCGCTCCCACGATGACCTGGGCGGCCTGCCGCTGATCGGCGGCGTGGCCAGCGGTCCCCGCGGCGGGAGCTCGGCACAGCTGTTCCTGGACGGGCACAGCGTGCCGGCCGGCGCGGTGGGAGTGGTGCTCGGTGGTCCCATCGCAGCTCGCCCGGTGGTCAGCCAGGGTTGTCGCCCCTTCGGCCCCTCGATGATCGTCACCAAGGCCGAGGACAACGTGCTGCTGGAGCTGGCCGGAATGCCCGCGCTGGCCAAGCTCGAGCAGATCGTCGCCGGGCTCCCAGCTCAGGATCGGCCAGCCGCCGTGCGCGGATTGCAGATCGGCGTCGCGATAGACGAGTACGCCGAGGAGCACGAGCGTGGCGACTTCCTCATCCGTGGCGTCGTGGGTGCTGACCAGCAGCGCGGCGCGATCGCCATCGGAGACGTCGTGGACGTGGGTCGGACCGTCCGCTTCCAGGTGCGGGACGCCTCCGCCGCCGCCGAGGACCTCAAGGAGCTGTTCATCCGATTTCGCGCGGAGACTCCCGCAGTGGGCGGTGCGCTGTTGTTCTCCTGCAACGGCCGAGGCCGGGCCATGTTCCCGAGCGCCGATCACGACGTGCTGGCGGTGCGCGCTGGTCTCGACACCACCGGTGTGGCCGGGTTCTTCGCGGCCGGCGAGATCGGCCCGGTCGCAGGCCGAAACCACCTGCACGGCTTCACCGCGTCCATCCTGGTGTTCGGCGCCAGCGGCTCGTGACTGGCCGGCGCTTACCCACCGGCCAGAGCCGTGGCGCGGGCAACGACACCAATGTCGGCCTGGTCGGTGAACAGACCGTCCAGCCCGGCCCGGAGGTAGGTGATCTGTTCGTCGATCGCCCGCCCGTGGTCGGTCGGCACGGCAGAGCTCCGGTAGTCGACCGGCAGGAAAGTGTTCTCGGCACGGAAGGTGTAGGGATGCACGACCAGGCCGGCGTGATGGGCGTCGGTCACCAGCGTGGTGGGGCAGCCGAGCGTGCCATCGGCCTGGTGGGGGATGACCTGGAGCTTGTCCGGCCCGATTCCCTGGGCGTAGCGCGCGACGGCGCGCAGGCCCTCGGGGGTGGACAGCTCGGCGTAGGTCGGGCCGCAGCCGGCGGCCACGGTGTCGAACGGCGCGCCCGAGGCCGCCAGCAGCTGGACCGACCTCGTCCGCAGGCCAGCCTCGCGCAGCTGAGTGAGGCTGGTCACCTCGAAGGACTGCACGAACACCGGGGCATCCGATCGGTTGAGGCGATGGCGCCGCAGAGCTTCCAGCAGCCGGGGCTCCAGCGACAGGCCGGCGTTGCGGAAGAACGTGGGGTGCTTGGTCTCCGGGTAGACACCCAACTCCCGGCCCAGCTCGTCGGACAGCCGGGCCCGGAGGTCCAGCATCTCCTGGAAGGTCGGGATCTCGTACCGCCCGTTGAACAGGGTGTTGTGCTGGCGGATGTGCGGTAGTCGCTCCACCGCTGCCAGCGTCTTGAGCTCGGCGAGGGTGAAGTCCTCGGTGAACCAGCCCGTGACGGCCTCGCCATCGAGCATCTTGGTTGTTCTCCGGGAGGCGAACTCGGGGTGACTGGCGACGTCGGTGGTATCGGCGATCTCCGGCTCGTGCCGGCAGACCAGCACGCCGTCACTGGTCACCACCAGATCGGGCTCCAGGAAGTCCGCGCCGAGCCGCGCGGCGAGCTCGTAGGAGGCCAAGGTGTGCTCCGGCCGGTAACCAGCGGCACCCCGATGTCCGATCACGATCATGGTGTCCTCCGTAAAATCTGGTGAGCCTGCGAGTTGTCGCAGCAGCACGGGTGAACATCGGGGGCGCCTGGGGGTCCCACTTCCGTCCCACTGTGGTGGCGGTGCTTCCCAACCACCCGATGTCGGGCCATGATCGGCTGCGGTCGGTACGGGCACGAAACTGGGAGAATCGTGGGTAGCGAGAATGAGGCGGCGGGTGACAACTGTGCATTGCGGGCGCTGGTGGAGGAGGCGGGGCTGAGCAACGCCGGCTTGGCTCGCGCGGTGGTGGCTGCGGGTGCTGCGGAGGGGGCACGTCGGGACGAACACGACGTCGGTGCGACGCATCCTGGATGATTGCCAGCCGCGTTGGCCGGTGCCCCGCTTGGTGGCCATGGTGCTGTCTCGGAAACTGTGCCAGGAGATCAGTGTCACCGACTGCGGGTTCGCCGACCACGCTCCGATGTCGGAAGATCTCCACGACGGCCTGCACTGTTCTGGGACACTCCGCACGATCGTCGAGTTGTCGGGACAGGACATGCACCGACGGAAGTTCCTGCTGGGCTCCGCGTTCAACGCGGCGGCCTACTCCGAGCCTGCGTTGTTCGCGCTTACGGTGCCTCCAGCGGAGAGCACCGCCCAGGCCGGGGGCCGTCGGGTCGGCCTGACCGAGGTGGAGATTCTCACCGAGCAGGTCACCCAGCTGCGCCAGCTCGATTACCGCTACGGATCGGCGCGGCTGCGTGAGCAGGTGGTGTCGCTGTTGCATCGGGAGGCCAACCAGCTCCTGCATGGCACGTACTCGGAGAAGATCGGCACGGCGTTGTTGACTGCTGTTGCGCAGGCCACGAGGCTGGCTGGTTTCACGGCGGCCGATATGGGTCGGCCCGTGTTGGCGCAGCGCTATTTCATCCAGGGGCTTGACCTGGCGATGGCGGCCGGTGACCGGCTCTATGCCGCCTATGTGCTCAGCGACATGAGCCGCATGACGGTGCAGATCGGGCAGAACGCGCTCACCGAAGACGATCGGCTCCGGAACGGGCGTCAGGCGGTGGCACTGGCTCGGGCCGGGTTGGCCGTCGCCCAGGGCGCGGCGACCCCGGCGCAGGCTGCCGAGCTGCATGCGTTGGAAGCGCGCGGGCGGTCATTGGGGTGCCGATAAGTCGAGTACCCTGCGCCCACGCGCAATCACTGACGTGCTGCCCGTGTCAGCGTGGGGCTGCACGTCGTCGCGGGGAGGAGTCGCATTGACTGAAGTGGTGCGGTTCGGGCTAGCGGGGGCTCGACGGTCCTGGTGGAGATGGAGGACGACGATCTCGGTATCGAGCGAGTCAGCCGGGGCCGGGACGGGGTGGTGGAGGCGGGTCGTCGGTTGACGGAGGTGTTGGGCAGCGTGCGTGACGCGGCTCGGGAATCGATGGAAGTGCTGCAGTCGTTGTCTCCGGGCCGGATCGAGTTGGAGTTCGGGGTGAAGTTGACCGGTGAAGCGGGGGCGCTCATCGCGAAGACAGCGGCCGAGGGCCATTTCACCGTGCGGCTGAGTTGGGCGCCCGACGTCGGGGCTAGCAATGGGTCGCAGGTTGCGTGAGCACCGGCCCGCGCGGGTGCGTGAAGCCCCCGCCGTGGATAGTGGCTCGCCGGTGGTGGAACCGGTAGCCAGCCGGCCGGCGGACGTGCAGCGCGCGCTCGATTCCGCGATGGTGCGGATCCGCAGCGATACCGGCGAGGTTGTGGGCAGTGGGTTCTTGGTCGAGGCAGGTCATATTCTGACCTGCGCCCACGTGGTGGCGCGGGCGTTGGGCAGAAAGACCCACGAAGCCCCAGCCGAGACCGACACGGTGTCGCTGGACTTCCCGCTCGTCGCTGCGGGGGTCATGGTGCACGCCCGGGTAATGGCGTGGCACCCGATCCACGACGACGACAGGGGTGACATCGCTGTTCTCGCACTGGTGATCGACCCCCCGACCGGAGCCCTCCCCGTCTATCTGGTGGCCGCTGAGGATTTCTGGTCACACCCGTTTCGTACCTTCGGTTTTCCCCGTCGCTATGACCACGGCGTGTGGGCCTCGGGAGTTCTTCGGGCTCGGCAGGCCGCTGGCTGGGTGCAGATGGAGAGCAATTCATCGGGATATGCCATTGAGGCCGGTTTCAGTGGTGCTGCTGTGTGGGATGATGAGGTGGCTGGCGTCGTCGGCATGACAGTGGCCGCAGACGCGCGCAGTGATCTCAGAGCTGCCTACTTGATACCCTCGGAGGAATTGATCCAGGCCTGGCCGCCGCTGGCGAGTCGAACCGTACCGCCATGCCCGTACCGAGGTCTGTACCCGTTCCGAGAGCGAGACGTGAGTGTTTTCCACGGTCGGCAGGAATTCACTGGCCGGCTCGTCACGGAAGTGCAGCGCAGGCCGCTCGTCTCGGTCGTAGGGCCTTCGGGCAGTGGCAAGTCCTCAGTGGTGTTCGCGGGCCTGTTGCCGCGGATAGCGCAGAAGCAGGAGTGGCTGAGCATGAGCATGCGTCCCGCGCATGCGTCGTCACCCCTTGTCGCCCTGGCTGCTGCTCTCCTCCCGTTCCTGGACCCCGATCAGGCCGAGACCGAGCGCCTTACCGCACTGGGTCAGCTCACGACGCTGCTGCGCGACGGGCATCTCCCTGACGTGGTCGAAAGAGTCCTGGCGCGAGCGGGCAAAACGGATGTACTGCTGGTGGTGGATCAGTTCGAAGAGCTTTTCGCGCGGCAGGGGGATGGCGCGAGCGAGTTCCTCGATGTTCTGTTGCCGGCGCTTCACGCCCCAGGGAACCTCACTGTTGTGCTGACCCTGCGGGCCGATTTCCTGGGGCAGGCGTTGCAGGACCCGGCGTTGGCGGCGGCCCTGGAGGGGGCGGTCACCACGATTGGGCAGATGGGTCGCGACCAGCTCCGCGCGGTCATCGAGGGGCCGCTGCCGAACGGAGTGACGTACCAGGACGGCCTGGTCGAGCGGATCCTCGGCGACGTCGGAGAGGAGCCCGGCAGCCTGCCGCTGCTGGAATTCGCCCTCACCCTGCTGTGGGAGCGACAAGATCGGGGAAAGCTGACTCACTCAGCATACGAGCAGCTCGGCGGGGTACGTGGTGCCCTGGCCAGCTATGCCGAACGGGTCTATATCGACCAGCTGTTACCGGAAGACCAGGAAGAGGCCCGCCGCCTGCTGATCCAACTCGTCCGCCCGTCGGAAGTGGGGGAGCCGGTGCGGCGGATAGCCCGGCGCCCCGAGCTCGGCGAGCCACGCTGGCAACTCAGCCAGCGGCTCGCCGCGACCAGGCTGCTCGTCACCGATCGGGACCCGACCGGGGTGGAATCGGTCGAGTTGGTGCACGAAACCCTGATCGGCGGGTGGTCGCGGCTGTATGACTGGTTTACTGAGGACCTCGCTTTCCGCACCTGGCAAGAGCGACTGCGCGGTTCTGTGGCCCAGTGGGAGACGGTGCGACGCAACGAGGGGGCGTTGCTGCGCGGGGCGCCGCTGGCGGAGGCGGAGCGCTGGCTCGCCGAGCGCCCGGAGGACCTCGGCGCCCCGGAGCGGCAGTTCGTCTACGCCAGTCGCGCCCTGCGGACCAGATCTGTGCGCCGGTTGCGTGCGGTGGTAGCGGTGCTGGTTCTGCTATTGCTCGGCGCCTCAGGCTCGGGCGGGGTCGCCTTATGGCAAGCCAACCGAGCCGATAAGCAGAGCAAGCTGGCCCAGTCACGCGAGTTGGCGACGCAGGCGAACTTGCTCGTTGATTCCCAACCGGATGCCGCAATGCTGCTGGCCGCTACTGCCTACAGGATCGCGCCCACCGCAGAAGCTATTGATTCGCTGACGAGAATGGCCAGCCAATGGCAGCATGCCGATAGGCTGCTTGCAACTGACGTGAGAGGCGCCTACCGGATCGCCTTCAATCCTACGGACTCAACGATGGTGGCGCTGACCAATTCCAGTGGAATCGAGTTGTGGGACGTCACGAAGAATGCCAGCCGTGGTCGGCGCGTTGTAGTAGACGGAGTCGGTAGCTCGGCCTTCAGCCCGGACGGACGTATCCTCGCTTACACGCAGCGCGCCGAGCAAGGGGACAAAGTGGTTCTGTGGTCTCATGCGCAGGACCGGGTAGTACGGAAAATACCATTAAGTCTCGCCGATAAAAACGCTAATGAACTGACCTTCAGTCCGGATGGTAATTTTCTCGGTGCCTGCGTGGGGCAGGAAATTCGGCTGTGGTCCCGAAATCCCGAGGGCCCCAGTTACTCGATACCACGCGTTCATGATACTACTCGATGCGCTTTCGGGTTCAGGGGTGGGAGTCGCGAGCTGGCGTACATCGACGGTGACGAGATCGTGACATGGAACATCGCCGCAGGCAAGAAGGTCACGCACAGAAGCCCAGGCACGCCCAAAGACAGGCGACTCATATTGAACTCGGACGACAGATTCTACTTCACGGGTGACGCAACCTTTGCTGTCGCACCGGATGGGCGATCCGCGATCTACAGCGGCGGCGGTTCTGGGTCTAACAAATGGTGGTGGTGGGATTTCGATCGTCAGGAGGCGCGAGCAGTTGAGACGGGGTTAAGCTCGAGTCCTGCCGTGGTGTCTTTCACTCCTGACAGTCGCCTCGCCGCTATGGCCGTTCCTAGCGGCATAATGCTCTTCAACATGGCGCGCCTAATGCCGATCGCCGTCTACGGCTTGACCAATACGCGTGGCCTGGTTGGGGATACACTCAGTCTTAGCCCGGACGGAAAAACGATCGCTTCCGTTGACGATTCCCGCTTCATCACACTCATCGACACCCGCTGCTGGCATCGCGGAATCCCCGCCGGGGCAAACAGGGCTGCGGTCCAACCCGATAATGAGCACCTCACCGCCGTCTCCGCCGGCAGGGTGGCTATCTATTCGATCAAAGATTCAAATTCCGAGCCGGTTATCGTGCGAAATCCCGCGAGCGACGAGCCAAGCGAGAGAAGGGTCGAAAGTCTCAGTCAGAACGGCCTGCGTTACGCTTTCGCGGATGCTAACGCGCAAAAAATCATCCTGCTTGATATCTCATCCTTTCCTGTCGTCGAGGTTTCTGTCGGTGGGAATCGTGGTGGTGCGCTTCGGCTCTCTTTTGATCCGAGTGGAGATTTCTTGGTGTACGCCGATAAATCCGAGATTATTGTCTGGTCCACTAAGAGTCGTGGCGAGACGTCGACGATTCCACTACCTGAGGGTTACACGACAAGTGAGCTGGCGGTCAGTCTAGGGGGTCGATATGTTGCCGCGAGCAGTTCCAATGGCGAAGTTCGACTATGGGACACTAGTTCTAGCGATCACACTGGCACTATTCTTCGGTTTGAAGATGGGAAATCGATGGCCTTCAGCCCTGATGGGAAATGGTTGGGAATTGGCGGCCAGAATGAGATCAAGCTCTGGAACCTCAACGCGGAGAAATTCGATCCTCGGCGAATTCCAGTAGGTGGCTCCTCGATGGAATTCAGTTCAGACGGTTCCCTCCTTGCGATGCTGGCAGGACCGAAAAATATACCAAACTCCTCCGATGAAGAAATATCGGTGTGGAATTTGCGTGATGTTGCACCCAGGGGGACCGTAAGGGCGTCCTGGGAACTCCGCGATTTTGCGTTCACGTCCGACAAGGACCGACTCGTTGTGAGCAACCTATATTCAGGTGTCTTTGTGGAACATTTCGACGCCTCGTGGGCACTGGGGCAAGTCTGCCGCATTGTCGGGAGGAACCTCAGGCCCGAGGAACGGAGCAAATACCTCCTAGCCGGGTCTGACTACGTAGCCGCCTGCCCGCACTGACGCGAGTAGTCGCGCTATGTTCGCTTGCCCCGACCACAACACCGCGACGGCAGCGGGTAGCTGCGCTCATCGTGGTTCTGTCGAATGTTGCTGGTCTACGCTTGGTGCTGCTTGATTGAGCTTGGGTAAGGTCGTCAACAGCTTGCGTGTCTGCTCGATCATGATGCCCGTTCCTGGGATGTCGGCGCCGCCTGTGCCGCCTGCTGCAATGACCGGAGATTGTGGCTGGTTCGCTGGGTTTCAGTCGCGCGCTCGTCTTGGTGCAGCGTGACGCAGCG
>JBOHFR010000016.1:0-77474 GCA_050699715.1 Pseudonocardiaceae bacterium
CCACGGAATGTTCCGCTCTCGTCTCCCACACCCAGCCGTCATGTCAACCCCTGACGGACTTCCGGAGGCAACCACTTAGTCTTGCCGCAAGTCAGGCAGAGGGTCGGGGACGAGGGACGATAACGACCAGCACAGGTGGGTGATAGCCGCCGCGCCCTGCGACCAAGTGGTGTTTTTCGGATAGGTGGTGAAGACCACGACGATGCTGCGCTCGCCCGGACCGATCGTTCCGGTGGTGTGCAGCAGCGGGCTGACGAGGTCGGGTGGCGGGTTTGGTTCCTCCTTCATGGCGGGAACCGGTCCGGCGAACTCTCCCACGGCAGCGCGGTCCTCGAAGCAGCGCTGCTCGTCCGGCACGGTCGCGCCCCAGCCCGACCAGCCCTGCTTGACGCCCCATGGCCGGGCGAATGCCCGGGGGATGCCAAAGGACTGGTCCCGGCCGTCTTCGGCGCACCGGGTCGAGGCGTGCAGGTTACCGATGATGAAGTTCCGATACTTGGTAGGCGCCACGTCCAGGATGTAGCGGTAGATTGTCACGACGTCCGCGGCCGAAGTGACCGTGTAGCCCCAGAACCCGCGCTGTTGGGGGGATGGAGGCGATGTGTCCGGCAGTCCGATGAGTGCGGTCATCCTGTCGATGACATCGGTGAAGCCGCCCCGCACCCAGTACACGCTGGCTGCGTAATCCCAGCTGCCCCGCAGCATCGTCCGCAGCGCGAGGATGTCCATGCTCTGCTTGTCGGTGGTGGCTTGCTCCAGGTCTAGTACCGGGTCGTGCTGGATGAGGTAATCCAGCGCGATGAGCAGTTTGACCACCGACGCCGTGCGGAACCGGGCGTGCGGGTCCCGCACCGCGGTGAAGTCCTGTTGCTTGCGGTCATAGACCGCGAAGCTCGCCGTGACGCCCTCCGGCACCGGCACGAGGGACCCGAGATCCTCGGCACGCACCGGCCCAGCTGCGGCCGGAGACGACCCCATGACGAGGGTTGCGAGGCAGACGAGCACGCTTGTGACCGCGCCGCGCAGCTGCTTCACGACCCAGCACGCTAAACCATCGGCATCCACTAGCGGCTCAGGCGCGCTGGTGACTCTGTCAGCAGCTGGACCGCGATCTCGACCCCGACCAGCGCCGGCCCCACCACCGAGGAGATCATCGGTGAGGCTCAGCGACGTCTCCACATCCCGCGCGAGACAAGCGAGCGCTCCATCCGCACCGCGCTGGGCCTGGACGGCAAGCTCATCCCCAGCGTTCGTGACCAGTTCCTTGACCGCGTTTACCCTCCGACCACAGCCGGTGATCACACCTCCCGGTGAGGCCGATGACCGAGCCGACACCGAATACGCGACAGTATGACGACGCGTGCTTACCAGTGCCGCACCCCACCCAGTGCCCACCACGGCGCTGAGCCGACCATGAGGAGGACCAGACATGGCAGAGGCAAATGATCAGCTTCGGGCGGCGCGGGAGCGCACCGCCTCCCTCGCCAACCCGAGTCATGCCCTGACCAGGCAGGAACTCGCCGAACTCGTGAACAAATGGGTGTGGGACCACCACGACGAGAAGCTGGTGCTGGCCACCGCGAACTATGTAGGCCGGCTGGAGAGAGGTCTCATTCGTTGGCCTGGTGAGTGTTGTCGGGAGGCGCTGCGGGCAATCCTGAGTGCCCCCCAAGATTCCGATCTGGGATTCGTCAACGCGCGTTCCCAGCGCGCAGCGGTGAGACTGAAGAACGTGGACCGTCAACCGCTGCTGCGCAACGCTGCGGCCCTGGGCGTGGGCACGCTGGTCCTGGGGCCGTTGGCGGCGCTGCTGGAAGGCAGGATCAAGCCCACCCCGATCCCCAAACGGGTCGGCCCGACCGAGATCGAGCAAACCCGCATCGCCACGCGGGCATTCCAGGCGTGGGACAACGCCTACGGCGGGGGGATGGTCCGGGACACTGTGGTGGGTCAGTTGCTCTGGTCGGCCGGTCTGCTGGAGGCCATCTGCCCGGACAAACTCCACGATGAGCTGCACTCCGCGGTCGGCGATCTCGCCCAGCAGGCGGGGCTCATAGCCGTGGACGCCGGCGCTCAGGAGGAGGGCCGCTGGATGTACAGCTTCGCGTTGGGTTGCGCTGAGAAGGCCAAGGACTGGTCCCTGCGCGCCGATGTCCTGTCGACCATGGCGAAGCAGGCAATCTCGACTGGGCAGCCCGATGAGGGTCTCACGCTGGCGGAGCAGGGTTTGATCCGCTCTGACCGGCTGACTGCGGCTGTCCGGGCGCAGCTGCACACCGACCGGGGGCGCGCGCTGGCCAGGATGCGCCGGGTTCAGGAGACCCTGACCGCCATCGGCACCGCCGATGAGCACTTCGCGCACGTCACCCGGGGCAACGAGCCACCGTTCATGGCCAACTACGACGACGCGCACCACGCCCAGCTCACTGGGCAACCGCTGGCTGAGCTGGCGATCCTGGGCCGCGACCCCAGCGAGGCCGCCGACCGGCTCGCCGCGGCCGCCGCCGGGCACACCGAAGGAAAAACCCGCGGGCGGGCACTTTGCCTCACCAAGCTGGCCAGCCTGATGATGGTCACCGGCGACCCGCTTCAGGCCGTGGCCATCGGACACGAGGCCCTGAAGGTCGCCGGCACCCTGCGCTCCCACGGGGTTGCTCACGACCTGCGGGAGTTGTCCAGCCACTCCACCGTGCACCAGCAGCTCGATGAAGTCGCCCACCTGCGACACCGGATCAACACCCTTCTGCTACGCACCGACAGCCCATCGGGAGGGTGAGAATCCGCCCCTCAACAAGACCTTGACAGGCACGCGATCACGTGCCTCCCGGGCGTGTCTGGAACCGGGAGAGTCAGGTGCGCACCGCCACTCTGGTGCCTCGATCACCCAGGTGGCGGTGCGTGGCGGCGGCCCCGCTTCTCCTTCTCGGGTGACACCCGCGCGGGGCCGCCGCCTTCCACCCACGACGAGAGCGGGAGGCGCCATGGACCAGGACCACGCCCCAAGACCAACGACTCCCCAGGTTCCTGATCCCCCGTGCACTACTCAGACCCCGGCTGGCCGCCAGTCACGCCGTCCCACCCCGCTTCTGACCGGCGGCCAGCCGGGCCCCCACCACCCGAGCGCTGGGTCAGGGACTGGCTCGCCCCGGGACCGGCGGAGGGGGCGGCATCGCCGCGCGTGGCTGCTCAGCTGGTGGTGGCCCCGCCTCGATCTGGACGCCCTCGTCGGGGAGGCGACCGCACAGGATCGGGAGGCTCTTCGGCGCTGGCTGCGGCAGCCGATGCGCGAGCGAGCCTACATTCCTCCGCCTCGGCGCATCGTGGTCCTGCCCCGCCAGCACCCCGCCCCAGACGCGACAATCACCGGTCCCAGCGTGGCGCCTTGCCCGGGCGCGAGCCGACCTCGTGCGCGGGGGTGTCCGTGACCGGCAGCGGGGCGCTGGCCCGACCGAGGGTGAGCGCGGTGGTCGCGGTGCGCGGCATTACCGCAGCGTGTCGTGTTTCCCGGTATGGTCTGGTGAGCGCGTCTGACGGTACCTGAATCCCAGGCCCACTTCGCGCGATCTGTCTCAACAGGACTGGGGTATCGGCTGCGCGCGGCCGGTTTCTCGGGTGACACCCGCGCGGGGCCGCCGCCTGCCACCCACGACAGACCGGGAGGTGCCATGGACCAGGAGCACGCCCCAAGAACAGCGACTCCCGAGGTTCCTGATCCCCCGTGCGCCACCCAGACCCCGGCTGGTCGCCGGTCGAGCTAGCCCTCCACCGCTGCGGATATACACCGCTGGCTGGCGCCACAGCGCGCCTACTCCGCCCGCCCCCGGCCCCGGCGCCGTGGTCCTGCCACGCCAGCGTTCCGCCCCAGACGTAGACGCTCAGGTCACCGGACACAACCAAAGGGATGATCTGTGTTCGATTAGCTTCCGTGGATGAAAGAGTGACCGGCGTAAGTACACTCCGGGGCATGAATGTCAGCAGCACTGACGAGACCACGCACGCCGACGTGCTGTGCGAGACGATGATCGGCGAGCTGCGCGTGATGGGCGCGATCCGCAGCGATCGGGTCGCTGAGGTCTTTCGCGCCGTGCCCCGGCATCTGTTCGCTCCTGGGGCGCCGTTGGAGGCCGTCTATGCCGCCACCGACTCCGTGGTGCTCAAGCGGGATGAGCATGGTGTCCCGATCAGCACGGTCACTGCGCCGGAGCTCCAGGCTTTCATGCTGGAGCAGGCTGACCTCCGAGCTGGCATGAACGTGTTGGAGATCGGGTCCGGTGGCGTGAACGCCGCGATGATGGGCTGGTTGGTCGGCTCCGAGGGCACGGTCACGACTGTCGACATCGACCCTGAGGTAACCGACCGCGCCGGCGGCCTGCTGGACGCGACGGGCTACTCGCGGGTGAACGTGGTCCTCGCCGATGCCGAGAACGGTGTGCCGGAGCATGCGCCGTATGACCGGATTATTGTTACTGTCGGCGCGTGGGACATTCCGCCAGCCTGGGTGGGCCAGCTCGCCCCTGGTGGTCGCATCGTCGTCCCGTTGCGGATGCGGGGCCTGACCCGCTCCCTTGCCCTGGACCGCGAGGGTAACCACCTGGTGAGCCGGTCGGCCATGGTCTGCGGTTTCGTGCGGATGCAGGGGACCGGAGCCAACCTGGGGCAGGTGCTGCCGCTGCGCGGCACGGACATTGAACTACGGTTCGACGACGGCTGGTCGGAGGGTCATCTCCCCGAGTTGGACGGCGTGCTCGGCACGCAGCGCGCCGAGGTGTGGTCGGGGGTGACGATCGGGGGTTTGGAGTCGTTCGAGACGTTGCAGTTCTGGCTGGCCACGACGTTTCCGGGATTCTGCCGCCTGACGGCCGACGCCGCCCAGAGCTCCTGCCTTGTCCACCCGGGCAACCGATGGTACGACCTGGCGGCGGTTGACGGTGACTCGTTCGCGTACCTGACCACACGCCGTGTCGAGCCGGGAAAGTCTGAATTCGGCGCGCACGCCTTCGGCCCACATGCCTCAACAGCGGCGCAGGCGCTGGCCGAGCAGGTGCGCGTCTGGGACCGCGACCGCCGCGGAGGCCCTGGACCGGACTTCGCGGTCTGGCCGAAGGACACACCTGACGAGGTCCTGCCCCGAGGATTGATCATTAACAAGCGGTACCACCGCGTCACAATCACCTGGCCGGCAGCGACCACCACAGCGAGTGGCCAGGGCAACCGCGCATGACCCGCCAAAACGAGGGAAGTAATCATCATGGCTGAGGGCGCTATGACATCGACCGACGACGTCGACAGCGAGTTTCACCTCGACCTGCGCGTGATCGAGGACAGCCTTCCCTTCGCCAAGATGTCGTGCGACACCAGCGACGGCTGCGGCAACACCACCTGTGGGAGTGCTTGCACCAGCCAGGCCCAGAACCCGTTCTGACGGCCGCTCCCCTGGAGGGTGTCCGGTACAAAGCCGGGAGACGGCGTGGTGAGATCACGAATCCTCTACCGGAGCGCAGATGTGGTGCTGGCGCGCGCCACCACCGACCCGGGCGGGCTAGAACTGCTCGACGGCATCGACTTCGATGACGATGGCGTGGTCGAGGCTGGCCAGACATGGCTGGCACGGCTGTGGCAGCGCGAGGAGGTTCAGGCGGCCTTACGGGTCGCCAGTTCCGCGCTCTCCGAGCAGGTCGCCGCCATCGTGGGTGGCGGCCACATCGATGCCCGCCAGATGAAGCGCGTGCTCGTCTCGACCTCGTCCTATTTGCTCCGCTGGCGACGGCGCTCCACCCCGTTCGGCTTGTTCGCCGGGGTGGCTGCGGTCTCGACGGCCGGCGAGCCGACGGCGCGGTTCGGCCGGTGCCACCGGGTGGTTGCGCGGGCGGACGCACAATGGCTGGGAGGGCTCATCGACGACCTGGAACGGCGTCCCGGCGTGCTGTCGCGGCTGCCCGTGGTGGTCAACAACGCCGGATTCACCCGTGGCGACAGGTTCGTGGTCCCCACTCGGCACGACGGCCCCCAGTCGGGTCGGAGAACGGTGTTGGACGCATCGGTTCGCTACACCCAGGCCGTGCGTGCGACGCTGGCCGGCGCGGCGGAACCGGTCCTGTTCGCCACGCTGGCCGAGCAGCTACGCGCGCGGTTCCCCACCGTCCCACCAAACAAGGTCCACTCCCTGTTGGCCGAGCTGGTGGCCAGTCGTGTCCTGCTCACCAGCCTGCGTGCCCCGATGACCACCATCGATGCCCTCGCCCACCTGGTGAAGCAGCTTGAGGCGGTCGGCGCTGAGGACCTGTCCGACGTCGCAGGCCTACTCAAAGAGCTCGTCGCGATCCACGACGAGCTCTCCCACCTCAGCCGGAGTCTGTTCCCGTCCGAGGCCGGCCCGACAGCAGAGGGTGTGGCCGAGCGCATGAGGGCGGTGCGCGCCACCGACCGGCCGCTGGCCGTGAATGTGGGGCTGGACTGCCAGCTCACGGTGCCCAACGCAGTGATCCGTGAGGCCGAGGCCGCTGCTACGACGCTGTTGCGGCTGACACCGCACCCTTTCGGCTCCCCAGAGTGGAAGGACTTCCACGCCCGGTGTGTTGACCGCTACGGCACGGGCGCCGTCGTCCCAGTGCGCGACGTCGTCGCCGACTCCGGCCTGGGATTCCCTGCCGGTTTCCTCGGCGCGCCGCAGGTGCCTGCGGCGCGCGCTCTGACTGAGCGCGACGGGACGCTGCTAGCCATCATCCAGCAGGCTGCCGCTGACGGGCGCGCGGAGATCGAGCTGACTGAGGCCGTGATCAGCGCACTCACGGTCGGAGACCACACCCAGATGACCCCGCATCCCCGCGTGGAGCTGGCCTTCCAGCTCCACGCCACGTCACTCCAGGCTCTAGCGCGCGGGCAGTTCCAACTGTGGGTGACCGGAGTCCCCAGGCCGGCCAGCAGCATGGCCGGGCGGTTCGCGCACCTGCTTCCCGAGGCCGATCAGCGACGCTTGGCCGACAGTTACACCCCCATCGGCAGTCACGCCGTTGGGGCGCAACTGTCGTTCCCGCCGCGCCGCGAGCACAACGAGAACATCACCCGCGCACCACGCCTGCTGCCTCGCGTGATTTCCCTGTCGGAGCACCGCAATCTCGACAGGAGCTTGATCCCACTGGACGACCTCGCGGTCACTGCCGACGCCTCGCAGTTGTATCTGGTGCGGATGTCGACGGGGGAGCATATCCAGCCGCAGGTGCCGCATGCGTTGGAAGAGACGGTCCAGACCCCGCCGCTGGCACGTTTCCTCGCTGAAGTCACCTCCGCGCGCTGCGGCGTCTACGGACCTTTCGACTTCGGGGTGGCCCGAGCGCTGCCTTTTCTTCCCCGGATGCGCCACGGCCGCGCCGTGTTGGCCCCGGCCCGCTAGCTGCTTGCCGCCGAGGACCTTCCCGCGCCTGGATGCGCGATGTCCGGGTGGGAGCAGGCGATCAGTGCGTGGCGCGCTCGGTGGCACGTCCCGTCGGACGTCGTGCTATGCGAAGGTGACCTTCGTCTCCCACTCGACCTGGACGACCGGTTGCACCGAGCGCTCCTGCGCGCACGCCTGAACCGCGCTAGCCGGGTCGAACTCCGCGAGGCCGGCCGCTGTGACGAACTCGCGTGGGCCGGCCGCGCCTGCGAACTCCTCGTCCCGCTCATTCTGGCCCGCTCTCAACCCACTGAAGACCGTCCGCACACAGCGCTATCGACTGCGGTGGCACGAGCCGACGCGCTGGTGCCCGGCTACTCGGCGCTGCTGCACGCTCAACTGTTTGGGCACCCTCTGCGCTTCGACGAGATCCTGACCGACCACGTGCCCCGCCTCCTCGACAACGTCGAAGACTATGTGGTGCTGTGGTGGTTCCGGCGCCATCACGACACCACCCGGCCCGACACCGACCATCATCTCGAGTTGTGTCTACGACTCGCCGAACCAGGGGAATACGGGGCAGCCGCCGCGCGGCTGGCTCACTGGGCCGCAGAGCTGAGCGTTCAGGGCCTGCTCGCGCACGTGAACCTGGGTGTCTACCAGCCGCAACACGGCAGATACGGCCACGGCACGGTGATGGCTGCCGCCGAGGCCGTCTTCGCCGCCGACTCCACCGCCGCTGCGGCCCAAATCACGATGGCAACCCGCGCTGGCATACCCAGCCAGGCGGTAGCCGCAGCCTCCATGGCGAATCTGGCCGCCTGCTTCGCTCCCACCCCCGTGGAAGGCTGCCGGTGGCTCATCAACCTCCTCCCGCAGGAAGAGGGCAAGCTGGATCGAGCGCTGCGCGACGCGGCGCTGCCGCTGGCCACCCCATCCGACGACCGGGCCGCGCTGCGCACTTATCCAGGCGGCGCGATCGTGGCGGCGGCCTGGGACCGGCGACGGGTGGCGCTTGCCACCTATCGCGACCGGCTCGCCGAAGACCGTGACCCCGCGACGGTGCTGCGATCCCTGCTCCACGACCACCACGTTCGCGCTGTCGCCGCCGACCCGGGCGGCGAGCGTGTCACCAACCGTCTGGCCCGTATCGCAGCCCAGCGCCAGATATCTCTGATCAGCCGGGAGAGCCAATGACCGCGCAGTACCCGGTCGGCACATTCGCCTGTCTCGTTGACGTTCTCGCTGACCGGTTGGCGGCTCCGGCGCGGCCGGATAGCGAACAAGATTGGCAGGCGCAGTCCTTGTCCCAGGGCGCAGCAGGTGTCGCGCTGCTGCACATTGAGCGAGCCCTTGCCGGATCGGGAACGTGGAGAACAGCGCACGCATGGGTAATGGCGGCGACCAGGTGTGCGATCAACGCCGCTGATGAGACAGCGCTCTACATCGGAGCGCCAGCGATCTCCTTCGTTCTGCACGCAGCCGAGGCCGATGAAATCCAGCGTTACGCTGCGGCCTTGGCGAGTCTGGACAGTCATGTCACTGATCTCGCTCATCGTCGGATCAACGCCGCTGTGGCGCGTATCGATCGTGGCGAGATAGCGACGTTCGCCGAATACGACCTGTTCTGCGGTCTGACCGGAATCGGCCAGCTCCTGCTCCAGCGGGCTCCCGGAAGCGATGCGCTCGGGCGGGTCCTCGGGTACCTGGTCCGCCTGACCGAGCCATTGTGTGCTGAGGCGACGGTTCTGCCTGGTTGGTGGGTTTCCCACGACCCCGACCCCCTTCTACCGACCCCGGGCGGCCATGCGAACTTCGGCGTCGCCCATGGCGTCAGCGGCATTCTGGCCTTCATGGCTCTTGCTTTGCGACGTGGCGCCGTCGTCGACGGGCACACCGATGCCATCCGCAGCATCTGCGGATGGCTGGACTCCTGGCAACAAGATCACCTGTTGGGTCCGTGGTGGCCACAATGGATCACACGGGAGGAACTGCGCACTGGTCGGGCGAAACAGACTGGCCCCCTGCGGCCGTCGTGGTGCTACGGCACGCCCGGTATTGCCCGCGCTCAACAGATCGCCGCCATCGCCACCGGTGACATCCCGCGCCAGGTGAGGGCAGAACACGCCTTGGCCGCGTGCCTGTCCGACTCCGCCCAGGTCAACCGGATCACCAACGTCGGCCTGTGCCACGGCTGGGCTGGGTTGTATCAGAGCGCCTGGCGCGCCGCAGGCGATGCGCTCACGCCCGTGATCAGCACGCAGCTGTCGCACCTGGCCGATCTGATGGCCCGACATGCCGAAGCCGAGCACCACGACGCGGGCCTTCTGAACGGAGCCGCCGGCCTCGCCCTCGCCCTACACACTGCCGCGCGTGCCGGACTTCCGATCTCTGGATGGGACTCATGCCTGCTGATCAATTGAACCTGAGTACGGCGAAGGAGACGGCCGAAGGAGTGCTCGAGGTCCTGGCTGGATCACCCCGCGACCGGGTGGCCGCCAGGCTCGGCATGCAGACTGCCGATCTCGCCGACGCTGTCGAGACGTATCAGCAGGCTGGATCTGCAGCACTCGAAGCCCAGGTCGCTGCCCGCGACTGGTACCCGGTCCGCGTTCAGTTTCCCGAATGGGCCACCGCTGAAAAAAGCGCAGTCACCGGACTTGGCCCCCACCTGCAGCGCCTCCAGGACGTTGGCGTGATCGCGGCGTGGTGGTTCATCCGCAAAGCTCCCTGTTGGCGGCTGCGGATGAAGCCCGGCCACGACGTCGCGCTCGCTGAGCTGAAGGCTTCGGTGAACGCCGTCCTAGACAGACTCGTGACAGCAGGTCTGATCTCGCGCTGGTGGCAGAATCTCTACGAACCGGAGACCGTGGCGTTCGGTGGTCAGTTTGGTATGGACATCGCACACGACCTCTTCCACTCCGACAGCAGCAACATCCTGAGCTATCTGCGCCAGCCAGCCCCGGTAATAGGCCGGCGAGAGCTGTCGGTGCTGCTGTGCAACACGTTGTTCCGGGCCGCCGGACAGGAGTGGTTCGAGTGCGGAGACATCTGGCACCGCGTGGCACAACTGCGGCCGATCCCCACCGACACCCCCAACGACAGGCTCACAGAACTGGGTGCAAGCCTTCACAAACTACTGGCCTACGATGCACGTCCCGCCGGCCCGCTGTTCACCACGGACGGCCCGTTGGTCTTCGCCGCATCCTGGGCTGCCGCGTTCAACCATGCCGGATACGCAATCGGAACAGCGGCCAGCAAAGGAGCACTGGAGCGGGGAACACGCGACATCCTCGCTCACCATGTGATCTTCCACTGGAACCGGATCGGCTTACCCCACAAGACACAAAGCGTCCTCGCTCACGCGGCCAAAACTGTCATCTTCAGTTGATCACCGTGAGAATCCTGCCCCGACCTGTCCTTGGGTGGCATGCAGGCGCCCGTGCTGGTCCGCACCCGCACGCAGCCGATCGAACACCTCAACCCCGTCACCCTGACAGTGCCAGCTCGAATCCTCGCGAGGCTGCACAAACTTCTGCTCGTTTTGCCCACGGGGCCACAAAGGCGCCTGGTGGGGCACCAACCCTGGCGAGCTCGGGTGGATTGTGCAGGCGATGGGTGTGGTGTTCGACCGCTACCCCGGGGTCTCCCGCACCCTCTACCTGGTCGATGAGGAGTTCATCGGCCGCGAACCCGACGCGGTATCCCGTGCGGTCGCGGTGTCCGAAATCTTGCACGCCGCGGGCTTCCGGTGGGAGACCTCCTGCCGGATCGACCAAGCGACACCGCATTTAGTTACTGACTCGTGAACTGGGGATTCTCGCTGTCGGTGGGGCCGGGCCACTCCACAGCGTCCGTGAGCTGCCGCGTCTGGCCGCTAGGCGCATCCGGTGCGGCGACCCTGTCTGGTGCGTCTGTGGGGCTGTAGGCGTGCCGTCCAGCCGTCTTGGCGTGACGCCTGTCCGGCGGCAGGAAGATCGACACGACGGCGACGCATGGCCACGGCTCGGCGCAGAGCAAGCACACTCCGGAACGTCGGCCGGGGCGGTGTTGGTGAACGGCAATCAAGAGTTCTTCGTGTTGGCGGACAGGGTAAGGGACGCGCGGGTCATCGGGCCGCCGATGCTTGCCCATTCCGCGCAGCCCTTTAGAAGCCCTCCCGGAGCCTGAAAGCAAGGCGCATCGATGTGCACGGCCATCGCTTTTTGCACAAGGAACAGGTTCCGGCATGGGGTACATGAGATACGAATGTCTGACAGATCAATTCGTAAAGCTGTTTTGGCTCTGGCGTCTGCAATGCGGTTGCGGCCGGGATCACCGGCGCATGGTTTGACATGGCTGATTCGCCGCTCTCTGATTGCATGTTCAGGTCTGGACGGCACCCGGTGCCAGGGTCGGGGGGTCACCGGCACCAGGTGCCTAGTTACGACTGAACGGCACTCAGCGGACGTAGAGGATCAAACCAGGTTCAAAGGTACAGACTGAAACTTGTAGGCCGTCTCGCTACAGGGACAGACCCGCCCACCGGGCGAATCCCGACAGTGAATCCGTGGATCGGCGGTCGGCTGATGCAATCGCGTACAGCGTTTCGCGCACCGTAGGGTGATAGTGTGTCTGTTGCGGCGAGATTCGCCGCGCCGTGAGCAGGGAACCCAACGCCCGATCACGATCCCTGTGGGGCATCCACGCGCGGGCGAGGTCGATATAGTGGTGTCCCACTCGTGACGATTCGACCTTGTCGTCAAGACGGATAGATTCGGCGCGCGCTACGGCGGTAGTGCCGTCTGACATTTCGACCGGCACGGCGACCGAATGAATATCGACATTGCTTCGGTTGGCGCGAACGTCGAAGTACGGCGCGACAGGCACGCCACGGTCAACAATAGATCGAGCTTCGTCTATATGTGCATCGGCGTCGTCGGCGCGCCCAGCCCGCGCAGCAAAGACAGCCTGACGCAAATGCAACTGACTGGCGACGGATAGTCCTTCGGGTGTGTGTTGTTCGAGCGCCACATCTAGCGCATTACCTACTGCGCGCATACCGAGGTCGTAGTCACCACGATGCAATTGAAGATGGCTGCGGCGAAAAGCGGAGACCGAGACACGGAGCGCATCGCCTGAGCGGGGTGCCACGATTGCGTGCCGATCGGCTACCAACGCGGCCAAATCGAGGTACCCGAAACGATATGCTACGGCTTGTGCGAGGCTGTAGCCATCATCGAGAAGGGCGTTAGCTGTTTCCAGCCCGACACCTTCCGCCGCGTCGGCAGTGAATGCGTACAGGTGATGAAGCAACAATGGCAAGCGGGCGGCCAGGTCGGAATAGCGGCTCCGGCGTCGCAATGCCTCGCCTTCGTTGAGCTGTTCCCGTAGCCTCCCCGCGTCCCATGCTGCTCCGTCAACTTCGGGGTTATCATGGGAATCAAGCGCACGCCGAAGTTCGGGAATAGCAACCCGATCCGCCGTCGCGTCGGCGGTCATGTCTTTGTATGGCTGACCGGTGAGGGTGGCGACTTCCACACCGAGCGCGTGAGCGCACGCGACGGTAAATGAAGGTGACGCCGGAGAATGGCCCGATTCCACTTTCTTAACCAGGCTGATTGAAATATGTGCTTTCGCGGCAAGCTGATGTTGTTTGAGCCCTTGCAGCTTACGCAGTGTCGCGACACGCGCGCCGATGCTTCCGCCGTCTCCGTCACTCACGGCCAATCACCCGCCTACCCTGTACCTCTTACCCAGTTCAACGATGCCACAACCGGCCCCGTCCGTGGGACTGCCGTTGGACCCGCTTGGACGTTTGAACCCGCTTTGAACCTCAGACGGTGCCTACCTCGGGAAGGTGAACAGGGCGTGACGTGATCGTCACCGCGTTCGTACCGTTCGTTCAGGAGGGCGTACCGCCGTATGCAGGGCTTCACGGAACATGAGGCGGGCAGCAGCGAGACGCGCGCCCCGGTACCGCCTTCCACGGCCGGGAACCACCGGAGGACCCCCAGCCCGGCCCCGGCCGTTTCCCTGGGGAGCGGGCCGACCGATGCCACCCGCAGGTCGGCCCGCTCCCCCTGCTTGCCGCCAAGTTCTACGCCGACGTGTTGGGCTGGCCTGTGGCCGTTCAGGGGGCCGAAGTCGTGGTGACCTGTGGACAGGTCCTTGACATTACGACGATGCCGTCTGAATCTCGGAACCGATGTTGATCAGCTCTTGCGTGTGCAGGGCAACTCGACTCCGATCATGGAAGTATGCGGTACCGTTCCCGACCATCCCCGGTCGTGGGCGTTCGTAACGGCCTCCGCGTACGAGGATCACGACGACATGCTGACGACCGTCGCCGTACACCAGGTGGACCATTTCGGCGAGGGTGCTTACATTCCGTCGCCACCAAGTCCCACGAATGGACGAACCCGCTTGCGGTGGTTGACCCCGCCGTCATTGAACACCGAGGTTCGGCGGTTGTTGCCCTGGCCAATGCTGGCCGCGTGTGTTCGCCGGGCGGTTGGGCTCCCGGCGGGTGAGTCACCCGTTTGGCTGTAGCCGCGCGCAAATATGCGCGGTTGCATGGTTGATGCTCGATTCACGGAAGGAGAACGGATGTCCACGGTTGTCATTAACCTCAAGGACAAGCCGCTCGCTGCAAAAGCGTGCGGAAACTGCACGGGTTCATCCAACGACGGAAAGCTCCGTATGGAGCGCAAGCCGAAACAGCCGAAGGCTAGCTAGTCAGTCCTGAAAGTCACCGGTCGCAGGACAGAGAGGATAGTCCGTTGCGTTCCACGTTGAAATCATCGTACTACAACCACTACACTGCGGCCGGTGACTCGGACCGTTCGATTGTGTTCAATAAGTTCTGGGGTAGTATCGCGGTATTCGATCAGCCTTTCGTGGACAGCCTTACGTCTGGCGCGGTTGATGCTCTGCCCGATGACGTGCTGACCGAAATGGAGCAGGCTGGTTTCCTGGTTCCGGCCGACCTGGACGAGATCGACACCGCACACGGTCTCTATGTCAGCCGCCGGGCGAAAAATTCCGTGCTCAACATCACTATGGAATTGACTCAAGAATGCAACTTGGCGTGCACCTTCTGTTATCAGAACAGCTACCGTGGCGAGGGTGCGATCACATCAGTTGGAATTGACAATGTCGTGGGCTATATCGACACCGTTCTAACCGAACGAAAGCGGCCGATTACCGACGTGGTCTTTCGACTTATCGGCGGCGAGCCGTTGATGCAGAAAGCGAAGGTGTTGGAAGCTGTGGAGCGCGGTAAGGAATTGACCGCGCGGCACGGCGTACAGTTTCATCCGCAGATTGACACCAACGGCCTGTTGCTGGACGAATCCGTGGTGAAGGCGCTCAGGTCCATATCCATCACAATCACGAACAAAGCCGATCACGATAAGGTGCGTGTCCGGCACAACGGAGCGGGCAGCTATGACCAGATCGTGAACCGGTTGCGGCGGCACGCCCAGCATTTCAACGAGTACGGAACCATTCTCAGTATCCGGTTCAACGCCAACGCGCTCAATGCGAAGTACGTTCCCGACGTCTACCGGATGACGAAGGAACTCGGGATCGGCCGCGCCGAATTCGAGCTGTACAACACCGTGAACTACTCGTACAACCTGCTCACGCCCGGACTGTCGCGCACCCAGTTCAAGCGGCTGTATATGGAATTGCTCGCGCTTAAGGTTGAGCACGGCGAGATCATCACCGATTTTCCGCGTCCCACGTTCACGCCTTGCTCGGCCTACACGCCCTATAACGTCAAGTTCGCGGCAGACGGCAAACTTGCCGCGTGCGATGCCATGCACACGGCGCGCGGGTCCGCTGATGACCTGATAGCCGATGTTGACCGACATGGCGAGATTTTCGCGGACGTGGCCGCACATGACCCATTCGAGCACCCGCAGTGCGGCAAGTGCCCGAACGTAGGAATCTGCGGCGGAATGCTGTTTTGCAAGACGAACCCGCATGTTGCAGACAATGACCCATGCGACTTTTTGCCGTTCGACTTGGACGAGTTCCTTCGGTTTTTCGTGAGGCAGTATCCAGTCACGCCGGACGGCTTCGATCTCGGTCCGGCACTGGTCGAGTAGTTCACCAACCCGCTTTGCGTGCCTTTGCCTCATAGAGCAAGACTGAGGCAGAAACGGCGACGTTGAGCGAATCGGCGTACCCCAGCATTGGTACGCCGATGCACTTGAATCCGTGTTCGTACCATGGCTTGGATACGCCATATCGCTCACTACCAACCACAATTGCCGTACGGCCGCTGAAGTCGGCCGTGCGGTAATTGATGCTGTCGTCAGTGTCAGCCAAATACACTGTGAATCGGCGGGCCTTCAGCCATGCCGCGGCGTCGGCGGTGTTTTCAAATTCCAGATGAGGAACGCGCACGCTCATTCCCTGGCTGGCCCGGAGGACTTTCGGATGGCTCATGCGTGTACGCCGGTTTGTCATGATCAGAAGATCGCCGTTTACCGCGTCCAGAGTGCGCAAGAGGGTACCGAGGTTTCCTGGTATTTCCACCCCATCGGTTACCAGCACTAGCGCGGACTTATCCAACTCGATCGCGTCTGGCTCCCATGAAGGTAGCTTGACGGTGCTTACCAGCCCGTCGGGCTTGCCCTTCTCGGTCATCCGATCCATTGTCTTTTCCGACACTCGGAACGACCGGCGGGCCACGGTAACCAATTCATCCGCGCGTTTCTGCGCCTCGCTGGAGTAGGTCAACTCAGGACACCAAAAGAAGGTGTCAACGTCGAGTTTGGTATCCAGAACGACGTTATTTTCCCATAGACCTTCAGCAACGAACAAACGGAATTTGTTCGCCGTATTCCGTTGGATATCGAGCACATCCCGAACCGCAGGGTGCCCGACGCCGATTTGCTGTAGGTCCATCTCCATAACCGTTTACGGTACACGTGCGGACGCCGACAGCCTCAACCGAGCGATCGAACTGGACCAACTGGGTGGCTGAACCGCCCAGGGGTACCGCCTGCCACGTTAGTCACGGTTGTCACTCCTGCCCCGGACAGTGACGCCATGGGACACACGGAGACCTAATAGTTATGTGAGATGCGTCACTACCACATTGACTTCCGGTCCCGCTTGTTCATGGTAGCGTCGAGAGTCCTAGGTGGATCGCTGGGACGTGCTCCGATGCGAGGAAGGGAGGATTTCGGGGCGCGGCGTAGTTGATGTTCACTTGGGCTCCGCTGGATGTACCGGCTCGTGAATGATCCCTCGTTGGCCACGAGCGGCTGAGTCCCGGCGGATGCGCAGTACGACAGGCACAGGTGCGATGCGTGCGAGTAGGGCGCATGGCGGACCGAGGTTGGGCGTGTGGCTCCGGCAGTGGGCTGGGCAGCGTCGGGTGGCCTCTTGGCGTGTGTCGTGGCGCGTGCTGTTGAATCTTCTCATGGTCGGCGGTGTCCGACCGGATTCCCCTTTGTGTGTGCACAACCGAATAGAGCACCGGGCGCGTGAACGCCGTTGGTGGTGATCTGTCGTCCGGTGAAACCCTCACACCAGATTTCTCATGGTCGAGGTGGTTTCGATGGCGTTTGGTTTCCGATGGCTTGTTCATGGTGAGGCGGTTCCGTCTCGCCACGGCGAAAGGTGTCTACCGATGGTTGACGAATGGGAAGACGAGATCGACAACGACGGCGGGGAAATCGAGGACTACACGCGCATTCCCTACCCGGATGCGTGGAACGAGGACCCGGAGGACTCCGCCGACGCCAGGTCGGCGGCCGGGTCGGCTGATGATGCCGGTGACGACGGGTTCGGGCGTGAGCTGCTGGACGCGGCAACGCCTGGTACCGGGCGGTTGAGCTGCTGGTCAATCAGGGTTTCGCCCCGGAGGACTGCGAGGCGGAAGTCATGCGGCGCTGCGCCAAGGAATCGCGTCGTCACCGCGCGATGATGCGGCAGATTGAGGTTCCTCGCTGTATCAAGTGGGTTTGGTGATCAGGTGGGTGTGGTCTCGGCGTGGCGGGTTGATGAGGGGGTGATGGTTTCGTTGGCTGTGTGGCTGTCCGTGATGGTTGTGTGGCAGGGGGTCACCGGGGTATGGATGAGCTGGGGTTGTTCATGGCGGTGTTGGGGCTGGGCGGGCCGTGGCGGGTGATACGCAGCGAGTTCGACGCCGAAGCCGCCCAGCTGGACCTGTATCTGGACTTCGAGCGTGGTGTGCGGTTCGCGTGTCCGGCCAAGGACTGCGCGCACGGTGTCTGCCCGCTGCACGACACCGCGGACAAGACGTGGCGGCATCTGGACTTCGTCGAGCACAAGGCGTTCTTGCACGCCCGGCTGCCGCGGGTGCGCTGCCCCGAGCACGGGGTACGGCAGGTCAGCGTGCCCGGGGCGCGCCCCGGTTCGGGGTTCACGCTGCTGTTCGAGGCGCTGGTGTGTAGCTTCGCGACGGCGATGCCGATGGCCAAGGTCGCCGAGATGACCCGGGAGCACGACACCAGGATCTGGCGGATCGTGGAACACCCCGTGCGCGCCGCTCGCGACCAGCTGGACTGCACCGGCGTGACACGAGTCGGGATGGACGAGACCGCCGCTCGTAAGGGCCAGGACTACGTGAGCATCGTCGCCGACCTCGACGCCCGCCGGGTGGTCTTCGCCACCGAGGGGCGCTCCGCGGACACCGTCGCCCGCTTCGCCACCGACCTGGCCGAGCACGGGGGCGACCCGGACAAGGTCACCGACACCAGCTCCGACATGAGCACGGCGTTCATCGCCGGCATCGGGGCGCACCTGCCGAACGCGAGAATGACCTTCGACCGATACCACCTGGCCGCCACGCTCAGCGAGGCCATCGACACCGTCCGCCGCCAGGAGGTCACCACCCGCCCGGAACTCAAGCGCACCCGCTGGCTGTGGCTGAAAAACCACGCGAACCTGTCGGTGAAACAACTAGAGTGAGCTCCACCGGCTGATGCGTCCCTCGGCCCAGCTCGCGCTCTACCCGGGCCCGACGCTGGCGCGAGGACTTCCAGGCCTTCTACGACCAGGACCCCAGCTACGCACCCGAGTACCTGCGACGCTGGTGCTACGGCGCGAAACGCTGCCGCCTGCAACCGATCAAGGACGTCGTCACCCTCGTGGAGAAGCACTGGGAGGGCATCATCGCCTGGCACGACAACCACCTCAGCAACGGCCTGCTCGAAGGCATCAACTCCCTCATCCAGGCGGCCAAAGCCCGCGCCCGCGGCTACCGCAGCAAAACCAAGATGATCACCATCGTCTACCTCGTCGCGGCCAAACTCCAGCTACCCACCCTCACCAACCCCACACCCGCATACATGACCTCACGCTGAGTAACCCACTTGAAACAGCGAAGAGCCCACGGACCGTGCCTGCAATGCCATGCCGAGAACCTCGGAGACAGCCCCCAACTATGTCGCCCTGGCCTACGCTGGATACCGTGCCGAATTCGACTCAGCCTCTGCCGAACGACGTCAGGGCGCCATGGGCGCACCCTCGTACTCGGCAAGTCACCGTCTAGTCGTCTAGTCGTCTAGTCGTCTAGGTGGGCATGATCGTCTAGCGGGGGATCTGGTAGGGTGGCCCTCTGTACAGTGGCTGAGGCAGGCAGCTCCCGGTGGTCCGGTCTGCGCATAGGTCCTGCCTTCGGCTGGCCGGGTTCTCCGCAACCTTGGGGCGAGGTGGAGTACGCCAGCTGGCGGGTGGGCAATCCCAGGGAAGAACTGGGCATGAGGAGGACAAAATCGGCTCGCGCAGGGGAGGTGGTGATGACACTGGCTGATGACCGGGCTCAGCCGCGCCCCTGGGGTGAGCGGTTACGAGCGTGGCGGGAGGACGTGAAACATTGGTCGCGGGCAGAGTTCAGGGATGAAGCCGAAGCGGCCTCATATAAGATAGGCGAAAGCAGGGGGCAGAAACTAGACGAGCGGCTGATAGCGCGATGGGAAACGGGAGCAGTGGCGCGGCCACAGGCCGTTTACTGCAGACTCCTCGCCCACATGGGCGCACCGCTACCCACTACCGAACCAACCCCGGCCGCAGACTCACTGACTTCAAACGATGAACGCACGGCCTCATTAGTATCCTCGGGCGGCCTGCAATTGGCTACCTGGCAGGGCGCTTCCTTGCACGGCGAAGACGAGCACGAAGCCCTAGAACTCGCCCGCCGGGTAGCTGCCTCAGACGTGGGTACCGAGACACTGAGCCGACTCGAAGACATGGTTGACGAACTGGCGATTAAGTATTCGACAACCCCACCACGGGAACTGCTTGGCCCAGTCCGCCGACATATTGCCTACGTCATGCACCTACTTGGTGCTCGCAAGACCTTTGATGAGCATCGTCGGTTGCTGATCGTGGGCGGTTGGCTCTCACTTATAGCGGGCACGCTCTGCATCGACCTTGAGCAACGGTTAGCGGCCAACAGTTGGCTCGCAACCGCCGCGAGCTTGGCAAAGCAAGCTGGCCAGTCTGAAATCTATGCCTGGCGCTACGAGACTGAGGCGTGGCAGGCGCTCATTGATGGGAACTACCAACATGCAGTTGAGCTATCCCAGGCAGCGCAGCGACTTGCACCACGAGGCAGTTCGGCGGCTATCCAGGCGACCGCACAGGAAGGACGCGCGTGGGCGCGCCTGGGTCAAGCTGAAGAGACATACGACGCGCTCAAGCGGGTCGAAGGATACGTTTCCCGCATGGCGAGGCTGGATACACCTGAGCACCACTACCGCTATGACCCGGATAAGGCGGAAGCCTATCTTGCGACCACGCTTGCATGGCTTGGGGACGTGGCATCTGAACATCATGCTCGTCAGGTTGTCGCCACACTGACCCATGAAGCCGAGGCTGGCCGCTGGCCGCGCCGACTTGCCTCCGCTAACATCGACCTTGCGCTTGCCCTGCTATTGACTGATCGTCTCGATGAAGCCTGTGCCGTCACCCAGGCGTCCATGCTCTCCGGCCGTTTGGTGGCCTCGAACCACTGGCGGGCGCTTGAGGTAGTCCGGAGTGTTGAAGCCCGAGGTTTGCCGGAAGCGGTGGATCTGCGGGAGGCGTACGAGTTGATGAAGCGGGGGTGACTTAGGGGCTTGGGCTCAAACGGTCGTAGCGACAATGTTCCGGTGGCGATCGACAAGGGGACGAGCGCGCCTGTCGGGCCGTACCAGATCACGGTGCTCAGCAGTGCTGTGGGCACCGCCGTGTTCAGAGTGGTTGCGTCCTCCTGAGCGGCGTCCGCTACGCTTGCCGTTGGCTGCGGTGGGCACGGTAACGGCGCATCGGGACCCGCCCACCTTCGGCCAGCACTCCTTCGGCGCGGAGCCGGGCCAGTTGCTCGGTGGCGAGGTGTGGCGCGGGGGTGCCATCGGCGCGCAGCACTCGGTGCCAGGGCAGGTCGTGGCCGTCCTCGGCGAGGATCCGGCCCACCAGCCGGGCCCGGCCCGGCAGCCCGGCGCGGGCCGCGACGTCTCCGTAGGCCAGCACCGAGCCCGCCGGGATAGCCGCGACCACACCGCGCACCCGCTCCACATCCTCGGCGTCCACGGTTGCCATCCTCCCGCGCTGCAGACTGTCGGTGGGGCGTGGTTGCATGCGCAGCGTGTCCATCTTGGTTCGTTCCGTCACCGCCGCGCCGCGGACCGCCGCGTGGGGCCCCGATGCCCGCCGGGTGCTGGAACACGCTGGTGGGCTGCTGCGGGTGTTGGGCGGCCCGGGTACGGGCAAGACCACCCTCGTGGCGCACACTGTCGCCGACCGGGTGCTGCGTCGCGGAGTGGACCCCGAACGGGTGCTGGTGCTCACGTCCAGCCGCCGGGCGGCGGCCGACCTGCGGGAACGCATCGTGGAGCGGCTTGCTGCGCAGGGTGTCACGCCCACCGTGCGGGAGCCGCTGGTGCGCACTGTGCACTCCTACGCCTTCGCCGTGCTGCGGCTGCAGGCGTCCCTGCGGGATCTGCCCCCACCCCGGTTGTTGTCCGGTCCTGAGCAGGACGTGGTGGTCCGAGAGCTGCTCGCGGGGGAGCGGGAAGCCGGCGGCCGGGGCTGGCCGGCGCGGCTACGCCCGGCGCTGGGCCTGCCGGCTTTCGCCGTGCAGCTGCGGGATCTGCTGATGCGCGCCGCGGAACGCGGGCTAGCACCGGAGGATCTCATCGCGCTGGGCCGCACGAGCGGGCGCGACGAGTGGGTGGCCGCCGGGCGGTTTTTCCGCGGCTACGAGCAGGTGATGCTGCTGCGCGGGTCGGTGGGTACCGCCGCCCCGCAAGCCACCGCGCCCGCCCTGGACGCCGCCGAGCTGGTGTCCGCGGCGCTGCTGGTGCTCGACACCGACGCCGAGGTGCTGCGCAGGGAGTCCGACCGGGTGCGCCATCTGATCGTCGACGACGCCCAGCACCTCGACCCGTTGCAGGCCAAGCTGGTGACCCGGCTCGGCGCGAGCGCGCGCGAGCTGCTGCTCCTTGGCGATCCTGACCAGACGGTTTTCTCCTTCCGCGGCGCGGATCCTGGCCTGCTCGCTAGCGGGGAGTCCGCAGTCGTCCGGCTGTGCACCGACCATCGGATGGCGCCAGCGGTGCGGGCTGCGGTGTCCCGGCTGGCCAGCCGGTTGCCCGGCCCGCGTGCCGAGCTGCACGGCCCGGCAGAGGAGCAGCCTGGCGGGGAGGTCACCGTCCGGGTGTTCGGCTCCGCCGCCGCTGAGGCGTCCTGGGTGGCCGATCAGCTCCGCCGGGCCCATCTGCTGGACGGGGTGGCGTGGTCAGACATGGCGGTGCTGGTGCGCTCCACCGTGCGGGCGCTGCCGGTGCTGCGCCGGGCGCTGCTCGGCGCGGGGGTGCCGGTGACGGCGCCGCGCGAGGAGCTGCCGGCGGCCCGTCAGGGCGCGGTGGCACCGATACTCGGGGTGTTGCGCTGTGCGGTACAACCTGCGGCCCTGGACGAGGAGACGGCGGCTGCGCTGCTGAGCTCCCCGCTGGGCGGGGCTGACCCGCTGGCGTTGCGCCGGCTGCGCCGGGAGCTGCGCCGCCGTGAGCTCGTCACCCATGATCCCAACACCAGCGGTGCGCGGACCAGCGGCGCGCTGCTGGTCGACATGCTGCGTCCGGACCGCGAGTCAGGCACGGGGAGGCACAGCACGCTGGACGGGCTCGACGATCAGACTACGGCGCCAGCCAGGAGGCTGGCGAGCCTGCTGAGCGCCGCCGCTGTGGCGGCCCAGCGCGGGGACAGCGCCGAGGAGGTGCTGTGGCAGGTGTGGCAGGCCAGTGGGCTCGCGCAGCGCTGGGCTGCCACTGCGGCGCTCGGCGGTCCGGCTGGTATGCAGGCCGATCGGGACCTCGACGCCGTAGTCGCGCTGTTCGATGCCGCCGCCCGTTACGCCGATCGGCTACCTGGCGCCGATGGCGGCCCGGCCGGCGTGCTGGGTTTCTGCGACTACCTCACTGACCAGCAGATAGCCGGCGACTCGCTGGCTGCGCGTTCACCAGCGGGCGAATCAGTCACCGTGCTCAGTGCGCATGCCGCAGCCGGCCGGGAATGGTCACTCGTGGCGGTGCCCGGGGTACAGGAGGGCAGCTGGCCCGACCTGCGGCTGCGTGGCTCCCTGCTCGGCGTGGAACATCTGGTTGACACCACTGCGGGCATCGAATCCAGCACCGTCTCGCGCACCGCGCCGCTGCTGGCTGAGGAACGACGGCTGTTGCTGGTAGCCGCCAGCCGCGCCCGGCACCGGTTGCTGGTCAGCGCGGTGCGTGGGGAAGACGAGCAGCCCTCCCGGTTCCTCGACGAGTTAGCGGGCGCCGAGGAGCGCCAGGGCACTGGCGCGTCGATGCACGAGCGACCGGTGGCCTCCCGGGACCGGGGCCTGAGCCTGCTTGAACTCGTCGCCGAGCTGCGTCGGGTGTGCTGCGATCCGGCCGAGGCCGGCGTGCGGCGTCGCGGCGCCGCAGCCGGTTTGGCTCAGCTGGCACAGGCCGGGGTACCCGGAGCCCACCCCGATTCCTGGTACGGGCTCGGGCCGCCGTCAAGTCAGGCCCCGCTGCGGCTATTGGGCGAGCCGGCCCGGGTGTCACCGTCGCTGGTGGAGCTGGTGTCGAGCTGCCCGTTGCGCTGGCTACTTACCCGCCACGGCGGCGAGGACGTCCGGGCATTGCCCGCGGTCACCGGGTCGCTGGTGCACAAGTTGGTCCAAGCGGCGGCGGCCGGCGCCACCGACCAGCAAGTGGAGGATGCCCTGGCGCAGGCCTGGACCGGCGTTGACGCGGGTGCCCCGTGGTACTCCCGCGCCGAGCAGCAGCGGGTGCGCCAGATGGTCGCGATGTTCCGTCTCTGGTGGCGCGACAGCCGCGACGAGCTCACCGAAGTCGGTTGTGAGCAAGAAATTGAGGTGCAGCTTTCCCCTGCTGATCGTGGGGCTGATCGTGCTGCCGACGACCCAGCTGTGTTGCTGCGGGGGCGGGTAGACCGGCTGGAGCGTGACCGCCACGGCCGCCCTGTGATCGTCGACGTGAAGAGCAGCAAGACCTCGCTCAGCAAGGAGGCCGCCGAGGATCACGTGCAGCTGGCCATCTACCAGCTCGCCGCCGCGCATGGTGCTTTCACCGAACACGGCCTGGCCGCCGAACCCGGTGGGGCTTGCGTTGTTCAGGTTTCCGCGCGCACGGCCGCGTCGGTGCAGCGCGACCAACAGCCGTTGGACGGGCCCGCTCTGGCCCGCTGGCACGACGTCGTGCGCGAGGCTGCCCGGCGCACCGCGGGGCCGGAGTTCGTCGCCATCGACAACGGCGATTGCGCACGGTGCCCTTCAAAGATCGCCTGCCCGCTGCACGACTCCGGCCGGCAGGTGACGCAATGACGCCGAGATTGACGGCGGGATTGTCGGGGGGGCTAGCCAGCCGCATCGGGCCTGAGGAGCTCGCCGAGGAACTCGGTATCCCCACCCCCACTGCGGAGCAGGCTGACGTCATCGCCGCTGACCCAGGCGGGCCCACGCTCGTGGTCGCCGGTGCTGGATCGGGCAAGACCGAGACGATGGCGGCCCGAGTGGTGTGGCTGGTCGCCAACGGGTACGTCACCCCCGAGGGCGTGCTCGGCCTGACGTTCACCCGCAAGGCAGCCCAGCAGCTCGCCGAGCGGGTCCGGGCGCGGTTGCGTCGGCTCGCCGGTTCGGAGGTGCTGGACCGGCTTGACCCCACCGGGCAGCGCAGGGCCGCAGTGCTGGCTGGTGAGGCCACCGTGCTCACCTACCACGCCTACGCTGGACGGTTGGTCGCCGAGCACGCGCTGCGGCTACCGACCGATCCGGGAGCCCGGATACTCACTGAGACCGGCGCGTGGCAGCTCGCGCACCGGGTCACCGCCAGCTGGGAACTGGATCTTGACCTGGAGGGGAAGGTGCCTCGCACAGTCACCGGCTGGGTGCTTGGGCTGGCCGGGCAGCTTGCCGAGCACCTCTGCGAGCCGGCGCAGCTGCGGGAATCCACCGAGGCGATGATCACTGCGCTGCGCACGGCTGCCCCCAGCCCACGCCAGCGGGGCCCGCTGCGCGCCGACCTCAAGCCGATAGTGGAAGGTCAGCGGTCCCGGCTGGCGATACTGCCGCTGGTGGAGCGCTACACCGAGCTTAAGCGGCGCGAGGCCGTGCTCGACTTCGGTGACCAGATGGGCATCGCGGCCAAGCTGGCGCGCGACCATCCGGAGGTCGGCGTGGCCGAACGGGTCCGCTTCGGGGCCGTGTTGCTCGACGAGTACCAGGACACCGGGCATGCCCAGCGGGTGCTGCTGCGGTCGTTGTTCGGCGGTGCCGCGATCCCAGTTACCGCAGTCGGCGATCCTTGCCAGTCGATTTACGGCTGGCGTGGCGCTTGTGCGGCCAACCTGCCGCGGTTCACGGTCGACTTCCCCGGCGCGGACGGGACCCCGGCGCTGACTCGCGGGTTGTGCACCAGCTTCCGCAACCCTCCGGAGGTGCTCGCGGTGGCGAACGCGGTCTCCGGGGAGCTTCGCGGTGGGCCGGTGCGGGTCGGCGAGCTGTGTTGTCGAGACGGTGCCGAGCCTGGCGAGGTCCGCGCCGCGCTGCTGGCCGACGTCCGTGCCGAGGTGAACTGGGTCGCCGCTGCCATCGCCGAGCGCTGGCACTCGGCGATGTCCGGCCGGCGAGCCCCACTGACTGCCGCCGTGCTGGTGCGTCGCCGTGCGGACATGGCGGCGCTGGCCGCCGCGTTGCGAGCCCGCGACGTTCCCGTCGAGGTGGTTGGCTTGGGTGGGTTGCTGGCCGCACCAGAGATCCGTGACCTGGTCAGCGTGCTGCGGCTGCTCGTCGACCCGCTGGCTGGCACCGCTGCGGCGCGGCTGCTGACTGGCGCGCGGTGGCGGATCGGCGCGGCCGACCTGGCCGCGCTGTGGGCGCGGGCCCGGGAGCAGGCGATGGATCATCCCAGGCCAGTGGGCCAGGGAGCCGCTGCGGAGGAGGTGCTGGCCGCCCTACCCGGAGAGCTACCTGGGGAACCCGCCGAGACGGCGGGGCTGGTCGACGCGCTGGACTCACCCGGTGATCCGGCCCGCTACTCCGAGCTGGGCTACCAGCGGCTGCGCACGCTGGCTGCTGAGTTGCGGGCGCTGCGGTGCCGGGTCACTGCGCCGCTGACCGACCTGGTCGCCGACGCCGAACGGACCCTGCTGCTGGACACGGAGTCGCTGGCGCGTCCCGGCCCCGTCGGCCGGGCCCATCTGGACGCCTTCGCCGACGTGGTCGCGGACTTCGCTGCGGCTAGCCCGCTGGCGGGGCTGCCCGCGCTGCTGGATTACCTGGCCACCGCCGAGGAGACCGAGGATGGTCTTGCGCTGGGCGAGGTCGAGGTCGCCCACGACCGGGTGCAGATCCTGACCGTGCACGCCGCCAAAGGCCTGGAATGGCAGCTGGTAGCCGTCCCGCACGTGGTGAACGGGGTGTTCCCGGCGGCCAAGAAGAGCTCGTCGTGGTTGCGGACGGTCACCGAGCTGCCGGTACCGCTGCGCGGCGACCGCGCCGACCTGCCCGAGCTCACATTGCCCGCCGGCGCGGACCAGAAGGAGCTCGCCGAGGCCCTGGCGGCGCATGAGGCGGCCTGTGATACTCGCAGGCTGACGGAGGAACGCCGGCTGCTGTACGTCGCACTCACTCGCGCGGAGCGGACCTTGCTAGTCAGTGGACACCACTGGGGCGAGACCGGGAACACACCCCGATCGCCTTCGGAGTTCCTGCTGGAGATTCGCGATGTCGAACACTGTGTGATCGATCAGTGGGCCGCGACACCCGGCGAGAGCGAGCCCAACCCGCTGGACACCGTACCGCCGCAGGCGCTCTGGCCGGCCGACCCGCTCGGCGCTCGCCGGGATGCCATGGTCGAAGGCGCCCAGCTGGTCCGCGACGCGCTGGCGCTCGTGCGCACCGATAGCCACTCACCAGCGCCTAGTGCGCAGGATTGGCAGCGCGAGATCGACGTGTTGCTTGCCGAGCGGGATGCCCGCCGCGCTGCGCAACGGGTCGTGCTGCCCGCGCACTTGTCGGTGAGCCAGCTTGTGGAGCTCGCGGAGGATCCAGCGGCGCTGGCCGCGCGGCTGCGTAGGCCGCTGCCGTTTTCACCGAACCCGATGGCGCGCCGCGGTACCGCGTTTCACGCGTGGCTGGAACGCCGGTTCGGCTCCACGCGGCTGATCGATCATGATGAGTTGCCCGGCGCTGCCGATGAAGGAGCCGCTCCGAACATCGAGCTTGGATTGCTGCAGGCAGCTTTCCTCGCTAGTGAGTGGGCGGCACGTAGCCCGCACGACGTCGAGGTTCCCTTTGAGACCGTGTTCGACGGGGTGGGCGTGCGCGGCAGGATGGATGCGGTGTTCGCCGACGTCGATGGTGGTTGGACAGTGGTCGACTGGAAGACCGGGACGGTGCCTGATGAGGCCACGCTGCGCGCGGTGAGCGTGCAGCTCGCCGCGTACCGGCTGGCCTGGTCGGCGCTGTCTGGAGCTCCGCTGGGCCGCGTGCGGGCGGCATTCCACTACGTCCGTGACAACCGCACGGTGCGACCCGCTGACCTGCTCGACGCCGAGGGATTGCGGGATCTTTTGCGCTCCATCCCCGTCTGCTGACCGCGAGCCTCGCCGGTGTTGGTACCCGGTGTCCGTGATCTCCGTAGCATGTCACCACTGGCTACGTGTTTCGACAGCGACTTCACTGCTAGGTAGCCCACCTGAGGACTTACGTGCGACTACCGATTGCCGCATGGCCTTACTTCTCGGCAGTGTATGCAGTACCGAATCGGTAATGCTGCCGACGACGTGGTTTTCTGCGCCCGGGGCACACCGGGACTTACCTTTCCTAGGAGGACTTGATGTCTGATGCACTGAGCTTTGCGGAGATCGATGGGCAGCACGTGGAGCTGCTGCCGGCCCGTACCGTGCTGTCAATGTGCGGCGGCTGCACCAGCACTGGCACCACTGGCACCACTGGCACCACCGGCACTACCGGCCAGGGCGTCACCGGTGGTGCCGGTGGCAAGGGCGTGGGCGAGGCGGCGTTTTGGGCCTTTACCTACGTCGAGAACGGCAACGTGACCAACGAGGCCATCGGCGGCTCCGGCGGCGCTGGTGGCGCGGCCAGTGGTGCCCCTGCTGCTGGTGGTGGGGGCGCTACCGGGGGCTGAACCGACAAATTTGGTCCGGCGCTTGAGGTTGTCGCTCGGCGCGGGAGTTCACGGGAGGGGCGGCCACACGGCCGCCCCTCCCGGCTTGTTGTGAGGTCGTTGTCGACCATGTATTCGAAAGGCAAAAATCACTGTCCAGGGTCCACCGCTTAGGTAGTCCATCGGGCGAGTTAGGTGTGACCACTGATTGTCTCGTGACCTTATTGCGGGCAAAGTATGTGGTGCTGAACCGGTAATGCTACCGATGAGGCGCTTGTCGTTCCGGGATCACCCGGAACTACCTTTCCTAGGAGGATTTGATGTCTGCTGCACTGAGCTTTTCTGAGATTGACGGTCAGCACGTGGAGCTGTTGCCGGCCCGTACCGTGATGTCGATGTTCAGCACCGGCGGCCAGGGTAGCACCGGCGGCCAGGGTAGCAGCACCGGCGGCCAGGGTGGCAACGGCGGCCATGGTGGCAACGGCGGCTATGCCAAGGGCGGCCTCGGTGTCAACCTCTTGAACATCGACGTGATCGGCGACCAGGCCAACAGTGCCGGTGACGCAACCGGCGGCGCTGGTGGCTCCGCCAATGGTGGTGCCGGTGGAGCTATCAAGAGCTGAGTCGAGCCGGTGCCGCTGGCGATCGGGTTGATCGCGCGGCGTGCCGTTTATGGGAGGGGTGGCCAGGTCATGGCCACCCCTCCCTTTGGTGTTGACGCCAGGGTCAGCGGCGCCATCCGCTTTCTGTAGGTACTCAGTGTTCCGAGGTCTCCGTAGTCCTTGTTGTCAGCTACGTAATCGAAAACCAGTCCAGTTCTAGGTAGCGCACCTGAAAGAGTTAAGTGTGACTACTGATTGCCACGCGCGGTACCGCTCGGCAGAGTATGAGTTAACCGAATCGGCACTGCCACCGATGAGGTGTTCCAGGCCCGGGTCACCGGGCTCACCTTTCCTAGGAGGATGAATGTCTGACGTACTGAGCTTTGCTGAGATTGACGGCCAGCACGTGGAGCTGCTGCCGGCCCGTACCGTCCTGTCGGTGTTCAGCGCTGGTAGTAGCGGCGGCCGTGGCGGCAACGGCGGCGAGGGTGGCAAGGGCGGCGTCGGCAAGGGCGGCCTCGGTCTCAACCTCTTGAACATCGACCTGTTCGGCGACCAGACCAACAGCGCTGGCGACGGCGTCGGCGGTGCCGGCGGCGCCAGCAACGGCGGTCTTGGTGGAGCCCTGGGCAGCTGAGTCGAGCTGGCGTCGTTGGGCGATCACCTGATCGTGGACGACGCCGTTGGCCGGGAGGGGTGGCCGGATCGCAGTCACCCCTCCCCGGTGGCCACCAGGGCCACTATCAGGGGAAATAGGGTCCTATCGGCTTCGTTGTCGATACTTTCGACACGTTGAAAGTAGGTAGTTCACCTGTAAGAGTTAAGTACTGCTACTGATTGCCACATCGATCTCACCGTGGGCAAGGTATATAGCACCGCATCGGCACTGCCGCCGATGTGGTGCTTGGAGTCCCGGGGCCATCTGGAGGCTGCGGGAGCACCTTTCCTAGGAGGATCTATGTCGCATGCACTGAGTTTTGTTGAGCTCGACGGGCAGCGCGTGGAGCTGTTGCCGGCCCGTACCGTGATGTCGCTGTTCAGCGCCGGTGGCGGCGGTGGCCGGGGTGGCGACGGTGGCTTGGGTGGCAAGGGTGGCGTCGGCCGGGGTGGCCTCGGCGCCAACTTCATCAACATCAACTTGTTGGGTGACCAAACCAACCTCGCCGGTACCGGCACCGGGGGCGAAGGCGGCGTCGGTGCTGGCGGTGCTGGCGGCGCTGCCTACAGCTGAACGGGGCTGACTGAACTGGGGTAATCAGGCGATTGCGGGGGGGCACTGGTAGGGGGTGGCCGAGCTGCGGCCACCCCTCCCGCAACGTGATGCGAGCGTGACATGTCGAGTCGGGGGGAGAGTGTCATCGATACTGAGCGTGCGGCGGTTGATTCTGGGCCTGTCGTGGGTACCGTGCCGCGGTTGGCTGACGGAGTTGAGCTGATCGGGGAGTATCAGGGGTCGGGTTTTCGGGAGCCTCCTTTTATTGTGCGTCGGGCTGATGGTCAGGTTATCCAGTTGCCTCGGTTGTTGTATTTGTTGGCGGCAGCCTTGGATGGTCAGCAGGACCAGGCGCAGGTGGCTGATGTGCTCAGCGTTGAGTTAGGCAAGGTGGTGGCGGCTGAGCAGGTAGCGTTTCTGGTGGACAAGCGGTTGCGCCCGGCGGGGATCGTCGCGGCTGATCCGGGCGATGAGCAGGCGGAGCCGAAGGTGGCGGTGAAGGCGGATCCGTTGCTGGCGTTGAAGTTCCGGGTGGGGGTGGTGCCGGAGTCGGTGGTGTGGCGCATCGCCGGGGTGTTTGGGCCGATGTTCTGGCCACCGGTGATCCTGGCGGCGTTGGCCGGGTTCGTGGGCTTGGATGTGGTGATTATCGCGCGAGGTGGCCTGGGGCAGATCGTGCCCAGCGCTCTGGCGTTGATCTACCAGCCGGCACTGACGCTGCTGGTGTTGGCGTTGCTGTTGGTCTCGGCGGCGTTTCACGAGTGTGGGCATGTCGCCGCCTGCCGCTACGGCGGCGCCCGGCCGGGGGTGATGGGTTTCGGTTTGTATCTGGTGTGGCCGGCGCTGTATAGCACGGTCACCGACTCCTACCGGCTGGGCCGGGTCGGGCGGCTGCGCACCGACCTGGGCGGGGTGTACTTCAACGCGGTGTTCATCACCGGGATGAGCGCGGCCTACCTGGACACCGGGGCGCCGTGGCTGCTGGTGGCCATCGTGGCGCTGCACATCGAGACCGCCACCCAGTTCTTACCGATGATCCGCCTGGACGGCTACTACATCCTCAGCGACCTGATCGGGGTACCCGACCTGTTCAGCCGGATGGGACCGGTGCTGGCGAGCATGATCCCCGGGCGGCCTGCCCATCCCCGGGTACGAGAACTCAAGCCCTGGGTCCGGGCAACAATCACCCTGTGGGTGCTCATCGTGGTGCCCTACCTGTTCTACTGGGCGGTCGGATTTTTGATCGTGGTGCCCCGGGTGCTGCCAGTGGTGTGGCACCGGCTGGTCTGGTTAGTCCACGCAGTGCAGGCCAAGGTGGCGGCCGGTCAGGTGGCCGAGGCTACTTTGGGTGTGGTGCAGATCTTTTTGCTGTTGCTACCGTGGGTCGGGTCTTTGCTGCTACTGGGCATGATGGCGCGCCGGCCGGTCCGGTGGCTCCGGGCCCGCTGGAGTCCGGCGCGGGTGAGCGCAGGGAGGTCGTAGTGCCGGTCCCCCGGGATCGTGGCCCGGATCGTGGCGTGGGGTGGTGGATCGTTCGGGTTGGTAGGGCGGTGCTGATCCTCGCCGCGATGGGGCTGCTGGCAGGCTGCCTGGGCACGTCAGCCGGCGGAACCTCCGGCACGGCGGGCACTGGCACCCCCGGTGCCAACAGTAGCGGCGGCAATGGCTATGGCGGTAACGGTGGTGACGCCAACGGGGGTAACGGCGGCATCGGGGGTAATGGCGGCAACGGTTACGGCGGTAACGGGGGTAATGGCTATGGTGGCCAAGGCGGCAGCGCAAACGGCGGCGATGGTGTCGATGGTGCGCCCGGTGGTGGTTTCTCTGCTCCCGGTGCGTTAGCCGGTTCCGGCCGGCTAACGCACCGGACGATCGACCTGACCGGGGTCACCTCGGTGGTGGCGGGGGCAAATTTCGTGGTCCGCCTGAGAATGGGTGGGCCCGCGCAGGCCACGGTCACGATGGATGACAACCTGACCGATCAGGTTGAGGCCACCGTCATTGGTGACCAGCTAGGCCTGGGGATCAAGCCGGGTATGAGCGTCCGCAACGCCACGCTGTCCGCCGAGGTGACGGTGGGCCAGCTCGATCGGCTGGGCACCAGCGGCGCCAGCCGGGTCATCGTGAACCCCGTCCTGACCAGCCCCGCGTTGCAGCTGGTGGTGAGCGGGGCCAGCGCGGTCACCGGCCCCGTCACGATCGGGCAGGTGCAGGCAGATGTCTCAGGAGCCGGCACGCTGGCGCTGTCCGGGCAAGTCCAGGATCTACGTTTCAGCGCGGCGGGCGCCAGCCAACTACCGCTAGCAGACCTCACTGTCCACCGTCTCGACGCGATGCTGTCTGGGGCCAGCCACGCTACCGTCGCAGTCACCGACACGCTTGCCGCGCAGGCTGCGGGTGCCTCGGTGCTGCGCTACCGAGGCACCCCGAGGGTCACCCGCTCCCAGGTGTCGGGGATGTCGTCGATCGGGTCGGATTCACCGTAAGTAACCGTAAGTAATTGACGACCATTGTTGTGTGATCGGGAAATCCACACAGGCTCGGAAGAATCGAAACGCAATGTCACCGCATGAGCACGCGCTGTTACCGAGTACGGATCCTGTGACCCCTACTCGCGCTAAGTATTCACCGACTAAGACGTGTCACCCATGGTGATCTCGTCACTGTTAGCATATGCTGACCGCCAGGGGAGTTGGTCAGCTATTGGCGCGACGCGGGGGGGCGTAGCCAATGTGTCAGAGGGGGCGGGGGAGATCGGTTGATCGCGCCATGCCGTCAACCGTGTCTTCGCCCAGCGCGAGGTACCGAACGCGTTGGTCGGGGCAGATATGAGGACGGATTCGTGGACGCTCACGGGGCGCGACTCCGAGTTGCAGTTTATCGCTGAGCGTTTAAGTGGTGGGGAATCGCGCAGTGTGGTCATTGCCGGCCCAGCCGGAGTAGGCAAGACGAGACTGGCTCGGGAAGCGCTGGCGGTTGCCAAGCGCGGTGGTCGGGTGACGCGGTGGGCGGCGGGGACCAGTGCGGCGGCCGCGATCCCGTTGGGTGCGGTGGCGCACCTGCTCCCGCCGGTAGGGGCGGTGTCTGATCCGCTGACGTTGCTGCAGCGTGCCGGCACCGCCATCGCTGAGCAGGGTAAAGGCCACCGATTGGTCATCGGGATCGATGATGCGCATCTGCTGGACGAGCTGTCAGTGACGTTGCTGCATCAGCTGGCGTTGACCCGCACGGCGTGCGTGGTGTTGACCGTGCGGACCGGGGAGCCCGCTCCCGATCCAGTGGTGACGCTGTGGAAGAACGGGTTAGCCGACCGGTTGGAGCTGGCACAGCTGCCGAGGGTGGAGCTGGACCGGCTGGTAACCAGTGTGCTCGGTGGGGTGGTAGACAGCCGCGCGATTGAACGGTTGTGGCGTCTTACCCGAGGGAACGTCCTTTTCCTGCGTGAGCTGGTGGAGGGCGGGTGCGACACCGGCGCCCTGCGGGTACGCGATGGCGTGTGGCGTTGGGAGGGCCGGATGGAGCCCACCCCCCGGCTTCGGGAGATCGTGCAGGGCCAGCTGGGTGGATTGGGCGCCGACGAGCGGACCGCGCTGGAGTTACTGGCCACCGACGAGCCGCTGGGCCTGGGGCGGGTAGCCAGCCTGATCAACCCAGAGGTGGTCGCGGTGCTGGAGCGCCGCGGCTTGGTGACGGTGGTGAACAGCGGTTGGCGGGCCGAGGTGTGGTTGGCGCACCCCATCTATGCCACGGTGCTGCGCGATCAGCTGCCCGAGGCCAACGCCTGTCAGCTACGCCGCCGGCTGGCCAATACCCACCTGCCCTGGAAGCGCCAAGATGACCTGCTGCGTGCTGGGATGCTGCTGCTGGACAGTGACCAGCCCGGTGCGCACGCCAGCCTGCTGGCCGATGCTGCGGTGCACGCCAACGCCCTTCTTGATCATGACAACGCCGCACGCATGGCGCAGGCGGCGATTGACGGCAGCGACGGCCGGGATGGTATGCGGGCGCACCTGGCGCTGCTGGAGGCGGTTCGCTGGCAGGGCCAGCCCGATGAGGCCGAGCAGGTGGCGGCGGCTGCGGCGCCCTTTGCCATCTCGGCGGAAGACCGCTCCCGCTTGGCCGTGGTGCGGGCCCTGAATTTGTTCTTCGGCCTGGGTCAAGTGGCGAAGGCTGAGGCGATGCTGCACAAGGCGGCCGCCGACGCCGCTGACAACGAGATGTGCCGGCGCACCAGCGCGGTCCATGGCGTGCTGGCGTTTTTCGCCGGACGTCCCCAGCAGGCTGCGGAGTCCGGTGCTGAGATCCTGGCCTCGGAAGGGGTTACCGCAGAGGCGACGGTGTGGGCGTCGGGCGCGACTGCGGTGGGGTTGGCCGCGCGAGGCCGGACCACCGAGGCACTGTCAGCAGTGGCGGGTGGCTGGGCGGCGCTTGCGCGGTGCACGATTGAGCCGGAAATCGCGTTGTGTCGGCAGGTCCTGGCCCATGGCGAGCTGTCGGCGCTGTTGCTGGCCGGGCGCGTGCATGACGCCGTGGCTCGGGCCACCGAGCTGCATGAGTGGTGTATGGCTGCGCCGCAGTGGGCTGGAGATGCCTTGACTGCTGCCCACGTCGGGTGGTCGGCGTTGGCCGCCGGACGTCCGCGCACCGCCGTCCGGTGGCTGGCTGAGGCGGTGGCTGGCCTGGGCCAGTGCGATCCGGGCGGTTTTGGGCAACTGTGTATCGCGCTGCTGGCACAGACCCACGCCCAGCTGGGCGACGCCGCGGCTGCGCGGCGGCTATTAGATAGCAGCGGAGTGCGGCACCACTGCGCGGTGTTCGAGCCAGAGTGGTTGCTGGCCGAGGCCTGGCAGGCGGCTGCGGACGATCGCACCTGCCAAGCGACCGATCGGGCGCTGCGGGCGGCGTCGGTGGCGGCTGGTATGGGTCAGCGCGCCGTGGAGGCGCAGGCCCTGCACACCGCAGTCCGATTGGGGCGGGCCGGCCAGGTGGTCGGGCGGTTGCGGCAGTTGGCTGGCCAGGTCGAGGGCCCGCTAGTGGCCGCCTACAGCGCGCATGCCCAGGCGGCGGCCGCCAACGCCGGTGGCCCGCTGGACGAGGTGGTGGCCGAGTTCGAGGCGATGGGGGCCCGCCTGCTGGCCACCGATGCTGCCGCGCACGCTGCCGCGGCGCACCTGCGCGCCGGTGATCGGCGTCGAGCGGCCGCCTCCACAGCTCGGGCCGCCAGCCTGGCCCGAGCCTGCGAGGAGATTCGCACCCCGGCTTTGGAGCAGCTGGCACCGCGACCGCTGACCAGCCGGGAGGGTGAGGTCGCCAGCCTGGTTGTGCAGGGCATGAAGAATCAGGCCATCGCCGAGCGGCTGGTGCTCTCGGTGCGAACAGTCGAGGCCCACCTAGCCAACGCCTACGCCAAACTCGGCATCAGCAGCCGTGCCGAGCTAGTGCGGGCGCTACGCACCGACTAGCCCGGAAACTCGGGTTGGTGTCACATTTGTTGACACTGTGGGTCGGGTCACGTCGGCGCCCTGTTCGACGGCCAGCACCGCGCGGTGGGGCGCTGAGAAAGCCGACCTCGCCGAGCACGTACCACAGCTGCGGGTGATGGCCTGGGTACGCTGAGCACGACATTCGCGTTGGCGGTGCGGGAGACTGGGTGAGCGATAGCGAGCAGGGCGTGCGCAACCGGATGGACGGCCGCGCTGAAATCGCGTTGCAGGCCCGCGATGTTCAGGGTGGCGCGCACTTCCACGGCCGGGAACGCACCCTGCCCGCGCCAGGTTCCGGCTCCGACCAGGCATTTCACGAACCAGGTGCGCGTGTTGGCTGCAGCTGATCGGGCGCTCGCCGCTGCGGGCGGGGACGGACCGACCATCGTGGTGTTCCGCGGAGCCCCCGGGCGTGGGCAAGCGCGAGACCGCGCGGTTCTGGTTGCAAGGACATGCCGAGCAGTTCCCGGACGGCCATTTTCATGCGGATCTTGGTGCCAGTGTCGCGGAAGGCAGGCTGGAGAGCACGAAGCTGCGGGAGTTCCTGCTTGCGGTCGGTCACGACCCCGAGGTGATCCCGGACAGTGCCGAGGGCTGGGCAGCGTGGTTCCGGAGTTGGTCTGCGGGTAAGCGTGTGTCGGTGTCGGTTGACAATGGCTGACACCGCTTCAGGTAAGGATGCTTGCCCCTGGCCCAGGCCGTCGGTCATGGTAGTGACCGAAGCTGGCCCGTTAGCGGCGCTGGGGGCGAGTAGCGCGGTGACCTTCATCGACCTGGAACCGTTGGAGGAGCCGGCTGCTCGTGAATTGTTCGGCCGGTTGATCGGCGAGGATCGCCTCGCGGCGGAACCGGATGCCGTCGCGGCGGGTGTCCCGCTTGGCTGCCGAGCTTGACGACGAGAAACGTCGGCTTCAGGCGATGTCGCGCGACGCTGAGTTGTCGGAGTACGACGTCCGCGACGCGGATGCCGAGCGCCATCTGGACCAGGCGTTGGCCACCATGACTGAGCATCGCAAGCCCTTTGACCGGGTGCAGATCCTGGACTGAGACCCGTCCTGCCAGCGCGTGGAGTTCGTGTCCCGCAGTCAGCCAGGAGTGCACGATCGACGCGCAGACGCGGCCGTCGAGAGCTACCTCCCGAAACCGGGCCGACCGGCCGTCACGGAGCACGACGATCCAGTAGTGCTCGTCATGCGGTGCGGTCGCGAGCAGGCACCTGCCATGGCGAGTGCCAGCACCAGATGTTGGGATGCAAAGCGAGCGCGATGTGATACTCATCGACCGGCAGGCTGGCCGCGAGCCGAGGCACGAGATCCCGATGTTGTCCGAACAGCGACGACTGGCCCCACGTGGAGGACACCACCACCAAGCGTTAACCCGCATCAGCGCCGAGAGCGCGCCGATAACTCGCGCGCAGCGGGGGCTGGCCAACATCCGATCGAAACAAGGATCACCCGCGGTGACTGTAGCTCTTGTAGGTTTCCGCCGTAGCTGGCGGCGATAGCGAGATTGACGTTATGGTCTGGTACCCGACTCCATGGGATCAGTGCGGCTCCTCTGTCGAGCAGGAAGTCCTCTGTCCCGGCGGTAAACGTGGAGGAGCCGATGACGCTGAAGATGACCTGGATTCGCTGATCTGCGGCCACCAGTGGCAGGACGTCGAGCAGGCGGGTGGCCGCAGTGACGTTGTGCACCACCGCGCCCGCATGCTGGCGCACCGACACCTGGCCCCACACGGCGCGCAGGTCGGCCGCGAACTCAGGGTCCGAGTTCTCCGCATGTGCCAACTAGGTAGCCAACGCGTGGACCTGGGGGGAGTCCGGAGCGCCCTTAACCCGCGAGTGCGGCGGCAATGGAAACCAGAATAGGCTCGGGCATGCAATCTCCTGACATCACTGGTGAGCTATCGGGACCCACTGTAGCAACAACAAGCGAGCGGAGCGGGTGTCCCCCAAGACAACGGCTTAGCGTTTATCTGCGACGGTGGGTTCTGGTGATGAGCCAGGTGCCACCGATGATCAGTAGGGCAAAGAGGGCCAGCCCCGCACCGAGGAGGACGAGCAGCCAGATCCGGTCACGCAGAGTCAGAGTGCCGTTCAGGGTGATCTGGAGTGAGCCGACCGCGAAGGCGATAGCAGCGGTGAAGATCGCGACGAGTTCGACGGCGCGGATGGCTGAGGATTGCATGGTCTGCCGCAGCTCGGTGTTAGCGGATTCCTGCCGTTCCCATCGGCACTGTTGTTCGGTGGCCCACGTTGCCCGGAGTCGTCCTTCTTGGATGGCGTCACGCTTGTTCAAATACTGTTCTTGGAGCAGTTTGTGGCTCTCTCGGCTGCCGATCGCGGGAAGCAGCCGCAGTGCGGTGTCGATGCTGGTGAGCGCGGCATCGTGCTGGTCACACATGTGCTGGCCGGTGGCGAGTCGGAAATGAAAAAGGTGATCCTGAGGGTAGTTGGCGACGGCCTCTTCGGCGTGTTGCCGGAGTAGTTGTCCGTGGCCGTCGAACGGTGCGGCGGCCGACAGGGCGTTGAGGCAGATGTCCACGACGTGGCGTGAGCGGCGCGGAGCGTTCCAGGCCCGGTTGAGCTGGGTGGTGGCGTGCTCGACAGTGATCGCCCGGCTACCGAACGCCGCGTGCGCTTGCAACGCAACGTAGAGGGGATCCTCGCGGTGCCTGCCTGCCGCGATCGCGAGCAGAGAGGATTCCAGGAACTGATGGAGTTCGTCGAACCAGAAGTTCGATCGCAACTTGCCCGCGTGATAGAGTGTGGCGAAGAACGCAATGTCACCTGCTGCGTCATCGCCGCTCACGATCCGTTCGGTGGTTTCGGCGAGCTCGACTCGGGACTCAACACTGTCCCGAGTAATGAAGCCGTAGCCGAGCGACCATTTCTGTGCGATCTCGCCTTGATGCTCCGCTGTGACATGAGTTACCAGCCAGCGGGCGCACTCATCCGCGGTGGCGATGGTCGGGCGGTCGAGGAACCGCAACCGCCAATACCGGTCCGCGCAAATAAGATAGGGATCCGCCGCGAAATCCGCTGATCTCACATCGAACGGCGGCGCTACACCCTCCTTGACCAGGGTCGCCGCTACCTGCTCGCAGATACGGTCCAGCTCGCGGGAATCGGACGCCACCGCCCGGCCCAACTCCGCGGAGATCGACGCGCTGTCCATGGGGCCCCTCGTGCTCGTGTTGTTGCCACCTCCCTGAACCACGCCACATGATGGCCAGTGTGGTGCACACTGCACTCATGCGGGTGGACGTGATCACTGCGGTCCACGCCGCCTACGCCAGGTTCCTGCCCTTCGCCTGGGCATCGTTGCGGGAGCAGAGCTATCGAGACTGGACCTGGCTCGTCCAGCTCGACGGCCCGCAGGCCGAGGTCTTGGACGCGCTGTCCCGATGCGGTGCCCTCCGGGAGCCTCGGGTACGGGTGGCGGCCAACGGAACTCACGATGGTCCCGCTACCACCCGCAACATCGCGCTCGGCGGGGCGAGCGCACCCTTGGTGCACAGCCTCGACGCTGACGACGAACTCGAGCCGGATGCGCTCGCGCTGCTCGTCGAAGCGCTACAGACCCACCCAACGGCGGGATTCGCGGTGGGCCACGTCCGTGACCTGCTCGTCACCGGCGAGCTACGAGAGCACCGATTGCCCGTGCCCGCTGGCGTGTTGCCACGAGGCGTCCTGCTCACCGAGTGGATGACCAACCCGGGCGAGTATCGGCTGCCGGTACATCCAGCCGCAGTGATGTGGCGGCGTTCACTGTTGCTGTCAGTCGGGGCCTGGTCTGCCTTGCACGGCATGGAGGACACTGGTTTGTTGATGGCCGCGTCAGCAACCTCGGCGGGTGTGCTCCTCAAGGAGCCAACACTGCGGTATCGCAAGCACCCAGGCCAGCGGTCGGCGCAGGAGTCAAAATTCTCCGGGGGGGGGGCTCAAATTGCGCTTGTGCGCCAGCGTGCGGCAGTTCTCGGTGCCGGTCCGGCGTGGTCTCCCGCTGGCTGAGGATTTTCTCCGCGTGCCAGCTGGCTACGATGCCCCGGTGCGCGCCAGGCATGCCGTCGGAGGCGGCGCGGTGCTGCTCCCCCGGGTGATGGGACTGGTGTTGATCGGATTATGGTCGATGGGGGTGGGGTGGCTGCTGTGGCCACCCGCTGGCGGCGGCGTTGTCCGCGCCGCCCGTGGCACCGTGGTGCAATCGGTGCTCTGCGGTCCATCCGAGGCCCGGGACTTGGTGCGCGTCGAGCTGCTCGACGATCGTGAGGTACCGGCCCGGCTGGATGGCTGCGGTCACCGGCTGGGTGAGGTGCTCACCGTCGAGGTGCCTGACCCGCTGCCCACGGGCGAGCTGGTAGCGCGCCTGGAGGGAACCGGGGTGCTTACCGCGACGGCGGACGGGCAGCGCCTCGGCGCGGTCGGTGTCGCGGTCGCCGGGATCGCTGGTGCGTTGCTGGCGTGGCGGCTGCGCACCGACCGGAGTGCGGCCCGCCGTAGGGTGGGCCAATGACCCGCATCCCCTCACCTACGGTGGAGCTGCACCGCGAGACACTGCCCAACGGGTTGCGGGTGGTGCTGAGTCCAGACCAATCCGCTCCGGTGGTCGCCATCGGGGTGCACTACGACGTGGGGTTTCGCTCCGAGCCGCAGGGTCGCACCGGCTTCGCGCACCTCTTCGAGCACCTGATGTTCCAGGGCAGCGAGAGCCTGGAGAAGCTCGCGCACTTCCGCCACGTGCAGTCCTCGGGTGGGACGTTCAACGGCTCCACGCATCTCGATTACACCAATTATTTCGAGGTGGTGCCCTCGGCGGCGCTGGAGCGCGCGCTGTTCATCGAGGCGGACCGGATGCGGGCGCCGCGGATCACTGCGGAGAACCTGCGCAATCAGGTCGAGGTGGTCAAAGAGGAGATCCGGCTCAACGTGCTGAACCGACCCTACGGCGGGTTCCCGTGGATCACGCTGCCGCCGGTGCTCTATGACACCTTTCCCAACGCGCACAACGGATACGGTGACTTCTCCGAGCTCGAAGCGGCCACGGTGGAGGACTGCGCGGAGTTCTTCGACGTCTACTATGCGCCGGGCAATGCGGTGCTCACGGTGTCCGGGGATTTCCTGCGGGATGCCGCGCTGGATCTGGTGCGCCGGCACTTCAGCGACGTCCCCGCTCGTCCGGTTCCGGCCCGGCCGTCGTTCGCTGAGCCACCACCGGACCGGGAGCGTCGGCACCACCAGTTGGATCCGCTCGTCCCGCTACCCGCGTTGGCCATCGGTTACCGGCTGCCCGATCCGACCGCCGGATTCGAGGGCTACCTCGCCTATGAGGTGCTCTGCGCGGTGCTCTCCGACGGTGATTCCTCCCGGCTGGAGCAGCGCCTGGTGCATACCGACGCGCTGGTGACCGACATCGGTGCGCGCTGCGGCTTGTTTGGTGAGCCGTTGGACGCCCGGGACCCGGACACCCTCACCATCACCGCTATCCACCCGTCCACCGTAGACGTCAACCGGGTGCTCGACGCGACCGACGAGGAGATCACCCGGCTCGCCACGGCCGGACCGGATCCCGAGGAGTTGGCCCGGATCACCGCTCGGTGGGCCGCAACACAGTTCCGCCATAATGACCGGCTGGTGTCCCGGACGATGGCCATCGGCGCCTTCGAGCTGCTGCACGGACGCGCCGAGCTGGTGGCCGAGCTACCGGCCATGGTGGCCGCGATGAGCGCTGAGCAGGTCGCGAACGCGGCTGCCGCGCTACGGTCGGATTCCCGCGCGGTGTTGATCCTCCAACCCGCTAACAGTAACGGTTCTTCGGTGTCGATGCTCGAACCGGCAAGCGGTTCTTCGGCGGCGATGCTCGAACCGGCAAGCGGTTCTTCGGCGGCGATGTTCGAACCCGCGACAGCAGGACAGGAGGCATGATGCCGCACCGCAGCGCCGAGCAGATCGGCAGGACTGAGCTGGGGCCGCGTCCGCTGCCGCCGCTGGGTTCGCCGCGCACCCCCAGCGCACCGTCCGTGCTGGACACCGTGCTGGACAGTGGGTTGCGGGTGATCGCGGTGCGGCGGCCCACAGTGCCGATGGTGGAGTTGCGGCTGAGGATCCCCTTCGGCGGTACGGATCGCACCCATCCGGCCCGCGCCGAGTTGCTAGCGATGACCCTGCTGCGTGGCACCCCGCGGCGGGACCGGTTCGCCGTTGACAAGGTGCTGGCCGCCGTCGGCGGAGACCTGTCGTCCGGGGTGGGTCCCGAGCACCTGTCTGTGTCGGGATCAGCGCTGGCCAGCGGGTTGGACGTGCTGCTTGATGTCCTCGGCGACGCGCTCACCTCGGCTTCCTATGCCACCGCCGAGGTGGCCCGGGAGCGGGACCGCCTGGTGGAGCGGCTCACGGTGACCCGCTCCCAGCCACAGGTGATCGCCCGGGAGGCGTTGCAGCAGCGCCGCTACGGCGACCACCCGTTCGCCCGGGAGTGGCCAGCGGCTGACGACGTCGCCGCCGTGACGCCGACCGCATTGCGCGCCTTGCATCGCCGATCGGTGGTGCCTGGCGGTGCTGTCCTCGTGCTGGTAGGTGACATTGTGCCGGCCAGCGCGGTCGACGCGGTGGCGTCAGCCTTGGCGGGCTGGCGGTCCGACCACCCGGCCGCCGAGCTGGCTGCATTGCCCGAGCTGACCGGCGCTGACCTGCAGCTGGTGCACCGTGAGAGCGCCGTGCAGTCGCAGCTGCGGCTGTCCGCCCAGGCGGTGCCGCGCAACCATGAGCGCTACCCGGCGCTGCAGGTGGCGAACCTGGTCTTCGGTGGGTATTTCTCCTCCCGCTGGGTGGAGAACATCCGGGAGGACAAGGGCTACACCTACAGCGCGCACTGCGGCTTTGAGTTCACCCGGCACGGGGCCACGCTGATCGCCAACGCGGACACCGCAAGCGAGGTCACTGCGGCTGCCCTGCTGGAGACCCGCTACGAGTTGGGCCGGATAGTCGTCATGCCCCCCGACGAGTCCGAAGTGGACAACGCGCGGCACTACGCGATCGGGTCCCTCACCATCGCTACCTCGTCGCAGCGGGGGCTGGCTGGTCACCTTGCCACGTTGGCCATCCTCGGCCTGGACCTCGACTGGCTGCTCACCCATGCCGTCCGGTTGCAGGCGGTCACAACCGGAGAGGTCGCCGAGGCCGCCGCCGAGTTCTTCGCCCCGAGCCGGTTCGCCGGCGTGGTGGTGGGCGACGCCAAGCGACTGGCCGATCCACTCGCCGCCCTGGGCGGCGTGGAACTGCCCTGACTGAAACGGCCCGGCTTGAGTGGAGCACAGTAGGTTTTCAGAAGCCGCTGGAATTCATGCAACTGTAATGCCGTCTTTCTGGGTCGGATGTTGCCGCCAGGAGTCGCCTTGATTCATGTTGTGGACTCCTTCTGTGCGGCGGTTGTTGGCTGGGGTGTCAGTGGGCTTGGTCCGGGCGTGTGGCAGCAGCACCACCCGCACTCGGGTGGCTGGTGCGGGGCCATCGGCGCTCGCCGCCGGTTGCGGCGGGCTCAGGGCTTGGTGTTGGGTCAGGCGTATCGGCGGCCGTGTGACACCCTGGGTGGCCTCGATGTCCGGGCGGGCTCCGGCTGGACAGGCGGGACGATACGTGGTGGCGTCACCGATGCCCCCCACCCAAGGGCGGCGCCACCACCACCGGGGCCGGCGGCCGTAGTACTCATCCCCTGAACCTCCGCTACGGGTTTTGGCTGCCGGTTGCCAGACGGTGGGGCCGTGGCCGACTGCATTTCGGGTAGACCAACCCACGAATGCCCACCACGGCGGGCGGAATGCTCGGGGCTGGCTTGAGGACATCGGGGAGGACATCCGCGCGAGGCGCACCCTCAGCCGTCGCGACAGTCCTGGAATGCGCACGAATACCTCCAGAGGCAGGTGCTTGGCGTGAGTCGCCGAGCGCTAGCGAAGCCGGGTCCGGGGCGTGTGCAACAGGTAATGCACCTGCACCTGCACGTGCATTGGGGAGAAAGTAGCGCCTGACCTACACGGTGTCAATGCACGTGTACCTGCCCTCGGCGCGCACGCACACACCGATGCCGGTGTAGGTTCCTCGGGCAGGCCCAGCCAGCGGTGGTGGCAAGCCCTACAATCCCGTCCAAGGCCGCGTTCGGACGGGTGGCCATGGACGTTTACGCACGTAGAGGGCACGAGCCGCTCAGGTCCAACAGCCGCCTACCGGCGGGTCGCCGACCGGCGAACCGTTCATGGTAGCCGCCCATGCCCTGGACGGCGACGATGTGAGCTTCCTACCTGCAGCATGGGACTGTAGGCTCGGCTGCTTCCCGTCCAAGCACTGGTCCGGGAAACGATCGTTGCCAGAGCCATCCTTAAGGAGCAAGAGGGCACTTTGCGCGAGCTCATCAGCCGCCACTTCGTCAAAATACACAGCCTGCTGCAGGAAAGGCCCGATCGTTGCGTGCGGTGCTCGCCGCTTTCATGGGGCCTGGTGTGAGGTCTTGATCAGCCGAGCCGGGCAGTCCCGCGCGCCGGGTGCCGCATCCATTTTGTGGGATCGATCATGTGGCGATAGTCTGTCATCTTGCAAGCCGGCCTGAGTCTGGGTGGCCGAACTTAATAGCCTAGCGCCCGGCCGTAGATCATGTTGGTTGGCTAGCTAGTGTGTCGTGAATGAATGTGCTTTACCTCTGGCTAGTTTAGTGAAATGATGTCCGTCATGAACCTAACGGATGAGGATCGCGTTGTTCTTGAGTCGTTGATTCGTCGTGAGGGTTATGACGGGTCGGTCTCGGCGCGGGCGCGGATCGTGTTGTGGCGGGCGGAGGGGCATTCGGCTCCGAAGATAGCGCGGATGGCGAGGACGACGAAACCGACGGTGTACAAGTGGATCGCCCGGTATGAGCAGTATGGTGTTGACGGGTTGAGTGATCGGTTCTCGACCGGACGGCCTCCGGAGATCTCGGCCGAGGTTCGGGCGCGAATTCTGGCGGTGACTCGACAGTCGCCGCCAGAGAAGACTGGGCTCTCTCATTGGTCAAGTCGGGAGATGGCTCGCTATCTCAAACAGGAGATGGGGATCTGTGTCTCGCACAATTTTGTGGCCGTGTTGTGGCGTGAGCGTGATCTTCAACCGCATCGTCAGGGAACGTTCAAACTCTCGACCGACCCTGACTTCGAGGAGAAGGTGGTCGATCCGGAGACATCGTTGGTCAATGCTTTTCTCGCCGCCGCGCCAAAGAATTCATCACGTTCATGGACCAGGTGGTCAACGTCTATGAAGATCGAAAGATCCACGTGGTCCTCGACAACCTGTCCACCCATTCAGGATCCGATGTCGACAAGTGGCTCGCCAAGCACTCGAACGTTACTTTCCACTTCACTCCGACCGGCAGCTCCTGGCTCAACCAGGTAGAGATCTGGTTCGGTATCATCACCAAACAAGCCATCAGGCGGGGAACCTTCAGATCAGTACGTCAGCTCATCAACACCATCAATGATTACATCACAAAATGGAATCACGACTCGAAACCATTCATCTGGACCGCGACAGCGAACGAGATTATCACCAAGGTTCGCCTGATTCACCAGGACTTCAAAAAACTACTCGACAACAACGACAACCAGCAGTAAACAATTATTCATTACGCAATACTAGTGCGTGTGAATGCTGCATAGACGGTGCAGATCCTGCGAGGGAGCCGCCACCATCGTGACCTGATGCATATGAGGCAGTAGCCGTCCTGGTTCACCTGGTGTAGGGCTAGGAGCAGTCGGGTGGCACTGGCCAGCCGTACAAGCTGCTCCTGTGTCGGCTCGGCTTCGATGGCTTCCAGCTGTTCGACGAACAGCCGGTGTTGAATCTGCCAGATATAGCTCACAACTTTTTGTCACCACGTGCTTGCTTGGCAGCTTGGATAAGTGTGTCAATCAGGCTGTTGGCACGCGTGGAACCTAAAGTGGCTTCAGTGGTGAATGGTGGGTCGATGAACACCCACGCTATTCCACGATAGACGATGACGATCATTCCTTGGCGACCCTTGCTAGATTAGAGTTCTGCGAATTCCTGAACCCGGGACTTGATGTGGATTCACCGCCTACGGTTGGCTTAGTGGCAGGTTCTTTCTGGGTTCATGTCGCCGGGCGACTTGTCTGGTGGTTCAGGTTTGCTGGTTTGGCATTGCGCAAGCCGGGCTCGCACTGCAGCTAGGCTGACGCGCGAATTCGCGGACTGGTTGAGGACATGAAACCAGAGAGTCACCGTGTCGGCGGTGCGGCAGAACTATAGAGCCAGGCGGGTGGGGTATTGCCGCCGAGTAAACAGCCATCGTCGTGTGCATCGCCACCGTGTGCATCGGCCATGGCGCTCTACTCGGGTGGGCATCATCTATCGATTGCGCCAGCGTCACACCGCGCAGCATTTCCACCGCGAACAGGTCATCCCCACGCTGCGGCCAGCAGTTGTTGCTGGTTCGCAGGCCCACCGACAACCCGGCACCGTTGGCTGCCCCGTGTTCGGGTGTGTGGTGTCGCCCTGTACCAACGTGGTTCCCCTTGCATTTCGGTTGGTTGCCCCTTTGGGTGTGGAAGCACCTGGCGCCGGGGGGTGGGGGCATATCACGCAAGGAAGCAGTCGTTGCTGTGCTTGCGCCCGCCGCTGTGCCGGTGGTGTTGCGGCGGCCCGGCACCAGGTGCATGAGGCACGGTGGCAGGCAGGGCCAAAGTGACGCCAGAAATTACCTGCATCGGGCACCCGGGCTGTCATCGCTGGTTGTCACCCCTCTAGGGTTGACAGTCATGACGGGGGACGTGGCGGCTGATCGGGCGAGACTGGAGACGTTGCGGCGTTGTCTCGGTGCGCACCTGGCCACATATCGCAGGGCAGCCGGGCTCTCGCAACCCGAGCTTGGCCGGGCGATCGGCAGGACCCGCAGCATGATCTCCCGCATCGAGCACGGCACACGCGCGCTGCCCCAGGAGCTGTGGAAGATCACCGACGAGGTGTGCCACGCTCAGGGTGCCTTGATCGCCGAGCACCACACGCTGGCGCAGGCAGAGCAGGACTACCGCGCCCAGTGTCGTGCCCAACGTTCTCAGGCGCAGCAGAGGCAAGCACAAGCCCAGCTGGATGCCCTCAAAGCCTCGCCCGCTGCGTTTGGGTTTGACCTGTGGCCGGATCTGACGGGTGTGGACGCAGAACTAGCCGGTGAGCTCATGGCGGTGGTCACAAAGTTAATACGGTCGATGGGTCGCCGCGACGCGATGCAGGTAGCCGGATGGGCACTGGCAGCTATGGGCCTGTCTGGCCTGGACACCGACGAATACACACGGGTCGCGCAGGCGGTGCAGACTCCCTGTCGAGTCGATGCCCAAGTCGTAGAAAACCTCGCGATCACGCTAGCTCAGTGCAAACGCCTAGAAGACAAACTCGGACCATGCGAGGTACTTGATACCATCGTGGCCCAGCATCAAATCGTGCGCCGCTTATTGGAGGGCGGCTGCCCAGGCAACATGATCAAGGCCCTGAAACTGATGGACAGCAATATAGCCTCCACCATCGGTAACTGCCTGATCAATATGGGCCACCCCGAGACGGCCCAAGGCTACTTTGCGCGCGCCCGCAAAGCCGGCCACGACGCCGGCAACCCCACCTACGCCGCCTACGCGGCAATCAACACCAGCTTTGCCGCATTCCTGCGTGGCGACACCCCCACCGCCTTAGACGCCGCCGCCGCTGCTCGCAGCCTGGCAGCACGCACCAACGACACCAAGCTCAAAGCCCTCGCTGAGGAACAAGCCGCCGGCGCCTATGCATTAGAGGGCCAATACGGGCCATGCATGACCGCCTGTGTCCGAGCCCAGCAATTTCTGGCCAGCGAAAAAGAGTGCCCCTCCGATTCCCCGGCGTACTGGGTACACGAGAGCACACTGGACAGCAAACGCAGCGCCTTTCTCTCACTGCTAGACAAACCAAAAGAAGCGGTCGAAGCCGCATACAACGCCCACGCGCGATTCGACCGCACCTGCGTCGGCCGCTACACCCGCTGTCAAGTACGACTAGGCCACGCCCTTGTCCTCTCCAAAGACATCACCGAAGCCACCCGCGTACTCGCCGACGCCGCCAACCAAGCGAACCTGTCCCCACGACTGACAGCAGAACTGCGCACCGCACGAACATTAATGCAACCCTGGGAAAACACCAAAGCCGTCAAAGAACTCGACACTCAACTGCAAACACGCGGACTCATGACACCAGGGCTAGGAACCCACCGCGACCAGCACGCCTAATAAACCACGCGGTCTGAATGATCGACGCCCAAACCGTAAACGCCTGCCCGGCCGGGGAATTGATCCCCGAACACGCCACCCGAATACATCGCGCTGGCCAGGGAACGTCCCCGCGCGCTGCTGCTGTTGACCCGACGTCAGGCTGGGTACGCGTGAACCGTTCCGTCGATCTCGTCGGATTGTGATTTTAGCCGACCTCAGTGATGGTTGCCTGCCAGCGCCCGCGTTTTAGGTGGCAGTTGCCGTCTTGGGTGATGATGACGGTGGCTCCGTAGATGGGTAGTGAGCCCTCTCGTAGCCAGCGATGGCGGATGTCGTCGAGGATGTCCCACAGCCGGCGCGGGCCGCTTTGATGGACGGTCGGCGCGTCACCGTCCTTGCTGGTGGCTCTGGCCCAGGAGCCGTCCGGGTGCAGCATCCATGCCGTACGCTGCCCGTCGTCGTCCTGGTGATAATGGTGCTCGATGCCGGGCGCGATGATCCCCAGCATGGACCAGATCTCCCACGCCTCCACGACATTTACCACGGGATAGCGGCCAACACGGACCTGGTCACCTTCGGCTTGCCGGACAACCGCGAACTGCTCCTCCAGCCCGGGTGGGTAGTCCGCGCCGATCCGGGTGGGCATGAACCCGGCCCGGTCCCATTCGATCCGCCCGATCGCGCCGCCGTCGTCGGTCTTGTCCGCAGTGAGGATCAGGGCGGTGTCGGTGATCGTGGTGACCAGACGTCCGCCGGGCCGCAGCGCGGTTAGCCAGCTGGCTGGGATCGGCCGGACCGCGACCGTGGACACGATCCGGTCATAGCTGCCTTGCAGCGGGCCGGTCGCGTCGCATGTCACGACCTGGGGGCGCAGCCCGATGCCGTCCAAGCGCTCGACGGCGACTGTGCTCAGGTAGGCATCGACATCGACGCTCGTGACGTGCTGGTCGCCGAGCCGTTGCGCCAGGACCGCGCACCCGTACCCCGAGCCGGTGCCGACGTCCAGGACGTCAGCACCAGCATCGATGTGTGCATGCCGCAGCATCTGCACGATCAGCCCGGGCAGGGTCGCTGAGGACGTCGGCATTCCCACTGACCGTTCGCCCGGCTCCGCGTGGTCGGCGTGCCGCAGACCGACGCGGGTGACCAGCGAGCGGTCACGGTAGGCAGCGCGTGCCCAGTTGTCTTCCTCGGCCGAGCCATTGCACAGCTCCCAGGTATCGGAACCGAAACCAGACCCGGCGGCCAACCAGCACCACCAGTGAGGCACGAACAAATGCCGGGGGATAGCCGCGATCGCCGGCCGCCACCGCGACACCGGGTGAGTCACCTCGCTCGCCAGCTGCTCAGCGTGCGGCGCCCAGTCCACTGGCCTTCCTCGCCGGATCACAATCGTTGCTGTCGGTCGGTGTGCAAGCGGTCGGTGTGCAGGCGGCCTGCGTCGGGATCGAGCCGATGATCTCGCGCCACCGTGCCCCGCCCAGGATGTCACGCACGGACTGGTCTTTCACGTTGCCCGCGACTAGGAACCGGCCGATGACGCACGGGGACAGGTCACCGTGCAGGGTGATGGCGGCACGGCTGCGCCCGCACCGCCCGCAGAGTTCCGAGATGTCGGGAATACCGTGTGCCGCGCGTCCGACACCGCGTGCCCGGTCGGTGTGGATCTCGGTCACGCCCAAGGCCAGCAGCTCTTCACGAGCCGTGGCCGTGTATTGCCCGTCCATGACCTTCACGATCCCAGCCCGGATCGGGATGCCACGCCGTAGCGCCTCGACGATGTTCGCCCGGGTCCGGGCATGGACGCGGGTCCGCAAGCTGCCAACTGGTCGTCCAGCACGGAGACAGTCTGGGTGCGCTGCGGCTGCATCCCGCGCCGGTGTGACCACGCGAGAGTCAGATGAAGTACAGGCCGAGGGCCCATCCCACACTGGTGATGATTATCACCAGGATCGTCCAGAGATAGACCTGCCGGGCGCTGACCCACATGCCGGGTGCGGGTGGGTCAGGAGGTGGATCGTGCAGGTCGGCGGCGTGGCGCCGCATATGATCAGTGAGTTGTCGTTCCCAGCGCTTCCGGTCGGTGATCTTCACTGGCACACCACCCTCGCCCCGAACCGTCAGTGACCAAGCTCGCCGCACATCATAACGCTTTGTGGCCGGCTGTGTGGCGTAGCTGGGACGTCGGAGTGCTCTGCGAGGATGCCCATTATGGGCAGTGACCTACCTGGCCGACCTGACTGGCGAGATCCCCTCGACGGTCTTGACGAGGAGCAGCGCGCCGCAGTGTGCGCGCCACGGGGGCCGGTCTGCGTGCTAGCGGGGGCGGGCACTGGCAAGACGCGCACCATCACCCGGCGGATCGCTCAGCTGGTCCGTACCGGCCACGTCGCCCCGGGGCAGGTTCTCGCGGTGACATTCACCGCCCGCGCTGCGGGCGAGATGCGCACTCGGTTGCGTGACGTGGGGGTAAGCGGGGTGCAGGCCCGAACCTTCCATGCTGCGGCGCTGCGCCAGCTGCGCTACTTCTGGCCCCGGGTGGTGGGCGGCGAGCCGTGGCCGCTGCTGGAGCACAAGCTGCGGCTGGTCGGCCAGGCCGCGCAGCGGGTCGGCGCGGGAACCGGCGCCGAGGACCTTCGTGACGTCGCTGGTGAGATCGAGTGGGCCAAGGCCAGCCTGGTGACCGCTGCGGACTACCCCGCCGCGGTGGCCGCCGCCCGCCGGGGCACCCCGGTTCCGGCGGCGCAGGTCGCAGCGATCTACGCCGGATACGAGGAGCTCAAGAACCGCAACCGGGTACTCGACTTCGACGACCTGCTGTTGCACACTGTCGCCGCTCTGGAAGAGCATTCGGCGGTGGCGCAGGAGTTCCGGGACCGCTACCGTTGTTTCGTCGTCGATGAGTACCAAGACGTCACGCCGCTGCAGCAGCGGGTGTTGGACGCCTGGCTGGGCGCCCGTGACGACCTCACCGTCGTTGGTGACACGAACCAGACCATTTACTCCTTCGCTGGTGCGGCTCCCCGCTTCCTGCTGGAGTTCACCAGGCGATTTCCCGACGCGGTGACGGTGCGGCTGCACCGCGACTACCGCTCCACACCCCAGGTCGTGTCGCTGGCGAATCGGGTGATCTCCGCTGCTCGTGGCCGGTCGGCGGGGGTCCGGTTGCGGCTGGAGGGCCAGCGCAGCGCCGGTCCGGAGCCGTCGTTCGCCGAGCATGACGACGAGCCCACTGAGGCCGATGCCGTGGCGGCGGCGATCGAGCAGCTGCTGCGCGAAGGAACCCCGGCCGCCGAGATCGCCGTGTTGTACCGGGTGAATGCCCAGTCCGAGGCCTACGAGCAGGCATTGGATGCCCGGGGGATCCCGTTCCAGGTCCGCGGCGGAGAGCGGTTCTTCCAACGGCCGGAGGTCCGGGCTGCGGTTCGCGCGTTGCGAGCGGCGGCGACCGGATACTCGCCCCACCCACCCACGGCGGATTCGGCGCTCGAGCTGGGCGCTACCGTTCGCGCCATCCTGGCCCAGCAGGGGCTGACCGCCCAACCCCCTGGGGGCAGTGCCGCGCGGTCCCGCTGGGAATCGCTGCGCGCGCTGGCCCAGCTGGCCGATGACCTAGCAGAGGGCACTCCGGACGCTGACCTGGGCCGGCTCGTCGCCGAGCTCGACGCCCGTGCCGATACCGCGCACCCACCTGCGGTGCAGGGCGTGACATTGGCCTCGCTGCACTCGGCGAAGGGCCTGGAGTGGGATGCGGTCTTCCTGGTCGGGCTCGTCGAGGGGACGCTGCCCATTCAATACGCTGAGGGCGACCAGGCTGCGCTGGAAGAGGAGCGCCGGTTGCTCTACGTCGGGGTGACCCGGGCCCGCCGCCTGCTCGCGCTGTCCTGGGCACTGTCGCGCAGTGCCGGCGGGAGGCGTTCCCGGCGTCGCAGCAGCTTCCTCGACGGCGTGGTACCAAGAAAATCGGTTGCCGGTGTATCAGCAGGGCCCTGACTTTGCTCTTAATCTCCTGGAAGCGGCAGGTCGTTACCGGCGAATTCCACCACCACCGCCGAGGAGGAAAGACAAGTGTTGACCGCGATCTTCCCGCTGATCGGCGGGGCGTTGCCCGAGTTGCTGAGTGAGACAGAGCTGGCCCACCTGCTCGATGCCGCACCGTCTAGGCAAGCCACCCTGCCTTGCCGCTCACACGACCCGGACCTCTGGTTCTCCGAGTCGCCAGTTGAGCTGGAGCGGGCCAAACAGCTGTGTGCTGGTTGCCCGATCAAGGCTGCTTGCCTGGACAGCGCGCTAACCCGGCAGGAGCCCTGGGGCGTGTGGGGTGGCGAGATCTTCGCGTACGGTGCTGTCATCTCGCGCAAGCGTCCGCGTGGCCGGCCCAGCAAGGCCTCTCTCGAGCGGGACCGTGCCGAGCGGGACCGTGCCGAACGGGACCGTGCCGAACGGGAAACAGCCGCGTGAGGTGATCACCTGTTTGGAGGAGCGCAACGCCTATCGCTGGGGCTCTTCGGATCGGGTTCTCGGTCGGCGAAACCCGGTTGCCAGCGCTGGGCGATCCCGCGCAGCGGCACAGTGGCGTCGAGCTGGCAGAGCACGCCAAATGTCCCGGTGCTGACCCGGTGGATCAGCAGGTAGCTAGGCGGCAGGTTCAGTGCCCGCCCGGTTCGGAAGTTCGGGCTGGAGAAATCACCGACGCGCTCGGCTTGCGCCTGCATCCAGGCGCGAGTGAAGTGGAAGGTCTCGGCGCGCACCGGATCGGCGAACGGACCGAGGTAGGCCAGTACCTCCTCGGCCTGCAGCTGCATGCCAGGCCGGACGAAGCCCGCAGAGCGCAGCAGCTCCAGCAGCTCCTCCGAGCGCTCCTCGACAGCTAGCCGGGTCGCTACTCCCAGGGTGCGCGGAGCTCCACCGGGCAGTTTCGCTGCGGCGCCGAAGTCGAGCACGCCCAGCCGCCCGTCGTTCAGCCGCAAGAAGTTCCCTGGGTGTGGGTCCGCGTGTAGCTGCCCGGTGAGGGTGGGGGAGCAGGTGTGGAAGAGGGACAGTTTGGTACCGATGTCGTCTCGCTCAGACCGTGAGCCACTCCGAATGATCTGCGCCATCGGGATCCCAGCGACCCATTGCGACACCATCACCTTCGGTGCGCTGGCGACGATCGCGGGGACGGCGATCTCGGGGTGGCCACGGAACGCGGCGGCGAACACGCGCTGGTTATCAGCCTCGTCGCGGTAGTCGAGCTCCTCCACCATCCGGTCCCGCAACTCGGTGAGCAGCGGTTTGACCTCCATGCCGGGCACAATCGCCTGGAACAGCCGGCTGAACCTCTGCAGCTGTCGCAGGTCAGAGCGCAGTGCCTCGTCGGCACCGGGGTACTGCACCTTGACGGCGACCTCACGGCCGTCATGCCACACCGCCCGATGCACCTGCCCGATGCTGGCGGCGGCCGCAGGCTCGTCGGAGAAGTCGGAGAAGCGGCGACGCCACCCCGAGCCGAGTTGCTCGTCGAGCACCCGCCGCATTGACTGCGGGGACATCGGCGGCGCTGCGGATTGCAGTTTGGTCAGGGCCTCCCGGTACGGCGCGGCCAGATGTTCGGGAATCGCTGCCTCGAACACGCTCAGTGCTTGGCCGAACTTCATCGCGCCGCCCTTGAGCTCGCCGAGCACCGCGAAGAGTTGCTCGGCGGTGCGCGCGCTGAGCTCGGCGTTGACGTCGCGTGCATTGTGCCCGGCCAGCCGCTTGCCCCAGCCTGTAGCAACCCGCCCGGCCATCCCGAGGGGGAGGCTCGCGAGCCGGGCGGTTCGCTGCGTGGCTCGGCGCGGGATGTCGGTCACCGTATGATTATCTCTCGGTTGAGCCTTACGTAGTAGTGGGCTTCAAGGCTTGTCCCGCGCCGCAACTGCAGCGCGGATGCGCTGGCCGGGGGTGGTGACGCAACGAGCCGCGCACCGGGTCCAGTTCCAGCGCTGCGCCCCACGTCGGGGGAGCCGGCAGGCCAGCGGTGGGGCCGGCGAGCGCGGCGAGCACCTGCTCTGTGATCAGCGCGGCGGCAAGCTGGGTGCACGCCAGCCCGGCGGTCGGGATTTGTCCGACCAGCTGGGCGGCCAGTTTAGGCCAGGCTACGTCCAGGTCCGCCCGATGCAGCTCGGCGCAGCGCAGGCAGCTGCTGCGACCCGGCCACACCAGCGGGCCCACCACCGCAGTCCCCTCGTGAGCGTAGCCGATCACATGCGGAATCCGGGCCCCGATCAGCTCGGTCACCATCGCTGGCTCGGGAACCACCACGTCGCACAGCACGATCAGGTCTGGGCGGCGGCGAGCGGTGATGATGACCTCCGGTGCGCAGCGGCGTACGGCATCGGCGGCTGCCTCAGCGCGGGATCTGCCGAGGTCGCCAGGTTGGTAGCCGGTGCCCAAGTCCGCGGCGGTGACCGACCCGCAGGCATGCACCGCGACGTGACCAACCCCGGCCGCAGCGAGCGCGGTTGCCACCGCCACCGTCACCCGGCCGGATCCCATCACCCGTACGGCGGCTTCCCGCCGCCGGCGCAGTACGTGTCGCGTCGTGTGCGTGGTGTGTACCGACCAGCTGGCCGCCTCGGTGGCCAGCGCGACGCGGTGCCAGCTCGGTGGGCCATGGTCGGCCGCTGTTGCGTCCTGCACCAGGCCGCACTGGTGCAGCTCGACGAGCATCGTGAGGGCGTCGCTACGCGAGGATCCGGCTGCCTGTGCTTCGGTGAGCAGTTGCGCTGTGCTGCGGATGCCGTCCATCCGCTTGAGCAACGCGGCTAGCGGTTCCGGCAGATTGTCGAGGACCATGGCTCGTTGCTGGTCCAGCCCGAGCTGCAGGCAGGTGGGGGAGCGCCAAAGGGCGGCGCGGCCCGGCGCGAGCCGCAGCCGTTCGGGAAGTTCGGACAGCGGAGCCTCGGATAGGGCAGCATCGGCGATCGACGTCATGCCCGCAATCCTGGATTGTTGCACCCGGCGGCTCAACTGCCTATCCACAGGTCGTGCACAGTTGTGGACAACCTGTGGATAGGCAGTTGGCACCGATCACTCCGGATCGTGCGCGGGTGGGTCCTCACCAGAGACTTCGGGACCGTCGGGGGGCGGCTGCTCGCGGGGGGCGTCTACCGTAGTGCGCTCCAGCGCGGCGATCGGGTCGTCCAGATCGGCAGCGTGGCGCACGGCCCGATCGATGAACGCGGCGGGATCATCAAGGTCCTCGGCTGTGGGCAGCAGATCCCGATGGTTCCACAGGGCGTCTCGGCCCGCGACGCCCTGTTGCTCGGTGAGCCTTCGCCACAGCTCGGTGGCAGCCCGGAGCTTGCGTGGCCGCAGCTCCAAACCGATCAGCGTGGCGAAGGTGTGCTCAGCCGGGCCTCCGGAGGCGCGCCGCCGTCGCAGCGTCTCCCGCAGCGCTTCGGAACCCGGGAGTCGCTCGCCCAACGCGTCCGCGACAACGACATCGACCCAGCCTTCGACCAGCGCAAGTAGTGTTTCCAGCCGACTCAGGGCGGCCTTTTGCTCGGGAGTGTGCCGCTGCTCGAGCAGACCAGAGGAGATCAACTGGTCCATACTCTGTAGGTCGGTCGGGTCGATCTGGCGGGCTAGCTCCTGCAGCGCGTCGGTGTCCACCTGGATGCCCTGCGCGAACTCCTCGACGGTGGCCAGCAGCCGCTGGCGCAGCCACGGCACATGCCCGAACAAGCGGTGATGTGCGGCCTCTCTGGCGGCGAGGAAAACGGTCACCTCGGAGCTCTTGCGGCTCAGCCCGGCGGCGAACTGCTCGATCGCGGCTGGCAGCAACGCCGCCACGCCCAGCGGTCCCAGGGGGAGCCCGATCTCGGTGGAGGTGAGCACCTCGCTACCGAGCTGGGCCAGCGCCGAGCCGAGCTGCGAGCCGAACGCCATTCCACCCATTTGCTCGATCATCGCCACCACGGGACCGGCCGTCTGACGGACCTCGCTGGGCAGCGCATCGATCCACGAGCCGGCCATCCTGCGGGCCACCGGGTCGCACAACCGCTGCCAGGTAGGCAGGGTTCGCTCTACCCAGTCCCGCGGCGCCCACGCGACACTGTTGTGCGTCCCGGCGGGCAGCGCGGTCGCCGGGTCCAGCCACAGCTCGGCCAGCCGCACCGCATCGGTGATCGCGGTGGCTTGTTGGGCCGAGGGCAGCCCGGTCGTGGACAGCTTCTGCACCGCCATCTGCTTGGCCAGGTCGTAGTTCACTGGGCTACCGCCACCAGCCGCACTCTGGCTGAGCATCTGACCTAGCTGGGTGAGCATTTGGCCAAGAGTGCCGACGTCGAAGCCGCCGACGCCGAAGGCCGTAAATGGGTTGGCCGGGTCGGGACTGCTGGCGCCGCCGTCTTGGGGGAGATTCCTCCGGTCGGGGTCCCAAGGGTCATGGGAGCTGAAACCGAAGGGCATATCGCTCATGGCTCCACGGTACGCGGACCCCTAGCCCGTACGCTGTTCGGCCGTGAGCCGCCGAACCTGGACCCTGCTGGTCAGTCTCGGCCTTGCCATGGCGCTCGGCTTGCTGGGCGCCATGGCAACGGTGCCCTACGTCGCGCTTGGTCCCGGACCCACGTTCGACACCCTCGGAGTGGTGGCTGGCAAGCCGGTGGTGGACATCAAGGGCACCCAGACCTACCCCACCAGCGGCCACCTCAACATGATGACCGTGTCGGTGATTGACAACGTGACCCTTTATGGGGCGCTTGCCCTGTGGATATCCGGGCGTAGCGAGCTGCTTCCCCGCGACGAGATCTTCCCACCCGAGCTGTCCGAGCAGCAGGTCGAGCAGCAGAACCAGCAGATGTTCCGGAACTCGGAGGCCAACGCCAAGGTTGCCGCGTTGCGTTACCTGGGTTACCCGACCAAGGTTGTGCTCGGCCAGGTAGTACCCAACGGTGCCGTGAGCGGCAAGCTGGCTGCCGGGGACCGGTTGCTGGCCCTGGATGGTCGGGAGCTGCGTAGCGCACAGCAGGTGGTAGACCTGCTCGCCGGTAGCCACCCCGGGCAGCTTGTCCAGATCCGCTTCCAGCGCGGCGACGCCCCGCCGAGGGAGGTGGCTATCACGCTCGGTGCGGGAGCCCAACCAGGTCGCGGTTACCTGGGCATCGGGGTCACTGAGCGACCCGACGTGAATTTCGCCATCACCATCACCCTGGCCGATGTGGGGGGTCCCTCGGCGGGCCTGATGTTCGCGCTGGCCATCGTGGACAAGCTGACGACGGGGGCGCTGGCCGGCAACACCTTCGTAGCGGGCACCGGCGAGATTGCCCCGGAAGGTCAGGTGGGACCGATCGGTGGCATCCCGCTCAAGATGATTCGCGCCCGCGAAGCCGGGGCGTCGGTATTCCTCGTGCCCGCGGGCAACTGCGCCGAGGCGGTGCAGCGCGCCCCAGCGGGGCTGCGGCTGGTGCGGGTGGACACCTTGGCGGATGCGGTACACGCGCTGGATCAGATCCGAGCCGGTCAACGACCACGTGGCTGCCCCTCGTGAGCGCCCCCTCGTCAGCGCTTCAACGCAACGTTGCCAGCAGTGCGCGGAGCAAGTTGGGGGCGAGCTGCGGGTCTTCCACTACCTCGTCTCGGCCCTGATCGTCCCCAGTGTTGGCCCGTAACCGCAGCACACAGGCGCCGACGCCATCTCGCAGCACTGCCGCGACCAGTCTGCCCTCCCGCCGCTGCGGGTGCCTGGCGGCGGCGCGACGGGCCTGCGCTGGGTCCTCAGGCAGCTCGCCGAGATCAGCCTCGGCCGCTGGCGGGAGCACCACGATCTCCTGGGCCAACGCACAGCCGGCGACCGAGTCGGGCCATTCGATGCCGGCCAGCGCGGCGTCGAGCTCGCCCTTGGGCAGGGCGTCCTGGGCTACCGGGGTGAGCGAGGTCTGCCCGTCCAGATGATCGGCCAGCTCTGGTTGGCCCGCCAGCAAAGTCGCCGTGACTACCAGCGCAAACAGTTGCGGTTGCTGGTCCCACCCGGCGGCTGCGACGAACTCCTCGACCTCCCGGGCAATGGCCGGCAAGGCATGGGACAGCGCGGACGGGTACGGCTGTGGCTCGCTCACTCGGCCATCGTCGCATCGGTGGTGGGAACCGGCAGTAGCAGTGCGGCCACTGAAATCGCAACCCTGGGGTGCTCCGTAGAGTGGGGCGGGCAGACTCAGCCCGGTGTGGCACCGGCCGCCGCCCGAGGGGTCCGCACCACGCCGCCGTCCATTACACCCCCGTCCACCAACACCGTCACCACACTGTCGTCGCCAGGAGCGTGTTCTTGTGGCCAACCGGCCCCCCGTCGGAGTTCCCGCCCTCTCTCGCCGCGCTCGGATTCTGATCACCGTCGGGGTTGTCGCGCTGGTGACGCTCATCATCGGATCGCGGCTGATCGACACCTACGTGGACTGGTTGTGGTTCGGCGAGGTGGGCTTCCGGTCGGTGTTCTCCACCGTCCTGGTCACCCGTCTTGTGCAATTTGTGGTTGTCGGGCTGGTGGTCGGTGGTGTGCTCGCGCTGAATATCGTGCTCGCATTTCGCACCCGGCCGGTGTTCGTGCCAGTGGCGGGGCCGGAGGATCCAGTGGCGCGGTACCGCTCTGCGATCGTGGGGCAGCTGCGGCTGGTTGGCCTCGGCGTGCCAGTGCTGGTGGGCTTGGTCGCTGGGCTGTCCGCGCTGGGCGACTGGCAGACGGTACAGATGTTCCTGCACCGAACTAGTTTTGGCGTTTCCGATCCCCAGTTCCACAAGGACGTCGGTTTCTACGCTTTCGAGCTGCCATTTTATCAAACGTTGCTGGGTTGGGCCTTCGTCGCCGTGGTGGTGTCTTTTATCGGGGCGTTGCTTACTCATTACCTGTTCGGTGGGCTGCGGCTGGCCGGTCGTGGTGGTCAACTCTCCGGCCCGGCCCGGGTCCAACTCGGAGTCCTGGCTGGCGTTTTCGTGCTGCTCAAGGCCTTCGCCTACTTCCTGGACCGCTACGAACTGATGTTCTCCCGGCGTAATCCGCTGTTCAGTGGGGCCAGTTACACCGACCTCAACGCGGTGCTTCCCGCGAAGATTATCTTGATGTGCATCGCGGTGATCTGCGCAGTCACCTTCTTTGTCGGAGCGGTGCTGCGCAACCTGCAACTGCCGGCGATCGCCATTGTCCTGCTGTTGCTGTCCAGCATTCTGGTGGGTGCGGCGTGGCCGGTGGTCCTGGAACAGTTTGTGGTGCGTCCCAACGCCAATGATCGCGAGGCGCCGTCCATCCAGCGCAATATTTCCGCCACTCGACAGGCTTACGGCATCACCGACCGGCAGGTCGTGTACTCCCAATACTCCGGGCATAGCGATGTATCACTGGCTGATGTCCGGGCCGACACCGCCACGATCCCGAACATACGGTTGCTGGACCCCAGTGTGCTATCTCCGACCTTCACTCAGCTGGAGCAGCGGGAGAACTTCTACGGTTTCCCGGACAAGCTCGATGTCGATCGCTACACTATTAATGGTAAGACGCAGGATTACATTGTCGCGGTACGCGAGTTGGAGTCCGCGTCGTTGGCTGAAAATCAGCGCACCTGGATCAACAAGCATCTCACTTTCACTCACGGCAACGGCTTCGTGGCCGCTCCGGCTAACACTGTGAACTCGGCGCTGAAGGATGCTGGCTTGGGGGAAGGTGGCTACCCGGTGTTCACCGTGTCAGATACCTCACAGCAAGGCGACATCCCCGTTCAGCAGCCGCGGATCTACTTCGGTGAGTTGATCGACGACTACGCGATCGTCGGCGGAAACCCTGCTGCTCGCTCCCGGGAGTTCGACGGCCGCCCGGAGAACTACACTTATCAAGGAAAGGGTGGAGTGCCGATGGGAAGTTGGACGAGTCGATTGATATTTGCCTCGTACTATGGCGAGCGCAATATCCTGTTCAACCAGGCGATCGGGTCGGACTCGAAAATCATCTACAATCAGCATCCGAGAGAACGGCTGGAGAAGGTCGCGCCCTGGCTCACCGTGGACGGCGACCCGTATCCGGCCGTGATCAACGGCCGGATCGAGTGGATCATGGACGGCTACACGACCCTCGACGATTACCCCTATGCGCAGCGGACCGTGTTGAGCAAAGTGACCACCGACTCGCTGACCGGGCCGTCCCGCCCCCGCTTGCCGGACGAGGAGGTCAGCTACATTCGCAACTCGGTTAAGGCTACCGTGGACGCCTATGACGGCACCGTGACGCTCTACGCGATGGATGAGCACGACCCGGTACTGCAGACGTGGATGAACGTGTTTCCCGGTACTGTGCGGCCCGCTAGCGCGATCAGCAATGAGTTGCGCGCGCACTTCCGTTACCCGGAGGACTTATTCAAGGTGCAGCGGGAGATGCTCACCCGCTATCACGTGAGCAACCCGTCCGTGTTCTTCACCAACGACGATTTCTGGAACGTGCCCACCGATCCGACGCAGAACCAGCCGGGTGTCGACCAGCCGCCGTACTACGTACTGGCCGGGCCGCCGAACGGGCGGGGGTCGGCGGAGTTCCAGCTGACCAGCGCGCTGGTCAGCCTACGCCGACCGTTTCTCGCGGCCTATATCTCGGTGGGGTGTGATCCGGAGGATTACGGCAAGATCAGGGTTCTTGAGTTGCCCGGCGAATCCCAGACGCTGGGTCCAGAGCAGGTCCAGAACAGGTTCGTGTCCTCTGCCGACGTCAGCCGGGAACTCAACCTGCTGCGGCAGTCTGAGACCGATGTGCGCTACGGCAACCTGCTTACCCTCCCGGTCGGCGGTGGGCTGCTCTATGTGGAACCGGTCTATATCGAGCGAGCGAACCGGCAAGCGGCGTTCCCCCAGCTGAACCGGGTACTGGTAGCCTACGGTGATCGAATCGGGTACGCCCCGACCCTGCGCGAGGCGCTCAACCAGGTGTTCGGCGCCGGTGCCGGGGATGCCACCGTCTCGCCCGACCAGCAGGCCACAGTACCTAATCATGCCACAGCGCCCAATCAGGGCGCACCCCAGGCTCCGTCGGTAGCTGGGTCGGTGGCTGGTGCTGGTGTCGTCAGCCAGGAGACGCGCCAAGCCGTCGCTGACGTCGCCGATGCTCTCAAGCGCCTGCGGGCGGCCCAGGCTGCTGGCGATTTCGCGGCCCAGGGCAGGGCTCTGGCTGACCTCGACGCGGCCGCCAAGCGGTTCGACACGGCCACTGCGTCAGCCGGTGGCAGCGCTACTTCGGCACCCGGCAGAGCTGGTGGCTGACCGATGACCAGGCGATTTGCGCGTCCTGTCCCTGCTCGCGTAGAGTGACGTTTACCAACGCGGGGTGGAGCAGCTCGGTAGCTCGCTGGGCTCATAACCCAGAGGTCGCAGGTTCGAATCCTGCCCCCGCTACCACCCTGAGAGGCCTCTGACCAGCACGGTCAGGGGCCTCTCTCGTGTCCGATGGCTCATCACAGCGGAGTATCGGGCGACGGGTGCACGGAATTAGTCACCACTGCACCGGCGGGCACCTGTTGTGCGCCGAGGATGGCGTCAGCCGCGACTCGCGCCCCGTGCTCGTCCATTCCTGGGATGACGTGCATATAGGTGTCCTGGGTGAACGCGGCGGAGGCGTGGCCCAGCCGCTCGCTGACAACCTTCACTGGGACGCCAGCCCTGAGGGCGGCCGTTGCGTAGCTGTGTCGCACGTCGTGCAGCCGGATCGGTGGGAGGCCCGCGAGGATGGCGTGCGATGTGAACCAGTCCGTGATCGTGTCTGGGTGGATCGGGCGTCCGTCCGGCCATGCGAACAGCACGTCGCCCTGGTGCCCGAAAAGCTCCTTTTCCTCCTGCCACCGCTGGACGTAGAGCCGCAGCGCGTCGAGGGTCACGGGATCGAGGGCAAGGGAACGCACGCTGTTCTCGGTCTTGCCGTCTGAGTCTTCGACCTGGCCGCCGACGACAACCCGCGTCGCGCTCGACTCGATTCGGCCCATCACCAGGTCAACGTCTTGGCGGCGCAGCCCGGCGAGCTCGCTGCGGCGGAGCCCCGTCGTGGCGACCAGGAGCCACAGTGCGTAGAACCTGTCGTCGGCGACCTGGTCAAGGAACCGCCGTAGCTGCTCAGGTGTCCAAATTTGCGTGCGGGACCGCTTGGCGCGGGGTGGGCTCGCGTCCGCAGCGGGGTTGCGCACGAGATAGTCCAACCGGACCGCGTCCGCGAGGGCCGACCGTAGCATCGTATGAATGTTTCGAACTGTCTTCGGAGCCAGACCGGCCGTGAGCAGTTTCGGGAGGCGGCCCGTCTCGTACCGTTGGAGTGCCTTCCGTGCCGCATCGTAGGTAACACCGCCAATCGTGGCTAACTCGCGAGGCGTGATCTGCTTACCAGGGGCGGTGGCGGCCCGCCACCCCTCATACATTAGTCGGTTCCGGTCTACCTTGCTGCGCCCGTTCTCCAGGAGGTGCTGGTACAGCAAATTAAGCCGAGCGACATCGAGGTCTTGCAGCTTGGTGCTGCCGATGCTCGGGAGTACGTAGGCGGTCAGATAACTACGGTAACCTACCCATGTTGTTCCCTCGATGGTGAGTTTACGACCAGCGATCCATTCTTCGAGGAACTCCGCTACAGTGCGCTTGGCCGGTTTGACGAACTGACCGTGCGAGAGCAGCTCGATAGCGGCGGAACACGCCCGCTGGGCCTCACGTTTCGTACTGTAACCCCCTTTCGCCGTTTGGCGACGCTTCCCGGTTAGAGGATCTGGCCCGAGGTCCACGCGGTACCGCCAGCCCGCCCCGTACTTCGTTACGCTCCCACGCATGCGAGACGACCTCCCCCACCTGTTACGGCCTGCTCAGGCTGCTGACGACGGATCGGATGCCCGGTGCGCGGGCTCCACTGCGAGGAGGCTACGTATCTCATTGGTGATGACGTAGACGCGCCGCCCGAAACGTTTTGTCGGAAGTTCCCCAGACGCGGCGTAACGGTATGCAGAGGCTCTACTCAGTCCAAGCAACCGGGCAGCGGTCGGAACCGGGATCAACGCTGGTAACTCTGTCTGGGCGAGGTTCTTGTCAGTCGCACTCACGGGAGTTCCTCTCGGATGTTGCGGTGTATTCGCGGGATGGACGGCGGTTTTTTGCGGACCGCTAAGCGGGTGCCATCGCAGTCCGGGGGTGTCACGAGTCGGGTGAAGGTGTTTGCGCCTGTAAAAGTGCGCTGGGGTGGTTGTCTCCTTGCGGCGCCCCTGTGGGGCTGCCGGGCGGTGGGTCCGGAGTGCAAGGGTGGGGTGTCCCTTGCGCGGAGTGGCCCGCCGCCTGGCAGGGCTTGTCCGCGCTGTGAGGAGGCAACCAGCCTGGTGACCTTCCCCCCTCTCCGCAGCGGTGTCGGGGTTCGGGGCGGCGCCCCGGCCGCCGGAGGCTGGGGGTTGTGTGGGGGCTGGTGGTGCGGTGCTCCTGGCCCCGTGAGGGGGCGGCGGGGTGCTCCCCGCTGCCGCTTCGAGCGCCGCGCATGGCCGCGGAGGCTCACGGTCAAGGGCCGAAGAGCGAAGGATCTTGGGCGAGCGCAGCGGCCCCGCAGGGGTGGCCAAGAAGCTTCGCGTGCCCTTGACCGTGAGTGCGGCCGTGCGAAGCTCGGGGCCAGGAGCACCGTCCCGCCGTAGGCGGGTCCGCGTAGCTTCTTGGCCCGCGCGGCCTTGAGCGCGGTCGTTTCCCCGGTGGGTTGCCGGGGTGTTGGCGCATACTTGGGGGGATGGTGGGGAATACGTGGCGTGAGGTGGTGCCGGCGTGGGTGGTTCCGTCGGTGGGTGAGGTTGCTGAGTATGGGGGGATGGCGTTCCGGTTGGCGGAGATCACGGAGTGTGTGCAGGCGCGGGGGCAGTGTGCGGCGTTGTGTTGGTTGATCGGGCGGGATCCGGCGCCTATTACCCGCAGTGAGGGTCTGGTGACTCCGGGCGGGGCGGTCTGGGAATCGTGGCTTGCGTTGTGTCTGGCTGCAGGGCGTCCTGTCGTGGTTGAGGAGGAGAGGGCGCGGCTCGGTATCCCGCAGCGGCGGACCGGTGGGCAGGTTCCGTGGTGGGCGCATGGGGTGTGGCGCACGTTGGGCTGGTTGGTGGGTGAGCGCTCTGATCCGCCGATTCAGTTGCCTGTTCGGGCGGTGGATGGGTCGATCGTTCCGGGGACTGAGGTGTTCACGGTGCGTCGTAATCCGGAATCGGCATTGTGGCGGGCGGCTGAGGAGGGGCGGGAGCGTCGGGAGCTGGCGGAGGCGGTTGAGCAGTGGCGGAAGGTCCGTCCAGGGCCCGTGCCCACCGGGGTCTGAGGGGCGGGTCATGGCTGTGGCGCGGTCCTGGAGACGCGGGTACGGGCGGGCGCGGGTGGTCATGGGGTGCCGTCGATGACCATCTCGGGGGTGTGGGCGGTGGACTGCTCGTGGTCAGCCGAGTGGTCGTTGTAGTCCGAGTAGGCGTGGTGGGGGGAGTTGGCCAGCTCTGAGGCATGGCGTTGTTCGTCTACACGTCGCTGCTGGATTTCGGTGAGGGCGCGGCGGGTGCGGGTGAGGTAGTCGGCGGTTTCCTGCCCGGTGGGGACGCGGACCGTGGTATCGGAGCTGCGGGTGGGGTCGGTTTCGGCGGTCTCACGGATGTCGGGTGGCGCTGTCTCGATGGGGCCGGGTGCGTGGTCGAGAGCGGCTAGTTCGTCGAGTGATGGGGTGGTGTCGGTGAGTTCGTGTTCGTCGTGGATGTCGCGGTGGGGGTCTTCGGCTTGTTGGGCGGTGGCTTGGTGGGCGAGCCAGTCGGTGGTGCTGGTGGTGTCATCGGGTGGCGGGTTGGTGGCGTGGCGGTTGGCGAGTTCGGTGCGGGCGCGGTCGTGGTTGGCGCGGGTGTGTGCGGTTTCCACTCGCCAGGTTGCGTAGATTTCGTCGATCTCGGTGAGGTCGCTGACTCGTGTGTCGAGGAGGTCGGCGAGGGCGGTGGCGTCGGCGGCGTCCTGGTGGAGCCGCTCGCGAGTGTCGGGGTCAGTGGTGGCGTGGGCTTGGGCGGTCCAGAGGGTGGCGTGGTTGCGGTGGGTGGTGGCGGCTTGCCGGGTGCCGGCGAGGTCGTTGGCGACCCGGGGTGGTGCCCAGAGTTGTTCGCGTTCGTAGGCGCGGATCCGCATCCGGAGTCGTCCGTCGCTCATGCGCATCTCCTCGGTGTCGGTGGCGGGGTGCCCCAGCGCGCGGGAGGCGGCGAACCACGACGCGTAGTGCTCCACCTGCCCGGGTTTCGGTGGTGGGCCGAGTGGGCTGGTGGGGTCGTCGTGGCTGGTGAGCTCGCGGTGTGCGGCGACGATCCCGGCGCGCCGCGTCCACGCGTCGCGTTCCTGCGGGTCGGTGGGCAGGGGCCCGAATGCGGTCGTGGCCCAGGTGGGTTGGTGTTCTGCGACGTTCTCGGCGAGTTGGTCGCGGCGGGCGGTGGCGGCCTGGGCGAGGACGTCGAGGAAGCGTTGGTCTTCGGGGTTGGTGAGTGTGGGTGTCCATTGGGTGGGGGAGTCGCCGATGGGGTCCAGGGACAGGGCGGGGTTGGTGGTGATGCGGTCGTGGATGACGTTGGTGAGTTGCCGGGCGTCACCGAGTGAGCGGGCGGTGATGGTGTCGCGGAGGACCTGGTAGGCGTCGCGCCCGGCGAGTTCGACGCGGTGTAAGACCCGGGACAGGGTGGGGGCGCCGTCTTCGGCGGCCATCCGCTGTCGTTGGTGGGGGGTGAGGTGCCCCTGGTCGGTGAGTTGGTCGAGCCAGGTCGCGGTGCGCCCGGCGGTGGAGTGCGCGGCGAAGCCGGCGATGCGCTCGATGAGGGTTCGTACCGAGTGGGCCTCGGCGGTTGAGGTGGCCATGGTGGCCAGGGCGCTGCGCTCGGGTTCATCGCGGTCGAAGGACAGGGCGAGCATGGCGGTCGGGCTGCGGTGGATGGCGTCGTGGACCGTGCCGGTGGGGGCGTCGGTGTCGGGGACGGTTCGGGTGGCCATGTGCGCGGTGTTGCGCTCCCGGCCTCGGGTCATGCCCATGTAGAACGCGGCCCGGCTGGTGGTGGGGGTGGTGAGGTTGTGCCCGGTGTCGACGGTGACGCCTTGGATGGAGTACTCGGTGGCGGCGTAGCCGAGTTCGATGTGCTCCTGGACGTAGCCGGCGGGCAAAGTGAGCTTCGCCCCGTGCTCCTCGTGCCCGTCGGCGTGGCGGCCCAGCACTGGGGCGACGACGAGGCCCCCGTCGTCGCGGGTGGCGAGGACGCGGTATTGCTGGCGGTTGATCGGTCCGGTGGTGTTGCCCTGGTAGCCGGTGAGGTGGCGGGCGATGCGGCGGGCTTGGACGAGGTCGTTGGCGCTGGCGTAGTTGCCCTGCACCCCGACCGGTACCCCGCCGGGCTCCTCGACGGTGCCGAGTTTGATGAACTCAGCGCGGAGCTTGGCGCAGAGCCGGCCGGCTTGGTTGTTGGAGGTGACGGTCAGCAGGGAATGCCGCCCGGTGAGGGTGTCGGCGAGCCAGGCGGTGGCGGCGGAGTCCTCAGCGTGCTCGATCGTGCCGGCGTCGATGAGGCGCCCGTGTTTGTGGTAGTCGTTGAGGACTGTTGCGTCCCCGGCGCGCAGGCGCAACGACGCGGCTTGTTCCCAGTCCTGGGTGAACCGGCGGGCTTCGGTCAATTCATACGACACGCCGGTCTGCACCATCAGTTCCATGGCGCCCCCGGCGCCGATCGCGGCGAGCTGGCGGTGGTCCCCGGTCGGCAACAGCTTGGCCCCGGCGGCGGCGACCCGGTCATGCACGGCGGCCAGTGCGGGGGTGTCCACCATGGAGGACTCATCGATCATGACGAGGTCCCCGTCGGAGAGCCGCCACGCCTCGTCATCCCCGTGGGCGCGGCCGGTGGCGAGGCGGTCTTGGATGGCGAGCCATTGGGCGATGTTGCGGGCGTTGAGACCCTCGCCTTGCAAGACGCGGGTGGCGTTCTCCGTGGTCGCCAACCCCACCGCATGGTGCTGTTGGCCATCCCAGAGGGTGGGGTCTTGCCAGGCTTGAGCGATGAGCCCGGTGACGAAGGATTTCCCGGTGCCGGCGGGGCCGACCAGGGACTCGACCATCGACCCGGACGTCAACACCCCGACAACGGCGGCGGCTTGGTCTTCACCCAAGTTGATCCCGGAGTTGGCCAGGGCGGCCACGAACCCCGTCGCGGCGCGTGGCGGGAGCGCGGGTGCGCCCTTGCGGGCGGTCGCGTCTCGCAGGACTCGTTCGGTGCGGAGATGCTCCAGGGTGGAGTACAGCTCTCCACCGGGCTCCTCGTAGGCGGATGTCCCGTTCGCCAGCCGGTGTGAACCTGGCAGGGCGTGGTGGCCCGGTGTGTCGGCCTTCAGTGACTGCACCTGCGGCCGGGCGTCGGCGAAGAGGCCGTCGAGCAGGGCGGCGACCTGCGCCCCGTCCAAGCCCCCCATGTAGTCGGGGAGTTCGTTGTTGGCCTCGCGGATGAAGTTCGCTTCGGTCCACCCCGCGTGCTTGTCCTGCACGGCGGCCGTCGCGGTCTGGATCACCGCCGACGGTGACCACGGCTGCGCCTCCACGGGTTCACCGGCCAGGGCCACGACATCCTCGGCGACCCGCCTTAGCCCGCTCCCGGTTGTGGTGAACGAGTCCCGGTCCACCCGCCGCAGGAACTCCTCCCGGTCCAGCCCGGTTCGGGACTTGCCTTGTCGGGTCTTGTCCGCCGCCTCCCTATTCAGGGCAGTGAGGGCCTTACCCTTCGGGGCGCGCCCGTTGACCGCCTCGTACTCCGCGACAAGCTCCGCGAGTTTCGGGCTGATCGCGCGGGCACGGGAACTGTGCGCCTCGATCAGCTCCGTGGCGACCCCGAGTACCTCCCGGGCTTTGCCATCCGGGCGCATCGCCACCCGCGCCGACATCGACCGCGTCAGGTGTTCGCTGGCGGTCCGCTCACCGACCGCCGCGCCCGCCGGGCGCCACCGGTGCAAACCGCGTGAGTCCAGCGTGCGCCATGCACCGTCAGCGCACTGGACGCGATTCAAGAGGGTGTTGTGGATGTGGAGGTGCGGGTCGTGGTCCCGGGAGTCGTGCTGAAAAAACGAAGCGACGGTCCAGTCGTGGGCGTCGATGAACCGCCCATCCCCGCCCCCGTGGTGCCCGACGCGGGAGTAGCCGGCCTTGGTCGAGAGGTAGTCGAGCATCGCGTTGTTCCCCGCCCACACCGCGTCCTCCACCGCCGCCCGGTGCGCGCCCCACGCCAGCGCCGCCTCAAGGTCCCCGGCCTGGCGGGCGTCGAGCTCCCGCAGCTCGAACGCGGTATGCAGAACCGACATCGACTTCGGCACGCTGAACGTCAGATCGAAAAACGCGACGTTGTGCCGGGCGGCCTTGGCCGCGTTCACGTGGAGTTCAGCACGGCGTTCAGCATCCGCCCCCGGCTCGATCCGCAGCGCCGCCGCGTACAACTCCTCAGCTGTCAGGTAGCGCCGGCCGGTGTGCCCCAAGGTGTCGGCCTCACTCCAACGCTCCGGGTCCGTGAAGCGCTCCGCGTCACGCGGGTCAACGAAGTGCTTGAAGACCCCCGTCATGTCCTGGGCATCCACCAACCCCGCCAAGCCAAGCCGGGCGGCCCCTCCTCCGTACCAGCGCCCTGGGGGTTCCCCCTCCGCCACAGCGCCTGTGTAGTACCCCTCCCGGCCCGTGGCGACCGCTTTGAGGTAGTAATCCACCGAATGCCCCGGATGGATCGTCAGCACCGGCCCCCACCCCCACACACAAGATCCAAACCCAGGTTGGCAAGATCACCACGCGGGGTCGTTGGATGGCGGCGGGCGACAGCCCGCACGCCCCATCGGATCGTGATGCCTCGGTCCGCTTCGCCTTTGATCCTCGGGTGTGTTGTGGGGTTGTTCCTGTCTGATTGAAATTTCATCATCTCGTCGTGTCCTCGGTCTTGGTGTTCTGTGTCCTGGGGTTCGAGCTTTGTGCGGATCTTTGAGGGGATTCCTGAGTTGCCGTTGGTGGTGCTTGTCCTGGTCCTTGTGCGTGCTTCGTGGTCGTGTCCAGGTGTTGGATCACTGGTTTGTTCTCGTCGTGGGGGTGGGTTCCCCGGTGGGGTGCGCCGTGGGGTGCGCTGTGGGGTGCTCTCTGAGGGCTTTGAGTGCTGCTGCGGCGGTTCCGCGTGCGACGCGGGCGTGGGTCATGAGGTCGGTGACGGTGGGAAGGCTCCCGGTGCGGGCTGCGTGGTCCCGGGCGATGGTCTCGGCGCGGTGCCGCGCGGGTGCCGCGCCTGCCGGTGCACCTGGCCCCAGTGGCCGTACAACGGGGTGTTCAACGGCGGTGACAGCGTTCACATGGCTGTTCAAGGGCTGTACAACCGGGCGGGTTGGCGGGGTGTGCGCTTCGTGGCCGGTCGCCCCTGGGGGAGTGAGCGCGGGTGGGGGGTGGGTGGTGAGGAGGTGGAGGAGGTGGGCAGTGGTGGCGGCGGCGAGGGCGGGCCAGGCTCCGATCGCGAACCGCAGTCCGGGTGGGGCGGTGTGGACGCCCCCGGCGAGGTAGGTGGCCTGGGTGAGTCCGGAGAGGCCTGCGGCGGCCACGACGACGGTCCAGGCGTAGTACCGCCCGTGGCTGGTGAGGCGGGCGGTGGTGGCGTAGGCGACCAGCGCGAGGCCGTCGGTGATCAGGGGGTAGAGCCAGGCGAGGGCGGTGGGTGTGCCGGCGGCGAGGGCGACCTCGGTGAGGCCGTGCGCGGTGGCGGCTCCCGCCCCGAGTGCTACGAGTAGTCCGGCGAGCCACACGGGGGAGCGGGTCACCGGTAACGGGCCTGGTGGTCTCGCTCGGCGTCCGCGAGGTGCTCGCGGGTGGGCTGGGGTGGGGCGTGGGTGCGGTGGGTGGCCCACCAGGTGGCGAGCGGCTCGATCGTCCCGGCGCCGGGGACGGTGAGTGCGGGGGTGGGTGCTCGGTCACCGTCGGGTTGGTGGCGGAGCGGTTCGCAGCCGCCGGTGGTGGCGGTGATGCGGCGGACGACTCCGGGTCGGTACCGGTCGTGCCAGTCCGCCGCCAGCGACACCGGGGCCTTGTCGGTGCGGTAAGCGGCGAGCCAGGCGTGCATCAGCCACAGCAGCTCCTCCACCACGTCGGGGTGCCACAACCAGCACCCCGGCAACGCCGCCGCCGCGTCCGAGTAGCGCAGGTACACCACCTCCAGCCACCCGGCTAGCTCCGCGAGCACCGCGAGGGCGAGCGGCAGGTCGCCGGTGGGCAGGTCGAGCCACGACGGCACCCCGACCCCACCCGCCGGGCCAGCGGGAGGAGTGGCAGTGGTGGTGTCGGCGATCTGGGCCACCAAAGCGGCCAGCTCATGGAGCGTGTCGGGCACCCCGCGCAGCGCGGCCAACTCGGTGCGGAGCGTGTCGAGCTCGCGGGCCAGGCCCGACACGGAGCTCGCGCTCGCGTAGGCGCCGGCGTCCCCGTCACGGTCGGCGGTCATGCGCGCACCGGCGCCGTGCCGGTGGGTGGGGTGAGGGGTGTGGTGGTGCGGTGGCGGCGCAGCCAGCGGTGCACTCGCCGTTCCCCGACACCGAGGCGGGTGGCGACGGATCGGGCGCCGTGCCCCGAGGTGTGCAATCCGATCGCGGCGCGCTCCAACTCGATGGGTGAGGCCCCTGGCACGGGGTGCCCGGTCATCAGCTCGGCCACCACACCCGGAGTCACCCCCCGCTCCCGGGGGCTGCTCACGCCCACCGCGCGGGCTGCGGGGGAGGGGGACCGCCGGTGATGGTGGCGCCGTTCGGCGGACGTGAGCCCACCCGCGACGCCCTCCGGGATCGCGAGGAGCGCGAACGCCAAACACTGCGCCGTGACCGGGCAGCGCGCGCAGACTGCCTTCGCTTCCGCGACCTGCGCCAGCGCTGGCCCGGAGTCCCCCACCGGGAAGAACAGCTCCGGGTCCACGGCCCGGCACGCCGCCCGATCCCGCCAGGCCGCACCCGACTTCGCGTCAGGGGGACTGGATCGTGACCGCCCACTGTGGACCGTGCTCACACGGTTGGTTGACGTGGCCATAAGGGTTCTCCTCGATCAATGGGAAGCGGTGGGGGACGCCGGCCCGGCGAGTGCGTGGTGCGGCATGACCGCCGGGCCAGCGCTGGTTATCAGGGGTTGGCTGTGGTGAGTTGGGCGATCCAGGTCCAGCCGCCGCAGTGCGGGCAGCCGGTGGTGCCGGCCCGGAAATCAGCCACGGCGGGGGTGTACACGCGCTGGCACCCCGTGCACGCCAGCTCCACCACCGCCACCGGTACCCGTGGCGACTCGAGGAGCCCCGGGCCTGTGCTCGGGTGGCTGGTCACGGCGCACCCCGGTCGGTCGTGTCGCCCCGCTCCCGCTCGCGGTCCTGGTCCTCGGCGTGCCACCGGGCCACCCGCCCCGCCTGGGCCGTGTCCTGGGCGAGCCGGTGCTCACCCCGAGTGACCCACCGCCGCGCGGTGCTCACCGCCCTGCGCGCCCGGGCCACCGGGTCCCCACCGGGGTCCCCGTCACCGACGGGCACCCCCGCCTGCCCCGCGTACCAGGTCTCACCCTCAGCGACGAGGCGATGCGCCTCCGCCACCGCGCGCCGCGCACGGGCCAGCGGATCGCCCGACCCCGGCCCTGGCCCGGTCACCACGCACCCCTCCCCGCGTCACTCCCGCGCTGCGCGGCCTGGTCCTCGGCGTACCACCGGGCCACCCGCCCCGCCTGGGCCGCGTCATCGCTGCGCCGGCTGGCATCGGCGGCGACTCGCTGGTGCGCCTGGGCCACGGCGTCACGCGCGCGCGCCACGGAGTCCGCTGCCGTGTCCTCGCCACCCGAGGCGCTCGCCACCGGCTTAGGGCCAGGGTGACCCGCGCCCGGAGTGACCCGGCTGTGAGCCTCAGCCACCGCCCGGCGCGCCCGCGCCATCGGGTCCGGCCTCGCCGACGCCGGGGCGGGTGCGGGCGTCACGCCCGCCAGGTGATCCCGCAACATGGCGAGACCTTGGTCGATGCGGGAGCGGACGGTTGTCTTGGAGACTCCTTGCTCCACGGCGACATGATCGAGAACCATGCCGTGGGCGACCCGGAGCTCCACCGCCTCCCGGATTTTCGGGGGCAGAACCTCCATCGCCGCGGTGAGGGCCGCAATCCGGGGGTCACCCTCGTCAGCCTCCCCCGCGACGGGGGCCATCCGGTTCCACACACCGGACTCCGGCCCCGCTGGGTCCTCAGCGTCCCGCTGCTGGTTCGCGCGGTAATCCTGACTGTGATGGTGTGACAGCGCGGACCGAGCCACGCTCGCCAGCCACCCGTACAAGGGCCGGTCCTCGGTGACCGCAACCTTGTTCAGGTAGGGCCAGGCCCGAATGAACGTCTCCTGCGTCAGATCCTCCACCACGGACCGCTCCCGCTCACCCACCCGCGAGGTGATGTACCGCGCCATGAACGGCCGGTACTCCCGGTACACCTCAGCAAGCCGATCCCGGTTCCGCGACCGAGCCTCCACCGTCCGCTCCTCAGGAACCCCCCGCCGGCCCGTCACCGGGCCACCTCCCCCGTACCGAGCAGTGGCCGGATCAGGTCGAGCCGAGCGGTGCCGATCGGAGGAGCCTGTGCCAGCTGTTCGCAGAGCCAGGCCATCCGGCGGGTTCGGCCGAGCACGCCATCAACGCCGCGGATTTCTTGAACTGGGTCTGTTGGTGTCCCGCTCGTGTCCATCAGTGGCCCTCCATTCCTTTTCAATGGAAGTACCACTGTCGGGCTGCGGCCTTCGGAAGGCGCTAACGAGTGCGTTTAGGCACCCCGGTCGCGCCACACGCCGGGCGGTTGCGCACGCGCCACTGCCCTTGGCTTATACCGGACAGGTGCGCTATACTTGGCGTGGAAAAGCTCCGATCTAAGGTGGAACCTGGAATGCCAGCTGAGCAGAGATCTCTCGCAAGAATAGCCGAGAACTCCGGTTTTCTCATGTCAGACGTCGCGTTCTTGGCTGGGCTCGAAGGGAGCACCGTCTCTCGCCTCTGGGACGATCCGCAGTGGCTCGACCGGGTGACGGGAAAATCACTCCAGGCGATCGTGTCCGTGCTACCTGGCGTTGGTGAATACGTCGTCGGGTTCTCGTTAGCAGACCGCAGGAGTCGACTGGTTGAGGACCTAGCTCGCAGTGGTGTGCATGTGAACCCGGCCGTGTTCCGCCGTCTTGTGCAGCAAAAACACGTCCCTGAACAGTACCTCAGCAACGCACTGGAGGCCGCTATCGGAATCCTTGGCGGCGATGCCGGAGGAGCTGCGGCGCTGCTGGCCAGATTTTGGGGACGTGACCGGGATTTCGCTCTGGGTCTACTATTCGATACTTCAGTGACGAGCGGGTTACTAAACGACGTCGCCGTACTCGTCACCGCGTCGATCGACATGATCGGACAGCTCAATACCCGAAAGAACTCCTTCCACGCCATCATAGCACAGGCGAACTTGATGCACCACGTCGTACGAGTCACGGGCGACGTCCCCGATGAGGGCGCCTCAGTAGCGGCCCTTATTAGGCGGCATAGCGCGCTCATCTTCCGGAGTACCGCTATCGGCAGAATTATGGCCACAGACGATCTGGAGCTTTCCGAGCGCTACTGCCGTGAGGTCGCCAGCTCGCCCTTGTTGTCAATCGTAGAGGGCTGGGCGTTTCCCACATTCACGCATGACGCGAGGGTTACCTCGGATTTCTCGCTGCCGCGCTCGTTGGTGCTCCGGCACACAGCTTCGGAAATCCTTCGCGAAGTCGAACAGTACAATGACGCGTATCTGTTCTATCTGGCCGAGACCTCCATTCCGACTGTGATGCGGCGGGACCCGACGTTTGGTGCACGACTACTCCAGCTCACCAGAGCCCTCCGGACTCGGCTAGAGCGATGCGTGGAACCGGCGGCCCGCAACGCGTGTGAGAGGATCCTGCGCATGGTGGAGAACGACGCGCCGAGTGACGGTTGGAGAGAGTCGCGTGAATATGCCTGGTGACCAGGATACCTACGCTGAGAATGCCGAGTTCTGGGTCAAGATCATCCGGGAGGGCCTCGATCGCTTCCGAACTGACCTGACGGACGCCGCGGTCCTCGGCGCCATCGGACCGTGCGCCGGTCTTACCGTCCTTGATGGCGGGTGCGGTGAGGGCTATCTCTCGCGCTACCTCGCCGTGCGCGGCGCGGCGGTGTCTGGCATCGACACTTCCGCGGCATTGATCGGCGCAGCAGAGCAGGAACGGGACCGTCGGAGTCTCACAATCGAGTACCAGGTCGCAAGCCTGGAGGCTATCCCTTACTCTGACAATCAGTTCGATGTCGTTGTGTGCAACCACGTGATGAGCGACGTGGCTGGACCTGAGGCGGCGCTTAATGAGCTCGGGCGCGTGACGAACTCCGGGGGCAGGCTCGTGCTGCTTATGCTGCACCCATGTTTCTACACCGCTTACGCCGGTAGGGGTGACTACGGCGACATCCCGGTAGACGTCTATTTTAGCACTCGGCAGATCGACGAGAAGTTTAACGTCGCTGGGATCGAATCACCAGGCGAGGTACACATGAACTTCCGGTCACTCGAATACTATTTCTCTCTCCTGACGGGTAGCGGCTACGTCGTCACACACTTGTCGGAGCCGCACCCAACGCCCGAGCAGGTTAAGAACGACGAATGGTGGCGCAAAACTTTTACCAAGCCGTTATTCATGCTCGTGGTAGCCGAGCGCCGCTAACATTGGTCATTCACTGAAGTCAGAAGGATCTTAGATCGTCGCGACCGACACATCAAAATGCCCCGCCGCATCCCTCACCCGGTACGTCCGGGTACCCTCAACCTGCATCGAGACCCTCCACGGATCGATGTCCGCCCCAGACGGTGTTGCTGCACCGGCTGGGGCTCCTTACGTTGGGGGCCCTTGTGCCCACCAACCTGGGTATGCAAGCTACTGTGGCGACGTCTGCCTGCATATGCAAGCGGAGTGCGGGTGGTGAGGCGACGGTGAACGTCGGGGGACGTCGATCACGTACCGGAAGGCGTACCGGTCTGTTGGCACCAGGGAGTCAAGAACTTCTAGCGCCAGGCCATGAGCGTCGTACGCTGTACGGAGGACGCGAACCACGGGTACGCCCTCCGGGATAGCTAGAGCATCGGATTCCTCTGGTACGGGCAGACGCACGGTCAAGTCTTCGATGAACTGGGTGACCCTAGCTCGGACCGGGCCGGCGGGGTCTTCGATGACCGCGTGGACGCCGCCCTTGATGCGTCGCGGCTGGGCGACTGCGGTTCCTCGAAAAACGGTCGTAGGGTAGTAACCGTCACAGAGTTGCATCGGTTCGTCATCGATAACAAACAACCGCCGCCGTACGATGACGGTTGTACCAGGTGAGACGTGGAGTCGGTCGGCAATCTCGACAGGCGCGGGCACTTCCTCGACGACGAGAAGCCGCTGAGTCGCGTGCTGTCCCTGGGCGGCGGCCTCGGCGTTAAAGTTGCTCTGTCCGCTGTCTCTCCGTGTGCGGTAGTTCGCACCGGTCAGAAGCATCTTGACGTGCGGTCGTGGTCGGACGAACGCACCGCGCCCCTGCTCAGTAAGCACAAGCCCCTCCGAGCGGAGCAGCGCGATCGCTTTCCGGACGGTAGCGCGGGTGGTCTCGTAGCGCTCCGCGAGGTCGTTCTCGGACGGAAGTCGCTCACCCGGGGCAACACGGCCAGCTAGGATGTCGCCTCGGAGCGCGTTAGCGATCGCGCGAAAAGGGGGGAGATCAGTCGTCACCAGAGACTCCAGACATCGCTTGCGTACGCAACCTCAAGACTATGGCCGGACGGGGTGCAGCCGCCCGTCAGCCCTGGTACGCCCAGCTCGTCAGTGCGTCGATGTCCACCCAGGTAACCGGCCCTGCCGGCGGGATCGCGCGGTACTGTCGGTACTTGTCGCAGAGCCGCCGGATCGCCTCGGCACGCTCTTGCTCGTCGTCGACGAGACGAGCTGTGCCATCCACTCGGACCCACCAAAGCCGGGACCAGTCGTGGTCGTCGTAGTCGTCTGTCAGCAGTGAGACACGGCCGGTCTCCTGGATATTTCGCCGTCGCCTGAGGTTGGTCGTGGTCTTCGGTTTGTGGTCAGTAGCGATCACGACGATGGCACTCCACAGGGCAAAGGTCACTGGCACGAGGTGGGGCTGGCCGGCCGCATTAACTGTGGCCAGGTGAGCCACCCGTGCTGACTGGAACCGGTCGAGAGCCTCCTCCTCGCTCAATTTCATGGGGGGTGACGTTACCGCAGGAGCGGGTAACGGTTGAGAACTGAGAACGCAGAGCGAAGACTGGTCAGCATCGGTCCTGGGCCATCGGCGGCGCGCTGGGTACACCCGGTGGGACCGTCGGTGTGTTGTACGCACCCGAAGTCCAGTCGGACCGGCCAGGCCGTCCGCCACGAGACCACGCTCGCTACCGTTCAGAAGCGCGCGACTCGTGGTACCCGTCGGTGGGAAGGCAAGAACCGTCCGACGGGAACCCGGCTGACGACCCGACGAGCCGGATTGATGCAAGGCTGGTTGTGCACGGAGATAGTCACGGGACGGCTGGCGCCGCCTCGGAACCGGGTGCTGCGGCTGAGACGGGTCGGACGGGTCCCGCGAGGTCAGCGCGGTCGTGAGGGACGCGCGGAGACGGGCGGGACGCGGGTTTATGCGCCTCATAACCCAGAGGTCGCAGGTTCGAATCCTGCCCCCGCTACCAGGGAAAACGGCTTGCCAGAGATCATCTGGCGGGCCGTTTTCGTGCCTCGGTAGTAAGAACGGTAGTAAGGCGGCTGATCAGCCGTCCCTCGGCGCATCCCCTCCGAGTGCATCCGCGATCAACCGGCCGATGAGCTCGGCGGCGGCTTGGTCCTGGCCCGTCGAGTGGTGCGAGTAGATCTGGAAGGTGACGTTCGGGTTGGAGTGCCCGACCCGATCGCTGAGGATCTTCGGCTCAACACCGGAGTTGAGCGACAGTATAGTCCCAAGCGACGGCATCCGAAAACGCACGGTGGATCAGCCGGTGCACGTTACGGACGGACTTCGGCGATAGCCCGGCTTGGTACTCGGTCGGTATCCGGCCACGCCGGTAGCGCGTGACGGCTTCCTTGGCGGACTGGTAGGACGTGCCGCATGCCTTGCTGAGTTCCGTCGGCGTCGGTCTGAGCCCGTTCCGCCGGTTCTGATGCGTCCTCCAGTACTCGTACATCGTGCTATTAGTGTCCGTCTTGACCCTGCCCGCTTCCAGCAGGTGCACGTAGAAGGCGTTGAGCACAGGGACCGAGATATCTTGGAGTCGCCGGCCGCCGATGCTCGGAACGATGTAGGCAGCGACGTTGGTCGAGTAGTTCGCGTAGGCGGACGGCTTCAGCGCGTACTTGGTGCTGGCGAGCCACTCGCTGAAGAACTGCTCGACAGTGCGCGCGCCAGGCTTGACCCTTCGCCCCCGTTCCATCTCGGAGTGCTTCTTCAACGCACCGGCCCAGGCTTCGTCCTCCGAGGCGAATCCGCCCTTGTTGAAGCGTTCCCGCTTTCCGGTGAGAATGTCCGGCTCACCATAGATCGTGTAGGCCCATTTCTTGCCGCGCTGGTAGACCGTGATCCCGGGCACGCGCCGCCGGTTCCCCTTGGACATCACGCCACGCTCCTGTTGTCAGCGTTGGAGATGAGCTCGTGCAGCAGCGCTGTCACGATGTAGACGCGTCCACCGAGGTGCCTGGTCGGCAAGTTGGACCCCCACCGCTTCTGTAGACAGTCACCGAAGTGGTATGACTGTCTATAAGGAGAGAGTCCTGAGTGGGATCGACGCGCCGGAGATATACCCAGGAGTACAAGGCCGAGGCGGTAGAGTTGGTGATCAACTCGGGTCGGCCG